>NZ_JBWKOY010000003.1:0-913035 GCF_059416345.1 Variovorax sp. GW821-FHT09D07
CGTTTCGCGGATCAGGGCTCGCAGCTGTTTGAGCGAAGCGAGTTCTGCGAGACCCCGCGAAACGCGAGCACCGCAGGTTGCCCGTAGCGAAGCGAAGGGTCGCAGACAGTGGGGTCGCCTTTCTTTGCTTACTTTCTTTGGCGAAGCAAAGAAAGTGAGTCGCCCGCCGGGGCGAGTCCCGGCCCCGGAAAGCACCCCCCAAAACCAATCCAAAACAACTGCATTGCACACAATTCAATTGCGAACTACAATTCAACCCATGCCAACGAAACCCAACACAGACGACCTGCTCAAGCTAGACAACCAGCTCTGCTTCGCCGTCTACTCCGCCTCCTTGGCAATGACCCGCCTCTACAAGCCGTTGCTAGAAAAGCTCCAGCTCACCTACCCCCAATACCTCGTGATGCTCGCCCTCTGGGAGCAAGACGGCCCCACCGTCTCCGCCCTCGGCGAGCGTCTCTCTTTGGACTCCGGCACCCTCACCCCGCTGCTAAAACGCCTCGAAGCCAACGGCTACGTATCCCGAGTCCGCGACGTCGCAGACGAGCGCCGCGTCCACATCACGCTCACCCCCGCAGGCCGCAAGCTCAAGTCCCGAGCCGCCAACGTCCCCGAGTGCCTCATGGCCGCCGCCGAATGCTCCGTCCCCGAGCTGATCGCCCTCACGCAGCAGATCCAGACCCTGCGCGACCGCATCCGCAAAGCCGCCTGACACACAACCCATCCAGAGTTCTCCCCGGCTTCGTGAGAAGAAGCCCTTTCATCACCACTCCCCTGACCAAAGGAAATCACCATGACCACCAAGCTCGACAAAGTTCTCTACACCGCAGAAGCCCACACCGTCGGCGGCCGTGACGGCGCCGGCAAGTCCAGCGATGGCGCCATCGACGTCAAGCTGAGCTCGCCCGGCTCGGGCAAGCCCGGCACCAACCCCGAGCAGCTGTTCGCGGTCGGCTACGCAGCCTGCTTCATCGGCGCCATGAAGGCCGTCGGCCCGAAGATCAGCGTCAAGGTGCCGGAAGAAGTCGCCATCGACTCCAAGGTCTCCCTCGGCCCGACGAACGGCGGCGCGGCCTACGGCATCTCGGTGCAACTGGCGATCTCGCTGCCCGGCCTCGACGACGCACAGAAGAAGCTGCTGGTCGACACCGCCCACCAGGTCTGCCCCTACTCGAACGCCACCCGCGGCAACATCGACGTGGAACTGACGATCGTCTGATTTCCCGCCTCCGGGCGACACGAAGCAAAGCGCCCCGGCCCCAAGCCCGGGCGCTTTTTTCATGTCTGTCTCACGGGTGACGCCGAAACGCACGCCGAGATAGCGCCTTTCACCAAGCTTGGCTAATGTGGCCGCACGTCTCGCCCGTCCCGCCCACCCGTCTTCAACACACACCCGTGGAGATCGACCCCATGAGCACCACCCACCTCCTGATCCGCAAAGACCAGCTGGCCACCACGCGCCTGCACACCGACACCTCCGACCGGCCACTGACCGACGGCCAGGTGCGCGTGCGCATCGACAGCTTTGCGCTCACCTCCAACAACATCACCTACGCCGCCTTCGGCGATGCGATGAGCTACTGGCAGTTCTTTCCCTCCGAGGAAGAAGGCTGGGGCAGCATCCCGGTGTGGGGCTTCGCCAGCGTGGTGCAGTCGCAGCACCCGGGCGTGGCCGTGGGCGAACGGATCTACGGCTACTGGCCGATGTCCACGAGCGCGGTGCTCAGCCCCGACCGGCTCTCGCCCTCGCGCTTCACCGACGCGGCGGCGCACCGCGCCGAGCTGCCCGCGGTCTACAACCAGTACTTCCGCTGCAACGCCGACCCGCTGTACACCACCGACACCGAAGACCTGCAGGCGCTGCTGCGCCCGCTGTTCATCACCTCGTGGCTCATCGACGACTTCATGGCCGACAACGACTTCTTCGGCGCCACCACCATGCTGCTGTCGAGCGCCTCGAGCAAGACGGCCTACGGCACGGCCTTCCAGCTGCACCAGCGCGACGGCATCGAAGTGGTCGGCCTCACCTCGCCCGCCAACGTGGCCTTCTGCCAGAGCCTGGGCTGCTACGACCGCGTGGTGACCTACGACGCGCTCGACACCATCGCGGCCGACACGCCCTGCGTGTACATCGACTTCGCCGGCAACGGCGAGCTGCGCACCGCGATCCACGAGCGCTTCACCAACCTGAAGTACAGCAGCTCGATCGGCGGCACGCACGTGGAGCAGCTCGCCGCCAAGGGCGCGGGCAAGAGCCTGACCGGCCCGCGCGCCACGCTGTTCTTCGCGCCGGCGCAGATCAAGAAGCGCACCACCGAATGGGGCGCTGACGAGTTCGGCCGACGCATGGTGGCCGCGTGGCACCGCTTCCTGGCCACGGTGACCGACACCAGCAACCCCTGGCTGCACACCGAGCACCACCATGGCGGCGAGGCGGTGCAGGCCGCCTACGCGCAGGTGCTGGCGGGCAAGGGCGACCCGCGCACCGGCCATATCCTTTCGCTTTACAAACAAGCGGGCGCTCGCTGACCCGCGCGGGGCCCATGTGGCGACAATCGCCGCATGACCCCTTCTTCTGTCGCGCCCGCGAACACCCATCCTTACGAGAGCCTCACGCCCGACGTGGTGCTCGACGCGCTCGCGACACTCGGCCTGCACGGCGACGGCCGCCTCACCGGCCTGAACTCCTATGAAAACCGGGTCTACCAGGTCTACCTGGAAGACCCCAATCCCCATCCGGCGGTGGTGCTCAAGTTCTACCGCCCCGGCCGCTGGAGCGAGGCCGAGATCCTCGAAGAGCACGCCTTCTCGCTCGAACTGGCCGCCGGCGAGGTGCCGGCCGTGCCGCCGCTGGCCTTCGACGGCAAGACGCTGCACCACCACGCCGGCTTTGCCTTCAGCGTGAGCCCCTACCGCGGCGGGCGCGCGCCCGAGCTGGACAACTTCGAGGTGCTCGAATGGGTGGGCCGCTTCCTGGCGCGCATCCACACGGTGGGCAGCGCCAAGCCCTTCGAGGCCCGCCCCGCGCTCGACCTGCAGACCTTCGGCCTCGATTCGCGCGACTGGCTGCTGGAGAACGACAAGATCCCGCTCGACATGCAGCGCGACTGGGAAAAAATCTGCAACGAGGCGCTGGACATGGTCCGCGCCACCGCCCTGGCGCTGCAGCCGTCGGCCTCCGACTTCAAGCCCCGCAAGCTGCGCCTGCACGGCGACGTGCACCCCGGCAACATCCTGTGGACGCCCACCGACCGCCCCGGCGGCGGCCCGCACTTCGTCGACCTGGACGACGCGCGCACGGGCTTTGCCGTGCAAGACCTGTGGATGTTGCTGTCGGGCGACCGCGCGCAGCGCACCGCGCAGCTGTCGGGCCTGCTCGACGGCTACGAGCAGTTCCGCGAATTCGACCGCCGCGAGCTGGCGCTCATCGAGCCGCTGCGCACGCTGCGGCTCATCCACTACAGCGCCTGGCTGGCACGCCGCTGGGAAGACCCGATCTTCCCGATCAACTTCCCGTGGTTCGGCTCCAGCGACTACTGGAAGGGCCAGATCCTCGTGCTGGAAGACCAGTGCGAGCAGATGGCCGAAGAGCCCCTCTACGCGTGATCACTGAGCGGCGTTCGCGGCCAGGCTCTGCGCCACGCCTTCGAGCAGCCGCTCGACCAGCACATTGACCGGCCCGGTGCGCCACACGCCGTAAGCCTCCGACTGCGCCACCGCGCGGTCGAGCGGGCGGAACACCGCACCGCGCAGCGCCGAGTGCCGCATCGCCTGCGGCACCAGCGCCACGCCCATGCCCTGCGACACCAGCGACACCACGGCCAGCCAATGCCGCACCTCGTGGCGCACCTCGGGCAGGAAGCCCGCGTCGGCGCAGATCGACAGGATGCGCTCGTGGTAGTCGGGTGAGGCCTCGCGCGAGAACAGCACGAAGGGTTGATCGCGCAGGTCGGCCGGCGCCAGCACGCGCTTGCGCGCCAGCGCATGGCCCGCGGGCAGGCAGGCCACGAAGGGCTCCGACAGCAGCAACCGGTGCTGCAGCTCGGCCGGCATGCGGCTCGTGTGGACAAAGCCCAGGTCGAGCCGGTCATGCAGCAGCTCGGCGATCTGCACGCCCGAATTGAGTTCGCTCAGCGTGATGCGCACCGCCGGATGCCGCGCCTGGAACGCGCGCAGCGCGGGCGGCAGGCCGCGGTAGAGCATGGCGCCCACGAAGCCGATGCGCAGCCGGCCCGCCGAGCCGGTGGCCACGTCGCGCGCCTCCAGCGCCGCTTCTTCAGCCTGCAGCAGCACGCGCCGCGCCGACACCCGCAGCGCCTCGCCCGCGGGCGTGAGCCGCACCTCCTTGCTGTTGCGCTCGAACAGGCGTGCGCCCACCGAGTCTTCGAGCTGGCGGATCGCCACCGACAGCGGCGGCTGCGAAATCGCCAGCCGCCGCGCGGCGCGCCCGAAGTGCAGCTCTTCGGCGAGCACGGAGAAGTAGCGCAAGTGCCGTAGTTCCATGAATAGTCAAATCAAATCGCACAAGACCAAATCAATATTAGACACGGATCGTTGCCAACTCAACAATGCGGCGAACCAGGAGACGCCCGCATGCCCACACCCGCTGCTTCCGCCGCCACAGCCGCCGCGCACCCGATCCCCGATCGCCACGGCCAGAACCTCTTCACCACCGACACCGAGCTGCACACGCTGCTCGCGCTGTACCTGCCCGAGGCCCTGCTCACCCACATGCGCCCGCACTTCGAGCGCCTGGGCGGCCTGGCGGGCGGCCTGCTGGACGACCTGGCCGGCACCGCCGACCGCAACCCGCCCACGCTGAAGCAGCGCACGCGCACCGGCATCGACGAGCAGAAGGTCATCAAGCACCCGGCCTACGTCGAAATGGAGCGCCTGGCGCTCAGCGAGTTCGGCCTGGCCGCCATCTCGCACCGCGACGAGACCCTGGGCTGGAGCGGCAAGATGCCGCCGCTGGTCAAGTACGTGCTGACCTACCTCTTCGTGCAGGCCGAGTTCGGCCTGTGCTGCCCGGTCTCGATGACCGACTCGCTCACGCGCACGCTGAAGAAGTTCGGCGCGCCCGAGCTGGTCGCCAAGTACCTGCCGCGCCTGACCTCGCTCGACTTCGACGAACTCGCGCAGGGCGCGATGTTCATGACCGAGCAGGCCGCCGGCTCCGACATCGCCGCCACCGCCACCACCGCGCAGCGCCAGGCCGACGGCAGCTGGCGCCTGGCCGGCGACAAGTGGTTCTGCTCCAACCCCGACGCCGGCTTTGCGATGGTGCTGGCGCGCGCCGACGACGCGCCCGCGGGCATGAAGGGCGTGTCGCTGTTCCTGCTGCCGCGCGAGCTCGACGACGGCAGCCTCAACCACTACCGCATCATCCGCCTCAAGGACAAGCTGGGCACGCGCTCGATGGCCAGCGGCGAGATCCGCCTCGAAGGCGCGGTGGCCTACCTCGTGGGCGAGGAAGGCCGCGGCTTCCAGCAGATGGCCGACATGGTCAACAACTCGCGCCTGTCCAACGGCGTGCGTTCCGCCGGCCTGATGCGCCGCGCGGTGGCCGAGGCCGAGTACATCGCCTCCGAGCGCCGCGCCTTCGGCCGCGCGCTCGAGCAGATGCCGCTGATGCAGCGCCAGCTCGACAAGCTGCGCGTGCCGTCCGAACAGGCCCGCACCATGGTCTGCCAGACCGCGCAGGCGCTCGCGCGCTCCGACGCCGGCGAGCCCGATGCGTATGCGCTGCTGCGCATCCTCACGCCGCTCATCAAGTTCCGCGCCTGCCGCGACGCGCGCCAGGTCACGGGCGATGCGATGGACGTGCGTGGCGGCTGCGGCTACATCGAAGAGTGGAGCGACCCGCGCCTCGTGCGCGACGCACACCTGGGCTCGATCTGGGAAGGCACCAGCAACATCGTGGCGCTGGACGTGATCCGCGCCGTGAAGCGCGAAGGCTCGCTGCCCGTGCTGCGCGCGCACGTCGAAAAGCTCATCGGCGACGCCACCGAACTCACGCCGGCCTTTGCCGCCGCGCTGCGCGACACGATGGCACGCGCCTGCGCCCTGGCCGAGACCGCCGCGCGCGAAGGCGGCGACGTGCTCGCGCGCCAGGCCGCCTCGGCCCTGTACCACTGCACCAGCGCCGCCGCGATGGCCTGGGAGGCCTCGGCCGGCGGCTCCGCCGCGCGCCTGCGCTGGGCCCAGCTGGTGCTGCTGCACCGCGTGCTGCCGCGCGATCCGCTGGCGCCCGACGCACTGCCCGCCGACTGGCACGCCGCGCTGGTACGCACAGCGGCCTGAGCCCCTTTTTCGAGAACAACGGAGACAAGACCCCATGCGACAACGACTCAGCCTCCTCCTGGGCACCGCCTGCGCCGCGCTGCTGCTGGCAGCCACGCCCGCCGTGCACGCCCAGCCCGGCGCCTTCCCGACCAAGCCCATGACGCTGGTCGTTCCCTTCCCGCCCGGCGGCCCGACCGACGCGATGGCGCGCACGCTCGCCGCCGAGCTGCGCGACAAGCTCGGCCAACCCATGATCGTGGAGAACCGCGCGGGCGCGGGCGGCAACATCGGCGCCGACTATGTGGCGCGCGCCGAGGCCGACGGCCACACGCTGCTGTTCGGCACCTCGGGCCCGCTGGCCATCAACGTGAGCCTGTACCGCAAGATCAGCTACGACCCGACGAAGAGCTTCGCGCCCGTGATCCAGGTCGGCTACCTGCCGAACATCCTGGTGGTGAACCCGGCCCTGCCGGTGAAGAACGTGGCCGAGCTGGTCGCCTATGCCAAGGCCAACCCGGGCAAGCTCAGCTACGCCTCGTCGGGCAACGGCGCCTCGTCGCACCTGGCGGGCGTGCTGTTCAACTCGGTGGCCGGCACCGACCTGCTGCACGTGCCCTACAAGGGCACGGGCCCGGCGCTCAACGACCTGCTGGGCAACCAGGTCAGCATGACCTTCACCGACATCCTCACCGCGCTGCCCTACGTCAAGGCCGGCAAGCTGCGCGCGCTCGGCGTGGCCACCTCGGCGCGCTCGCAGGCGCTGCCCGAGGTGCCCACCATCACCGAGCAGCTGCACAAGCCCTACGACGTGAGCGTGTTCTTCGGCATCGTCGCGCCCGCCGGCACGCCGGCCGACCGCGTGACCAAACTCAACCACGCGTTCGCCGAGGTGCTCAACTCGCCGAAGGTCAAGCAGATGTTCGCCGCGCAGGGCCTGGAAGCCACGGCGGACACCTCGCCGCAGAAGCTCGCGCAGTTCATCGGCAGCGAAACGGCCAAGTGGAAGGACGTGGTGAAGAAGTCCGGCGCACAGCTCGACTGACCGCCACGACGCACAAGAAAAACAAGGAGACAAGAAGATGAAGACGCACCTGCTGTCACGCCTGATCGCCCTCGCCGCGCTGTTCACCGCAGCCGGCGCCGCCACCGCGGAGACCTACCCGCAACGCCCCGTCACGCTGATCGTTCCATACGCCGCGGGCGGTCCCACCGACCAGCACCTGCGCGCCGTCGCCGACGAGGCAGGCAAGGCGCTCGGCCAGCCCGTGGTGCTCGACAACCGCCCCGGTGCGAGCGGCACCAACGGCGCCGCCGCGCTGGTGCGCGCCGCACCCGACGGCTACACGCTGGCCGTGCTGCCGGCCTCGGTGTACCGCGAGCCCTTCATCAACAAGGTGGCCTTCGACCCGGCGCGCAGCTTCTCGTACGTGGTGATGCTGTCCGACTACACCTTCGGCCTCGCGGTGAAGGCCGACGCGCCGTGGAAGACCTGGCAGGACTTCGCGGCCGATGCCGCGCGCCGCCCGGGCAAGCTCAACGTGGGCGCCACCGGCGCGGTGGGCACGCCGCGCATCGTGATGGACGAGGCCGCCGAGATGGCGAAGGTCCAGCTCAACATGGTGCCCTTCAAGGGCGACGCCGAAGTCACCAACGCCATCCTCGGCGGCCACATCGACGCCGCGCCGCTCTCGGGCGTGGCCGTGCCGCACATCGATGCCGGCAAGATGCGCTACCTCGTGATGCTCACGCCGCAGCGCGTCAAGCGCTACCCGCAAGTGCCCACGCTGCGCGAGCAGGGCGTGGACGCGGTCATCGATTCGCCCTACGGCATCGCCGGCCCGGCCGGCATGGACCCGGCGCGCGTGAAGACCGTGCACGACGCCTTCCGCAAGGCACTGGCATCGCCCGCCGGCCTGCGCGTGCTGGAGCAGCTGAACCAGCAGGCCAACGCGATGGACCCCGAGCAGTACCGCCGCTACGCGCTGGCCACGACCGCGCGCGAGAAGGAGCGCGTGGCGCGCCTGCGCCAGCGCGGCCTGCTCGACTGACCCCCAGACGCACACCATGTCGGACACCGCTTTCGTCGACGAACCACCGGGCGTGCTGTTCGGCCTGCCCATGCCGATGGCACGCGCCTTCGCGCTGCGCGGCGAAGCCATCGGCGACGAGCGCGCGCGCGTGCGCATGCCCTACAGCGCCGACCACACCAACAGCCGCGGCGACGTGCACGGCGGCGCGATCGCCGTGCTGTTCGACTGTGCGCTCTCCAGCGCCGTGCGTTCGCACGCGCCCACGGCCTTCGGCGTGGTCACCGTCGACATCACGGTGCACTACACCGCGCCCTGCGCCGGCGACGTGATCGCCAGCGCCGTGTGCGAGCGGCGCGGGCGTGCGATGTGCTTCGCGCGCGGCGAGGCGCGCAACGCCGACGGCGAGCTGCTCGCGCTGGCCACCGGCACCTTCAAGCTGGTGCCGCGCACCGCTCCCTCTTCTTCCGAGTCCACCCCATGACCACCGCCCCTTCTTCGACCGGCGCCCTCGCGGGCATCCGCGTGCTCGACATCTCGCGCATCCTCGGCGGCCCCTACTGCGGCCAGATCCTCGGCGACCACGGCGCCGACGTGCTCAAGGTCGAGCCGCCGCAAGGCGACGACACGCGCACCTGGGGCCCGCCCTTCAAGGAAGGCGTGGCCTCGTACTACCACGGCCTGAACCGCAACAAGCGCGTGCAGCACCTGGACTTCTCGACCGAGGAAGGCCGCGAGGCGCTGCTGGCGCTGGTGGCCGAGGCCGACGTGCTGATCGAGAACTTCAAGACCGGCACGATGGAGCGCTGGGGCATCGGTTACGAGACGCTGTCGCAGCGCTTTCCGCGCCTGGTGTGGTGCCGTGTGTCGGGCTTCGGCGCCGACGGCCCGCTGGGCGCGCTGCCGGGCTACGACGCCGCCGTGCAGGCCATGACCGGCATCATGAGCATCAACGGCGAGGCCGACGGCGGCCCGCTGCGCGTGGGCCTGCCGGTGGTCGACATGGTGACGGGGCTCAACGCGGTGATCGGCGTGCTGCTCGCGCTGCAAGAGCGCCACCGCAGCGGACGCGGCCAGTTCGTGGAGGCGGCGCTGTACGACAGCGGCCTCTCGCTGCTGCACCCGCACGCGGCCAACTGGTTCATGGACGGCACGGCGCCGCGCCGCACCGGCAACGCGCACCCCAACATCTACCCCTACGACGCGCTGGCCACGGGCACCGACCCGATCTTCGTGGCCGTGGGCAACGACCGCCAGTTCGCGAGCTTCTGCCGCTGCATCGGCCTGCCCGCGCTGGCCGACGATCCGCTGTACCGCACCGCCGGCGCGCGCTCGGTGAACCGCGACGGCCTCAAGCAGCAGCTCGAAGCCGCGCTCGCCGCCTTCGACGGCCGCACGCTGGTCGACCAGCTGATGGCCGCCGGCGTGCCCGCCGCGCCCGTTCTGCCGGTGGCGGCCGCGCTGCAGCACCCGCACACGCTGCACCGCGAGATGGTGGTGGAGATGGAAGGCGGTTACCGCGGCATCGGCGCGCCCGTGAAGCTCAGCCGCACGCCGGCCAGCTACCGCCATGCGCCGCTGACGCCGGGCGACGCGTTCCTGCCCAACGACGACAACGCCGCGCGCTGACCTGTCGCGCGCTCAGTCGAGCGAGAGCTTGAGCGCGCGGATCAGCGGATGCCAGCGCGCCGACTCGCGCGCCAGCAGCGTTTCGAACTCGGCCGGCGTGCCGCCCACCGGCTCGACGCCGGCCTCGGCGAGGCGGCGCTGCACCACCGGGTTGTGCAGCGCGCTGGCCACCGCACGCTGCAGCCGCGCCACCACCTCGGGCGGCGTGCCCGCCGGCGCCACGAGGCCGTGGAAGATCGCGGCCTCGACCTTCGGCAAACCCAGCTCCGCGAAGGTCGGCACGCCCGGCAGTTGGGCCAGGCGCGCGGGGTTCGCCACCGCGAGCACGCGCAGCCGGCCGCCCTGGATGAAGCGGCGCGCCGTGGCGAGCTCGCCCATCGCGAACGGCAACTGCCCGCCCGCCACCTCGACCAGCGCCGGCCCGGCGCTGCGGTACGGCACATGCACCATCTCCAGCCCGGCCTCGCGCGCCAGCAACGCCATCGCGAGGTGCTGCGCGCTGCCGTTGCCGGCCGACGCAAAACTGAAGCGGCCCGGGAAGGCGCGCGCGTCCTCGATGAAGGCACGCGCATCGCGCACGCCGCTGGCCGGGCCGACCAGCAGCACCATCGGCAGCCGCACCAGCTGCGTGACGGGCGTGAAATCGCGCGACGGGCTGTAGCTCAGGCTGCGGTACAGCGCCGGGTTGAACACCCACATGCCGTTGTCGGCCGACAGCACGGTGTGGCCGTCGGCCGGCGCGCGCGCGGCCTCGAGGGCGGCGAGCGCGGTGTTGCCGCCGGGGCGGTTCTCGATCTGCACCGGCTGGCCCGTGTCGATGGCGAGCTGGGCACCGATGGCGCGCGCGACGACGTCGGCGATCGCGCCCGTCGGGAACGGCACGATCCAGCGGATCGGCCGCGCGGTGTCGTCGGAGGGCTGCGCCCATGCCGTGCCGGCCACCAGACCCAGCAGCGCGGCCAGCCGCCGGCGTGTCAGGTCTGGTAGGCGGCGCTGCGTCACGGCGCGGCCCGGCTGGTCTTCAGGCCCTGCCCCGCGGCCCAGGTCGACACGTCCTCGCGCTTGATGGCCGCGGCCATGAGGCCCGGGAACGCATCGGGCGTGCAGGCGAACGAGGGCACGCCCAGCGCCGCGAGCTTGGCGGCCAGGTCGCGGTCGTACGAGGGCGCGCCCTCGTCGCTGAGCGCCAGCAGCGCGATGAACTGCACGCCGGCCTCCACCAGCTGGTGGGCGCGGCGCAGCAGGCCGTCTTCCACGCCGCCTTCGTACAGGTCGGAGATGAGGATCAGGATGGTGTTGCGCGGCTCGCGCACCAGCGTCTGGCAGTAGCCCACGGCGCCGTTGATGTCGGTGCCACCGCCCAGCTGCACGCCGAACAGCAGGTCGACCGGGTCCTGCAGCTGCTCGGTCATGTCGACCACGGCGGTGTCGAACACCACCAGCTTGGTCGACACCGCCGGCAGGCTCGCCATCACCGCGCCGAAGATGCTCGAATAGACCACCGACGCGGCCATGGAGCCGCTCTGGTCGATGCACAGGATCACTTCGCGCTGCGGCTGGCGCGCCTTGCGCCCGTAGCCCACCAGCGTCTGCGGCACCACCGTGCGGTATTCGGGCTGCCAGTGGCGCAGGTTGGCGCGGATGGTGCGGTGCCAGTCGATCTCCGAATGGCGCGGGCGGCGGTTGCGCTGGCTGCGGTTGAGCGCGCCGCTCACGGCGCTGCGCATCGGCTCCTCGAGCTTCTTCATGAGCTCGTCGACCACCTTGCGCACCACGGCGCGCGCCGTGTCCTTGGTGCCGGCCGGGATCACGCTCGCCAGCGCCACGAGGTTGGCCACCAGGTGCACGTCGGGCTGCGCGTTCTCGAGCATCTCGGGCTGCAGCAGCATCTGGCGCAGGTTCAGGCGCTCCATCGCGTCGCGCTGCATCACCTGCACCACCTGGCTCGGAAAGTACTTGCGGATGTCGCCGAGCCAGCGCGCCACGCTGGGCGCCGAATCGCCCCGGCCGCCGCGCTGCCCGCCCTGACCGAGGCCGCGCCGGCCGTCGGCTTCGTAGAGCGCGGCCAGCGCCTGGTCGATCTCGCGCACGCGGCCTTCGATGGCGCCGCAGCTGGCGTTGGCTTCGCTGCCGAGCACGAGGCGCCAGCGTTGCAGGCGGTCGGTGGGCGGCAGGGTTTCTTCTTCGTCGATGGGTGTTGGATTCGCGCTCATGCCTTCACTCCCAGCAGTTCCCGCAGCAGCGGCAGCGCGAGCACCGCGCGTGATTCGTCCCAGTCGATGGCGGCGACGGCGGACGGCAAGGTGCCGCCGACGGTGCCGCGCTTGGCGCGTTCGCCGAGCGCGCGCCGGTCGGCGCCCGAGAAGTCCGCGAAGCTGCGCCGCACCAGCGGCAGCACCTGCACGAAGTGCTCCTCGCCGAGCCCCGCGAGCCAGCCGTCGACCAGCGACCACACGGCATCGTCGTGCAGCAGCACCATCGCGTTGCGGTTGAGAAAGCCTTCGAGCCAGGCCGCCGCATCGGTGGGCGGTGCGCCGGCCGAGAGGTTGCGTGCCAGTTGCTGCGAAGCGCCGTCGCTGTCGATCTGCGCATCGTCGAGCAGCAGGCGGCAGCTCACGCCGCGCAGCAGCGGCGCGCCGGTTTCGCCGAAGGCGATGGCGCGCAGGGCGTTGCGCCAGGCGGTGGTCGTTTCTTCGCCGTCGCGCAGGCGCACGGCGTCGTGCGCGCCGATGAGGCGGGTGCGCAGCGACTCGGCGGCTTCGGCGTCGAGCGCGCCGCAGGCGATCGGCAGGCCGATGGCGCCGCGCACGATGAGGCTGTCGAGCACGTGCGAGAGCAGCGCGCTGTCGGTCTGGCGCACGCTGCCGTAGCGGAACACGTTGGCCAGCGGCGGCACGGCGCCGATGAGCTGCACGGCGTCGCCGGTGAGCGCGGCGCGGTCTTCGAGCGCGCGGGTCACGGCCTGCACGGCCACGGGCAGGTCGGCCAGCAGCACGGTGTCGACCTGCTCGGCCAGTGCGGTGAGCGAGGTCTCGGCCGCGAGCCCTTCCATCACGCGCGCGCTCGCGGCATGCGCCACGGTGGCACCGAAGCGGCTGGCCTCGATGACGCGCAGCGCGAACTCGGGCTGCCACTGCAGCTGCCACACCTCGTGGAAGGTGCCGCGGCTCGCGCGCTGGCCGGCAGTGACCTCGCCCCACGGCAGATCGAGCAGGCGCAGGCGGTGCAGCAGGTGGCTGCGTGCCAGGTCGTTGGGCTGGCGCAGGTCGAGGTCGAGCGTCTTCGCGGTGGCTTCGGGCTTGAGGCGCAGGCTCTTCTGCGCCTGTTCGAGGTCGCGCTGCAGCGGCACGGTGGGCACGTCGGCCGGCACCTGGCCCATGCGGTCGCCGACCGTGAGGCGTTCGCGGATGAGCGTGAGCGGCGCCTGCTCGCCCATGCAGATCACGCTGCGCACGGCCTCGTCGAGCTCGGGCAGGCCGGGCGCGGGGCGCTCGCGCAATGCGGCCAGCGTGTCGGCCAGGCGCGTGGCCTCGATGAGGTGGGCGGAGGAGCAGTCGAGGTCGTGCTCGCGCAGCAGGCGCGCGACGCGCGCGAGCCAGCCGGTGCTGCGCCCCGCCACCTCGTGCCCCTGCTGCCACAAGTGCTCGTACCAGCCCGGCGAATCGATGCCGGCGCCATAGCCGCTGGCGCTCGTGAGGTGCCGATACGTCCACGGCACCCAGGTCGCGAGCACCTTGAGCTTGGGCAGGCCCTTGAGCAGCGCGGCATCGGCCTTGGCGGTGGCCGCGCCCTGCAGCGCGGGCACGTGCCACGCACCACACACGACGGCGATGCGCTGGTGGCCGGCCTTGACGGCTTCGCGGATCGATTGCCGCATGAAGGCTTCGCGCCGCTGCTCGCGTTCCATCGCGCGCACGCCGCGCCGGTCTTCGGGCGTTTCGGCGCGCACGGCGGTCATGGCCTCGGCGATGGCGCCGAACAGGTCTTCGCCGTCGCCGCGCTCCTCGACCATGTGGTTCCACCAGCTCTCGCCGTCGGCATAGCCGGCGACATGGGCGAGCCAGTCGAAGGGGTCGTCGGGCAGCGTGTTCGCCGCCTGTTCTTCCTCGGGGGCTTCGACGGTTTCGGCGACGGGCACCGTGTCGGTCTCGTCATCGCCGAGCGGTGTTTCTTCAGGCTCTGCGGCCTTGGCCTCATCGGCCGCGCGCGCAGCCTGCTCGATCGCCATGCGGTGCGCCTGCGGCAGGTCGATGAAGCGCGTGGGCACGCCGCGCGCGGCGCCCCACTGCAGCGCCTGCCATTCGGGCGAGAAGGTGGCGAAGGGATAGAACGCGGCCAGGCCCGTGTCCTCGCTCGCGTGGATCAGCACCGCCACCGGCGGTTGCAGGTCGGCATGCGCGAGGAAGGACAGCAGCGGCTCGGCCTCGGGCGGGCCCTCAACGAGGATGCAGTCGGGCTGCAGCGACTCGAAGGCGCGCAACAGGCTGCGCGCACAGCCGGGGCCGTGGTGGCGGATGCCGAAGTAGTGCAGCGGCGAAGGCGCCGCGCTCGTGCTCATGCGCTGGCTCGCGTCAGAGTTGTTCGCGGCAGGCGCGGTAGAGGTCCTTCCAGTCGGCCCGTTCCTTCACCACGGTCTCCAGGTATTCCTTCCACACCACCTGGTCCTGCACCGGGTCCTTGATGACCGCGCCGATCAGGCCCGAGGCCACGTCGGCCGAGCGCAGCACGCCGTCGCCGAAATGGCCGGCCAGCGCCATGCCGCTGTTGATGACCGAGATGGCCTCGGCGGTCGAGAGCGTGGAGGTGGGCGACTTGATGCGCGTCTTGCCATCTTCGGTCTGGCCGTTGCGCAGCTCGCGGAAGATCTGCACCACGCGGCGCACTTCCTGCAGCGCGGGCGGCTCGGCCGGCAGCGCGAGCGCGCGGCCCAGCTCGCCGACGCGCTTGACGACGATCTGCACTTCTTCGGCTTCGCTCGACGGCACCGGCAGCACCACGGTGTTGAAGCGGCGCTTGAGCGCGCTCGACAGTTCGTTCACGCCCTTGTCGCGGTTGTTGGCGGTGGCAATCACCGAAAAGCCGCGCGTGGCCTGCACCTCGGTGCCGAGCTCGGGCACGGGCAGCGTCTTTTCCGACAGCACGGTGATCAGCGAGTCCTGCACGTCGGCCGGGATGCGCGTGAGTTCTTCGACGCGCGCGATCTTGCCCAGGCGCATGGCGTGCACCAGCGGGCTCGGCACCAGCGCCTTTTCCGAAGGGCCGTGGGCCAGCAGCTCGGCGTAGTTCCAGCCGTAGCGCAGCTGTTCTTCGCTGGTGCCGGCGGTGCCCTGAATCAGCATGGTCGAGTCACCGCTCACGGCGGCGGCCAGGTGCTCCGACACCCACGACTTGGCGGTGCCCGGCACGCCGTACAGCAGCAGCGCGCGGTCGGTGGCAAGCGTGGACACGGCGATTTCCATCAGGCGCGAATTGCCGATGTACTTGGGGCTGACTTCGAAGCCGTTGGCCAGCTTGCCGCCCATCAGGTAGGTGAGCACGGCCCAGGGCGAGAGCTTCCAGTTGGCCGGGCGCTGGCGGTCGTCGACCTTCTGGAGCGCTTCGAGTTCTTCGGCGAATTGCTGTTCGGCATGCTGGCGCAGGACATTGCTCATGGACGGCCTTGGGAAGAGGTTGAAAGTGAGGAAGAAGAGGAAGAAGAAGAAGGAAGCGTGGCGACCAGCCGGCGCGCACGCACGATGCGCGCGGTGTCGGCCAGTGCGTTGGCGAGGCCGGGGCTTTCCTCGGCCGCGCGCGGCAGGTCGGCCAGCAGCGGCAGTGCATCCAGGTGCAGCAGCGCGGCGGCGGTGCCGAGCACCTGGCGCAGCACGTAGTCGTTGACGAGGTCGCCGCGCTCGACGCGCATGCGCAGCGCCTGCGCGATGCGCAGCGACAGCGCGGCCGACGGCGTGTCGCCGGGTGCGCAGGCCTGGTCGGCAAACGCGACGACGTCCTGCACGCCCTGCCCGGCATCGCCGAGCTGCGTCGCCCAGTGGCGCTCGCGGCGCTCGCGCGGCAACAGCGCCAGCAGCGGGCCCACGCCGCCGCGGTGGGCCCGCGGGCGGTCGAGCAGCGCGTCGCACCAGTCGAAATCCGGCGCGGCCAGCACGGCCTCGTTCCAGCCGCGCAGCAGCGCGTCGTGCCAGTCGCCCTTGGCAGCCCAATCGAGCAATGCAGCGGGCGTCAGGCCGGTGCGCGCGGTCCACCACGCGAGCGGCATCTGGCGCACCAGCTGGTAGAGCCACCACGCGCGCTCGCCGAGGCTGTCGTGCGTGGGGCGCGCGGCGTCGATGGCGTCGTCCTTCCAGCGCGGGTCGGCGGCCTCGGGGGCGTTGAGTTGCCAGGTCGCGCCTTGCGACGACAGCAGCGGCGCGAGGAAGGCTTCGACGCGCCGCACGTGCGCGCTGGCCGGCAGGCGCTGCAGCAGCTCGACCACGGTCTGGCGCACGTCGCGCGCGCGGTCTTTCAGCTGGGCTTCGAGCAGCGCTTCGTCGTCGGGGCCGAGGTTCTCGGCCAGTGCGCCGATCAGCACGGCGCGCTCCTTGGCGGGCAGTTGTGGCAGCTCGGCAGCGAGGCGTTCGCGCGCGCCGGCCGGGTCGTCGCGGCGTTGCTCGGCCAGCACGGCACGGCGCTGGTCGATGCTGCCTTCGTCCCAGCGGGTCTGCGTGTCGGCCTGCGCGCTGGCGCCGACGGCGTAGCGCCAGTCGTCGTTGCGCGCGGCCAGCCAGCGCCCGCGTTCGCCGAGGGCGAGCACCACGGCGGGCCGCAGTGCGGTGTCGCGGCGGCCGGCATCGAGCGCGGCGGGCAGCAGGCTGGGCGGCAGGCGCCAACCGGCGGTGGCGAGCACGGCCAGCACCTCGTGCTGCAGGCGCTGCGGGCCGCTGGCGAGTGCATCGGCGATCACGGCGAGCAAGGCGGGGTCGCCGAGCGCGGGGCAGGTGTCGTTGGCGGCGGGCGGTGCGTCGTCGGCCGGCAAGCCCGGTGCAACGAAGCCCGCGCGGCGGCCCACGGCCACGGCGCCCGCGACGCGCAGCAGCAGGCCCTGCGCGGTGTCGGTGGGTTGTTGCAGTGCTTGAAGCAGCGCGCCGAAATCGCCGGCCATGCCGTCGGCGGCCGGCACGGGTTGGCGTGCAGTGCCGACAAGCGCGGTCTGCAGCAAGGTGTTCCAGTGGCTCATGCGCGCGCTCCGCTCAAGGTCCAGACGGGTGTTCCACCCTCAGCCGCCCACGCGGTGAGCGGCGCGAAGTGTTCGCCGTCCCATTCGCCGAAGACGCGCAGCGGCGCGCCGCCCGAATGCGCCAGCAACTGCCAGGCTTCCGCCGCGGCCAGCTGCATCGGCAGGGCCTGCGACGCGGCGCCCAGGCGCAGCCACCACTGGTCGCCATGCCGCGCGGGCACGGCATCGGCCCACACCAGGGGCAGCAGCGGCTGCCACGGGTTGGCCGCGATCTGTTGTGCCATGCGCTGCCATTCGCCGGCTTCGTCGGAGGCGGCGACCGGCGCGGCGGTCGATGCGGCCTCGGCCGGCAACTCGGCCACCACCGCGCGCTGCGAGGCGTGGCCGGGATAGAAACACAGCACGGCCGCGCGTTCGCTGCCGCTGACCCAGCCGGTCTCGAAGCCCCGTCCGCCGTGCGAGTAGTCGAGCAGCAGCGCGCGGCGTCCGCTCGCGCGGCCTTGCAGCCACACATGGCGCTCGACCAGCTTGGTGTCGCGCTCGTCCAGGCACTGGCCCAGCACGAGCCAGTGGTCGTTCACGCGTTCGCCGTCGGCCAGCAGCGCCTCGCGGTCCTGCGGCCAGCCGAGCGCGGCGCGCAGGTCGGCGCGCGTGGCGGGCGAGAGGCTGTCGCGGCGCGGCACCGCATCGACGATCAGTTGCAGCCGGCCCAGCCGGTCGAGCAGCCGCGCGGGCCAGCCTTCGCCGGCGCCGATCAGTTCGGCCGCCTGCGTGATGCGCTGGCCGAGCCCCGGCGCCTGCGCATCGACCATGCGCGCGGCCATGGCGGCCCAGCCTTCGGCCTGCTCGCTGCCGAGCGCGGCCAGGCCGCGCTGGGTCTGGTCGTCGAGCCAGCGCGCGAGCTCCTGCACGCCGGCCTCGATGCGCTTCCAGCGCTGCGCGTCGCGCTTGGCGGCTGCGGCGGGATCAGGGGCGGCGGCCGGTTCGGCGGCGCGCGCTTCTTTCTTCTCGGCCTTCTCGCGGCGCGAGGCGAGCCAGTCGGCCACCCACGGCGGCGGCGCGCCGGCGGTGAAGCTGGCTTCGCTTTGCGCGCGCAGCAGCAAGAGCGCCAGGCCGTGCTTGCAAGGGAACTTGCGGCTCGGGCAGGAGCAGCGGAACACCGGGCCCGACAGGTCGACCTGCGTCTGGTACGGCTTGCTGCCGCTGCCCTGGCATTCGCCCCAGACAGCGTCGTCGGAATGCCCGAGCGTGGGCCACTTGGCGGGCGCGAGCAGGCCTTTGGCGGCCTTCGCGGAGGCGTCGTCCGGCGCGAGCGCGAGGACGGCTTCGGTACTGAGACTCATGGAAAGGGCAGCCTCGCGCCGGGCCGCGGCGCGGTCAGGGGTGGGAGGGGCGCGACCATCAGGGCGCGATGGGGTTGCCGGGCGTGCCTGCTTCACCGGCCACGACCGCTGTTTTGGCAGCGGGGGCGCGGTAGGACACGCGGGCCGCCGGCACGGGTGCGGCGGCGATCGGTGGCGATGGCTGCGGCGACGGCGACGAAGCCATGGGCCGCGTGACGCCGGCCTTGGTGACGGTGACGGGCGTGGCGGCCGGTGTGCCGGCAGGCACCACCACGGCCGGCGTCGCCTGCCCGGGCGCTGGCGCCGCCGTCTCGTACGGGTTGTGCAGCACCACGCTCTTGCCGACACCTACGCCGGTGCCGATCGGGCCGACACCCACGCCCACACCGACGCTGGCCGAGCCGGTGACGGCGCCGTTGTCGTGCAGCGCCACGCCCGCGCCGAGCGGGCCCCAGCCGGTGTTCAGGCCGACGGAGAAATTGCCGTCCTTCGTGGCACCGAGCCCGAGCGAGAGCCCGGGCACCAGCGGAATGCCGATGTGATAGTGCGAACAGCCGCCCACCAGAAGCAACAGCAGCAGCGCCGAGGTGGCAACCGCTGCGCGACGAACGATGCGCGGCCGGGCGTTCACACCAGCAGCGCGTTGACGCGCCTCACGTAGGCAGCCGGGTCGGCCGGCAGGCCGCCTTCGGCCAGCAGGGCCTGGTCGAACAGGATGTTCGCGAGGTCGTCGAAATGCGCGGAGCCTTCGAGCTTCTTCACCAGCGGGTGTTCGGCGTTGACTTCGAGCACGGGCTTGAGGTCGGGCGCGGGCTGGCCGGCCTGCTTGAGCATCCGCGCGAGCTGCGTGCTCATGCCGCCGTCTTCCACCACGAGGCAGGCGGGCGAGTCGACCAGGCGCGTGGTCACGCGCACGTCTTCGGCCTTGTCCTTGAGCGCCTCTTTCAGCTTCTCGAGCAGCGGCTTGAACGACTCGGCGGCTTCCTCGGCGGCCTTCTTCTCGGCTTCGTCCTGCAGCTTGCCCAGGTCGACCGCGCCCTTGGCCACGCTCTGCAGCGGCGTGCCGTCGAACTCGTTGAGGTAGTTCAGCGCCCACTCGTCGACACGGTCGGTCATGAGCAGCACCTCGATGCCCTTCTTCTTGAAGACTTCGAGCTGCGGGCTGTTCTTGGCGGCGGCGAGGTTGTCGGCCGTGATGTAGTAGATGGCGTCCTGGCCTTCCTTCATGCGCGCCTTGTAGTCGGCGAAGCTCACGCTCGCGACGTCGCTCGTGGTGGAGGCAAAACGCAGCAGCTTGGCGATGCGGTCGCGGTTGCCCATGTCCTCGCCCAGGCCTTCCTTGAGCACTGCGCCGAACTCGGCGTAGAACTTGGCGAACTTGCCCGATTCGTCGGCGTACTCGGCGGCGGCTTCGGCGGCCGGGGTGGTGTTCTTGTCGACCACATCGGTCACGCCTTCGGTCGGCTCGGGGGCGGGCACCGATTCGCCCGAGCCCACGTCGACCTTGCCTTCGCCGCTCTCGGGCGCGGTCTTCTGCTTCCTGGCCAGGTCTTCGAGCATCGACAGCACGCGCTTGGTGCTGCCTTCGCGGATGGCCTTCACGTCGCGGCTTTCCTGCAGCAGCTCGCGGCTCACGTTCAGCGGCAGGTCGGCCGAGTCGATCACGCCCTTCACGAAGCGCAGGTAGTTGGGCAGCAGCGCCTCGGCGTCGTCCATGATGAAGACGCGCTTGACGTACAGCTTGACGCCCGCGCTCTTGTCGCGGTTCCACAGGTCGAACGGGGCCTTGGACGGGATGTACAGCAGCTGCGTGTACTCGGTGCTGCCTTCGACGCGGTTGTGGCTCCAGGCCAGCGGCGCCTCGAAGTCGTGGCTGATGCTCTTGTAGAACTCTTCGTACTGCTCGGCGGTGATGTCCTTCTTGGGGCGGCTCCACAGGGCGTTGGCCTTGTTCACCGTTTCCCACTCGCCCGTTTTCACCATGTCGCCGGGCTGGTCGTTCTCGCCGTCTTTCCACTCTTCCTTTTCCATCAGGATGGGCAGGGAGATGTGGTCGGAGTACTTGCCGACGATCTGCTTGAGCTTCCAGGCGTTGAGGTATTCGTCGGCGTCGTCGCGCAGGTGCAGCGTGATGCTGGTGCCGCGCGCGGCGCGCGTGATGTCGGCCACCTCGAAGTCGCCGGCGCCGCCGCTCACCCAGCGCACGCCCTGGTCGGCGGGCAGGCCCGCGCGGCGCGACTCGACCGTGATCTTGTCGGCCACGATGAAGCCCGAATAGAAGCCCACGCCGAACTGGCCGATGAGTTGCGCGTCGGCCTTCTGGTCGCCACTCAGGCGGCTCATGAAGTCTTTGGTACCACTCTTGGCGATGGTGCCCAGGTTGTCGATGGCTTCCTGGCGCGACAGGCCGATGCCCTTGTCGGTGATGGTGAGGGTGCGCGCGGCCTTGTCGAACGTCAGGCGCACGTCCAGGTCGGGCTGGTCTTCGTACAGCGCGGGGTGGTCGAGCGCCTCGAAGCGCAGCTTGTCGCACGCGTCGGACGCGTTCGAGATCAGCTCGCGCAGGAAGATTTCCTTGTTGGAGTACAGCGCATGCGTGACGAGGTGCAGCAGTTGCGCGACTTCAGCCTGGAACGGGAGTTTGGTATTGGAGGAATCAGCCATGGGAAAGAAAGGGATCGAAGCCAAAAAATTCTAAGGCGAGCCGCCCGTGGCGGGCGGCGGCCTTGCCAACTTTATGAACTGGGGTTGTCGCGCCAAAAAACAACGAGCGCAAGGCCGCGCGAACTTTGTCACACGGCTGTCGGTTCAGCGCCGCGCTTTCAGCGCGGTTGGGATTCCACCTCGCGCGTCCAGCGGTCGATGAGCCGCTTGCGCTCGGCCGCCTTGCCGTACTTCTCGAAGTCGTACTTGATGAGCTTCACGCTCTCCATCGAGGGAATGCGCGGATCGGGCTTGAAGGTCTTGTTGGCCGGCGACTGCAGGCTGCCGGCCTTGGCGCCGATGGACTGGCCCGCGGGGCTCATGAGCCAGTCGTAGTAGCGCTTGGCGTTCTCCTTGTTGCGCGCGCCCTTCACGAGCGCGATGCCGCCGATCTCGAAGCCCGTGCCTTCGCAGGGCGCGGCGGTCTTCACCGGAAATTTGTCGTGCCGCCAGCGCTCGAAACCGAAGATGAAGCTCACGCCGATCGCCACCTCGCCCTTGGCCACATTGGGCGCCTGGGCCTGGCCGCTGCGCGTGTAGCTGGTGACGTTCCTGTGCAGCTTCTTCAGGTAGTCGAACGCGGGCTCCTCGCCCATCTGCTGCACCAGGCCCGCGATGACGGTGTAGGCCGTGCCGCTGGTGGCGGGGTGCGAAATTTCGATCTCGCCCTTGTACTCGGGCTTGATGAGGTCGGCCCAGCACTTGGGCTCGGCGAGCTTCTTTTTCTTCAGCAGGTCGGTGTTGAAACCGAAGCCCATGGCGCTCGTGTAGAAGCCGCCCACCATGTTCTGCGACATGGCGTACTGGCGCACCGACCAGTCGTGCAGGTCGTTGATGTAGGCCGGGCGGTAGGGCTCGAGCAGGCCCTGCTCGGCGGCCTGCAGGAAGGGGTCGCCGGTGCCGCCCCACCAGAGGTCGGTCTTGGGGTTGGCGGCTTCGGCGCGCAGCTGCGCACCGATTTCGCCGGTGCCCTTGTGGGCCTGCTGCACCTTGATGCCGGTCTCGCGCGTGAAGGCCGTGGCGGCCGCTTCGCACCAGCCCGCGTCGGTGCTGCACAGCGCGTTGACGGTGCCCTGCGCGGCGGCCTGCGACGCCCCGAGCAGGAGCGCCGTGCCCAGGCAGGCGGTGGCAAGGGCACTCACGGTGTGCCGGGGGGCGGATGAAGGCATGGGCAGTCTCCTCGTTGTTCGACGTTGTATGACAGCGCAGGATAGCGCCGGCTTGGGTGCCTGAGGTCAGCGCGCCGCCAGCAGCGGCGGCAGATGTTCCACCAGCCAGTCGATCACCACGCGCGTCTTCAGCGGCAGGTAGCGGCTCGGCGTGCGGATCACGTGCAGCGGAAAACCGAAAGGCTCGGGCTCGTCGAACACGCGCACCAGCGTGCCGGCCGCGAGCGCGTCGGCCGCCAGCCAGGCCGGCAACCGCGCCAGGCCCATGCCGCCGATGGCGGCCTCCAGCAGCACCTCGGCGCTGTCGCAGCGCAGCCGCGAGGGCAGCGCGGCCTCCACCATCGCATCGCCCTCGCGAAAGCGCCAGGGCGACACCTGCCCGTCGCGGGCGTAGTACACGGCCTCGTGCGGCGCGACCAGTGCCGCGATGTCGCGCGGATGGCCACGCTCGGCCAAGTAGGCGGGCGCGGCGCACAGCAGCATCCACTGCACGCCGACCGGCCGCGCCACGAGGCCCGCGCTGTCGTCGAGCTCGCCGCTGCGGATGGCCAGGTCGAGCCCCTCTTCCACGAGATCGACGCGCCGGTCGTTGAAGGCCAGCTCCAGCGACAGCTGCGGATGCTGGCGCGCCAAGGCCAGCAGCAGCGGCCCGACCTTGAGCCGCCCCAGCATCGCCGGCATGCTCAGGCGCACGAGGCCGGCGGCCGTGTGGCGCGCGGCGTCGGTGAGCGCCTCGGCCGCCTCCAGCTCGGCCAGCGCGCGGCGGCAGCGCTCGTAGTAGCCGTGCCCTTCCTCGGTGAGGCTCTGGCTGCGCGTGGTGCGCAAGAAGAGGCGCGTGTCCAGCCGCGCTTCGAGCCGCGCAATGCTCTTGGCGACGGCCGAACGGGTGACGTGCAGGCGCTGCGCGGCGAGCGCGAAGCTGCCCGCCTCCACCGCCGCGACGAACTCCTCGATGCCTTGCAGGCGTTGGCTCATTGGATACTTTCAAGCACCATTCTTCGGAAAATTATCCACCACCGGATCGCTTTCATCGTCAATAGCATCGAGGCCGATCTTTTCCGATGGAGCCTTTTCCGATGCAAGAACCCGACGTGCTGCGCCGCTGGCAGCTTCCCCGACTGGGCCGCGCCCACCTCGCACAGGCCGAAGCGCCGATGCCCTCGCCGGGCCCGGGCCAGATCCTCGTGCGCGTGGGCGCGGTGGCGCTCAACTACCGCGACCTGCTCATGGTGCGCGACGGCATGGGCATGGCGCTCGACCTGCCCTTCACGCCCGGCTCGGACATGGCGGGCACCGTGGTGGCCGTGGGCCCCGGCGTGCGCCGCTTTGCCGTGGGCGACCGCGTGATCAACACCTTCTGGGGCGGCTGGACCGACAGCCACTGGCACGCCGACACCACGCTGCTCGGCGGCCCCGGGCCGGGCATGCTGGCCTCGCACGTGTGCATCGACGCGAACTGGGCCGTGGCCGCGCCCGCCACGCTGAGCCTCGAAGAAGCGAGCACGCTGCCCTGCGCCGGCCTCACGGCGTGGTTCGCGCTGGTGGAAACCGGCGCCCTGCGCGCGGGCGAGACGGTGCTGGTCCACGGCACCGGCGGTGTCGCGCTGTTCGGCCTGCAGCTCGCGAGGCTGCATGGCGCACAGGCCATCGTGGTGACGGGCAGCGCCGACAAGCAGGCCGCGGCGCGCGCGCTCGGCGCCACGCACGTGCTCGCGCGCGACAGCGACTGGCCCGCCGAAGTGCGCCGGCTCACGCACGGGCGCGGTGCCGATCACGTGCTCGAACTGTCGAGCGGCCCCGACCTCGACCGCTCGCTGCAGGCCGTGAAGCAGGGCGGGCGCGTGTCGATCATCGGCATGCTCGGCGGCGACACGCTGAGCGCGTCGTTCTACGCGATGGTGCTCGGCCGTGTGACGGTGCAGGGCATCGGCGTCGGCCATCGCCGTGCGCTCGAAGAGCTGGTGCGCGCGGTCGATGCGAATGCGCTCAAGCCGGTGATCGCGGCGCGCTACGGCTTCGACGCACTGCCTGCCGCGCTCGACCACCTGGAACGCGGCGCGTTCGGCAAGGTCGTCGTGACGATGGCATGACGACGATGTGACGCGGCCCCGCCCTCGCCCGACCATTTGCAAATGCTGCAGGGCACAAATCCACAGCATTCGTGAACAGTTGCCGCTAAGCGCGCCGGTTTGCTCGACGCCTCCATTTCCCGTTCCTAGAATGCGGCCCGCGTTCGGCTCCCGCCGTGCGTGCTTTCTCAACTTCAGGATGGAGCGTTATGGAACACAGTACCTACAAAAAGTGGTCTGCAGAATTCATTGGTACTTTCTGGCTCACGCTCGGAGGCTGCGGAAGCGCAGTTCTGGCGGCGGCCTTTCCGGGCGTCGGCATCGGCCTGCTCGGCGTCTCGCTGGCCTTCGGCCTGACGGTGGTCACCGGCGCCTATGCGCTCGGTCCGATCTCGGGCGGCCACTTCAATCCGGCCGTGTCGATCGGCCTCGCAGCCGCAGGCCGCTTCAAGGCCGGGCAGCTGCCGGGCTACATCGTGTCGCAGGTGCTGGGCGCCATCGCGGCGGCCGGCGTGCTGTACCTGATCGCCACCGGTAAGCCAGGCGCGGACATCGGCGGCTTTGCCACCAACGGCTACGGCGAGCACTCGCCCGGCAAGTACGGCATGACGGCCGCCCTCATCAGCGAAGTGGTGATGACCGCCGTGTTCCTGATCGTGATCCTGGGTGCCACCGCCAAGCGCGCGGCAGCCGGCTTCGCGGGCATGGCCATCGGCCTGTGCCTGACGCTGATCCACCTGGTGTCGATCCCCGTGACCAACACCTCGGTGAACCCGGCGCGCAGCACCGGCCCGGCCCTGTTCGGCCCGTCGTACGCGGTGTCGGAGCTGTGGCTGTTCTGGGTCGCCCCGATCGTGGGCGCGATCATCGGCGCGGTGATCTACCGCGCACTGCTCAGCAGCAACGACGACTGAGCTTTCCGCAGCGGAGGCTAGCTCAGCTTCCGCTGCCCGACTTCACCATCGGCAGTGAAGTCGATTGCCCGATGGGCTCGGTGCCCGTCGGGTGCGACGCCGCATAGGCGCCGGCCTGGATGTCGGACACCGGCGTCATCCCGTTGATCGCCGGCGCCGACGTCGACTGGCCAATGGGCTCCGTGCCGCTCGGACGTGCCGCCGCCATCGCGCCGGCCTGCACTTCCGGGTTCTCCGGCGAATTCAACTGCAGCGGATGGAAGTCCGAACCGTCGGTGGTTTCGGCGGAGGCATTGACCGTGCCCAGCGCCGCGAACGCGGCGAAGGAAGCAACGGCAAGAAGTTGGAACGAAGTGCGCATGGTGTGTTCTCCTGAGGGCAGGTTGTCTCCGGTCCGGTGCCGTCGCGCGGACCGCGCGCAGCAGGACCTGCAGCCACTCTAGGCAGCCTGACTGAGGCCAGCGTGAGCGAAGAATGAGCCCGGAGTGAGCACCGCGCGATGACTACGTCGGCAGCAGCACCCGCGCCCTCAGCCCCGGTCCGTCGTCGCGGTTGCGCAACTCGATGCGCAGGCCATGCCGCTCGGCCGCCGTGCGCGCGATCGCCAGGCCCAGCCCGCTGCCGCCCGCCGCCGCGCCGGGCACGCGAAAGAAGCGGTCGAACACGCGCTCCAGTTCGGTCGGCGGAATGCCCGGTCCGTTGTCCAGCACATCGACCACCGCCTGCCCGTCGACACGGTGCAGCCGCACATCGACCACGCCGCCTTCGGGCGCGTAGCGCAGCGCGTTGTCGATCAGGTTGTCGAACACGCTGCGCAGTTCGGACGCAGGCGCAGTCACCACCGCACCGGTCAGGCCTTCGAAACCCACGTCGATGCGCCGCGCATCGGCCAGCACCATGCGCTGGCCCAGGCTCTCGCGCAGCAGCGCCTCGATGTCGACCCGCTCGCCCGGCGCATCCGAGGGCGGCGCGTCCTGCCGCGACAGCTGCAACAGCTGCTCGATCAGGTGCTGCGCGCGCGTCACGCCGGCCTCGAGCTGGTTGAAGCGCTCGGTGGCTTCGCCGGCCGGCACGTGCGCGCGCAGGTTCTCGATCTGCAGGCCGATGGCGGCCATCGGCGTGCGCAGCTCGTGCGCCGCGTCCTGCACGAAGCGCCGCTGCGTGGCGAAGGCGCTGCGCACGCGCGACAGCAGGTGGTTGAAGGCGCCCACCAGCGGCGCGATCTCGTCGGGTACGCGCGCCAGCGACAGCTCGGTGGGGCGGCGCTCGTCCTGCGAGGCCACGTCGCGCGCCACGCCGCGCAGCGAGCGCGAGGCGGCCGACACGATGAGCCACAGCACCAGCAGCGCCGCCGGCAGCAGCAGCGCGATCGGCAGGCCTTCGAGCAAGGCACGGCGCAGTGCGCGGCGATGGCGGTAGTCCTCGTTCTGCAGCACCTGCACGCGCGGCGCGTCGGCATGCGGCGCGGGCTCGGCCGTGAACACGCGCCAGCGCGAATGCGCGGGCCCTTCGGCGTGCACGTCGCTGAAGCCGCTGCCGGGCTGCAGCGGCACCGACAGCGCGGGCCACGAACTCGCGCGCAAGGTGGCGCCGTCGGCGCTCCAGATCTGCACCACGAAGGCGCCGCGCGAGAAGGCCGCTTCGCCGTCCATCGCGCGCGGGGTCTTGGGCGGGTCGTTGCCCGCGTAGGACTCGGCCACCAGCCGCATCTGGTCGTCCAGCGCGTTGTGCACGAGGTTGCCGTAGGCCAGGAAAGAGAACCACGCCGTGAGCACCGCCGCCACCACATGCAGCGTGACCAGCCACAGCAGCAGCTGGGTGCGCAGCGAACGCGGGCGCCACCAGCGGCGGGCGGCACCGGTCATGCCGCCACTCGCCAGCCCAGCCCGCGCACGTTGCGAATGGCGTCGGCGCCGAGCTTGCGGCGCATGCCGTGGATCAGCACGTCGATGGCGTTGCTGGTCACTTCGTCGCCCCAGCCGTAGATGCGGTTCTCGAGCTGCTCGCGCGAGAGGATGGCGCCGGGCCGCTCCAGCAGCGCGTGCAGCAACGCGAACTCGCGCGCCGTGAGCGCCTCGCGCACGCCGTTGACCGCCACCTCGCGCGTCGTGAGGTCCAGCTGCAGCGCGGCGGTGCCGATCAGCGAATGCGCGGCGCCGTCGCGGCGGCGCACCACGGCGCGCATGCGCGCGAGCAGCTCGCGGAACTCGAAGGGCTTGAGCAGGTAGTCGTCGGCGCCCAGGTCCAGGCTGTGGATGCGGTCGTCCAGGCCGTCGCGCGCGGTGAGCACCAGCACGGGCGTGGCGTCGCCGCGTTCGCGCGCGCGGCGCAGCACCTCGGTGCCGTCCTGGCGGGGCAGGCCCAGGTCGAGCAGCACGCAGGTGTAGCCGCCGTCGCCGAGCGCGCTGTGCGCCAGCTCGCCGTCGCGCACCCAGTCGGCCGACCAGCCCGCGCCCTCGAGCGCCTGCTTCAGGCTGCGCCCGATCATTTCGTCGTCTTCCACCAGCAGCACGCGCATCGCGGCGACTCCTTTGCGCGCAAGGTAGCACGCGACCGGGATGATCGTCAGGGGCCCTGCGCCTCGGCGCAGCGTAGGCGCGAAGACTTAGGCGGGGCTTAGGGCCGCAGGACGCGGACGGCGTGCTGCTCGTTCTCTGCGTCCGCGGCGAAGGCCAGCAGGCGCAGCGCCTCTTCCTCCACGCCGCGCCGGTCGGCCGCGGACCAGCGCGTGAAGGGCTCCAGCACCACGGTGGCCGTGCGCGTCGCGCGCTCGATCTTCCAGGTGCCCGCCACGAAGCCGTCGAGCAGCACCGTGCCGCGCACGATGCCGTTGATGGTGAACACGCGGGCGCGGTGCGCCTCGTCGAGCACGCGGCGGCGGTCGGCGTGCGAGAGCAGCAGGTTGTCCCACTCAGCGACCAGGCGCGGCGGCGCGGGCGTGTCGGGGTCGGGGCGCGGCGCGCGCGGCAGATCGAAAAGCTCCTGGCCCTCGTCGCCGGTGAACACGCGCAGCTGCGGCCTCAGCCGTTCGGCCACGGCCTTCCAGCCCGTGAGGCCCGACCACGCGCCGGCATCGGCCAGCGTCGCGGGGCCGAAGGCGGCGAGGTAGCGCAGCAGCAGGTCGTCCTGCGTGGCGGCGGCGATCTCGCCGGTGGCATCGCCCAGCCAGTCACCGAGCGGCTGCAGCAGCGCGTTCTGGTGCGAATTCCAGCTGCCCGCGGGCGGCAGGTGGACCAGCGGCACGTTGTTGCGGATGAGCGCGGCGAGCGAGGCCGGCGCGTGGTCTTTCCAGCGCGCGGCCAAAGCCTGGCCGAGGGCGGTGCCGGTGAGCGGCCCATCGTCGAGCAGCGCGCGGCCCGCCTTCACCACAGCCGCGCGGTCGACGCCTTCGAGGGCCCGCGCATGCAGGCCCGACAGGCCGCGCTGGTGCACGGGCTCGAGCAGCGGCCGCCAGGCCCACGCGTCCGGGGCGGTCATCAGGTGCAGGGTGGCGCGCAGCGTCGACATGCGCACGATGCGGCGGTTCTTCAGCGCGTCGGTCAGCTGCGCGCGGTGAAAGCCTTCGAGCCGGCTCCACAGGCCGATGTAGGGCGGGTTGGGCGCCTGCGCCTGCAGCCCGGCCAGCTTCTCGATGGCCTGCACGACGCTCGCCTTGCGCCGCGCCAGCAGCATCTGCCGGGCCAGCGTGGCCCGGTTCAGCGCACGCCGGCTCAGCACCACGGCCATGGGCAGGTCGTCAGAATTTCTCGTGCGGCGCCAAGTAGCGCCACTGGCCCACCGGCAGGTTGCCCAGCATCACCTTGCCGATGCGCACGCGCTTCAGGCCCACCACCTTGAGGCCGACCAACTCGCACATGCGGCGGATCTGGCGCTTCTTGCCTTCGGTGAGCACGAAGCGCAGCTGCTCGGGGTTCTGCCACTCCACGCGCGCCGGCTTGAGCGCCTGGCCGTCCAGGCTCAGGCCGTGCCGCAGCCGGGCCAGCATGGCGGGCGGAAACACCGCCTGCACGTTGGTGGTGACCGGGTCGTCGTCGTCCAGGCGCACCAACTGGCCGGTGGGCGCGGGCTGGTCCAGGCCGTGGTAGGCCACGCGCACGAGGTATTCCTTGTCCATCGTCGAGTCTTCGCCGATGAGCTGGCGCGCGATGCGGCCGTCCTGCGTCATCACGAGCAGGCCGGTGGAGTCGATGTCCAGCCGCCCGCACGGCGCCAGGCCGCGCAGCTGCTGCGGGCCGAAGAAGAAGCGCGCGTTGTCTTCCGACCAGCGGTTCTGCGGCGTGAACAGCGTGACCGCCGGCTCGTGGCCATCTTCGGCCTGCCCGCTCACGTAGCCGATGGGCTTGTTGATGAGGATCGTGACCTGGTTCGCCTGCTGCCCCTTGGCGGCCTTGTCGACCTCGATGCGGTCGCTGGGCGTGACCTTCACGCCCATCTCGGCGGGCTTGCCGTTGACCCGCACCCAGCCCTGCGCGATCCAGTCGTCCGCCTCGCGGCGCGAGCACAGGCCGAGTTCGGCCATGCGTTTGTTGAGGCGGATCGGGGTGGGAGCGGTGTCGGTCATGGGAGCAATGGTTGCGGCTGGCGGGGTGGCGGTGCACAGCCCGCGGGACGGGGCGTCCCGTGACATTTTCGCCGATGGCGGGCGCCGCGCCATGCCCGGGGCCGATGTGTCGCAATGCGTGGCGATAATGCGCGCCAATCGGCACGCCGCCGGCACCCCTACTGCATGACCCACCTCCTGATCCTCAGTGTGAGCGCCGGCAACGGCCATGTGCGCGCCGCCCAGGCGCTTGAAGCCACCCTCGCCCAGTCGTTTGCGCCGCACACCGCGGTGCATGTCGACGCCATGGCCCATGTGCCGGCGGGCTTTCGCAAGGTGTACACCGACTGGTACCTGCAGCTGGTGAACCGCGCGCCCGAGCTGTGGTCGTACCTGCACCAGCGCACCGACGTCACGCCGCACCACGCGCCCTCGCAGCGGCTGCGCCGCGGCATCGAGCGCCTGAGCACCGGGGCGCTGGTGCGCGAGATCCGCCGCGCCAAGCCCGACGCCGTGATCTGCACCCACTTCCTGCCGGCCGAGCTGCTGATGCGCGAACGCAACCGGGGCCGCATCGAGTGCCCCGTGTGGCTGCAGATCACCGACTACGACCTGCACAACATGTGGCTGGTGCCGGGCATGACGGGCTACCTCGCGGCGACGGAAGAAGTCGCCTTCCGGCTGCGCGCGCGCGGCATTCCGCCCGAGCGCGTGCATGTCACGGGCATTCCGGTGATGCCGGCCTTTTCCGAGCCCGATGCGCCCGAGCTCGCGCACGCCGCCTGCGCGAGTGCGCTGGGCCTGGACCCTGCGCGCCCGGTGCTGCTGATGGCGTCGGGCGGTGCCGGCGTGGGCGACCTGCCGAGCATGGTCGAGCGCGTGCTGGCGCTGGGCGGCGACACGCCCTTCCAGGTCATCGCGGTGGCCGGCCGCAACGCCGAAGCCCACGCACGGCTGGAGGCGCTGTCGCAGCGCCATCCAGGCCGCGTGGTGGCCGTCGGCTTCACGAACGAGATGCACAAGATGATGGCCGCGGCCGACCTGGTCGTGACCAAGCCTGGCGGCCTCACGGTGTCGGAGTGCCTGGCGCTGGGCAAGCCGATGCTGCTGATCTCGCCGATTCCGGGGCAGGAAGAGCACAACGCCGGCTTCCTCATGGAAGAAAGCGCGGCCTGGCTGGCCTACGACGCCATCGGCCTGGACTACAAGGTGGCGCGCCTCATGGCCGACCCCGCCAAGCTCGCAGCCATGGCCGCGCGCAGCCGCGCGCTGGGCAAGCCGCAGGCCGCGCGCGCGGTGCTGCAGCGCGTGCTGGGCCTCGGCGCATGAGCGGCGCAGCCGTGGAGCCGCGGCCCGGCATCGGCCGCACGCTGGTCTACCTCGCGTGGGTCGTGACGATGGCGTTCTTCTTCGCCAACGCCGAGATCCAGATCGAAGGCGGTGCCGGCTGGGCGACCTCGCTGCCCACCTGGCGCATCGAGAACAACATCTGGCTCGACCTGTTCTGGGGCGGGCGCGCGATGACGGGGTACCACGCCTGGGTGTTCACCTTCATGATGCTGGTGTTCTTCTCGCCGCTGGCCTTCCAGGGACGCTGGACCTTGCGCGACTGGGGGTTGGCGCTCGCGGGGCTGATCGTGTTCTGGGTCTGCGAAGACTTTCTGTGGTTTCTCATCAACCCGGCCTTCGGCTTCGAGAACTTCAACCCCGTGAAGGCCTTCTGGCACAAGCACTGGCTGTGGGGCGCGCCGGTCGACTACTGGGGCGGGCTCGCGGTGGCGCTGCTGATCCTGGTACGCCGCCACTGGCCGCGCCGCGCACGATGAAGCAAGACACCGCCGACCTGCGCCCCGACCACTGGGCCGATCCGCTCGATGCCCTGCAGGTCGAGAACCTGCACCGCATCACGCCCACGCTGTACCGCAGCGCGCAGCCGCGGCGCGCGAACGTGGCGGCGCTGCAGTCGCTGGGCATCCGCACCGTCGTGAGCCTGCGCTCCTTCAACGACGACCGGAAGGTGTTTGCGGGCAGCGGCATCCGGCTGGTGCGCGTGCCGATCAACACCTGGGCCATCGACGACGCCAAGGTGCTGCGCGCGCTGGTCGCGATGCGCGAGGCCGAAAAGCAGGGGCCGGTGCTCATCCACTGCATGCACGGCGCCGACCGCACGGGCGTGGTGGCGGCCGTCTACCGCATGGCCGTGCAGGACTGGGACAAGGACAGCGCGCGCCAGGAGATGCTGCGCGGCGGCTATGGGTACCACACGCTGTGGCGCAACATTCCGCGCTACATCGAGCGGCTCGATCCGCTGCGGATGCGCCATGCGCTGGCCCATGCCCCGGTGATCCCCATGGTGTCTTGAAGGCGCCAGCAGGCGCGCGCACCCGCTCCTATACTGGCCGCCCCGTGGCCGATGGCCATCTCCGAACGACCTTTCACAGGGGCTTTCCCATGGCACTCCAACTGCGCTCCCTCGTCCGTTCCAACGGCGAACTCGAACTCTCCCTGCACGACGACCCGATGCCCGAACCGCAGGCCCACGAGGTGGTGATCCGCGTCGAGGCCTCGCCGATGAACCCGTCGGACCTGGGCCTGCTCTTCGGCGCCGCCGACATGAGCACCGCCGTGGCCTCCGGCACGGCCGATCGCCCCGTCGTCACCGCCACGGTGCCCGAACGCGCGCGCGCCTCGATGGCGGCGCGGCTCGACCAGTCGATGCCGGTGGGCAACGAAGGCGCGGGCGTGGTGGTCAAGGCCGGTTCGTCGCCGGCTGCGCAGGCGCTGCTGGGCAAGACCGTGGCGGCCATCGGCGGCGCGATGTACTCGCAGTACCGCGCAGTGCCCGTGGCGATGTGCCTCGAGCTGCCGGCGGGCACCACGCCGGCCGAGGGCGCGTCGTGCTTCGTGAACCCGCTGACCTCGCTGGGCATGGTCGAGACCATGAAGCGCGAAGGCCACAAGGCGCTGGTGCACACGGCGGCCGCGTCCAACCTGGGCCAGATGCTCAACAAGATCTGCCAGAAGGACGGCATCGACCTCGTCAACATCGTGCGCAAGCCCGAGCAGGAAGCGCTGCTGCGCGGCATCGGCGCGAAGTACGTCTGCAACGCCAGCTCGCCGGACTTCCTCGAACAGCTGACCGACGCGCTGGTCGCCACCGGCGCCACGCTGGCCTTCGACGCCACGGGCGGCGGCAAGCTGGCCGGCCAGATCCTCGGTTGCATGGAAGCGGCACTAAACCGCACGGCCAAGGAATACAGCCGCTACGGCTCGACCACGCACAAGCAGGTCTACATCTACGGCGGCCTGGACCGCAGCCCGACCGAGTTCGTGCGCAACTTCGGCATGGCCTGGGGCATGGGCGGCTGGCTGCTGTTCCCGTTCCTGCAGAAGCTGGGCGATGAAGGCACGCAGCGGCTGCGTTCGCGCGTGGTGGCGGAGTTGAAGACGACGTTTGCCAGCCACTACACGCGGGAGGTGTCGCTGGTCGAGGCGCTGCAGCTCGATGCGATCGGGGTGTATGGGAAGCAGGCTACCGGGGAGAAATTCCTGCTGAATCCGAACAAGGGGCTGACGGGCTGACACCTGCCTGGGCGCAAGACCATCGGCCCGGCCCGCAACCCGGCGTTCGGCTCGATTCAGCCGGCGCGGCCCCTCACCTCGGCCGCGAATTGCGGCTGCGGGGCCCCTGCCATGCGTCGGGGTCTTGCGCGAAGCTTTGAACAATCATCGTCGACAGCTCTTTTTGCACCGCGCGCAAGTCGACCGTCGATTCTTTCAGCAGCGCCTGCAGCATCACGCCACGCAGCGCCCCCAGCACGATGACGGCAGCCGTGGCGGGATCGACGCCCTTTCGCATTTCGCCTGCAGCGATGGCGGCCCGGAAGTGCAACGCCAGAAAGTCGATCACGCTCTGGTTGTAGCGCCCCAGGCTTTCGCCGGTTTCGGAATCGTCGGTGGTGGCCTCGGCCATCAGCACCAGCAAGGCGCGGGTGTTGGTCCATCCGCCATCGGCGCGCCCCAGGTACACGTCCACGAAGGAAAGCAACGATGCCATGCCCTCGTCGGCCGGAGGGCTGCGCTCGAGCTCGTGCATGAAATTCTGGTTGATGTAGGCAGCCAGCGCACGCAGCAGCGCAGGCTTGCTTCCGAAATGGTGCGCCGCCAGGCCCCGGCTGTAGCCGGCCGCCTCGCCCACTTCGGCGAGCGTCATCCCGACCCATCCCTTGCGCGACACGATCTCGCGGGCCGCTTCCAGCAGGCGTGCCTCAGCCGCTGCGCGGCGCTCCATCTGCGTTCGGCGAGGGAGCGTGGTGTTCGGCGATTTGGCGGCGGTCCTCATGGGCCCGAAGTCTAACGACGCGATGCGGCATCCTTGACCACGCCGGCGCTGAGCAGCCGGTCGATCCGGTCGCCGGCATAGCCCAGCTCCCCGAGGATCTCGTTCGAGTGCTGCCCGAGCAGCGGCGCACCGCTGCGGATCTGCGCCGGCGTCGCGCCGAACAGCGTGGCCGGCCGCGTGGTCTGCAGGGCGCCTTCCGAGGGATGGTCCATCGGCTGGAACATGCCGACCGCTTTCAGGTGCGGGTGCTCGGGCAGGTCGTCGATGCGCCAGATCTGCGTGGCGGGAATGTCGAGCTCTTCGCAGATCGCGACCCACGCGGCGGTGCTGCGCGTCGGTGTCAGGCTGTGGAGCTCGCGATAGAGCTCGCGGACGCTCGCGTTGAGCTTGTGCCGGTCCGACAGGTCGTAGGCACCCGCCAGGTCTTCCCGTCCCACGCGGCGGAACAGCGCGAGCCACTGCTGCGGGCTGTACGGCAGCATGGCGATGTAGCCGTCCGACGTCGGTGCCGGCTTGCGCCCGCCGCTCACCACGCGCCCATAGCCCGCGGGTGCGGTCGGCGGATCGAAGGCGAGCCCGCCCATGTGCTCCACCATGGTGAACTCGACCATCGTCTCGAGCATGGGCACTTCGACGTACTGGCCGTTTCCGGTGCGCTCGCGATGGAACAGCGCCGCAAGCACCGCATTGACGACCACGATGCCGGTGGTCTTGTCGGCCATCAGCGTGGGCACGTAGTCAGCCGTTCCCGTGGACTGCCACATCAGCCCCGCGACACCGCTGGCGGCCTGAATGATGTCGTCGAACGCAGGCTTGGCATGGTCCGGGCCGTCCTGGCCGAAGCCGGTGGCCGCGCAGTAGACGATGTCGGGGCGTACCGCCCGCAGCGCGTCGTAGCCCAGGCCCAGGCGTTCGATGGCGGGAACGCGCATGTTGTGCACGAAGACATCGGCGTCCGCCGCGAGTTCGAGCAGGATCTGCCGGCCTTCGGCGCTCTTGAGGTCGACCGCCAGGGAGCGCTTGTTGCGATTGATGGCCAGGAAGATCGAACTCATGCCGGTGTGACGCGACACACCGTTGGCGCGCATCAGATCGCCTTCGATCGGCTCGACCTTGATGACGTCGGCGCCATAGTCGCCCAGGATCTGCGTGGCAACGGGTCCGAGCACGACCGAGGTCAGGTCGAGCACGCGAACGCCCTTGAGCGGTCCGCTCGCCGCTGGTGTCGTGGGGGGCCGTTTTTCCATGAAGGTTCTCTGCTGATGTGGTGAGGGTCATCTTATCAACTTGCTTGTCGATCAACAAGTAACTTCATAGAATCCGACCTCCACCACAGGAGACACGTTCATGAACCCTTTGTCGAAGATGCTGCGCGCCGCGGCGTTCACGGCCGCGCTGGCATCCGCCGCGGCACCGTTCGCGCAGGCCCAGTCACAACAGGCCGCCGCGACCTATCCGTCCAAGCCGATCCATTTCGTCGTACCGTTTCCGCCCGGCTCCGGCACCGACGTCGGCGCACGCTTCTTCGCGCGAAAGCTGGGCGAGCTGGCAGGACAGCCGGTGATCGTCGAGAACCGCGCGGGCGCCAACGGCTTCATCGCCGTGAAAGCCGTGACCTCCGCGCCTGCCGACGGCTACACCCTGCTGATGGGCAGCAACTCGACGCTGGCCACCAACGTGGCGCTGTTCAAGCAACTGCCGTACGACCCGGTGAAGGACCTGGCCCCGGTCTCGACGCTCATGCGCTCGCCCATCGTGCTCATCGTGCCGGCCAACTCGCCCTACAAGACACTCAAGGACCTGATCGATGCGGCGCGCGCCAAGCCCGGGCAGCGCACCTATGCATCGGGGTCGGCCGCCTACCAGCTCATGGGCGAACTGTTCGCCGACAAGGCCGGCATCCAGCTGCTCAACGTGCCCTACAAGGGCGCGCCCGATGCAGTCAACGCCACCCTCTCCGGGCAGACCGATCTGGGCTTTTCCGACATCACCGCCACCATGGAGTTGCTGCGCGGCGGCAAGATCCGCGCACTCGCCATTGCGGCCGACCAGCGCCTTGCCGGCCTGCCCGATGTGCCCACCGCGCAGGAACAGGGCATCGGCGGCTTCAGCGCCGACACGTGGACGGGCGTCGCCGTGGCGGCCAACACGCCGAAGCCGGTGGTCGACAAGCTGTCGGACATGTTCGTGAAGATCCTCGCCATGCCCGAGACGCGAGAGTTCTACGCCAAGCAGAACGTGATCACGATGAAAGGCGGCCAGGACGAGCTGCGCGACTTCCAGCGCGAACAGATCGCCGTCTGGAAGCGCATCGCGGCGGCCGCAAGGATCGAACTCCAATGATCGATTCGCCCTCCATTTCCCACAGCCGCGACGCCCATGTCGTCACGCTGACCCTGCGGCGCGGCCCGCACAACTTTGTCGATGCCGCCACGATGCGCGACCTGGCCGATCGCCTGGCCGCGCTCGACGACGATGCGGACTGCCGCGCCATCGTGCTCGCGGCCGAAGGCAAGTCGTTCTGTGCCGGCGCCGACTTCTCGGGCGTTCCCTCGGGCGGCCAGGCCGTCGACCCCGCCGACTTCTACACCCACGCCATGCGGCTCTTCGACGCCCGAAAGCCCTTGGTCGCGGCGGTGCAAGGCGCGGCGGTGGGCGCGGGCGTCGGGCTTGCGCTGGTGGCCGACTTTCGCGTGAGCTGTGTGCAGGCGCGGTTCAGCGTCAACTTCAACCGGCTGGGCTTTCACCCCGGCTTCGGTCTGAGCCACACATTGCCTCGCCTGATCGGCATGCAGCGGGCCTCGATGCTGTTCTACACGGGCCGCCGCATCGACGGCACCGAAGCGCTGGCCATCGGCCTGGTCGACGAGCTGGTGACGGCCGACGAGGTGCTGGCCCGCGCGCAGGCGCTCGCCCAGGAGATCGCCGGGTCGGCGCCGCTCGCGGTACAGAGCACGCGCGCCACCTTGCGCGCCGGCTGCGCGCAGGACGTGCGCGCAATCAACCAACGGGAGCTGGCCGAGCAACAGGTGCAATTCCTGAGCGAAGACTTCCGTGAAGGCGTCAAGGCCATGGCCGAGCGCCGCACACCGCGCTTCACCGGTCGCTGAGCGACCACTCGATCAGCTTTGCACAGACAACGACGGAGTACCTGAATGAATTTCGAACTCGACCCCGAACACCAGACGCTCAAGGAGCTTGTCGCCAGCTTCGTGCGCGAAGACCTGCTGCCGCTGGAACCGGCCCTGCTGAAACGGGAGGCGACCGGCGAACCCTGGGAGCTGTCGGCCGATGAGCACGCGCGGCTGGACACCGTGTCGAAGGCCCGTGGCCTGTGGGGCCTCGATGCACCCGCCGAAATGGAGGGCCTCGACCTGCCGGTGGTGGCGATGGTCGGGGTGAACGAAGAATTCGGCAAGACCATCACGCCCTACGAGCTGCCCCCCGACTCGCCCAACCTGCGGATGCTGCTGACCGCCGCCAACGACGCGCAGCGCGCCGCCTACCTGGCCCCTTACGCACGCGGAGAGACGGTTTCGGCCATCGCCATTTCGGAGCCCGGCGCGGGCGCCGACCCTTCGGCCATGTCGACGCGCGCCGTGCGCGACGGCGACGACTGGGTTCTCAATGGTCGGAAGATCTGGATCAGCCGCGCCGCGCGCGCGGACTGGACCATCGTCATGGCCGTCACGGACAAGACCAAGGTGGGGCGCCCAGCCATCTCGGCGTTCATCGTCGACCGCAACACCCCGGGCTTTCGCGTCGAGCGTCGCATCCCCATGATCGGCGGCGTCTCGACCTACGAGGTGCTGCTCGAAGACTGTCGCGTACCGCATGCACGCCTGCTCGGCCAGGAAGGCCAGGGGTTCGCACCGATGCAGGCGCGCCTGTCGAGCCGGCGCCTGCAGATGGCCGCATGGTGCGTCGGCCGCGCCCAGCGCGCGCTCGACATGATGTGCGAGTACGCACCGCAGCGCAGCACCTTCGGCGCCTCGCTCGCCGAGCGCCAGACGGTGCAATGGTGGATTGCCGACGCGGCCACGCGCATTCACGCCTGTCGACTCATGACCTACGAAGCAGCCGCGCGCATCGATCGTGGCGACGAGGCGCGCAGCCAGGTCTCCATGGTCAAGGTGTTCGCCACGGAGATGGCGGGGAAAGTGATCGACCACGCGATGCAGATGTTCGGCGCCATGGGCATGACCAAGGAAATGCCACTGCATCAGATGGCCAACGAAGCGCGCCTGATGCGGATCTACGAAGGTCCGAGCGAAGTGCACCGCTGGGTGGTTGCACGCGAGCTGCTCGGCTTGAAGCGCTGACTAGACGACCAGCCGGTACCCCACCGCCGTCTCCGTCAACAGATGCTTCGGCTGCGCCGGATCGGCCTCCAGCTTCTGCCGCAGATGCCCCATGTAGATGCGCAGGTAGTGGCTCTGGTCCGTGTGCGACGGGCCCCACACCTCGCGCAGCAGCTGCCGCTGCGTCAGCACGCGGCCGGCGTTGGCCACCAGCACCGACAGCAGGCGGTACTCGGTCGGCGTGAGGTGCACCTCGGCGCCGGCGCGGCGCACGATGCGTGCGGCGCGGTCCAGTTCGATCTCGCCGAAGCGGAACACGGCCTCGGCGGCCGGTTCGTCGCCGTTGCCGCCCGCGGCGCGCGGTCGGCGCAGGTTGGCGCGCACGCGGGCGAGCAGTTCGCCGGTGCCGAAGGGCTTGGTGAGGTAGTCGTCGGCGCCGGCGTCGAGCGCGGCGATCTTGTCGGCTTCGTCGGTGCGGGCCGAGAGCACGATGATCGGCACCTGCGACCAGCCGCGCACATCGCGGATCAGCGACACGCCGTCGCCGTCGGGCAGGCCCAGGTCGAGCACCAGCAGGTCGGGTTGGCGCGTGCCGGCGGCCGCGAGGCCATCGCGCAGGGTGCCGGCCTCGTGCACCTGCCAGCCTTCGGCCTCGAGCGCGCCGCGCACGAAGCGGCGGATCTGCGGCTCGTCTTCGATCACGATGGCGGTGGGGGATGGCATGGCGGATTTCAGAGCTGGGCTTCAGCGGGTTCGGGTGGCTCGCGGCGCGGCAAGGTGACGGTGAATTCTGCACCGCCGTCGCGCGCATTCGCCGCGCTGATCTCGCCGCCGTGCGCGCTCACCACGGCGCGGCAGATGGCCAGGCCGAGGCCGACGCCGGGCGTGGCGGACTCGGCTTCGCCGCGCGTGAACTTGTCGAACAGGGTCTGCTCGCGGCCGTGCAGCGCGGCAGGCAGGCCGGGGCCGTGGTCGCGCACGGTGAGCACCAGCGCGGCGGGCTCGGCGCGCGCGCCCACCTCGATGGGCGCGGCGCCGTACTTGGCGGCGTTCTCCAGCAGGTTGACGAGCACGCGCTCGATGAGCACGGCGTCGAACTCGACCAGCGGCAGCTCGGGGTCCCACGCGGTCTGCACGGTCATGCCGCGCAGCGCGGGGCGTGCGGCGCGGATGGCGGCGCCCACCACTTCTTCGACCGACTGCCAGTCGCGCCGCAGGTTGACCGCGCCGCCGGCCACGCCGCTTTCGAGGCGCGCCATGTCGAGCAGGTTGCTGACGAGCGCATGCAGTGCATGAGCCTGCGTGACGATGGCGCGCGCGGCCTCGCCGTGTTCTTCGGGCGGCAGGGTCTGCAGCGACTCGGCCAGCGCGATGAGCGCGGTGAGCGGCGTGCGCACGTCGTGCGAGATGGCACCGAGCAGCGCGTTGCGCAGGCGCTCCGATTCCATCTCGACCACGGCGCGCTGCGCGACTTCGACGTAGTGCACGCGCTCCAGCGCGATGGCGATCTGTCGCGCCAGCGTGTCCAGCTGCTGCGCCTGCTCGGGAATCAGCAGCCAGCGCGGGCGGGCCGGGCACAGCGCGAGCACGCCGCGCACGCGCATGGGCGCGCGCAGCGGCACGTAGTGCCAGTGCTGGGCGGCGAGCGTGGCGGTGGCCAGGCCGGCGGGCTGGCCGTGGCGGAAGGCCCAGTCGGCGACCTGCGCATCGAAGCCGGGCGGCGGGTCGGCGGGGGGCACGAGCTGGTCGGCCGCGTCGGTGACCAGCACGCGCGCATGGCCGCCGAAGTGGGCCTGCACGGCGGCGGCGCCGAGCGCGACGACCTGGGTGCTTTCGAGCGCGGCCGAGAGCTCGCGCGTGAGCTCGAACAGCGAACGCGCGCGGCGCTCGCGGCTGGTCGACACGCCGGCCGCGAAGCGCAGCCCGGCCGTGAGCTGGCCCACCAGCAGGCCGACGCCGAGCATCACGGCGAAGGTCAGCAGGTACTGCACATCGCTGACCGCGAAGGACAGGCGCGGCGCGACGAAGAAGTAGTCGAAGGCCGCCACGTTGAGCATGGCCGCGAGCGCCGAAGGCCCGCGCCCGAAGCGCATCGCCACACCCACCACGCCGAGCAGGAACAGCATGACGATGTTGGACAGCTCCAGCACGCCCGTGAGCGGCGTGCACAGCAGCGTGAGCGCGATGCTGGTGGCCGCGGCCCAGGCGTAGCCGGGCCAGCGCGACTGCGCGCGCTCATCGTCGTCGGCCTGCGTGGCAACCAGCGTCGCCTGCGACAGGCGGCGCGCGCTGTCGGCGCGGCCCACTTCGAGGATGTCGAGCGCCGGTGCCCGCTGCGCCAGCGCGCGCGCCAGCGGCACGGCCGACGCGCCCCACCAGCGCCGCCAGCTGCGCACGGGCTCCGCGCGCCCGATGACCAGCGTCGCGCAGTTGAGGCGCCGCGCCTGCTCGGACAGTTGCTCCGCCACGTCGGCGCCGGTGAGCACGGCCGTGGCCGCGCCCAGTTCCTCGGCCAGCTTGAGCACGGCGAGGATGCGGTCGCGCTGTGCCGCATCGAGGCGCTGCAGCCGCGGCGTCTCGACATACGCGGCATGCCAGCGCACGTTGAGCTGGCCCGCGAGCCGCGCGGCGGTGCGCACGGTCTGCGCCGCGCCCTCGTGCGGGCCGACACAGGCGAGGATCGCGCCCGAGGTGTTCCAGGCCTGCAGCGCCGCGCCGCCCTGCCCATTGCCGCCGGGACCCGACTGTTCGACGCGCCAGCCGCGCACGTCGTCCTCGACGTGCTCGGCGGTGCGGCGCAGGGCGATCTCGCGAAGCGCGATCAGGTTGCCCTTGCGGAAGAAATTCTGTGCGGCGCGCTCGGCCTGCTGCGGCAGGTAGACCTTGCCGGCCGCGAGCCGCGCCGTGAGTTCGTCGGGCGTGACGTCGACCAGCACCACCTCGTCGGCCTCGTCGAGCACGGTGTCGGGCACGGTCTCGTGCACGCGCACGCCGGTGATGGCGCCGACGGTGCCGTTGAGGCTTTCCAGGTGCTGCACGTTGAGTGCCGACCACACCTCGATGCCGGCGGCCAGCAGCTCCTGCACATCCTGCCAGCGCTTGGCGTGGCGCGAGCCGGGCGCGTTGGTGTGGGCCAGTTCGTCGACCAGCAGCACGGCGGGCCTGCGCGCCAGGGCGGCGTCGAGGTCGAACTCGGCGAGCGTGCGGCCGCGGTAAGGCACCTCGCGCAGCGGCAGCGTGTCGAGCCCCGCGAGCAGCGCGGCGGTCTCGCTGCGGCCGTGGGTTTCGACCACGCCGATGAGCACGTCGCGCCCGGCCTCGCGCTCGCGCCGGGCGGCGCTGAGCATGGCCCAGGTCTTGCCCACACCGGCACTGGCACCGAAGTAGATGCGCAGCTTGCCGCGCAGCGCGCGCGCCTCGTCGCTGCGCAGTTGCGCGAGCAGGGCGTCGGGGTCGGGGCGGGTCTCGGGCATGGGAGCGCGCAGATTAGCGCATTGGCGGTCCGTTCTTGCGCCGCCGTGAGTGTCGGCGCGCGGTGCGCGACAGCACCCACCAAGCGAAGCCCAGCGGCACGAACAGCGCCGCCATGGCCAGCAGCGCGTGCAACAGGTCAGTGACCATGGCGCAGGCCGCAACGCGCGAGGTGATCGCGCCAGCTCATGAGCCGGCCGATCTCGCCCGACGGCACGCACTCGATGAGGCGGTGCAGCACCTCGGCGTAGCGCGCGGTCGGAAAGCGGATCATCAGGCGCACGCAGGGTGCGTCGCTTTCCTGCGAGCTGCAGGCGTGCAGCAGCGGCTCGCAACGCACCACGCCGGCCTCGGCGCAGGCGGCGATGCTGCGGCGCACGCGCAGCGCGTCGGCGCAGCAGACGGTGACGTCGAGCACGTGGAACTGCGTCGTGCGCGGCGCGATCGGACTTCGCACGACGGCGACAGGGTGTTCACGGTAGGCGGCATAGGCCATGGTTGTTTTCTCCTCAACGCACCGTCGAAGAAGCATCGAGCGCCAGGTTCAGCGCCAGCACGTTGACGCGCGATTCGCCCAGCACGCCCCACAGCGGCGACTGGGTGTTCTTCGCGATCAACGCGTTCACCTGATCGATCGGCACGCCGCGTTCGCGCGCCACGCGGGCGGCCTGGTAGTGGGCGGCGGCGGGGCTGATGTCGGGATCGAGCCCGCTGGCCGAGGCCGTGACGAGGTCCACCGGCACCGGGGCGGTGTTGCCCGGATCGGCCGCGCGCAGTGCTTCGACGCGTGCCTTCACGGCGTCGGCCAGTGCGGGGTTCAGCGGGCCCTGGTTGGAACCGCCCGAGGCGCTCGCGTTGTAGGGCTGCGGCGCGGTGGCCGACGGGCGGCCCCAGAAGTGTTTCGGGTCGCTGAAGTTCTGGCCGATGAGCGCGGAGCCGACGGGCTTGCCGTCGCGCATCACCAGGCTGCCCGCCGCCTGCGCGGGGAACAGCGCCCGCGCGGCGCCGGTGACGGCCGCCGGGTAGAGCAGGCCGGTGAATGCGCTCAGCAATGCGAAGAGCACGAGCGCGGGGCGGACGATGCTGCCGTTGTTGTTTTTCATGATGAAGAACTCCTCAGACCAGATGGACTGCGACCAGCAGCCAGTCGATCAACTTGATGCCGATGAAAGGAACGAGCAAACCGCCCAGGCCGTAGATGGCGAGGTTGCGGCGCAGCAGCGCGGCGGCGCCCACCGGCCGGTAGCGCACGCCCTTGAGCGCCAGCGGAATCAGGAACACGATGACGAGCGCGTTGAAGATCACCGCGCTCAGGATGGCCGACGACGGGCTGGCCAGGCGCATCACGTTGAGCGCGCCGAGCTGCGGGTAGGTCGACACGAAGATCGCCGGAATGATCGCGAAGTACTTCGCCACGTCGTTCGCGATCGAGAAGGTGGTGAGCGAGCCGCGCGTCATGAGCAGCGCCTTGCCGGTCTCCACCACCTCGAGCAGCTTGGTCGGGTTGGAGTCGAGGTCGACCATGTTGCCGGCCTCCTTCGCGGCCTGCGTGCCGCTGCCCATGGCCACGGCCACGTCGGCCTGCGCGAGCGCGGGGGCGTCGTTGGTGCCGTCGCCGGTCATCGCGACCAGCCGGCCTTCGGCCTGGTACTTGCGGATCAGCGCGAGCTTGTCCTCGGGCGTGGCCTCGGCCAGGAAGTCGTCCACGCCGGCCTCGGCCGCAATGGCGGCGGCCGTGAGCTTGTTGTCGCCCGTGATCATCACGGTCTTGATGCCCATGCGGCGCAGTTCGGCAAAGCGGTCGCGGATGCCGGTCTTGACGATGTCCTTGAGCTCGACCACGCCGAGCACGCGGTTGCCTTCAGCCACGGCCAGCGGCGTGCTGCCGCGGCGTGCCGTTTCTTCGGCGGCGCGCAGCATCTCGGCCGGCACGCTGCCGCCCAGCGATTCGACATGGCGGCGCACCGCGTCGACCGCGCCCTTGCGCAGCACGATGGCATCGACGTCCAGGCTGTTCGGCGCGGCCGGCAGGTCGACGCCGCTCATGCGGGTCTGCGCGGTGAAGGGCACGAAGCGCGCGCCGTCGACCGACGCCGCTTCGAGGCCGTCGCGGCGCGCCAGCTCGACGATGCTGCGGCCCTCGGGCGTTTCGTCGGCCAGCGAGGCGAGCATCGCAGCGCGCGCGAGGCGGCCCTTCGGCACGCCGGGCGCAGGCAGGAAGGCGCTGGCCTGGCGGTTGCCGTGCGTGATGGTGCCGGTCTTGTCCAGCAGCAGCACGTCGACGTCGCCGGCGGCTTCCACCGCGCGGCCCGAGGTGGCGATCACGTTGGCCTGCATCATGCGGCTCATGCCGGCCACGCCCACGGCCGAGAGCAAGCCGCCGATGGTGGTCGGGATCAGGCACACGAGCAGCGCGACCAGCGCGGTGAGCGACACCACGGTGCCCGCGCCCGCGGCCTCGACGCTGAACACCGAGAACGGCAGCAGCGTGACGGTGACCATGAGGAACACGATCGTCAGTGCGACCAGCAGGATGGTCAGCGCGATCTCGTTCGGCGTCTTGTGGCGCTTGGCCGCCTCGACCATGCCGATCATGCGGTCCAGGAACGACTCGCCGGGGTTCACCGAGATGCGCACCACCAGCCAGTCGGACAGCACGCGCGTGCCGCCGGTGACGGCCGAGAAGTCGCCGCCCGATTCGCGCACCACGGGCGCCGATTCGCCGGTGATGGCGCTTTCGTCGACCGAGGCCACGCCTTCGATCACTTCGCCGTCGAGCGGGATCACGTCGCCGGCTTCGACCAGCACGACATCGCCCTTGCGCAGGTTGGGCGCCTGCTCGGGCAGCCACGGCGCGCCGTGGTGCGGCTGTTGCTGGTCCTTCAGCTTCTTGGCCCAGGTGTCCTTGCGCAGGCCGCGCAGCGAGGCCGCCTGCGCCTTGCTGCGGCCTTCGGCCAGCGCTTCGGCGAAGTTGGCGAACAGCACGGTGAACCACAGCCACACGGTCACGGCCAGCACGAAGGCGGGCTTCATGCCGGTGTCGCCCGGAAAGCTCAGCGCGTGCACCCACAGCAGCGTCGTGAGGATGCTCCCGATGTAGACGATGAACATCACCGGGTTGCGCCACTGGGTGCGCGGGTTCAGCTTGGCGAAGGCGCCCCACAGCGCGGGCTTCACGAGCGCTGCGTCGAACAGCGAAAGAGAGGTTTTGGTTTTGGCAGTCATGGTGCGCTCCTTCTTATTTCCAGAGCACGAGGTGTTCGACGATCGGGCCCAGGGCCAGTGCCGGCACGTAGTTGAGCAGGCCGACCAGCAGCACGGTGCCGATCAGCAGGAAGACGAACAGCGGGCCGTGCGTGGGCAGCGTGCCGCTGGTGACGGGCAGGCGCTTCTTGGCGGCCAGCGCGCCGGAAATGGCGAGCACCGGCACGATCATCGCGAAGCGCCCGAGCCACATCGCCAGGCCGAGCAGGCCGTTGTAGAACGGCGTGTTGGCCGACAGGCCCGCGAAGGCGCTGCCGTTGTTGTTGGCGGCCGAGGTCAGCGCATACAGCACCTCGGAGAAGCCGTGCGCGCCGGGGTTGGCAATGCCGACCTTGCCCGCACCCGCGCTCACCGCCAGCGCCGTGCCCGCCAGCACCAGCACCGGCGTGACCAGGATGGCGATGGAGATCAGCTTCATCTCGCGCACCTCGATCTTCTTGCCGAGGTACTCGGGCGTGCGCCCGATCATCAGGCCCGCGATGAACACCGCGAGCATGGCGAACACCAGCATGCCGTACAGGCCGCTGCCGACGCCGCCGAAGACGACCTCGCCCAGCTGCATCAGCACCATGGGGACCATGCCGCCGATGGGCGTGAGCGAGTCGTGCATGGCGTTCACCGCGCCGCACGAGGCGGCGGTGGTCACGGCGGCGAAGAGGGCCGAGGCGTCGATGCCGAAGCGCACTTCCTTGCCTTCCATGTTGCCGCCGCTTTGCAGCGCGCTGGCCACCTGGTCCACGCCCAGCGGGCCCAGCAGCGGGTTGCCGGCCTGCTCGGCGGGCGTGACGGCCAGCACCGCCACCACGAACAGCACCGTCATCGCCGCGAGCACGGCCCAGCCCTGGCGCAGGTCGCCGACCACGCGGCCGAAGGCGAAGCACAGCGCCGCCGGGATCAGGAAGATCGCCAGCATCTCCAGCAGGTTGCTGAACGCGGTCGGGTTCTCGTAGGGGTGCGCCGAGTTGGCGTTGAAGAAGCCGCCGCCGTTGGTGCCGAGCATCTTGATCGCTTCCTGCGAAGCGACCGGGCCCATGGCGAGCGTCTGCGTTTGGGTGGTGGCGTCTTCCATCACGGGGGCGCCCTTGTCGTCCTTCAGCGGCTGGCCGTCGGGGCCGTTCTTCGGTTGCTGGAAGGCCGTGGCTTCCACCGTCTGCACGCTCTTGTAGGCGTCGAAGTTCTGGATCACGCCCTGCCCTGCAAGGCACAGCGCGAGCACGAACGAGATCGGCAGCAGCACCCACAGCGTGACGCGTGTCACGTCGGCCCAGAAGTTGCCGACCAGGCCCTTGCCGTCACCGCGGCGCGCAAAGCCGCGCACCAGCGCGAAGGCGACCGCGATGCCGGTGGCGGCGGACAGGAAGTTCTGCACCGCCAGGCCGAGCATCTGCGTGAGGTAGCTCATGGTCGACTCGCCGGCGTAGCCCTGCCAGTTGGTGTTGGCGACGAAGCTCACCGCCGTGTTGAAGGCCGAGTCGGGCGACACCGCGCCCATGCCCGCCGGATTGAACGGCAGCCCGCCCTGCAGGCGTTGCAAGGCATAGAGAAAGATCGCGCCGATGGCGTTGAACGCCAGCAGCGCCAGCGCGTAGCGCAGCCAGTGCATCGACTGCTCGGGCTGCGTGCCCGCAAGCCGGTACAGCGGCGCTTCGACGCGCTGCATCCAGCGCGGCACGCGCTCGGCGCACAGCGCGGCCAGCAGCTTGCCCAGCGGCCAGGCCAGCACCAGCAGCGCGCCGAGAAAAAGGGCCAGCAAGACCCAGGCCGAGGTTTCCATGTCAGAACTCCTCGGCGCAGATCAGCGCGAACACCAGGTACGCGAACAGGACCACGGCGACCAGCGCGCCGAAGCCGTACAGCACTTCGAGGCCGATCACGATGCATCTCCCGGCGTGCGCGTTGTCTCAACGCCCGCGTGCGGCTTTTGCGGCCCTTCGAGTCGGTTCAGCCCGACGACCATGGCCGCCACCACGACCCACAGCGCCAGCAAGGCGCCCATCCAGACGATGTCCATTCATCACTCCTGCAAACAAGATGAAAGGAGTCTCGGCAGGCGTGCGTAAAACCGGGGGAAAGAGTGAGTGGGGGGGCGTAAAGAAAGCGTAAAAACGCCGGCAACGCAGAGGGTGAGGCCCGCCTGATGCGCCGCGTCGAATGCCTCGGCGAGTTCCAGCAAGGGAGCCGGGGCCATTCAAACAGCCGAGGCTGTTGCCGATGGCGCGGCCCTGTCAGCCTACCTGCCGGGGATACCCGATCTCGGCGATGTCATTTCCGAGCGACGCCATGTCGAGGTCGGGATTGAATCGCCGGACGAGCGCGTCGCTGAGCGGTTGGTGCCGATAGATCGCCTCGACATCGCCCAGGTCGAGGTCGCGTTCGTAGTAGTCGGTCGCGAATTCGACGTACTGCTCGGGCCGGCCGGCGAGGATGCCAAGCAGCTCGACGGAACCATCCGGATCCTCCCCCGGCGGAAGCTCGACCGGTCCGCAAGTCCAGCGTTCTTCATGGCTCAGGCGCCAGAGACAGAAGGTGCTGTCGCTGGTCGTGAACGCCGGCTCTTCCAGCAGGTTGGCGCGGAACTCCGCCGGCAGTCGTTCGAAGATTCCGGGCCATGGCGTCCCCGGCCGGAATGCCGGAGCCTCGTGCGCAAGCCCGTGGAGCGCGACGCCGGCCTGGCAGAAGATGGCAAACCAATGATCGCCCGAACCATTGCGCATCGATGCCATCGCCGCCTCATCCGACCACGCGGCGTTGAACGCGTAGTACCGGTACTCCCACTCCGGCGAGAGCATGGCGTCGAGCATTGCAAGAGACTGGGTCAGTCGCTTCAACGTCGGAATGTCTGGAAGCGCCTTCAGGTTTCTCGTCGAGAGGGTCATGCGAGGGGCGAAGTTGGTGGGGGAAGAACGCGCATGCTATCTGCCGATCGGGTCGGGTGCATGCCTGCCGCCCGGACACTACAGCGCACAGGTTCAGTTCCGCTACACCCCGGACGGAGGCCCTGTCTATGACATCTACTACCCGGTGGTCATGGACGTGGTGCCCTGATTCGGGCGAGCGACAGGCTCAGTGCGCCATCCACCGCCCGTCGTCACGTCGGCTCAGGAAGTAGCCGGCGCGGGCGGCGCGCGGGTCGTCGACTGATTTTTCGTTGACGATGTCCATCTCGGCGCGCGCGATCAGCCAGGTGCCGCCCTGCTTGCCGTTGGACCATTGGAAGCGGTGGAAGCGCGCGTCGGAGCCGATGTAGAAGGTGTGCTGCAGCGGCGACGCGCCGTAGTTGCGGAACGCGGAGACGGGAATCTGCTGCGTCTCGCGGGCACTGCCGCATCCCGCCAACCCCGTCGCAACGAGAAGCGCCGCGACCGCCAGGGCCGCGACGCCGCCGCGCGAAAGAACCCGCGCGGTGCCCATGGCGGGGGTCAGCGGCCGAAGCCGCGGTTGTACGAACCCACGGCGGAGTTGTAGTAGCTCACGATGTTCTTGTACGTCGACGGGAACTTGCTGTCCTTGAACGTGCGCCATTGGCCGATCATGTTCAGCAGGCTGCCGTGCAGCGACTCGTAGTTGTAGTTGGGCGCCTTGCCTGCTTCCCCCTTGGCCTTGGCTGCGGCCTTGGCTTCTTCCAGCGCCTTGGAGAGTTCTTCCAGCGAGGCCTGCAACTCGCTGGCCGCTGCATCGACCTTGGCGACGGCGTCCTTGTTCTTCAGGCCGTCGATCTGGTCGAGACCGTTGACGAACTTCTTGGCCACCGCCATCGAGGCCAGCGTGTGGTAGTTGAGCATGTCGCCCTCGGCCTTGAGCTTGGCCATGCGTTCGGTGCGCGACGCCTCTTGCACGCGGTCCAGCTCGCCGCCCAGCGTGTCGATGCTGGCCAGCAGGCCCTTGAAGCCGGCGTTCATGTCGGCGTCGGCCGCGCGGCCCTTGACCCACTTGTCTTCGAGAAAACTCTTGGACCGGTAGTACGGGTCCATCGGCGTCCAGACGGCGACGAGCTTCTCGCCCGTGGCCACCACGCCATCGACGGCCGCGTCGAGCGCCGCGTCGCCCGAGCCGTCGGCGCGGGCCTTCTTCAGGTCGTCCACGATGGACTGCACATCGGAAGGGCTGCCATAGAACGAGTTCCCGCTCGGCGACTTGCCGTTCACGTTCATCTGCACGTAGCTCTTGTACTTGGCACCCACGCTGCGGTTGTCGTCGATGAGCCGGTTGTAGCCCTGGCTGTAGGTGGTGCGGGCCGCGGCCTGCACGCGGGCCGGGTCCTTGGCGGGCTGGGTCTTGCCCGATGCGGACGGCGATGGCGAGGCTGCCGCCGGCGTCGGCTTGTTGTCTTCCTTGCAGGCCGCGAGCACGGCACAGAAGCAAAGGCTCAAGGCAAACAGGCGCGTGCGCGCCGATCGGTTGTTGTGCGCAGTCATGGCGCTCTCCCTCGGTTGTGGTTGTTCGGTGCCGCGCCCGTCGATGAAGGCCATCGTTCGCAGCGGCATCAGGTGCGGAAAATGATAGCCAGCACCACCGCGCCCGATCGTCGCGAACGCGCGAAAAACGCCCCGCGCGCCGAACTAAATTGTGAGGATTCGCTTCAACGCACGGCGCTGGAAATCAGAGCGTGCGTTCGAGCTGCCAGCTTTGGTACTTCAGGCTTACCACCGCGCCGATGACGATGCCCGCGATGGCCGGCAGGCTCGCGATGCTCAGCGTCGACAGCGCACTCAGGCCCTGCCCGATGGTGCAGCCCATGGCCGTGACGCCGCCGATGCCCATGAGCACCGCGCCCGTCGCGTGGTGCGCGAGGTCGCCGGTGCCGGCGAAGCCTTCCCAGCGGAATTCGCGCGACCACAGCGCATGCAGCGCGGCGCCCGCCACGACGCCGGCCACCGACACGATGCCCAGCGTGAGGCGCTTGTTGGCATCGCTGTAGAACATGAGCCAGTCGAGCGCGTAGGCCACCGGCGTCACGAAGCTCAGCGCTTCGGCGCGGCCGGAGTTGGTGGCGAGGAACACGTGCTCGAGCGTGAGCGGATGCTCCTCGACCACCGCCCAGTGGCCGCTGAGCCACCATGCACCGACGACCAGCGCGCCGATCAGCATGCCGCCGACGAGGCTGCGCACGTCGCGCGTCGCGCGGCCCCATGCGGCCCACACGAGCAACGCGCCGCCGAGCACGAGGCCGAGCGCGAGGCGCAGCGAAGACGCCTTCAGTTGGAAAGACGCGGCCAGCACATCGGGCAGCGACGCATTCATCGCCAGGTCGATGTGCACCGCATCGACGGTCGCGACGCGCAGCACCGCGGTGATGCCCTTCAGCGTGGCGAAGGCCGACACGCCCATGAGCACCAGCACCACCAATGCCTTGAGGTTGCCGCCGCCCAGGCGCACCAGCGTCTTGTTGCCGCAGCCCGAAGACAGCACCATGCCGACGCCGAACAGCAGGCCGCCAACCAGCGCGGCGAGCCAGAGGATCTGGTGCGAAGCGTAGAGCGTGCGGTCGGCATCGACGAGCCCCGCGAACACGAGCGCCGAGAAGCCGATGAGCGCCACGCCGCCGGCCGCGGCCCACTGCTTCACGCGGGTCCAGTCGCCCAGCGCCACCACGTCGCTGATCGCGCCCATGGTGCAAAAGCGCGTGGCGCGCGCGACGGCGCCGAACACCGCCGACAGCACGAAGGCCGCCACGAGCGCGAGCGTGGTGAGAAGGGAAAGCTGCGCGATGGACATGCCCCGATTCTAGGGAGCGACCCCGCGCGTGCGGGGCCCCATTCAGCCCAGGCCGGGGTTCGGCGCGATGTTCTTCAGCACGGGTTCGTCGAGCCGGCGCGTGGTCACCACCTTGCGCGACTTCAGCCACGGCTCGATGACTTCCCACACCGGCTTGTTGCCGGCGGTGCGCGCCTCTTCGCTCACGGGCGCCCAGCCCGCGACCTTGTAGCTGCGGCTGGCGTCGATGGGCTTACCGCCCAGGCGCATGTCCTGGATGCGCTGGCCCATGGCGGCGGTCGGGTCGCAGGTGTACTGCAGCCCGCCCACGCGCACCATGTCGCCGCCCTGCTGGTAGTAGGGGTCGGGGTTGAAGAGGTTGTCGCACACGTCTTCGAGCACGGTCTTGAGCGTCTCGCCGGTCATCTGCGTCACCGTCGCGTACGAGTAGGTGGTGGCCGTCATGTCCATCAGCCACTCGCGCGTGATCGCCTGGCCGGGCAGCAGCGAGGTGCCCCAGCGAAAGCCCGGCGAGAAGGCGATGGGCGCGTCCTGCACTTCCATGAGCGCGTCGAGCAGCAGCTGATCGCCGGTGCCGTTGAAGTTGCCGCGCCGGTACAGCGCACCGTCGGTGTGGGCGAGGGTTTCGGCCAGCTTGGCTTCGTAGGGCGCGCGCACGCGGGTGATGAGCGCGTCCATCTCCTTGTCGGCCGGAATGAGGTCGGAGAACACGGGCAGCAGGCGGTAGCGGAAGTCGCTCACCTTCTTGCCCTTGACGTCGAAGTCGATCACGCCGAGGAACTTGCCGTTGGAGCCGCCGTTGACCACGATGGTCTTGCCGCCCGCGTTGCTCACCAGCGTGGGCATGGGCGTGCCGTCGTGCGTGTGGCCGCCCAGGATGGCGTCGATGCCGGTGACGCGGCTGGCCATCTTCAGGTCGACGTCCATGCCGTTGTGCGACAGCACCACCACCACCTGCGCGCCCTTGCCGCGCGCCTCGTTCACCACGCGCTGCAGGTTGTCGTCCTGGATGCCGAAGGTCCAGTCGGCCACCATGTAGCGCGGGTTGGCGATGGGCGTGTACGGGAAGGCCTGGCCGATGATGGCGCAGGGCACGCCGTTGATCTCGCGCATCACATACGGCTTGAACACCGGGTCGCCGAAGTCGGCGGTCTTGACGTTCTGCGCCACGAACTCGACCTTGCCCCCAAAGTCCTTCTCGATGATCTGCTGCACCCGCGCCATGCCGTAGGTGAACTCCCAGTGCCCGGTCATCACGTCGACGCCGAGCAGCTTGCAGGCGTCGACCATGTCCTGCGCATCGGTCCACAGCGACGTGGCCGAGCCCTGCCAGGTGTCGCCGCCGTCGAGCAGCAGCGCGCCGGGGCGGCTGGCCTTGAGCTGTTTCACCAGCGTGGCCAGGTGCGCGAAGCCGCCGACCTTGCCGTAGCGCTGCGCGGCCTTGTCGAAGTCGAGGTAGGTGAGCGCGTGCGCCATGCGCGTGCCGGGCTTCACGCCGGCGGCCTTGAGCAGGTGTTCGCCCACGAGGTGCGGCACCTTGCCGCGCATATTCCCCACGCCGATGTTGACGCCCGGTTCGCGGAAGTACAGGGGCTTGAGCTGCGCGTGGCAGTCGGTCATGTGCAGCATCGACACGTTGCCGAAGGCCGGCACGGTGTACATGCCGTCGAGGCCGGCGGCCATGCTGCTGCCGTGGCGGCCCAGGCCCAGCCCGGCGACAGCGCCGGCACCGAGCATCTGGACGAACTCGCGCTTGGAAAGGTTCATGAAGAGAGAGGCCGGGCGTTCAGCGGTTGACGGGAGACTGGGGGTCGAGCAGCAAGCCCATCACGTCGCGGATCTGCTTCTCGTTGAGGATGCCGGAATGGCCGACGCGCGGCATGTTCGAGCAGGCGTTGTAGGCGCGCGCGTTCCACAGCTTGCCCCAGGTGTATTCGACGATGGGCTTGGACGCGGCGCTGGCCGGGTCGCTCACGCCGCGCAGCTTGCCGTAGTGATACAGGCTCGGGCCGAGCGTGCCGAAGGAGATTTCTTCCTTCGACATCTGGTGGCAGTTGTAGCAATTGCCGCCGTTGGCGGCGTTGGCGGCGTCGGTCCAGGTGAGGCCGCGGCCGTTCTGCGCGATCTTCTCGCCCTCGCGCCAGTCGCCGACGAACTTGCCATCGGACGGCCAGCGCACGGTCTTCATGTTGGCGGCCTCGATCTCCTTGGTGCGTTGGTCGTCCAGCGGCTTGCCGCTGGCCTCGGCTTCGCTGCACGCGAGGTTGGCCGGGTCTTGCACGAGGCGGTCGACCTTGGCGATGCCCTGGTCGCGGAAGGAGCGCTGCAGCGCGTCGGCGGTGAGCTTGTCGAGCTCGGCCGCGCTGTCGACGGACGCGCAGCCGAACACGGTGAGCGCGCAGGCCACGGCGGCCAGGCCGAAGAAATGATCAGACTTCATGGCGTGGCTCCTTCAGCGCTTGATGGCGGGCGCGGTGGTCTTGCCGCCCTTGCCGTTGACGCCCATGTACACGGCCAGTGCCACGGTCACGTCGCTGGCGTAGCCCGGGTACGGAAAGCGCTGCTGGCGGAAGCAGTCGTTCAGTCGACGCTGCATGCCCCACAGTTCGCCCGACGACACGCGGTACGCCGGCCAGGCGCCGAAGCCTTCACCGGCGCCGGGGTTCTTCGTGAGGTTGGGCAGGTCTTGCAGGCGGATGCGCTTGCCGTCGGCGCCGTGGCAGGTGGCGCAGGCAAAGTCGTGCGGGCCGGCGCGCAGGAAGAACAGGCGCTTGCCCACTTCGTACGCACGGCGCTCGCTCGCATGCGACTGCGGCAGGTTCAGCGGCAGGCCTTTCGATTCGGCCGAGATCCACGCCACCAGCCCCTCGAGGTTCTTCTGCTCGCCCTGGCCGAACGGCGTCTTGGCGATGGCGGCGGCGTCGAAGCCCTGCAAGGTTTCCATGCAGGTGAGCAGGCGCGACTCCATGTCCTGCACGCGGCCGGTGTCGGGAAAGTAGCGCGGCAGTTCGGCGAACGCGCCCTTCACCACGCCCGGGCCCTTGCCGAGGTCGCACTTCTCCATCGACGCGGCCTTGGGGCCGCGCTTCTGTTTCCAGAGGTCTTCGCCCTTGGCCTCGAACAGTTCGGCGGGGTTGCCGTCCTGCAGCAGCGCGCGGTACTCGGCGATGCCTTCGGCCGTGGTCTTCTGCGCCGCGGCGGGCAGTGCGATGCTGCCGGCCAGCACCAGCAGGCTCAGGCATGTGGTTGTCCTCATGGGGCCGCCTTTTTTTTTCGTGGGGAACACAACACGCGAGCGAGCGCCCGCGTGGGCGAAGAAAGCGTCAGCTGACGGTGGCTTCGTCGGTGCGGGTGTCGCCGCGGTTGTCCTTCCAGGTCACGGCGATCTTGTCGCCGGCCTTCGCGCCCTTCAGCGTGAACTGCATGAAGGGGTTCTTCGACACCGCCGGGCCCCAGTCGGCCGTGAGCACGGTCTTGCCGTTGAGCGAGGCCGTGACCTCCTGGATGAACCAGGCGGGGATGGTCTTGCCGGCGGCGTCCTTGCGCTGGCCGGTTTCCATTTCGTGCGCCATGAGGATGCGCACGGTCGTCTTGTCGCCCGCGGCCTGGGCGCGGATGCGCATGGGATCTGCCATGGTGGTCTCCTTCTTCTCGTCGTGTTCTGTGTGTGAAGCCCGTCGCTCAGCCGCCGCAGCCGCCGAGCGTGACCTTGACTTCCTTCTTGGCGAAGAGCGCCTTGCCGTCGTTCATGACCGCGATCGCGTACACGTCGGACGACTGGCCCAGCTTGGCGCGCGTGGTGAAGTTCGACTCGACGAACTCCGAGGTGTTGAAGATCGCGACCACGGCGTTGGGGTTCTTCTCGACCAGCAGCATGAGCTGCTTCACGCCGGGCAAGGCGGTGGCCACGCTGAGCGGCACCACGGCGCCGTTTTCGGCGATGTCGGGGCCGGTGATGGTGACGTCCTTGCTCTCGGTGGGCGCGCCGGTGACGCCGACGGCCTTGAGCGCGTCGGCCACGCTCTTGGCGTCGAAGGCGTCTTTCGAATACGCGAGGGCGGTGGCGGGGAGCCAGCCGGCGGTGGCCGCCAGGCCTGCGAGGGCGGCGGACTGCGTGAGCATCTGTCTGCGGTTTTTCATGGGGTTGTCTCCTGTCGAATCATGGTCCGGCGCTATCGGCGAGCCAGCGGGCGATGGCCTTGGCATCATCGTCGCCGAGGGTCTGCGGCGGCATCGGGATCGCCCCCCAGACGCCGGTGCTGCCTGCCTTGATCTTCTGCAGCAGGTGGTCGGCCTGGCCGGGGTACTTCTTCGCGATGTCCGAGAAGGCGGGGCCGACGAGCTTTTGCGTCATGCCGTGGCAGGCGGTGCAGCTGTTCTTCTCGAGCAGCGCCACGGGCACTTTCGGGGCCGCGGCCGGTGCGCTGGTCTTCACGGCAGCAGCCGCAGGCGCTGCGGTGGCGATGCCGCGCTGCGCGCCCACCAGCCGGTTCTGGTCGGCGAGGTTGCCGTGGCTGCCGCGCGCATGCGCCGGCAGTTGCGCGACGGACGACGCCGCCGGCACGCAGTCGCGCATGCAGGCCACGGCCGACACGTCGGGCTTCGTCGCGCGGCCGAACTCGCTGCCGGGCCACATCGCATGCGCGGTGGTGCCGCCGTTGCGGTTGGGCATGCGGGCCTGCACCTCGCGGATGTTCTTGTCGGACAGCGTGAAGTCGTCGGGCACGATGCCGCCGAGGTTCAGCATGTAGGCGGTGACGGCGTACACGTCGTCGGGCGTCAGCGACTTGGGCTGGTTCCACGGCATGGCGCGGTACACGTAGTCCCACACGGTCGACAGGCTCGTGACCTTCATCAGCGTGGTGCGGCCGGGGAACGCCGGGTCTTTCAGGCGTGCGACGTGGCCGCTCTTGATGTCTTCTGCGGTGGTGCCGCCAACGATCGGGCTGAACACCTGGTTCGATTCGCCGAACACGCCGTGGCACGAAGCGCACTTGCCTTCCCACAGGTCCTGCCCGCGCGTGACGGAGCCCGAGCCGGGCGGCAGGCCCTTGAAGTCGGGACGCACGTCGATGTCCCACGCGGCCACTTCCTTGGGCGTGGCGTCGCGGCCGATGCCAGCATAGCCTGCCGTCTTCGGTTGCGCCCATGCCGCAGCGCTGCCAGCGAGGACCAGCAACAGCAGCGCGCGCTTAGGAAAGCTGGACATTCGCCACCTCCCCGTTCGCCTGCACCTGCCACGACTGGATGGCGTTGTTGTGATAGATCGAACGCGTGCCGCGCACCGCGCGCAGCTGCTTGTAGCTGGGCTGCACGTAGCCGGTGTCGTCCATCGCGCGGCTCTGGATGATGGCGGGCGTGCCGTCCCACACCCAGTCGATGTTGAAGCGCGTGAGGCACTTCGAGAGCACGGGCGATTCGAGCCGCGCGGTGCGCCAGTTGCGTCCGCCGTCCACGCTCACGTCCACGCGCTTGACCTTGCCGCGGCCCGACCATGCGAGGCCGGTGATGTTGTAGAAGCCCTTGTCGAGCAGCATCTGCCCGCCCGAAGGCGTGGTCACGACGCTCTTGCATTCCTGGATGCTGGTGTACTGGCGGTGCTGGCCGTCGGGCATCAGGTCGACGTAGTGCACGGTCTCGTCCTTGGCGCCGTAGGGCTGGTCGCCGAGTTCGATGCGGCGCAGGTACTTGACCCAGCTCACGCCCTGCACGCCGGGCACCACGAGCCGCAGCGGGTAGCCCTGCTCGGGCCGCAGCATCTCGCCGTTCTGGCCGTAGGCCACGAGCACCTCACCCGAGCGGATGAGGCTCATGGGAATGGTGCGCGTCATCGACGAACCGTCGGCGCCTTCGGCGAGCACGAAGCGCTCGCCCTTCAGGTCGGCGCCCGCCATCTCGAGCAGCGTGATCAGCGGCACGCCGGTGAACTCGCTGCACGACAGCATGCCGTGCGTGTACTGGGCCGTGGGCACGGCGACGTTGCCCCACTCCATGCCGGTGTTGGCGCCGCACTCGATGAAGTGAAAGCGCGACACCGAGGGCAGCCGCATCAGCTCGTCGAGCGTGAAGACCTTCGGCGTCTTCACCATGCCGTTGACCATCAGGCGGTGCTTGGACGGATCGATGTCCCACCAGCCCTGGTGGTGCCGCTCGAAGTGCAGGCCGCTGGGCGTGACGATGCCGAACAGCGACTGCAGCGGCGCGAACGACACCGAGGCCTGCGCGGTCGGCGTGAGCCCCGGGCTCTGGCGGCGCTGCACGTTGGCTTCGTATTTGGAAGGCTTGCCGTAGCCGTCAGTGACGACCGGCTGGCCGAGGCCCGTGCTGTGCGCGGGCAGGTTCAATATCGCGGGGTCACCGTCGCCCACGGCGGTGCGCGTTTGCGCAAGCGCGGACGACGTGGCCGCCGTGCCTGCAACGGCGGCGGCGAAAGCGTTGCGGATGAAGTCGCGCCGCCCCTTGCCGGCTTCGGCGAAGACGGCGCGCACGCCCTGCGCGTCGAGAAAGTTCTCGGGTGCCTTGCGCACCTGCCCGGTCTGCTGGATGCTGCCGCTCATCGCGTCGCGTCCGTGGGCCTTACTTGGCGCCGCCCAACACCCAGGCGGCCAGCGCCTTGGCATCGGCCTCGCTCATCGCGGGCTGCGCGGGCATGGGCACGGCGCCCCACTTGCCGGTGCTGCCCTTCTGGATGCTCGCGGTGAGCGCGGCGAGCGCGTCGGCCTGGCCGGTGTACTTCTTCGCGACGTCGAGGTAGGCGGGGCCGACCAGCTTCTTGTCGACCGCGTGGCAGGCGAGGCAGGCGTTCTTCTGGGCCAGTTCCTTGTTGGCAAGGGCCGGTGTCGACAGCAGCAAGGCGGTGACAGCGACGGCGAGCGACGGCAGCAGCAACTTCAATTCGGTCTCCTCGAAACGCGCCCCGAAGCGGCCGGTTTCATCGTTAAATAAGTAAATCGTTATGTATTGATTTTAGGGACGATCGTGAACAAGGGAAGGGCTTTGCTCTTGGGGGAAACCCGTTCGGTTTCGCCATGCATAACGTCAGCTTCGGACGGCGGTGCGCGCTTGCTGCAGGCGTGCTTCGAGGTAGGCGCCGTAGAAGTCCGAGTCGCCGCCGGTCAGGCGCTCGGCGACCTCGCGGCCGTTGCGGCCGAAGAAGAGCACGGTCGGCGCGACGCTGACATGCCACGCCTTGATGAGCGCGTCGTGCGTGCGTGCTGAACCGTCGAAGTCGCGCACGGTGCGCGCGTCGCGAAAGTCGATCTGCACCACGGGCAGGCCCGCGGCGAGTTCGGGCATGAGGTAGTGCTCGCGCGCGATCTTGCAGAAGGGGCAGCCCTGCAGGCTGGCCATGACGACCAGCGGTTGCGCGCGGGCCAGCGCCGCGGCGAGCGCGCCAGCCAGCGAGACGGGCGCGGGCAGTTGCACATCGGCCGCATGCACGGCCATCGGCGCGACGCACCACGCGGCAAGACCCGCGACGAGCTGCCGGCGCGTGCGGTCGCCGCTCATCGCGCCTCCTGCTCCAGCAGCAGGTAGGTGTTGTAGGCGTTCATGCGGTTGGCCACCTTGAACAGCGGCCAGGCCTCGAAGCGCGACCAGTCGGTGGCGGCGTAGGCCTCGTCGAAGGGCGTCATCTCGGTGGCGGCCTTCTGCATCGCGCCGCGCAGGAAGACGAGGTAGTCGCGCGTCTGCCGCAGGTCTTGCGCGGGGTCGTCCGACGCGGGGCCGTGGCCCGGCACGATGGTGCGTGCGTCGAGCGCGAGCAGCGCGTCGAGCGACGCGATCCAGTGCCGGCTGTCGGCCGAGCCCACGTAGGGCGTGCGGTTGCGGAACACGATGTCGCCGGTGAACAGCACCTTCTGCTGCGGCAAAAAGATGGCCAGGTCTTCGGGCGTGTGCGCGGGGCCGGCGGGCTGGATCACGAATCGCGTGCCGCCGATGGTGAGCTCGGTGCGCCCGTCGATCCACACGTCGGCCGGCACCAGCCGCGTGCGCTCGTCGATCCATGGCGCGAGCTCCTGGCGCGAGGCCTCGAGCCGCAGCCGCGCGGTGTCGGACGTGAGGTAGCTCTTGCCCCGCGTGTGCGCCACGATCTGCGCGCCCAGCGCCTTGAACACCTGCAGGCCGTAGATGTGGTCGGCGTGGTAGTGCGTGAGGATGACGTGGCTGATCGGCTTGGGCGTGAGCTTGCGGATCTCTTGCACCATGCGCTCGGCGACGGCGGGCGAGCCGAGCGCGTCGATCATCACGACGCTGTCGCGCGTGACGACGAAGCCGGCGTTGGAGATGAAGTTCTGGTTCTCTTTCGAGCCCAGCGCGGGGATGCCCTGCACGTAGTAGATGTCGGGCGCCACCGGCAGCGGGCGGATCTCGGGGGCCGCGAACGCGGCACTGGCGCTCAGCCAGAGCGCAGCGCACATCAGCAGCGCCTTCGCGCGAACGGCGGTGGGCCGGCACGGGAACATCGTGGGTCGTCTCCTGCGGGCTGGGCGGCGAAGGCCGCGGGCTTGCCCGGCTGTAAATATAAGCAGAAGATGATATTTTGCGGGCAACGACAACAGCCAGAGGGTTTCCCCATGAGACACGCATTCATCGCTTTCCTGCTCGCCATGGTCGCCACGTTCGCGGGCGCGCAGGAGACCAAGGTGGTCTACCACGTCAACACCGGCGTGGAGAGCAGCGCCGCCATCCTGGCGAACATCACGAACCACCTGAACGCGGAGCCGAAGGCGAAGATCGTCGTGGTCACGCACGGCCCCGGCATCGACTTCCTGCTGAGCGATGCGAAGGACAGCCGGGGCCGCGAGTTCAGCGGCCCGGTGAGCGCATTGGCCGGACGCGGCGTGGAGTTCAAGGTGTGCAACAACACGCTGACCACGCGCAACATCGACGCGGGCAAGCTGCTGATGGAAACCAAGGTGGTGCCCTCGGGCGTGGCCGAGGTGGCGCGGCTGCAGGCGAAGGAAGGCTACGTCTACCTGAAGCCCTGAGGCGCGAAAGCCGGCTGACGCCGGCCTTCTTCTTCTCTTCTTATTCCTGCTCGATGGCGATCTGCACGCAGATGCTGCGGCACAGCGCCACCACGGTTTCGTTCGCGATGCTGTAGTAGATGCTCACGCCGTCGCGGCGTCGTGCGAGCACGCCCGCCTGGTAGAGCGTGTTCAGGTGCTGCGACATGTTGGGCTGCGTGGTGTCGATCTGCGCGAGCAGCTCGCTCACGTTCTTCTCGCCGTTGCACAGCAGGCTCACGATCTTCAGCCGCATGGGCGCGGCCATGGCCCGGAACAGGTCGGCGGCCATGTCGAAGACCTCGTCCTCGGTGACAGCCGCGGACTTCTTACGGGGTTTGGTGGCCATGCTGAATAGGTTCATGCGCAGGTCGCAATGTACATCGGCGCCTGGCGGCGCGAGCGATGTCCCGGCGGCCGTACGGCGATTGCGCACCGCCGCCGCGTCACAAAAGCGACGCGCCGCCCGTCTTCGGGGTGCGGGGATGTCCCCGCGCAACCACCCGGAGCACCCACCATGCACGCGACGCCAAAGATAGCCCTGTCCTATCGGGGCCATTGCCACGTCTTTCTCGACAGCGTTCGGACGCGATCTAATAATCAAAGCACTTTCTTTGATAAAAAAGCAGGTTGCGTATGAACAAACAATCCAGGACCTGGCTCGGCGCCGGTCTCACGGTCGCGGTGCTGGGCGCGGCGGGCTACGGGCTCGTGGCGAAATTCCAGCCGGCCCATGCACAGGGCGGCGCCATGCCGCCGGCCAAGGTGGCGGTGGCCCCCGCGCGGCAGACCGAGATGGCGCGCTTTCTCGGCGGCATCGGCACGCTGGAGGCCAACCGGCAGGTCGAAGTGCCGGCCGAGGTGGAGGGACGGGTCGCGAAGATCCTCTTCACGCCGGGCGCGCAGGTGCGCGCCGGCCAACTGCTGGTGCAGCTGAACGACGCGCCCGAGCAGGGCGACCTCGAACGGCTGCGCGCCCAGCAGGCCAATGCCAGGGCCCTGCTCGAACGCACGCGCCGCCTGCTGCCACAGCAGGCCGCCACGCAGGAGCAGATGGAGCAGGCGCAAGCCGCCTTCGACCAGGCCAGCGGCGAGTTGCGCCGCGTGCAGGCGCTCATCGAGCAGAAGCACATCCGGGCGCCGTTCGACGGCGTGCTGGGCATCCGCAAGGTCAACCTCGGCCAGTTCGTGCGCGCCGGCGATGCGCTGGTGTCGCTCACCGATGCGCGCACGCTGTTCGCCAACCTCACGCTGCCCGAGAACGCGCTGCCGGCGCTCAAGCGCAACCAGGCGGTGGCGCTCGCGGTCGACGCCTACCCGGGCCGCGTGTTCCCCGCGAAGCTCAGCGCCATCGAACCCATGATCGGCAGCGACACGCGCACCGTGCGGCTGCAGGCCACGGTCGACAACGCCGACGGCGCGCTCACGCCCGGCATGTACGTCAACGCCAAGGTGGCGCTGCCCGCGCGCGCCGACGCCATCGCGGTGCCTGAAACCGCCATCACCTACAGCACGCACGGCGACTCGGTGTTCGTGGTGCGCGCCGGCGACAAGGGCGACGGCTTCTCGGTGCAGCAGGTGTTCGTGAAGACCGGCGAGCGGCAAGACGGCCTGGTCGTCGTCGAGCAGGGCCTGAAGGCCGGCGAGCAGGTCGTCACCTCGGGCCAGCTGCGCCTGTACAACGGCGCCGCCGTGGCCCCGGCCGCGAAGGACACGCTGGCCCTCACGGAGCCGAAGTCATGAAGTTCACCGACCTCTTCGTGCGCCGGCCCGTGCTGGCGCTGGTGGTGAGCACGCTCATCCTGCTGCTCGGCGCGCGTGCGCTGGGCGACCTGCCGGTGCGCCAGTACCCGCTCACCGAGAGCACCACGCTCACCATCACCACGCAGTACCCCGGCGCCTCGCCGGAGCTGATGCAGGGCTTCGTCACGCAGCCGATCGCGCAGGCGGTGGCGACCATCGAGAACGTCGACTACCTTTCGTCGTCCTCCACGCTGGGCCGCAGCGTGATCAGCGTGCGCATGAAGCTCAACGCCGACGCCAACCAGGCGCTCACGCAGGCGATGGCGCAGGTCAGCCAGGTGAAGTACCGGCTGCCGGCCGAGGCCTTCGACCCGGTGATCCTCAAGTCGTCGGGCGAGGCCACGGCCGTCGCGTACGTGGGCTTCTCGAGCAAGACGATGCCCGTGCCGCAGCTCACCGACTACCTCTCGCGCGTGGTGCAGCCGCAGTTCGCGTCGATCGAGGGCGTCTCGGGCGTCGAGGTGTCGGGCGGGCAGACGCTGGCGATGCGCGTGTGGCTGGACGCCAACCGCATGGCCGCGCGCGGCATCTCGGCCGGCGAGCTGGCCGACGCGCTGCGCCAGAACAACGTGCAGGCCGCCCCCGGGCAGGTGAAGGGCCTGTACGTGGTGTCGAACATCCGCGTGAACACCGACCTGGTGAACGTGGCCGAGTTCCGCGACATGGTCATCAAGCGCCAGACCGACGGTGGAAGCGACGCCATCGTGCGCCTGGGCGACGTGGCCACGGTGGAGCTCGGCGCGGCGAGCGCCGACAGCAGCGCGACGATGGACGGCGACAAGGCCATCTACCTGGGCCTGCAAGCGGCGCCCAACGGAAACCCGCTGGTGATCGTGAAGCGCATCCGCGACCTGCTGCCCGGCATCAAGCAGAACCTGCCGCCGGGCGTGGAGGTGCAGCTGCCTTTCGAGCTCGCGCGCTTCATCGAGGCCTCGATCGACGAGGTGCAGAAGACGCTGCTCGAAGCGATCGCCATCGTGGTGCTGGTGATCTTCCTGTGCCTGGGCTCGCTGCGCGCGGTGCTCATTCCGGTGGTGACCATTCCGCTGTCGATGCTGGGCGCGGCGGCACTGATGCTGCTGTTCGGCTTCAGCATCAACCTGCTCACGCTGCTGGCGATGGTGCTGGCCATCGGGCTGGTGGTGGACGATGCCATCGTGGTGGTGGAGAACGTGCACCGCCATATCGAGGAAGGCAAGTCGCGCGTGCAGGCCGCGCTGATCGGCGCACGCGAAGTGGCCGGCCCGGTGATCGCGATGACGCTCACGCTGGCCGCGGTGTACGCGCCCATCGGCCTCATGGGCGGACTCACGGGGTCGCTGTTCAAGGAGTTCGCGTTCACGCTGGCGGGCGCGGTGGTGGTGTCGGGCGTGATCGCGCTCACGCTGTCGCCGGTGATGAGTTCGTTCCTGCTGCCGCAGGACGCCACGGCGGGCCGCATGGCGCGCTATGCCGAGGCCTTCTTCCACAAGCTGGCCACGGCCTACGGGCGGCTGCTCGACGTGTCGCTGCACCACCGCTGGGTCACGGGCCTGCTGGCGGCGGCCGTGCTGGTGAGCCTGCCCTTTTTGTACAACGCGGCGCAGCGCGAGCTGGCGCCGGGCGAAGACCAGGCGATGGTGATGACCGTCATCAAGTCGCCGCAGCACGCCAACATCGACTACGTCGAGAAGTTCGGCCAGAAGTGGGACGAGGTGCTGGCCAAGCTGCCCGAGAACACCGGCCGCTGGCTCATCAACGGCTCGGACGGCGTCTCCAACAGCATCGGCGGCGTGCAGCTGTCCGACTGGAAAGATCGCCAGCGCAACGCCGACCAGATCCAGGGCGACGTGCAGGGCGGCATGAACGAGGTCGAGGGCAGCAGCGTGTTCGCCTTTCAGCTGCCGTCGCTTCCCGGTTCGACCGGTGGGCTTCCGGTGCAGATGGTGATCCGCAGCGCGGGCGACCACCGCAGCGTGTTCGAGGCGATGGAAACGCTGAAGAAGGCGGCGCGCGAGAGCGGCAAGTTCGCCGTGGTCGACAGCGACCTGGAGTTCAACAACCCCGTGACCGAGGTGCGCGTGGACCGCGCCAAGGCCAACAGCATGGGCGTGACCATGAAGGCCATCGGCGACACGCTGGCCGTGCTGGTGGGCGAGAACTACGTCAACCGCTTCGGCATGGACGGGCGCTCGTACGACGTGATTCCGCAGTCGCCGCGCGACCAGCGGCTCACGGCCGAGGCGCTCGCTCGCTACTTCGTGAAGAGCGCGAGCGGCCAGCCCGTGCCGCTGGCCAACCTGGTGCAGCTGTCGACCAGCGTGGGCCCCAACAAGCTCACGCAGTTCAACCAGCTCAACGCCGCGACCTTCCAGGCCATTCCGATGCCGGGCGTGACCATGGGCGACGCCGTGGCGTTCCTCAGCGAAGAGGCCAAGAAGCTGCCGGCCGGCTTCAGCTACGACTGGCAGTCGGACGCACGCCAGTTCACGCAGGAAGGCTCGGCGCTGGTGATGGCTTTCGTGTTCGCGATCGTGGTGATCTACCTGGTGCTGGCCGCGCAGTACGAGAGCCTGCGCGACCCGCTGATCATCCTGGTCAGCGTGCCGATGTCGATCTGCGGCGCGCTGGTGCCGCTGGCGCTGGGCTTTGCCACCATCAACATCTACACGCAGATCGGGCTGGTGACGCTCATCGGGCTCATCAGCAAGCACGGCATCCTGATGGTGGAGTTCGCCAACGAGATCCAGGAGCGCCTGAACCTGGAGCGCCGCGCCGCCATCGAGCAGGCCGCGCGCATCCGGCTGCGCCCGATCCTGATGACCACGGCCGCGATGGTGGTGGGCCTGGTGCCGCTGCTGTTCGCGAGCGGCGCGGGCGCCAACAGCCGCTTCAGCATCGGCCTGGTGATCGTGGTCGGCATGCTGGTGGGCACGCTGTTCACGCTGTTCGTGCTGCCCACCATGTACACGCTGCTGGCGCGCGACCACCGCACGGTGGGGCGCTCGCAGCGCGCCGCCGAACTCGAGGCGCTCGTGGCGCGCGAGCCTGCCGGCGACACCGTCTGAGACACCGGGAGCATGACCATGACGACAAGAAGACCCTTCTCCTACGCCGCACCGTTCGCACTCAGCCTGCTGGTGCTGGCCGGTTGCGCGGTCGGGCCGAAGTACGCCGCGCCGAACGATGCGCCGGTGGCCATCGCCGCCCCCGAGCGCGCGCTGTTCGCGCCCGACGCGGTGCAACGCGACTGGTGGCGCCAGCTCGACGACCCGCAGCTCGACGCGCTCGTCGAGCGTGCGCTGGCCGGCAACCACGACATCCGCATCGCCCACGCGCGGCTGCTGGAAGCGCGTGCGATGCAGACCGAAGCCGAGCTCGACCGCCTGCCGGTGGTGACGCTGGGCGCCAGCAAGACGCGCAGCATCGCGCAGGGCAACGGCGTGCCGGCCGATGCGCGTACGCTGGCGCAGAGCAGCCGCACCGGCTTCGACGCCGGTTGGGAGATCGACCTCTTCGGCCGCCTGCAACGCCTCGACGAAGCCGCCACCGCACGCGCCCAGGCCAGCGCGGCCGACCTCGAACAGGTGCGCATCGTGGCCGTGGCCGAACTGGCACGCAACTACTACGAGATGCGCGGCGCCGAGCAGCGCCTGGCCGTGACGCAGCGCACCCTCGAGAGCCTGCGCCAGAGCCTGCGCGTGACCGAGGCGCAGGTGCGCACCGGGCGCGGCCTCGAAGGCGACCTGGCCAGCGCGCAGGCCAACCTGGCCAGCACCGAGAGCCAGTTGCCCGCGCTCGAGACCACGCGCCGCCAGGCTGCGCACCGCGTCGCCGTGCTGGCGGGCCTGCGCCCGGCCGAGCTGACACCCATGCTGCAGCCGCACCCGCTGCGTGTGCTCGACAAGCGCCTGCCCATCGGCGACCTGGGCGAGCTGCTGCGCCGCCGGCCCGACGTGCTGCGCGCCGAGCGCGGCCTGGCCGCCAGCACCGCCGACGTGGGCGCGGCCACGGCCGAGCTGTACCCGCGCGTCGACATCGGCGGCTTCCTGGGCTTCATCGCGCTGCGGGGGGCCGACCTGGGCAGTTCGTCGAGCCGCGCCTTCAGCGTCACGCCCGGCGTGAGCTGGCCTGCGCTGCGGCTGGGCTCGGTCAAGGCCCGCCTGCGCGGCGCCGAAGCGCGTGCCGAGGGCGAGCGCGCCGTCTACGAACAGACCGTGCTGCGCGCCATCGAGGACGTCGAAAGCGCCCTCACCGGCTACGGCCAGAACCAGCTGCGCCTGCAGCGGCTGCTCGAGGCCTCGGCCCGCAGCGGCCGCGCCGCCGAGCTGGCCGAAGTGCGCTACCGCGAAGGCGCCGCGCCCTACCTGAGCGTGCTCGACGCGCAGCGCACCCTGCTGCGCGCGCAGGATGCCGTGGCCGAGGCTGAAACGGCCTCGTTCACCAGCCTCGTGGCGCTTTACAAGGCGCTCGGGGGGGGGTGGCAAGCGCCCACGGATGCGAGGGGAGGCCCAACCACCTGACAATGACGCTGTTTTCCCCCACGACCGAAGCCGCCATGTCCGCCCCCGATGCCACCAAGCCCACCTGGATGCCGCACCAGCCGGCAGACCGCATCCTCTCCACGCTGAAGACCCGCGGCGCGCTCGGCATCCCCGACATCGCCAAGGTGCTGCACGTGACGGTCGAGGCGGTGCGCCAGCAGATGTCCAAGCTCGAAACCGAAGGGCTGGTGGACGCCGAGAGCCGCTCCAGCGGCCGCGGCCGCCCCACCCAGATCTGGCGGCTCACCGGCGAGGGCCACAAGCGCTTTCCCGACACGCACGCCGAGATGACGGTGCAGATGATCAGCGCCGTGATCAGCGTGTTCGGCGAAAAGGGCATGGACCAGCTCATCGGCGCGCGCGAAGCCACCATGCGCGCCACCTACACCGAGGCCATGCGCGGCGCGCGCAACCTCGAGACGCGGCTCGAGCGGCTCGCGGACATCCGCAGCCGCGAGGGCTACATGGCCGAGTACCGGGCCGAGGGCGACGGCTTTCTCTTCATCGAGAACCACTGCCCCATCTGCACCGCGGCGCAGGCCTGCACCGGCTTTTGCCGCAGCGAGCTGCAGCTCTTCGACGAGGTGCTGGGGCCCGAGGCCGACGTGAGCCGTGTCGAGCACGTGCTCGCGGGCGCGCGGCGCTGCGCCTACCGCATCGTGCCCAAGGCCCGCGCCTGAGGCACCGAACTGTTTTTTCCCTTCCACCAACTAGAAAGAAAGACTCCACCATGGAACACACCCTTCCCCCGCTGCCGTACGCCATCGACGCGCTGGCCCCCGAGTACTCGCAGGAAACGCTCGAGTTCCACCACGGCAAGCACCACAACGCCTACGTGGTGAACCTGAACAACCTGCAAAAGGGCACCGAGTTCGAAGCGATGACGCTCGAAGAGATCGTCAAGAAGTCCAGCGGCGGCATCTACAACAACGCCGCCCAGATCTGGAACCACACCTTCTTCTGGAACTGCATGAAGCCGCAAGGCGGCGGCGCACCGACCGGCGCGCTGGCCAAGGCCATCGACGCCAAGTGGGGCAGCTACGACGCCTTCAAGGAAGCCTTCGTGAAGTCGGCCGTCGGCAACTTCGGTTCGGGCTGGACGTGGCTCGTGAAGAAGGCCGACGGTTCGGTGGACATCGTGAACACCGGCGCCGCCGGCACGCCGCTGACCACCGCCGACACCGCGCTGCTGACGGTGGACGTGTGGGAACACGCGTACTACATCGACTATCGCAACCTGCGCCCGAAGTTCGTCGAGACCTTCCTGGCCAAGCTGGTGAACTGGGACTTCGCAGCGAAGAACTTCGGCTGAAGCCCGCGCTTTCGGCATGAAGAAAAAGCCGGCCTGCGGGCCGGCTTTTTCATGGGCGCGCCGTCACCATCCAGTCGATCCAGCGCGCCACGTGCGCCTGGTCGAGGTCGAAGTAGTGGGTGTGGGCGCCCAGGCCGAGGCAGGCCTCGTGCTCGGCCGCGACGCACCAGGCCGGCGGCGTCGTCACCTGCTCGTAGGGCTTGTCGTCCTCGCCCCAGAGCCAGCGCCCGACGTAGTCACCCGCCGTGTAGAGGTTGACCCAGCGGGCCACGCCGACCTGGGCCGCGCTCGGCCCGCCGCCGTTCGCGTCTTCCGCCGTCACCCAGCCGTAGAGGTGCGGAAAACGCGCCGCATACAACTGGCGCAGCGGGCAGCCGGCGGTGAGCAGCAGGAGCCGGCTCTTGTTGAGCGCCGCCCAGAGGTCGGTCACCCGCGCATCGACCTGCTGCGCGGCGCGGAACTGCAGGTAGCGCAGCAGCTCGGTCGAGATCACCGTGCCCTGGCTGTGGGCCACGATCACGATGCGGTCGTAGCCCTGCGCCGCCACGTGCTCCAGCAGCGACACGTAGCGCGAGAAGATGCGCGCGCGCGGAATGGCGCGGCGCGGGAACTCGCGGAAGTGGCCGTCGACGTCCAGCGCCACGTCGAGCGGCATGCGCAGGCCCGGCACGGTGCGCGTGAGAAAACCGCCGAGCAGCGAGACGGAGGCGGCCAGCGTGGCGGCGGTGAAGATCAGCGGCTTGAGGCCGCTTTGCGACAGCGCCGACACCCAGATCACCGTGTCGTCCACCAGCCCCCCGACCGAGACATTGCACTGCTTGAGCACCAGCAACAGGGCCACCGCGAAGGCGACCACCACGCTGGCGCTGGTCAGCACGGCGACGAAGCGGTCCAGCCGCCGGTAGCCCGCGCCGAGCCAGCGGCCCAGGCCCTGCGAGGTGCCGAAGGCCACCTTGAGCTCGGCGAACAGGCTGGGCACCAGCACCGCCACCAGGTAGGCCAGCAGCGACAGCGTGAGGCCGGCCGTCAAGGCGAAGGCCTGCGTGCTCTTCTCGTAGCGGCTGTGCAGGAAGTTCGCGCCGTCGGCCCAGTAGACGTCCTTGCCGAACCAGAACGGCGCGTAGTCGACGTCCTTCGCGCCGAGTTCCACGAGGTTCGTCAGCACGGCCCACGACACCATCGACAGCGCCACGAACGCCGCCACCGACACGAACAGCCCCAGCCGCCCCGTGGCGATGCTGGCGCGCGCGGCGGCGCCGCGGTCGGGCACCGTCTCCCCGGCGAGCAGCCAGGCGATGAGCAGCACGCCGGCCACGCCCCACCAGGCCACGACGCCCAGCAGCAGGTACTCGACCACCCGCATGCCGGCACGCACCCAGTGGCGCAGGTCGTCCGTCGCGCCGGCGGCCGAGGCGTTGATCGCCACGTGCACCAGCAGCGCCGCGGCGGTCAGCGCCATCAGCCCCAGCCCCCAGGTGCGCGCCGCCGGAAAGCGGTCGCGCGCGATGCGCAGGGCACGGTCGGCCAACGCGGCGAGCAGCGCCAGCCAGGCCACGCCGACCACCCAGTGCGCGGGCACCAGCGCCCACAGGAACCAGCCCGCCAAGAGCGCGTACAGGCCCACCACGATCCGCGAGGAGGCCTTTGTGCGCGCCTGGTAGCAGTACCACCAGATCGCCAGCACCGGCACCGCCACGGCCAGCACCCGGCGCAGCAGTTCGGTGAGCGACAACGCATGGGGCGCGGGCTCGACCCGCGCCAGTCCGCCGAGCCCCGCGATCACCAGCCCGACCAGCAGCAGCTGCAGGAAGAGGTTGGCCAGCAGGTTGGCAAAGGCCCAGTCGAGCGCGGTCTGCAGCTTCGCCAGGCAGGCCCAGCGCCGCGCGCCCGAAGGTCTGGGCTTCCTGTTCACACCCGCCGCTTCGGCGGCCCGGTCCACCGCGTCGCGGCCCAGCTGCGAGAGGCGGAACACGATGGTGAACAGCTCGGCGACGATGCGCGCCACCGAGCCCGGCAGGCGCGACAGATCGGCCCAGTACATCTCGTGCACGTCGATGCGCTGCTGCACCGGCTGCCCGTGGGCATCGGTGGCGTCGCGCGTCATGCGCACGCGCGTGGCCTCGTAGGCCTCGTGGTCGGGCTCGGCGCGCTGCGACTTGAACAGCAGGTAGTCGCTGAAGGCGATGTCGGGGTTGCTCTTCTTCAGCTCGCGCGGCGTGAGCGGCCCGCGCCCCTTGGCGGCACGCACCACGCCCGCGTCGTCGGCCTCGGCGGTCGAGATCCAGTCGTCGGCGCTGAAGTCGGACGTCTTCGACTGCCGCATCGCCTTGCGCACGGGCGGCACGTAGGCCTTCTGCGCGGCGGCGCCTTCCGTGGCGGCCTTCTCGTTCTTGTCTTGATGCCCCGTGCGCTGCTGCACCATCGAGGTCAGCGGCGGCACCGGCAGGAGGTGGCTGTCGCAGTCGGCCTGGCGGTAGGTGGCGCCCTCGCCGGGGTGGTTGAGCATCAGCGAGGCGATGGCGCGCGCCGTGTCGCCGGCCTTCTGGTCGGCCACGCCGTGGATGGCGATGACCGCGACGCGCTCGGGGCGCGCGGATGGTTCAGGCGTTGACTGCTCGGGCGGCGGTGCGCGCATGTGGTGACTCCTCCATGCCAGGCCGGTGCATGGCAGGAGGAATTGTCCGCAGCGCGTCGCCCTTGGCTTCCCCCAAACGGGGGATGCCGGATGGACAGGGGCGGCTCAGACGTTGATGAGGTTCAGGATGTTCCCGTCCGGGTCCTTGAACCACGCGACCTTCATGTCGCCCATGACGTGGATGTCGCCCGCGAGCGTGGTGCCGGGCATGTCGTAGTGCTCGAAGCGCACGCCCTTGGCCTTGAGCGCGGCCACGAGGCGCTCGATGTCGCCGTCGACCGACCAGGTCACGGCCGTGGCCTGGTTGGTGCCCGCGAAGGCCGAGCGGTAGACGTTGAGCCGCGTGTTGCCGCTGCGGTAGACGATGACCTCGTCGCCTTCGGCATCGACCTGCGCCAGGCCGAGCGTGTCTTCGTAGAAGCGTCGGGCCACGGCGAGGTCTTTCACCGCCAGGTTGGCCACTGCATTGATGTGTCCGAGCATGGGAGCCTCCCGCAAAGAGGATGGGCGCCCGGAAGCCGCCGAGCGCCGGGCGAGCCAGAAATACTCAACCATTTGGTGGAGTATTCGACTCGCCTCGCGGCATGTCAAGGCGTCCGAAAGTACGCACCGCCCCGCGTTCTGCCCCCGCCAGCCGAGACGAGGGCCATCGCGAACCGCGAAAACCCCGCGCCGGCAGTTCCGGCAGACTGCATCCCCCCTGCCCCCACAACGAGACAATGCCCCCCATGACCCCATCGAACTTCCTCCGTCCGCTGGCCTTTGCGCTGGCCTTCACCGCCGTGGCGGCCACCGCCCCGGCCCACGCCCAGACCGCCGCCTACCCGGCCAAGCCCATCCGCATGGTCGTGCCCTTCCCGCCCGGCGGCGGCACCGACATCCTGGCGCGCCTGGTCGCGCAGAAGCTCACCGAGGCCAACCACTGGACCGTGGTGCCCGACAACCGCGCGGGCGCCGGCGGCACCATCGGCATCGCCGAGGCCGCGCGCGCCACGCCCACGGGCTACGACATCGTGATGGGCCAGAAGGACAACATGGTCGTCGCGCCCTGGCTCTACAAGAGCCTGAGCTACAACCCGGTGAAGGACCTCACGGCCGTGGCCCACGTGGCCTACACGCCCGTGGTGATCGTCACGCAGGCCAACTCCAAGTTCAAGACGCTGGACGACGTGGTGAAGGCCGCGCGCGCCGCGCCCGACACCGTCACCTACGGCTCGCCCGGCAACGGCACCACCATCCACCTGGCCGGCGAGATCTTCAACGGCGCCGCCAAGATCAAGATGCGCCACGTGCCCTACAAGGGCTCCAACGCGGCCATGATGGACGTGCTCGCGGGCAACGTCGACCTGATGGTGTCGTCGGTGCCTTCGGCCATGGCGCAGATCAAGGCCGGCAAGCTGCGCCCGCTGGCCGTCACCTCCGCCAAGCGCAGCACCTCGCTGCCCGACACGCCCACCGTGGCCGAGCTGGGCTACAAGGACTTCGACGTGAGCACCTGGTACGGCGTCTTCGTGCCGGCCGGCACGCCCAAGGACGTCGTCGCCACGCTGAATGCGGCGATCAACAAGCTGCTGGCCACGCCCGAGATGAAGGCGGCCATCATCGCCCAGGGCGCGGAGCCGCAGAGCATGACGCCGGAGCAGTTCGCCGCGCTGCTGAAGACCGACTACGAGAAGTGGAAGGGGATCGTGCAGGCCTCGGGCGCGACGATCGAGTAAGAGGGGCTATTACCAGGAACACCGCGGAACCGGCTTTGCCGGGCCGCTGGTGTTGCCCCCGGTAGGGGGTTGGCGAAGCGACACGAAGTGCGCGAAGCCTGGGGGCGCGCTCAATCAGGCACGAACTTGGCGTTGAAGATCTCGACGTCCGCCGCATCCTCGAACGTCGCCACCTGCCCCATCTTCCCGTCGCTCATGCGGCAGGCCGAGAACAGGCTGTAGCGGCCCTTGAAATAGAACTCGTCCATCACGATCAGCGCGTACGGGTACGGCACGAACACCTGGTGCTCGAAGACGATGCGGTGCACGTTCCTCGGCGATGGGAAGAGCTTGTATTCGACGGTGTCGATGGACTTTGCGGTGGCCATGATGTGGTCGCCGTGCTCAGGCCGGGTCGCGCACGTCGGCCACGGGGTTGCTGCCGAAGTCCGCGCGCGCCAGGTAGGCGAGCACCTTGGTCGCCGCGCTCTGGGGGCTGTCGAGCCGGCCTTCTTCCTTCATGCTCACGAAGCGCGTGCGGTCCGGAAACTGTTCGGCCGAAGCGCCGCGCAGTTGCACCTGCATGTCGGTGTCGATGATGCCGGGCGCCAGCGACACGATGCGCGCGCCGTTCGGTGCATGCACCTCTTCGAGCGCCACGGCGCGCGAGAAATGGTCCATGCCGGCCTTGGCCGCGCAGTACGGTGCCTGGCTGCCCAGGGCGTTGCGGCCCAGGCCCGACGAGATGTTCAGCACCTTGCGCGCGCCGCGCCATTCGCGCGTGCCGCCGAGAAAAGCGGCCGTGAGCAGCATCGGCGCCTCGAGCCCGATGCGCAGCGCCTGCGCCAGTTCAGCCGGCACGGCGCGCGACAGCGGCGCGGGGTTGCCGACGGTGCCGGCGTTGTTGATGAGCGTGACGCTGTCGAAGCGCTGGCCGTCCAGCGTGCGCAGCCAGTCCGACAGGCGCGCCGCGGCGGCCACCGGGTCGGACAGGTCCTGCTCCCATTGCGTCAGTTCGGCGTCGGCCGCCTTGGGGGCCTCGGCGAGTTCGGGCGAGGACTTGCGCGCGATGCCGAGCACCGTGTGGCCAGCCTGCAGCAGCTGTTCGGCCATGGCACGGCCCAGGCCGCGCGAGGCGCCGGTGATGACGGTGAGGTGGGAAGAGGCGGAGGTGGTCATGGTTGTGTAGGGGCAGGAGAAGGCCGCAAGGCTAAGGGATATCGAAAGGCCGCGCGCGTCAGCCGGTACGGAACTGGGCGCGCAGGAAGTTGCGATGCCGGGCGATGTGCTGCAGCTGCGCCGGTGCGATGGAGCCGCCGAGGTCGACCTCGTCCGCGCCGTTGAGCACCGCGTTGGCGTTCGCCATGGCGCGCGCCACGACCTCTTCCTCGCTCACGCCGAGCTGCGCCGCCAGGTCGAGCGCGACACGGCGCATGGCGCGCTGCGACAGCATCCACATCGCGCCGAAACGGTCCCAGGCCAGCGCGGCCTCTTCCGACTTCTCGCGGTCGGCCAGGATGTCCTTGAGCGGGCGCGCCAATATTTCGTTGAGCGCGTCGATCTGTTCGCCCAAGGCCTCGGCGCGGTCGATGGCTTCTTCCAGCGTCGGCCCGTCGTCTTCCTCGTTGCGGGCCTGCGTGGCCTGTTGCTGCTGCGGCGGAAGAAAGCTCGCCTGGGCGTCGGCGGGCACGATCTGCAGGTGGTCGGAGAGGGCCATGTTTTTTTCTTTCAGTTCGAAGTGCTGTTGTTCTTGCGGCTGGACATCGCGGTGGCGCGCAGGCCCGGCAGGTCGAGCACGCGCAGGCCACCGTACTCCACGCGGATCAGCCCCTGCGCCGACAGCGCATTGAGCGCCTCGTTCACGCGCTGGCGCGACAGGCCGACAAGGTACGCCAGTTCCTGCTGCGTGATGCGCAAGACCTCGCCCACGCCGGGGTACAGCACCGGGTTGAACAGCGACACCAGGTTGCGCGCCACGCGCGCGTCGGGGTTGTTCAGGCGGTCGATCTCCAGCGCCGCGATGAACTGGCCCAGCCGCTCGTTGAGCTGGTTCATCACGAAGCGGTTGAAGCCGATGGAGTGGTCCAGCAGCCAGTGGAAGCTCTCGATCGGCAGCCCCGCCACGAGGCTGCGGCGCAGCGCCTGGATGTTGTAGCGGTAGGGCTCGCGCTTCATCACCGTGCCCTCGCCGAACCAGCCGCCGGGCGGCACGCCGGTGTAGGTGACCGAGCCGCCGTCGGCGTTGTCGTTGCTCATCTTCAGCAACCCCTCGACCACGCCGAACCAGTAGGTGGGCGAACGCCCGACGCGGCACACCAGGTCGCCGGGCTCGGCCTCGCCCACCACGAGCGTGGCCTCGGCGCGGCGGCGCTCGGCGGGCGTGAGCGTGGGCAGCCACGGAATGCCGTCGAGTTCAGCGGCATTGGCGGGGCGCACGCGGTCCTTGATGGAACCGCCGAGCACGTTCTGTGGGTTGAGGTTGCCAGGAGGCATCGGGAAACTCCGGGGAGTAGTGTCCCTAGGATTGTCGTTGGAACGACAACCGGGCGTCAAAGTGGGACCTACGATCCGGCCACTGTGCAAACCACCGCCCCCACCTTCCCCCGTCTGCTGCTCGCGCATGCCGAGGCCCGTCCCGAGGCTCCCGCCGTGCGCGAAAAAGACCTTGGCATCTGGCAAACCTGGACCTGGAACGCCGTGGCGCAGGAAGTGCGCGAGATGGCCTGCGGTCTGGCAAGCCTTGGCTTCAAGGCCTTCGACAACCTTGCGATCGTCGGTGCCAACCGGCCGCACCTGTACATGGCCGTGCTCGCCGCGCAAAGCCTGCGCGGCGTGCCCGTGCCGCTGTACCAGGACGCGGTCGCCAGCGAGATGGTCTTCATGCTGAACGACGCGAGCATCGAGTTCGTGATCGTCGAAGACCAGGAGCAGGTCGACAAGCTGCTCGAGTGCCGCGAGCTGCAGCAAGGCCAGGAGGGCCAGCAGCAGGGCATCCGCCACATCATCTACGACGACCCCAAGGGCCTGCGCCACTACGAGCAGCCGGGGCTCATGAGCTACGAGCAGCTGCGCGAGCTGGGCCGGGCCTTCGACAAGGCCAACGCCGGCTACTACGACCGCGCCGTGGCCAGCGGCGAGGCCAGCGACGTCGGCGTGATCCTCTACACCTCGGGCACCACCGGCCGCCCCAAGGGCGTGTGCCAGACGCACGCCAGCTTCATCGCGGCGGGCCGCGGCGGCGTCGAGACCGACAAGCTCGGCCCCGGCGACAACATCATGAGCTACCTGCCGATGGCGTGGGTGGGCGACCACCTGTTCTCGGTGGCGCAGTGGCTGGTGGGCGGCTTCACGCTCAACTGCCCCGAGTCGGCCGAGACGGTGATGAACGACATGCGCGAGATCGGCCCGAGCTACTACTTCGGCCCGCCGCGCACCTTCGAAGGGCTGCTCACGGCCGTGTCGATCCGCATGGAAGACGCGGCCGCGCCCAAGCGCTGGCTGTACGCGAAGTTCATGGCGCTGGCGCAGCGCGTGGGCGCCGACATCCTGAACGGCGCACCGGTGAGCACCGGCGACCGGGTCATGTACAGCCTGGGCAACCTGCTCATCTACGGCCCGCTGCGCAACGTGCTGGGCATGAGCCGCATCCGCGTGGCCTACACGGCGGGCGCGGCCATCGGGCCCGACCTGTTCCGCTTCTACCGCTCCATCGGTGTGAACCTCAAGCAGTTCTACGGCCAGACCGAGACCTGCGCCTACGTGTGCCTGCAGCAGGACGGCAAGGTCAAGCTGCAGACCGTGGGCACGGCGGCGCCGGGCATCGAACTGAAGATCGCCGACGACGGCGAAGTGCTGGTGCGCGGCGTGTCGGTGCTCAAGGAGTACTACAAGCGCCCCGACGCCACCGCCGAGGTGCTCGACGCCAACGGCTACTTCCACACCGGCGACGCCGGCGTGCTCGACAGCGAAGGGCACCTGCGCATCATCGACCGCGCCAAGGACGTGGGCCGGCTCGTGGGCGGCGCGATCTTTGCGCCCAACTACATCGAGAACAAGCTCAAGTTCTTCCCGCAGATCAAGGAAGCCGTGTGCTTCGGCAACGGCCGCGACGAGGTCTGCGCCTTCGTCAACATCGACTTCGAGGCCGTCGGCAACTGGGCCGAGCGCCGCGGCCTGGCCTACGGCGGCTATGTGGACCTGGCCGGCAAGCCCGAGGTGCTGACGCTGGTGGCCGAGTGCATCGCCAAGGTCAACGCCGACCTCGCGGCCGAGGACGGCATGGGCGAGACGCAGATCGCGCGCTTCCTCGTGCTGCACAAGGAGCTCGACCCCGACGACGACGAGCTGACCCGCACGCGCAAGGTGCGCCGCGGCTTCATCGCCGAGAAATACGCCGTGCTGGTCGACGCGCTGTACGGCGGCAAGACCGCCCAGTACATCGAGACCCAGGTCAAGTTCGAGGACGGACGCACGGGGGTTGTCAGCGCCACGCTGAAGATCAACGACGCCAAGACCTTCCCCATCGTGAAGGCCGCCGCATGAGCAATCGGAAAATTGGCGACGTCATCCTCGACGTCCAGAACATCAGCCTGAGCTTCGGCGGCGTGAAGGCGCTGACCGACATCAGCTTCAACGTGCGCGAGCACGAGGTGCGGGCCATCATCGGCCCCAACGGCGCGGGCAAGAGCTCGATGCTGAACTGCATCAACGGCGTGTACTGGCCGCAGCAGGGCTCCATCACCTTCCGCGGCCAGACCTTCAAGCACATGAACTCGCGCCAGGTGGCCGAGATGGGCGTGGCGCGCACCTTCCAGAACCTGGCGCTGTTCAAGGGCATGAGCGTGCTCGACAACATCATGACCGGGCGCAACCTCAAGATGAAGAGCGGCCTGTTCGCACAGGCGCTGCGCTGGGGCCCGGCCGAACGCGAAGAGCTGCAGCACCGCGAGTTCGTCGAGCACATCATCGACTTCCTGGAAATCCAGGCGCACCGCAAGACGCCGGTGGGCCGCCTGCCCTACGGCCTGCAAAAGCGCGTCGACCTCGGCCGCGCGCTGGCGATGGAGCCGCAGGTGCTGCTGCTGGACGAACCCATGGCCGGCATGAACGTGGAAGAGAAGCAGGACATGAGCCGCTTCATCCTCGACGTGAACGACGAGTTCGGCGCGACCATCGTGCTCATCGAGCACGACATGGGCGTGGTGATGGACATCTCCGACCGCGTGGTGGTGCTGGACTACGGCAAGAAGATCGGCGACGGCACGCCGGATGAAGTTCGGAACAACGAAGACGTGATCCGGGCGTACCTCGGCGTGGAGCATTGACCATGGGATTTTTCCTCGAAACCCTTTTCGGCGGCCTCATGGTCGGCATGCTGTATTCGCTGATCGCGATCGGCTTCGTGCTGATCTACAAGGCCTCGGGCGTCTTCAACTTCGCGCAGGGCGCGATGGTGCTGTTCGCGGCGCTGGCCATGGCGCGCTTCGCCGAGTGGTTCCCGCAGTGGTTCGGTTTCCAGAGCCAGATCCTCGCGAACATCCTGGCCTTCATCGCGGCCATGGCGGTGATGATCGTGGTGGCCTGGCTCATCGAACGGCTGGCGCTGAGCAAGCTGGTGAACCAGGAAGGCATCACGCTCCTGATGGCCACGCTGGGCATCGCCTACTTCCTGGACGGCGTGGGCCAGACGATCTTCGGCAACGACATCTACAAGATCGACGTGGGCATGCCCAAGGAACCGCTGATGGTGCTCGAAGGCACCTTCCAGGGCGGCCTGCTGCTGAGCCAGGAAGACCTGATCGCCGCGCTGGTGTCCGCCGCGCTGGTGGTGGTGCTGGCCATCTTCTTCCAGAAGACCGCCACGGGCCGGGCGCTGCGCGCGGTGGCCGACGACCACCAGGCCGCGCAATCGATCGGCATTCCGCTGTCGCGCATCTGGGTGATCGTGTGGTCGGTGGCCGGTTTCTCGGCACTGGTGGCCGGGATCATCTGGGGCTCCAAGCTCGGCGTGCAGTTCTCGCTCTCGCTGGTGGCGCTGAAGGCGCTGCCGGTGGTGATCCTGGGCGGGCTGACCTCGATCCCCGGCGCCATCATCGGCGGCCTGTTGATCGGTGTCGGCGAGAAGCTGTCTGAAATCTATCTCGGCCCCATGCTCGGTGGCGGCATCGAGATCTGGTTTGCCTATGTCCTCGCGCTGGTCTTCCTGCTGGTTCGTCCGCAGGGTCTGTTCGGCGAAAAGATCATCGATCGGGTCTGAGAATGTTCTACAGAGAAAACGGCCAGTTCAAGTCGAGCTACCGCGCCGACCAACAGATCTTCCCGATCGCGCAAGACCGCCTGGCGATCCTCGTGCTGCTGCTCGTGGCGTTCGTCGTGGTGCCGATGGGCGTGTCCGACTACTGGATGCGCGCCATCCTCACGCCCTTCCTGATCCTGTCGCTCGCGGCGCTGGGCCTGAACATCCTGGTCGGCTACTGCGGCCAGATCTCGCTGGGCACCGGCGCCTTCATGGCGGTGGGCGCGTACGCGGCCTACAACTTCCAGGTGCGCATCGACGGCATGCCGCTCATCGCCTCGCTGCTGCTGGGCGGTCTGTGCGCCACGGTGATCGGCGTGCTGTTCGGCATTCCGAGCCTGCGCATCAAGGGCCTGTACCTGGCGGTGGCCACGCTGGCCGCGCAGTTCTTCACCGACTGGGCGTTCCTGCGCATCCAGTGGTTCACCAACAACTCGTCGTCGGGTTCGGTGAGCGTGGCGGGCCTGAACGTGTTCGGCGTGCCGATCGAGTCGCCGGTGCAGAAGTATCTGTTCTGCCTGATCTTCGTGGTGGTGTTCGCACTGCTCGCCAAGAACCTCGTGCGCAGCGCCATCGGCCGCGAATGGATGGCGATGCGCGACATGGACGTGGCCGCCGCGGTGATCGGCATCCGCCCGGTGTACGCCAAGCTCACGGCCTTCGCGGTGAGCAGCTTCATCGTCGGCGTGGCCGGCGCGCTGTGGGGCTTCATTCACCTGGGGGCATGGGAGCCGGCGGCGTTCAGCATCGACCGCTCGTTCCAGCTGCTGTTCATGGTGATCATCGGCGGGCTCGGCTCGATCATGGGCAGCTTCTTCGGCGCCGCCTTCATCGTGCTGCTGCCGCTCTTTTTGAACCAGCTGCCGGGGTGGCTGGGCTTCTCGATCTCGACCGCATTGGCCTCGCACCTGGAGACCATGATCTTCGGCGCGTTGATCGTGTTCTTCCTGATCGTGGAGCCGCATGGCCTGGCGCGGCTGTGGTCCACGGCCAAGGAAAAGCTGCGGCTGTGGCCCTTCCCGCACTGACAGGTTCTGGTTCTTGTTGTTGTTCGTTCGTAAAAACCCGGCACCGAGGTGCCCACAAAAGGAGACAGGCATGACACTGAAATCGCTCGCTCTGACCGCCGCCCTGGTGGCCAGCACCCTCGGCGCGGCCTTCGCGCCTTCGCTCGCGCAGGCCCAGGCCAAGGAACAGTTCTTCCCGCTGCTGGTGTACCGCACCGGCCCCTACGCGCCCAACGGCACGCCCTGGGCCAACGGCAAGCAGGACTACATCAAGTACATCAACGCCACCGGCGGCATCAACGGCGTGAAGATCACGTACGAGGAATGCGAAACCGGCTACGCCACCGACAAGGGCGTGGAATGCTACGAGCGCCTGAAGGGCCGCCCGGGCGTGACGCTGTTCGACCCGCAGGCCACCGGCATCACCTTCGCGCTGACCGACAAGGTGCCCACCGACAAGATCCCGCTCATCACGCTGGGCTACGGCCTGTCGGCCTCGCAGGACGGCGGCGTGTTCAAGTGGAACTTCCCGCTCATGGGCTCCTACTGGACCGCGGCCGACATCCTGATCCAGCACATCGGGAAGAAGGAAGGCGGCATGGACAAGCTCAAGGGCAAGAAGATCGCCCTCGTGTACCACGACTCGCCATTCGGCAAGGAACCGATCCCGCTGCTGCAGGAGCGCGCCAAGCAGAACGGCTTCGAACTGTCGCTCATTCCCGTGACCGCACCGGGCGTGGAACAGAAGTCGGCCTGGCTGCAGGTGCGCCAGTCGCGTCCGGACTTCGTGCTGCTGTGGGGCTGGGGCGTGATGAACTCCACCGCCCTGAAGGAAGCCGTGGCCACGGGCTACCCGCGCGAGAAGATGTACGGCGTGTGGTGGGCCGGCGCCGAACCCGACGTGAAGGACGTGGGCGCCAACGCCAAGGGCTACAACGCGCTGGCGCTGAACACCTCGGGCACGCAGCCCAAGGTGATCCAGGACATCCTCAAGCAGGTGCATGACAAGGGCCAGGGCACGGGTCCGAAGGACGAAGTGGGCTCGGTGCTCTACACGCGCGGCGTGATCATCCAGATGCTGACCATCGAGGCCGTGCGGCGTGCGCAGGAGCGCTTCGGCAAGGGCAAGGTCATGACCGGCGAGCAGGTGCGCTGGGGCATGGAGAACCTCGCGCTCGACCAGAAGAAGCTCGACGCGCTGGGCTTCTCGGGCGTGATGCGTCCGGTGAGCACCTCGTGCCAGGACCACATGGGCTCGACCTGGGCGCGCGTCCATACCTGGGACGGCACCAAGTGGGGCGGCATGTCCGACTGGTACGAGGCCGACAGCCAGATCATCAAGCCGATGGTGAAGGCGGCCGCCGACAAGTACGCGGGCGAAAAGAAGCTCACGCGTCGCGAAGCGGCCGACTGCCAATCCTGATGCACTGAGTGCCGTGGCGGCTCGCAAGAGCCGCCATTCGCAAGGACGGCGATGTGCCGTTCTTGCGAATGCTTCGGACCACACCATGAGCGAACCCAAGATCCTTCTCAACGTCAACGGCATCGAGGTCATCTACAACCACGTGATCCTCGTGCTCAAGGGCGTGTCGCTGACCGTGCCCGAAAGCGGCATCGTCGCGCTGCTCGGCGGCAACGGCGCCGGCAAGACGACCACGCTGCGCGCCGTGAGCAACCTGCTCGCGGGCGAACGCGGCGCCGTGACCAAGGGCACCATCGAGCTGCGCGGCGAGCGCATCGAGGCGCTGTCGCCGGCCGAGCTGGTCAAGCGCGGGCTGATCCAGGTGATGGAAGGCCGCCACTGCTTCGCCCACCTGACCATCGAAGAGAACCTGATGACCGGCGCCTACACGCGCACCGACGGCAAGGCCTCGGTGCAGGAGACGCTGGAGAAGGTGTACGCGTATTTCCCGCGCCTGAAGACGCGCCGCACCTCGCAGGCGGCCTACACCTCGGGCGGCGAGCAGCAGATGTGCGCCATCGGCCGCGCGCTGATGGCCAACCCGACCATGGTGCTGCTGGACGAGCCCTCGATGGGCCTGGCGCCGCAGATCGTGGAAGAGGTGTTCGAGATCGTCAAAGACCTGAACACCAAGGAAAAAGTGACCTTCCTGCTGGCCGAGCAGAACACCAACATGGCGCTGCGCTACGCCGACTACGGCTACATCCTGGAGAACGGCCGCATCGTGATGGACGGCGAAGCCAAGAGCCTGCGCGAGAACGAGGACGTGAAGGAGTTCTACCTCGGCGTGGGCGGCGCGGACCGCAAGAGCTTCCGCGATGTGAAGAGCTACAAGCGCCGCAAGCGTTGGCTGGCCTGAAGTACCCACCCCAGAGCGACCGAATCGATAGACGAAGGGTACGGACATGAACGACCACTACGACCAACTGGAAATCCGCGACCCTGCCGAACGCGAACGTGACCTGCTGGCCGCGCTGCCCCGGCAGATCGCGCAGGCACAGACTGCAACGTCCGCCTTCACGAAGATCCTCGACGGCGTGAAGCCCGCCGACGTCACCTCGCGCGAAGCCCTCGCGAAGCTGCCCGTCACCCGCAAGTCGGAACTGCTCGAGCTGCAGAAGGCGCGCCGCGCCGACGACCCCTTCGGCGGCTTTGCGTCGATCGTGCGCGGGCCGCGCATGCCGCGCATCTTCGCGAGCCCCGGCACCATCTACGAACCCGAGGGCGAGGCGCGCGACTACTGGCGCACCGCGCGGGCCCTGCATGCGGCGGGCTTTCGCAGCGGCGAGCTGATCCACAACAGCTTCAGCTACCACATGACGCCGGCCGGCTCCATCATGGAAAGCGGCGCGCACGCCATGGGCTGCACCATCTTCGCGGGCGGCACGGGCCAGACCGAGCAGCAGCTCGAAGCCATCGTCGACCTCAAGCCCGACGGCTATGCGGGCACGCCGAGCTTCCTGAAGATCCTGCTGGAGAAGGCCGAAGAAAAAGGCCAGAAGCTGCCGTGGTTCACCAAGGCGCTCGTGTCCGGCGAGGCCTTTCCGCCCAGCCTGCACGACTGGATCTCCGCGCACGGCGTGCAGGGCATCCAGTGCTACGCGACCGCCGACCTGGGCCTCATCGCGTATGAAACCAGCGCGCGCCAGGGCCTGGTGATCGACGAGGGCGTGCTGGTCGAGATCGTGCGCCCCGGCACCGGCGACCCCGTGCCCGACGGCGAGGTGGGCGAGATCGTCGTCACCACCTTCAACCCCGACTACCCGCTGGTGCGCTTCGGCACCGGCGACCTCTCGGCCGTGCTCGCGGGCACCTGCCCCACGGGCCGCACCAACAAGCGCATCAAGGGCTGGCTCGGCCGCGCCGACCAGACCACCAAGGTGCGCGGCATGTTCGTGCACCCCTCGCAGGTCGCCGAGGTCGTGCGGCGCTTTCCCGAGATCGTGCGCGCGCGGCTCGTGGTGTCGGGCGAGATGGGCGACGACCAGATGACCTTCAAGCTGGAATGCGCCGGCGCCCCGGCCGGGCTCGACGCGCGCATTGCCGACGCGGTGCGCGAAGTGACCAAGCTGCGCGGCACCATCGAACTGGTGGCGCCGGGCAGCCTGCCGAACGACGGCAAGGTGATCGAGGACGCGCGCAGCTACAAGTAGGGGCGGTACAGGCGGCGGGTGATGAAGCGCGTGAGCAGCACGGTCAGTAAGGGGTAGAGCGGTACGAGCGCGGCCAGCAGGATGACCAGGTCGCCGACACCGGCCATGCTGGTCTGGGACGGCTCCAGCAACCCCAGTCCCGCGAGGATGACGGCAGCGCAGCCCGCCAGCACCAGCACAAAGGCCAGCACCGACGCGGCCACGGCCCGGAAGGGCCGGACCCGTGTGGGGAGCGGGCCACGGCCGATGCCGAGCCACGCGCCCCAGAACGCCAGAGCAAAGACCAACAACGGCGGCGCGACCCAGCTCAGGAAGGGCGCCACGCGGTCCATGGTCCTCATGGCCTCGTGCCACGGGTCCGTGACCATCGCGCACCAAATCTGGATCGACGCGGACACGGCGGCGATCAACAGCGCTACCGTGGCGCGACCCGGCGATGCGCTCGCGGGCGCCACGGCGTCGGCATCGCCCGCATCGAACGACGCGGCCGATGCCTGAGTGCCCTGCCTCAGCGCAAGCCAGGTTGCCAGCCACACGCTCAGCACCAGCATCGCCAGTTGCACCAGCCGACCGCCCGGCATGTAGAGCAACCCCAGCCCGTAGAGCCACGGGCTCAGCACGAAGTAGTCCAGCACCCGCACGATGAGATAGGCCCCGGCATGGCGCACACGCGGGCCGCGCAGCTGCGCCAGGCGCGCACCGCCACGCACCTCCAATGCCTGGCGCGCATGGCTCCAGGCCAGTGCCGCCGCCAGCACCCAGGACATTGCGAGGTTGGCCGCCATGCCCGCCCACACGTCCAGGCCATAGCCCTCGTGCCCCGAGCCGGGCCACAACTGCCTGCCGAAGTGGACCCCCACGATGGCCGCTTCGACCGCCACGGTGATGAGCGCGAAGTCGCGCGGCAGGCGCCACGCGTTTGCGATGGAAGCGGGAGACGTCATCAAGGCCAATGCCCGGCTACTTCTTGCAGCTCGCCGGCAACGCCTTGTCCTTCAAACCCTCACCCGCGCTGCAATGCCACGCAATGCCCCGGTCGGTCGACGACGGCTCCATGCGCAACGTGCCCTTGGTCGTGGCCACTTCCACCACCATGCTGTCGGGGTCGAGCGTGAGGGTCGCGCCGTTGGGCAGGTTTTCCGGCAGGCCGACGGCGGCCAGGGTGTCGGGGATCTCGGCCTTTTCTTCGTAGTGGCGCGTGAGCGCGTTGCGCACCGGCGCGCCCTCGGACCAGGCCTGCGCGACGACGGCGCGGGTCTGGTACTCCTGGTAGGCCGGGATGGCTGCAGCCGCCATGACGCCGATGACAGCCACCACGATCAGCACACCCGCCGCGCCGCCGCCGGCCCGGCCGGCATACGGCACGAAGAGCGCGAGCAAGTAGGCCACCGGATTGCGCTCGGGCAGCTTGGCGCCCGGGTCGATGGCGCGTGCGACGCGCTTGGTGAGCCAGGGGTAGCCGCCGATGAGTTCGTGGAACGAGCCCCAGAAGCCGCGGTTGCCGGCCGACTGGGCGGCGTAGCGCTGCAGGTTCACGTTGCGCCACTGCTGCGCGCCGGCGGCCAACGCCACCAGCGCGCGCGGTGCGGAGTCGACCTCGCGGCAGCAGGCGGCGCCGTGCAGGTCGCAGGTGTATTCCTTGGCGCGCGCATAGGCCGCGCCCAGGAGCGGCAGCCAGAGCACGGGCGCGCGCCAGATGTGGCCCGTGAGGTGGCCGCGGCGGATGTGGCCCAGCTCGTGGCCCATGTAGAAGTGGATGCCGTCGGGCTGCGCCTCCATGGCGTCGACCACGTCGGACAGCAGCACCACGAAGTTGCGGCCGAAGAAGCGCGTGGCGAAGGCGTTGAACATGCCGTCGCCGTGCAGCAGGTAGGCCTCGGGCGGCTGCGCGATGCCCAGGCGGGTGCAGCAGTCGACAAAGCGCGCGTGCAGCTCGGGCAGCTGCTGGGGCGACAGCTTCACACCCGTGCCCTTGATCCAGGCGATGACCGCCGACTGCGCGAACACGTAGCCGATGAAGCCCAGCAGCACGTACAGCAGCGCAATGCCCAGCGTGCCGACGACGATCAGCGTCCAGGCCAGCAGGCCCAGAACGAGCGTGAGTTTGCCGAGCCAGCGCTCGCGCGGATAGACCCAGGGATCCATTGGTTTCTTCTCCTCGATGCCGCCCGTCGGGCTGGCCTGTTTGTGGTTGTGGTCACCCCGGCGCGGGTGCGCGGGACGGGCGTGATCATGCCCCAGCATGGGGCGAAAACGGTGACATTCCTAAGGGCTATTCGGTATGGGTCAGCCCCCGGTCAGCCGATAAGATCGCGACCCTTTCCATTTAAAAACTCCGTCGGAGACATCATGAAGAAACTGTTTGCCCTCGCGGCGATTGCCGCGGCCGCCGTCGGCGCACACGCCCAGGATTTCCCCGCAGGCAAGCCCGTGACGCTGGTGGTGCCTTTCTCGGCCGGCGGCCCGACCGACCGCGTGGCCCGCGACCTGGCCGAATCGCTGCAGAAGACGCTGGGCACGACGATCATCGTGGACAACACCGCCGGCGCCGGCAGCTCGATCGGCACCGCCAAGGTGGCGCGCGCCAACCCCGACGGCTACACGCTGCTGCTGAACCACATCGGCATGTCGACGATGCCGGCGCTGTACCGCAAGCTGCCGTTCAACGTCGAGAACGACTTCGAATACCTCGGCATGGTCAATGAAGTGCCGATGACGCTGATCGGCAAGCCCGGCCTGCCCGCCAACAACTACAAGGAACTGACGACCTGGATCAATGCCAACAAGGGCAAGATCAACCTGGGCAACGCCGGCCTGGGCGCCGCCTCGCACCTGTGCGGCCTGCTGTTCCAGAGCGCGCTGAAGATCGAGATGACGCCCGTGCCGTACAAGGGCACCGCGCCGGCCATCGCCGACCTGCTGGGCGGCCAGATCGACCTGCTGTGCGACCAGACCACCAACACCACGTCGCAGATCGAGGCCAAGAAGGTCAAGGCCTACGCCGTGACCACCAGCAAGCGCCTGAGCACGCCCGCGCTGAAAGACCTGCCCACGCTCGACGAGTCGGGCCTGAAGGGCTTCGAAGTGTCGATCTGGCACGGCGTGTACGCCCCCAAGGGCACGCCCGCACCGGTGCTCAAGAAGGTCAACGAGGCCATCAAGGCCGCCATGAAGGACCCGGCCTTCATCAAGCGCCAGGAAGGCCTGGGCGCCGTGATCACCACCGACAAGCGCGTCGAGCCGGCCGAGCACAAGAAGTTCGTCGCGGCTGAAATCGCCAAGTGGGGTCCGATCATCAAGGCCGCCGGCGTGTACGCGGACTGATCCTTTCGGCCTCTCAAGAAAAAGCCGCCGGCCCTTTCGGGTCGGCGGCTTTTTTCATGCGGTGACAGCAGGAAAAGAATCAGGGAGGCGAGTAGGTCCACGCCTCGAAGTTCTTGCGCACATCGACCTGGCGCGCGGTGCGTGCCGTGAAGATGAAGCTGCTGACCGACGAGCCCTGCGCGTATTGGTAGGCGTTGTTGCCGACGCTCACGCAGTGGTTGTCGCTCGGCGAGTTCACCGGCTGGCAGTAGATGACGGCCTTGCGCGCCGAGGTGCGCACGGTGATCGAGTCGGTGAAGCGGTTGTTGTTCGGGCCACGACCGGCCACCAGGAAGGTGGTCGGGGCGTAGGCGCCGCTGGGCACGGCCCAGCCGTCCTGGTTGCCCTCGGCGCTGAAGTCGATGTTGTTGGCACTGGGGTCGGACGGCACCGGCGCGCCGAACACGATGCCGCGCGGGACACCGTCGATTTCCTGCATCAGCTCGGTGCGCAGGGCCGGCGTCATTTCCACGGTCGGCAGTTGCACGGCCTCGGCGAGGGTCGGCGCGCGCGAGAAGGTGCGCACGTACTGCACCGGGTTGGGCCCACCGGCCGCCAGGAAGAACTCGAGCTTCCAGACCGCCTGATCGGGAATGGCGCTCAGCTGCGTGTCGTCGAACTGCGGCGCTGCGAAGAGATTGCCGGACTCGACGCTGCTCGGGTTGCCGCCTTGCGCCGGGTCCACGTAGCGCGCGGCCATGCGCCACAGCGAGGAGTTCAGCGCGCCGTTGGCGGTGCCGTCGGTGGTGAGCACCAGGGTGGTCAGCCCGGCCCGGGGCACGAGGACCAGCTCGCGGCCGGGCAGCGCGGACGAGGTGGCCACCACCTTCGTGAAGATCGAGTCGCCGTTGCCGTCGAGCACGTTGTCCACCGACACGTTGTAGCCCGCGGCGTGGTACTTCAGGTTCGCGTGCTTGAGGAAGTCCTTCAGCTCCTGCTGCGGGCGCACGGCGGCGCGGTAGGCGTTGCTGTTGCCGGTGAGCTTGAGCGCGCCATTCACGATCCTGGCGTTGAACACGTCGTTGTCGGTGTTGCCCACGCTGTCGGTCCAGCGGTAGGTGAGCGCGATGTCGCCGCCCGGGTGGAAGTATTCGAAGTTGCCGCGGTCGTGCTTCAGGTTGGTGGGGCCGAAGCGGAACAGGCTTTCGAAAGGCCGGCGCGGGCCGCTCGACGCGCGGCCGATGTGCAGGCCGGCCGCGACGAAGCTGGCCGGGTCGTCGCCCACGAACAGCGTGCGGCAGGCCGGCGCGACCACGTCGGCGGCCTCGCCGAAGGCGTTGCCGTCGGAGCCGATGGTGCTGTCCACGCGCTCGTTCAGCGGCAGCGCGTAGCAGGCGTTGAGGCGGTCCAGCAGGTCCTTGACCATCGCCGGCGTGGGCGGCTGCACGAGGGCCGCGGCATCGACCGCGGGCAGCGGCGCGATGCTGCTCTCGCCGGTGCGAAAGACGATGGACACCGGCGCGCTCTCTTCGCTCGCGGGCTGCGCCTTGACGGTGATCTCGATGTTGGCGGCGGTGCCGTCGGGACGCACCGACACGTTCAGCGTGTCGAGCACGCGGTCCTGGCCCGTGCCGTTGGCCTGGAAGGTGCCGCTCATCGGGTCGATGCTGGTGTTGAGCGCGTCCAGCAGCGGCTTGAGCGCGGCCACGAGCTTGGCCACCTGGTCGCTGATGGCGCCCGGTGTGACGGCGCCGGCGTCGGCCTGCACCGCGGCGGCGAGCTTCGACGGATCGCCGTTGGGCGCCAGCTGCGCCACCACCACGGTGGTCAGCGGCGTGACGTTGGTGGTGCCGGTGGCGGTGCTGGCGGTGGTGCTGTAGAGCGTGAGGTCGTCGCGCACGGCCTGGATCACCAACGGCGCCTTGGTGCCCGCGGGCAGCACGCAGCTGTAGGTGCCTTCGGCCGGCACGGTCACTTCGCAGACCTTGGCGCCGGTCTGGTCGAACACGGTGAGCGCGGCGCCGGCAAAGGCCGCGCCGGTGGCCACGGTGCCGCTCAGCGTGCCGGGCGATTCGGCAGCGGGCGGCGTACCGCCGTTGCCGCCCGCACCGACGGGGAATGCGAAACCACCGCCGCCTCCGCCACCCCCACCGCCGCCGCAGGCGCCGAGGATCAACAGGGTGGCAAGGGACAGGGCGTGGGGGATTCTGGAGGTGGGGTGGGGCATCGTGGGTCTCTCGAAAAGGGAAAGGGCCTGGGCAGCAACCGAGGGCGCTGCAAACAATAGCTTTCGCTTTTGGAAATCAAATGATGCAAATGCACCATTCTTGAAACCGCGCGGCCGAGCCCCGCGCGCGTCACCGGAACATGGGATGGGCATGCGGCGCCCGGGCTGGAAGACTCCCCGCATGACCTTCACGGCCGGTGTCCCGCGCGACTTCAGCGACCTCCTGTTGCGGCTGTACCGCCTCTCGCACGAGTTGCCCATCGACGCCTTCCAGGACGCCGCGCTCGACCTCCTCAAGCCCGTGCTGCCCTTCGACTCGTCGATGTGGGGTACCGCCACCCGCACCGACCACGGCATCGACATCCACACGATCCACCTGCACAACCAGCCGCTCGAGATGGTCACGGCCTACGAGCAGGTCAAGCACATGGACACGGCCGCTGGCGAGGTGGCCAAGCAGTCGAACGCCACGCTCGCCTTCAATGCGCAGGCGTGGTTCTGCCGCGACGACCAGGCCGAGCTGCGCGACTACGGCCGCCGCTTCGAGCAGGCCAACTTCTTCATCACCTCGGATTCGAACCCGCAGACGAGCTTCGTCCACTGGCTCAGTCTGTTCCGCGCCGACCCGGAAGCCCACGGCACGGAGGAAGAGCGGCAACTGCTCGCCAGCCTCGCGCCGCACGTGATGCAGGCGCTGGCGCTGAACCGCGTGATGCACCTGGACCGCCTCGAGGCGGGCAGCGCGTCGCCCGGCGGCTCGGCCATCGGCGACCTGCGCGGCGTGCTGTACCACGCCGACCGGCTGTTCGAGGCGATGCTGAAGGCCGAATGGCCGGCCTGGCACGGCCGCACGCTGCCCGATGCGCTGCTGCAGCACTTCCTGCAGGGCCACGCGCGCTTCAACGGGCGCGAGATCGTGGTCACGCACCGCGTCGAGCAGCGCCTGCTGTTCCTCAAGTGCCGCCACCGCTGCCGCGCCGACAGCCTCACGCCGCGCGAGCACACCATCGCCGAGCTGCTGGCGCGCGGCGACACCCACAAGGAAGTGGCCGCCATCCTGAACCGCTCGCCGGCCACGGTGCGCAACCACATCCAGTCGATCTACGACAAGCTGCAGGTGGGCAACGTGGCGGGGTTGATCCACGAGCTGCGGCTGGCGGGCTGACGAGCGCCCTGTCCCAAAAGAAAAGGCGCCGATGGCGCCTTTTCTGTTTGCTTGCGCGATGCGCCCTACTTCGGCCGGATCGCGTCCGCCGTGCCCTGGATGAAGGCCTTGATGCTCTCGATGTCGTCGCCCGAGAGCTTGCCCGTGAAGTCGGGCATGCCGCGCGACATGGCCGGGCCCTTGAGCACGAACTTGTCGAGGTTCTCGATGTAGGCCGGGTCCAGGTAGCCCAGGTTCGGGATGTTGCCGCCGCGGTCCACGCCCGGCACGCCGTGGCAGAACACGCAGTTGCTCACGTACAGCATGGTGCCGGCCTGGACCTTGGCGGGGTCGTACTTCACGCCCTGCACCAGCTTGGCCATGCGGTACTCGACGAAGGCGGGCATCTTGGCCGTGCCGCCGACCGCGAAGGTGTAGACCGTGCCCGGGCCCTGGCGCTCGGTGGCGCGCTGCGCCAGGCCGTACACGCCGCCCCAGCCCACGGCCACCGACACGTACTGCTTGCCGTCCACCATGTAGGTCGCGGGCGCCGCCACCACGCCGGTGCCGGTGGGCGTTTCCCACAGCTTTTCGCCGGTCTTCGCGTGGTAGGCCACGAGGCGCCCGTCGGCCGTGCCCTGGAACACCAGGTCGCCGGCGGTGGTCAGCGTGCCGCCGTTCCACGGCGAGGCGTAGTCGACGCCCCAGGCTTCCTTCTGCTTGATGGGGTCCCAGGCCACGAGGCGGCCGAAGGGCTTGCTCGTGGGCGGCTCGACGTTGGCGAATTTGCCGAGGTTCCAGCCCAGCGCCGCGTGCGGGCGCCCGGGTGCGTTCTCGTCGAACTTCCAGGCCTTGTCGTCCATCAGGTTGATCGGCACGTGCTGGGCCGGCAGGTAGGCCAGGCCGGTCTGCGGGTTGTAGGACATCGGGTGCCAGTTGTGCGCGCCGAACGGGCCCGGGATGCTGTCGCCCGGCTTCTCGTTCTGGCGCGCGGCGGGGACCTCGATGGGTCGGCCGTTCTTGTCGTAGCCCGTGGCCCAGTTGACCGCGACGAAGTTCTTCGCCGAGATGAACTTGCCGTTGGTGCGGTCGATGACGAAGAAGAAGCCGTTCTTGGGCGCGTGCAGCAGCACCTTGCGCGCCTTGCCGTTCAGCTTGACGTCGGCCAGGATCATCGACTGCGTGGAGGTGTAGTCCCAGTTGTCGCCGGGCGTCTCCTGGTAGTGCCACTTGTACTTGCCGGTGTCCGGGTCGAGCGCGACCACCGAGCCCAGGTAGAGGTTGTCGCCGCCCTTGGGGCTGCGCGCCTTGGCCGCCCAGGGCGAGCCGTTGCCGGTGCCCACGTACATCAGGTTTAGCTCGGGGTCGAAGGCGAAGCTGTCCCACGCGGTGCCGCCGCCGCCGGCTTCCCAGTACTTGCCGCTCGGGTCCCAGGTCTTGGCGGCGCGCGCCATCGACTCGTCCTCGAAGGGCTTGCTCGGGTCGCCGGGCACCACGAACCAGCGCCACTTCTGGTCGCCGGTCTTCGCGTCGTAGGCGGTGACGTAGCCGCGCACGCCGTACTCGGCGCCGCCGTTGCCGATGATGACCTTGCCCTTGAACACGCGCGGCGCGCCAGTGATGGTGTAGCTGCCCTTCTGGCCCTCGATGGTGTTCTTCTCCCACACCTTCTGGCCGGTGGCAGCGTCCAGCGCGATCAGGCGGCCGTCGTAGGCCGCCACGTAGACGCGGCCCTCGTACAGCGCCACGCCGCGGTTGACCACGTCGCAGCAGCCCCTGAAGCCTTTCGTGCGGTCGACCTGCGGATCGAAGGTCCAGATCTTCTGCCCGGTGCGCGTGTCGATCGCATGCACGATGCTCCACGAGGCCGTGACGTACATGATGCCGTCGACCACCAGCGGCGTGGCTTCCACGCCGCGCGTCGATTCGAGGTTGTACGACCAGACCAGCCCGAGCTGCTTCACGTTGCCGGTGTTGACCTGGTCGAGCTTGCTGAAGCGCGACTCGGCGTAGTCGAGCCCGTAGCTGGGCCAGTCGGGCGTCTTCTTCGCCGCGTTGGCGCGCACGAAGTTGCCGTCGACGCGCTTGGCGGCCGCGCCGGCACGGTCCTGCGGGCTGGCGGCCGTCTGGGCCAGTGCCGGGGCCGCCAGGCCCAGGCACAGCAAGGCGCCCGCAAGCAGGCGCCGCCCGGAAAGAGGCTGTGTCGTTGTCGTCTTCATCGGGGTCTGTCTCCTTCTTCGTTCTGCCCCAAGGATCGTTCGCACGGCATCGGCCTTCACCCCCGGGATTTCCCCAATCAAGCCTTGTTCCATTGCGGAACACATTCGAGAGGGTCCCTGAACCCGGAAGAGGCGGCGAACCCATGGCGCTCGACAGGCTCGGCACGGCGGATGCGCCGCGCCAACTCTTTGCCAGCACGCCGGCGCAGCGCGTGGCGCTGGCGCGGCAGCAGTTTTTCGAAGAAGGCGTGCGCCCCTCGGGGCTGGTCGGCGAGGCGGTCATCCAGTCGTGGATGCGCTGCAGCCGCACCCACGCCGACCGGCAGCGCGTGGTGGCCTTCGACGCCGTCACGCCCAGCCGGCTGCACACCACGCTCGCGCGCAACCGCGAGCTGCTGGACGTGGCGCGGCACGAGCTCGTGCAGATGGAGCACATGCTCGCGGGCACCGACTGCCGCGTGATCCTCACCGACCGCGACGGCGTGGTGGTGCATGTCACGAGCCAGCCCGCCGGCACGCACCAGCCCGTGCTGCGCCAGACCGCGCGCCTGGGCGTGAACATCTCCGAGCGCGTCGTGGGCACCACGGCGCCGGGCATCGTGGCCAGCACCGGGCAGGCCTGCACCGTCGACGGCGCCGAGCACTACTACGACGTGCTGTGCCACATGCAATGCGCCGCGGCACCGATCCGCGACGTGAGCGGCCGGCTCGCGGGTGTGCTCGACCTCACGGTGGAGGCGCGGCGCTTCGGCTTCGACGCGGCCTCGATGGTGGCGCTGCACGCCACCATCATCGAAAACCGGCTGCTGCAGGCGCAGTCGCGCGACCATCTCATCCTGCGCTTCCAGGCCAGCCCCACGCTGCTGGGCACGCCGCTCGAGGCGCTCGCGGGCATCGCGCCCGACGGCACCATCGCGTGGCTCAACAACGCCGGCGCGCGGCTGCTGGGACGGCTGCCCGAGGCCCCCGACGACCGCGACGTGGAATGCCTGCTGGGCCACGACCTCGCGAGCCTGCTGCGGTTGGGCCGGCGCGAGGCCGCGCAGCCGCTGCGGCTGGCCAGCGGGCTCGGCGTGTGGATGCAGGCGCAGCTCAAGGGCGCGGACGGCGCGGACTTCCGCCACGCGGTGGCGATGCCGGAGATGGCGAGCGCACAGGTCGATGCGCCCGTGGCGATCGACGTGCAGGCGCAGCCGCCCGTGGCGCTTGCTCCCACTAGCGAGACGCCGCCCACCGAAACCCTGCGCGAGCACAGCCGCAAGCTGATCGAGGACACGCTCGCGGCGCACGGCGGCAACGTGTCGCAGGCGGCGCGGCAGCTGCGCGTGTCGCGCGGCACGCTGTACCGGCGGCTGCGCGGCTGGCGCGACGACGACAGCAGCGCGGCAGTGGACTGACGGCTCAGGCGCCGGCGCGGGCCAGTGCGCGCGCGCGGCGCGCCTTCGCATCGGGCTGCAGCGGCCGCAGGTAGTCGTGCAGCGCCAACGCCGCCGCCCCCACCGCGGGCGCGAGGGCTTCGTAGCGCGCCGTGCGCAGTTCCGGCGCAGGCATGCCGGCGCGCTCCGCATGGCCCATCACGCCTTCGAACGCAGCCTTCGCGAACTCCGGATGCTCGGCGCAGACCTTGCCCCCGAGCACGATCGCGCGCGGGTTGAAGGTGACCCACAGGTTCTGCAGCAGCACGCCGAAGAACGCAGCAGCGCGCGCCATGTCCGCGCCCTCGCGCGCCAGCACGCGCGAGCCGAAGAAGGCCTCGGCGCAACCGCGCCGGCCGCACGAGCACAGCGGCCCGTCCAGCTGCAGGATGGTGTGGCCGATCTCGCCGGCCATGCCTTGCGCGCCAGTGAAGAGGCGGTCGTTCAGCACCACGCCCGCGCCCACGCCGACGTCGCTGTTGACGAAGATCAGCGGGTCTTCGCCCTCGCCCGCCGCGAACTCGTACTCGCCGAGCGCGGCCGCATCGGCATCGTTCTGCAGTTGCACCGTGACGCCCGGCAGGCCCGCCGCAGCCAGCGCCTTTTCGAGCGCGGGCAGCAGGTTCACGTTGCGCCAGCCGAGGTTCGGCGCGAAGCGCACGACGCCCGTGCAGTCGTCCACCGCGCCCGGCACGCACACGCCGATGCTCGACAGGCGCAGGCCGCGCTCGTCGAGCTGCGCGTGCGCCGCCGCCGCCATGCGTGCGAGCTGCGCGCACACGCGGGCCGGCTCACCGTCGTCCAGCGGCTCGGCCTGCGCGTGCAGCACCTCGCCCTGCAGCGAGACGCACACGAGGCGCAGCGTTTCGACGGCGATCTCCACGCCCATCAGCGCGCGCACGCCGACGTTGATCCGCAGCGGCGTGGACGGCCGCCCGAGCCCGTCGGCCACGGCGGCGCCCGATTCGCTGAGCCAGCCTTCGTCGAGCAACTCACGCACCAGCAGGCTCACGGTCGACTTGGTGAGCCCGCTTTCGCTCGCGAGCCGCGCGCGCGACAAGCCCGGCTGCGCGCGCAGCAACCGCAGCAGCACGCTGCGGTTCAGGCGCTTGAGCAGCTGCTGGTCGCCGATGGTCTTCATGTCATGCCGCTGCAGTGGCCGCGGTTGCTGCGTGGTGCGCCTGCTCGCGCCCCTCGGGCCGCTTGCCGGCAATGATCATCCCGAGCACTTCATCCTCGGTGACATCGGCCGTGCGGTAGGTGCCCACGAGCTTGCCGTTCTTCATCACCGCGAGCCGGTCGCTCAGCGAGAACACGTCGGGCATGTCGTGCGTGATCAGGAAGATGCCGACGCCGTCGTCCTTCAGCTGCTTGACGAGGCGCCCGACCATCGCCGTCTCTTCGGGGCCGAGCGCGGCGCAGGGCTCGTCCATGATGAGGATGCGCGCGTTGAAGTACAGCGCGCGCGAGATCGCCACCACCTGCCGCTGCCCACCCGACAGGCGCCGCACCGGGATGCGGATGTTGGTGAAGTTCTTGTTCAGGCGCTGGAACACCTTGCGCGCCTGCACTTCCATGAAGTGGTCGTCCAGCGTGTTCCACGCCGTCATCTTCTCGCGGCCCAGAAAGAGGTTCGCCACCGAGTCGAGGTTGTCGGCCAGCGCGAGCGTCTGGTAGATGGTCTCGATGCCCTGGGCCTGCGCTTCGGCAGGCGTGCGGATGTGGACCTTCTCGCCGGCGATGAGCGTGTCGCCCGAATCGATCGGGTAGGCGCCCGCGAGCATCTTCATCAGCGTGGACTTGCCCGCGCCGTTGTGGCCCAGGAGCGCCACCACTTCGCCGGGGTAGAGGTTGATGCTCACGCCGTCCACGGCCTTCACGCCGCCGAAGGCCTTGCGGATCTCGCGCAGCTCGACGAGCGGTTTGGTCTTGTCGATGTCGGCCATTTCAGTTCTCCCCGAACTTGCGGCGGTACAACACGTCGAAGACGACGGCCACGATCAGCACCTGGCCGATGATCACCATGCGCTTGCCGATGGGCACGTCGAGCAGCAGCATGCCGCTGTCCAGCGACTGCATGATCAGCGCGCCCAGCACCGAGCCGAAGATCGAGCCGCTGCCGCCCGCCAGCGCCGTGCCGCCGATGACGGCCGCCGCGATCACGTACAGCTCCATGCCCGTGCCCAGCGAGTTGGTGCCTGCGTTGAGCCGCGCGATCGACACGATGGCCGCCACCGTCACCAGCACCGCCAGCAGCGCGAACAGCATCAGCGTGACGCGCTGCACCGGAATGCCCACCAGCGCCGCCGCGTCGGGGTTGCCGCCCATCGCGAACACATAGCGGCCGAAGCGCGTGCGGTGCACGATGAACGACAGCACGATCGCCACCGCCGCCCAGATCAGCACTGGGATCGGAATGCCCTGCGGTTCGCTCTTGGACGAGATCTGGTAGCTGTTCATCACCCAGGCGAAGCCGACCACCACCGCCACCGGCACGGCCGTGAGCAGCACGTCGAGCCACAGCGCCTCGGTCGGCATGTCGTAGCGCTGGCGCGCGCGGCGCTTTTGCACCATGCGACCGAACAGCACCAGTGCCACCAGCCCCGCGAGCACCCAGCTGGCCGTGACGCCGATGCCGCCGTCGTAGCCGCCGCCCAGGCGCTGGAAGAACTCGTCGTTCACCGGCTGCGTCTTGCCGTCGGCCACCAGGAAGGCCGCGCCGCGAAACGACATCAACCCGCCCAGCGTGACCACGAACGACGGCACGCCCAGCACCGCCGTGAGCCAGCCCTGGTAGATCGACACCAAGAGCGCCACCGCGAGCCCCGCGAGGCAGGCCGTGGGCCACGACCAGCCCGAGGTGTACTGCAGGTAGGCGATGAGCACGCCGACGAAGCCCATCACCGAACCCACCGACAGGTCGATGTGGCGCGCCACGATGATCAGCACCATCACCGTGGAGACGATGCCGACCACCGCCGTCTGCTGCGCGACGTTGTAGAGGTTCTCGGGCGAGAGGAACACGCCGCCCGACATGATGCTGAACGCCACCGCCATCACGGCCAGCAGCACGCACATCAGGAGCAGGCGCAGGTCGATGCCGGTGCGGCGCCACCAGCCGGGTGTTGGATCGCTCATTTTTCAGACCCCCTCGGGACGGACTACAGGTGCGCAACCGCCCACCGGCTGGCCCTTGCGGGTCGGCCGGAAGCCATGTTGCGAAGAGATGGGGGGCGCGTTCAACGGGAAGCTGAACGCGCCGGTGGTTGCGGCGTTACTTGCAGGCCGCGGGCGCGTTCGCGCCCGAGACGCCCTTGCACAGCTCGTCCTTCTTGATCCAGCCGGCCTTGACGATCACGTCGAGGTTGTCGCGCGTGATCGGCACCGGCGTCAGCAGGCGCGAGGACAGCGAGATCTTCTTGGCACCGCCGGCCCAGGGCGCGGCCTTCTCGACCGGCTTGCCGGCCGCCAGCGAGACCGCCGCCGTGGCGGCTTCGCGGCCGAGCTCGCGCGAGTCCTTCCAGATGGTCGCGGTCTGCGTGCCCAGCGCCACGCGGTTCAGTGCGGCGAAGTCGGCGTCCTGGCCCGACACCGGAATGCCGCGCAGGCCCTTGGCCGTGAGCGCCGCGACCGCGCCGCCGGCCGTGCCGTCGTTGGCCGCCACCACCGCGTCGACCTTGTTGCCGTTCTTGGTGAGGATCTGCTCCATGTTCTTCTGCGCGACCTCGGGCTTCCAGCCTTCGGTGTACTCGTCGCCGACGATCTTGATGTCGCCCTTCTTGATGGAGGCGTCCAGCACCTCTTGCTGGCCGGCGCGCAGGAAGTCGGCGTTCGGGTCGCTCGGCGAGCCCTTGATGATCACGTAGTTGCCCTTGGGCTTGACCTTGAGCACCTCGCGCGCCTCCATGCGCCCGACCTCGACGTTGTCGAAGGTGATGTAGAACACGCCCGGCGCCTCGATCAGCCGGTCGTACGCCACCACCGGCACCTTCTGCCGCGTGGCCTTCGTGACGGCGGGCAGGATCGCGTCCTTGTCCATCGCCAGCACGATCAGCGCCTTCGCGCCCTTGGACATCAGCCCCTCGATGTCGCCCAGCTGCTTCTCGGGCGAGCCGCCCGCGTCGGCGCTGATGTACTTCGCGCCGAGCTTCTCGAGCTGCGCCTTGATCGCGGCCTCGTCGGTCTTCCAGCGTTCTTCCTGGAAATTGGACCAGCTCACGCCGACCACGGTCTGCGCCATCGCGCCCACGGCCGTGAGACCGAACGCCAGGGCGGCCAGGGTGTGTTTCGTTGTCAGTTGCATCGGTGTCTCTCCTCAGAACGGTGTGCCGAGCGTGAGCTGGCGGACCGGGGTAGTTAGTTTGAGTGGCGAACTAACTATCCCATTGGGGGGGGATTACGTGCAACCGGGAATTCCCCGAGACGTGGGGGAAGGCACGGATGGGTGATGGGTTGGCTGTACGAAGAAGGATTGCCTGGGGATGCCGTGAACTCGTGAGTGGGCATGAAAAAAGCCCCCGAAGGGGCCTGGTGTGTGATTGCGCTTTTCGCGCTGGCCTGTGGCCAGGGCCCCTCCTCTACGCCGTCAGTGCCACCACCTCCGCATCCGTGAGTTTCTGCGGCTGGTAGCGCGCCGCGCGGATGCGGAAGAAGGGGCAGTTCCCTCCGCCATAGGTGCTGCCCAGACCGAGGTAGGTGGTGCCCGGTCCCGCAATCGGCGTAGCCACCTTCTGGATCGGCTGGTTGTTGTAGGCAAAGCGCACGCCCTCGGTCCCGTAGCTCATCGCGAGCTTTGCGATCGGTCCTGGCAGCACCTTCGGCGGTGTGGCCAGGGTCGTGCCATCGATCACCGTATACCCGTAGGCCACGCCGTTCGTGACATTCCCGGCGGAATACGAAACGCCCATGCGCCCGCCCACCCCGCCGAACTCCAGGACCGTCTTGGTCCCGGTGTCGCTCATCCGGGGCACTTCCAGCTCCATGAACACCGTGCCTTCGGCAGCGTTGAACCAGCCCTTCGTGGTGTCGATGCGGACGCTGTCCAGGGCGCGGGTCGTTGCCACCGAAGTTGCTGTGTCCGCTTGGCGCGTGGTGGCCGCCGATGAGGCGACGTCCGCAAGACGCGTCACTGTCGCCGTCGTTGTCGGGATGTAGCTCGACGCGGACGACGCCTGTTCCAGCTGCAAGCCCGTGAACTTGAAAGTGCGGGCGCTATTGGTGCCGTACTTCCAGATACCCGACACAGTGCTGGGAACGGATGCATCGGTGGTCCGCGTGCCCGTGAGGCGGTACACGCCGCCCCCGACATGCGTCATGGTGCAGGCGGTGGGAGAAATCGGCGCGTTCGCGATGACGAGCGCGAAGTCCGCCGCGCCACCAGACGCGGGCATGCTGGGCGCTCCGCCGTCATCCATCTTCACGAAACAGGAAATCACGTAGGTAGTCGACGGCGCAAGAACAGGCGACTTGGCGGCATAGAACGCGAACGTGCCGGCCGGCGGCGGTGCAGGGAATGCGATGCCTGTCGTGAACCCCAGCTCGCTCCAGGACGCCGCCGCGCATCCGATCCTGACGGACGCATCCGCAAGCCCGTTGCGAAACTCGCTCTCGGTCAACAGGTTGGTGCTGGACACCTCTTGCATGAGCCAGGGTGCGATGGTCAGGTCGGCCGGGTTGTAGGTCATCCGCGCTGCGCCCGCCGCAGCGGTCTTCATCACACCCGTGGCGTCGAAGTAGGTGCCGATGGATGCGCGGCTGGTGAAGGTCTCGGTGCTCGGGATGTAGCTGGTGGCGAACGCACCGGCTTCGAGCTGGGCACCCCAGGCCAGGCAGGCCCCGTTGTCCGCTCGCGGTCCAGAAACTACTGCGTAGACCGTCAGAACATCGCCCACCGCGATGGCTATCTTCGACGTGTAGGTACAGCGAAACCACCCATTGCCCGCATCACGCATCTCCCACCCCGCCCCCGAAATCAACGGATTCGCACCGTGCAGGATCACGCCGGCGCCGATGTCGTTCGTCGCAGTTGTAGTGTTGCGCAGCAGCAGGTCCACGTTGGCAGTCCTCGACACGTTCTTCAGATAGATCGAGTACGTCATCACGGTCGCCGTCGCGACGGCGCTCTGCGTGTTGGGTGTGATGGACGTCCCCGAAAACTCAACTGCTCGAAGCGTGCCATCGGGCGCCAACCGTCCTGTGACGCGTGACATCCCGCCGCCCGTCCAGGGCGACAGATGCATGTCGCCACTCTTGAGCAGAATGTTCGTGCGCTGCTCCTCCACCATCAGCACCGGCGGCAAGATCAGGTTCGACGGCTCGTAGCTGTTGCGCGCAACGCCCGCCGCCGCATAGCGCAGGATGCCTTTCGGGTCGTAGTAGCTGCCGATGGAGCTGCGGGCCGTGACGGCATCGACGCTGGGAATGTAAGAGCTTGCGAACGCGCCAGTTTCAAGCTGCGCACCCCAGATGTAGATACCGGCAACACCGTCGCCCGACCCACTGGTGCCAACAGAAGAACCGGGGTAGATGGCGGCCACAAGCGCGGCAGAAGCATCGCTCGTGAAAACCAATTCGACACGACGCCAGCCATTGCCTGCATCGACAACCCTTTTCGAAACCTCGACAAATCCGCCGCTCACCACACCTGCGGCTGTCATCGTTGTCAGATTGAAGGGAATGCTGATGCTGTCAGCAGAAGAGGCGCCTCGCGCATAGATCCAGCCGCTCGAAGAGCCTCCCGCCTTCGCATAGAAGGAGTAAGCGTAGGTGGTCGCTGTTGCAGCCTTGGCAACGGTCTGAACGACGTGGCCGAGGCCTGCGGCGGCGCCGCTGTTCAGAATCAGCTTGCATGCATCCCATCGCCCATTGGGCGCAACAGCGGCTTCCGGCACCGGCGTGGCATTCGATCTCGTCCACGTTGGATATCTATCGAATCGGGACGAGAACAACAGCAGGTTCTGTCGCGGGCTTTCGATCAGCAGCCCCTTCGACGCTTTTGTGATCGGATCGAAGTCGAAGCGCGGCGTGGGGCTAGGCTGAATGAGCCCCTGCGAGTTGACGCAGGTGCCGTTGGTGCCACCAGAGTAGGTGAACAGCTCCGTGAAATTCTTGTCGGTGAGCGTGGTGGTCATTGCGTTTCGATGCTGTTGTGGGTGAGGGGCCAGCCCGCGGAGATGTCATAGGCCTCGGTCTCAGCCTCTGTCCGGAGTTGGTCGATGGCGGCGTGGTGCGTGCGCTCGGCACTGAAGCACGCCTGGACATGCAGGCCGATCGCGCGGGCCACACCGCGAAGTTCGTCGATGCTCAGGCGAGCCCATCCGCTGTCGGCCTTGAAGTCGACAGCGTCGATGCCCGCGATGTCGGCGTTGACGATCACTGCCGTGATGCGGTCCTGGTCGGGCTTGCCCGTGAGAACGCGTTGACCGCCCGCCAACGTGACTCCCCCCGTCTCAACCGCCCAACGCCGCTCAGTGACGAGATTGCGCAAAGTACGCCGCCGGTCGTCCAACGATCTGGGGTCCCGCCAAGCGTGCAGTACCCAATCGAAAACATGGTGCTCTCCTGGCCTCATCCCCATTGGGACCGGCTTCATCGTTTCCCAGTCCATGTAGCACCCGTCTGGAAAACTTCCAATCAGGATGCGCTCGTGCTCGCCGGCTGCTTGCGCCTCGCAAGCGCTTTCTGTCGGCGCTGAGCCACGCGCCAGCAATTGGCCGGTCTGTCTGTCAAAAGCAGTGAATTCAGGCATTCGATTCTCTTGTTAGCGTTGGCAACTCAGTGCGAAGATGGAAGTGTTCGAACCACCGAACGTCCCGATGGCGGCAATGGAATACCCACCAGGAGGAAGGTCTACAACCACGGAGCCGCTGACCGTCGTTCCGGGAATACCGGCCCCGGACCACCGGGGTACCCCATCGACCGTCAGTTGGAGCCATCCCCCCAAGCCGCCGCCCGCGCCAGGAGGAATAAAAGTAGACCCAGTGATGTACGTGGGCACCGAAGCCCCGTTGCTATAGGGGATCTCATGACGGATGCCCGCAGTGGGGCCGAGTTCCGATCTCGCCGTGGGCACAGTGATGGAATGCCCCCTGATGTTGAGCGTGCCGACCACATCAACCTGACTGATCGTCAGTCCACTCTGATCCAGATTGAAGCCAGGCCCCCAGAGATGGAAGCCGGTGTATGAGCTCGCAGGCATGTACTGCATCACGAGCCCACAGCCGCCGAGAGTGAAGTCGACGAACATGTCGCCCGTGGGGTGTTGCGCCAGGATCCAGCCCCAAGAACTGTCGCGCCACTTGCCAGGGCTGCGGATGTAGCCCCACCCTGTTCCCGTGATGTCCCCGTTGATCGTGACCTGACCGGAAGTGATGTAGCCCAGCTTCGAGATCGAAGCCGTCAACTGCTCCACATCCAGCGAACGAGCCTTGATCGACCCGTCGACGAACATGTTGCCGTTGATCCCGACCGAAGGTGTGCCACCGATGCTGCCGACAACAAAAGGGAACGTCGGCACGCCGCCCGGGCCATCCTGCGCGATGGCGAACTTGTCGACCAGCACGACCAGCTCGGACTTCGTGCCGTCGTTGTTGAGGATCATGCCCGCGACCTTCTTGTCCGCGTTGACGTTCAGGCGCCATTGCGACTTGACGGTGCCATCCAGTGTTGCGATGGCTGAGGCGTTGGTCGAGATCGAGGAGGTATGGCCGTTCACCGTCGCAGTCAACGAAGTCATCGAGTTGGCCTGGGCCGTGATCGAGCCTTCGGCGCTGGTGACTCGCGTGGTCAGCGCATTGACCGCGCTGGCATCCGCCTTCGTGATCTCCGCCTTGGTGATCCGCAGGCTGTCCGTGACATCCTCGAAGCGAAACCCCTGGATCTCCGAGTAGCCCGTGGTGCCACCCGTGTGGTTCAGGGCGAAGCCGGGGCTGACCGAGGTGTCGCCGAAGGCGCTGCCGAGCAGGTCCAGCGAGATCTGCGTCCAGACGTTGTTGGGCAGGCTGCCAATCGCGATGGGACTGTTGCTGTAGTTGCCCAACGTGTTGCGCCACCAGGTCCAATAGTGCGTGCCGTTGGCATCCACGCGTCGGACCCATGCCGTGAGGCGGTAGGTCCGCGCCGGGTCGATCACCACCTTGCTCTTCGAGTAGTTCCAGAAGTTCGCGCCGCCCACGGGCGAACGGCACACCGTGGTGGCGACCTTGCCGGTCGTGGTCGTGACGAAGTACGTCGCCAGGTTGACACCGTAGTGGCTGCGCCAGGCCGCTGCGTTGGCCAGGCTCTCATCTGCCGTCAGGCTGGCCTGAGAGTCGGCACGTCCCAACTCCAGCCCGCTGTTGATGCTGGTGATTGCATCGCCCTGCGACGTGATCAGGCCCTCCGCATTCGTGACGCGCGTCGTCAATGCGGTCAGGGCCGTGTTGCTGGCCTTGCTCGGCAGGCCGTTCGTCGTGTGGTTGACGGTGGCCGACAGCGCGGTGATCGCGTTGGCGTTCGCCGTGTCCGCGGTGACGCGGGCACTCTGCTCGGCCGTCACGGCTGCGGTGGCATCTGCCTTGTTCGTGTTGACGACCGCTTCGAGCGCTTGCCGTGCAGACACCTCGGCCGCATCCGCCGTGATGCGCGCCTGGCGCTCCTCGTAGATCAGGCCGCTGGCGAGCGTCGGGCCCGTCGGCTTCTCCCAGACTTCGAAGGCATTGCCCACGAAGTCGTTGACCAGCGACGCCCCGATCACCGTGTCCAGGCTGCCCGAGGTGTCGGGAACGCCCGTGAGCGCCACGGACAAGCCCTGCCGCTGGATCGCCTCTGCGCTGTCCGCCTGCGCCCGTGCCACCGCCTCGGCCTGCAGCGCTGCGGAGCCGGCCGTCGCGTTGCCGGTGACGGTCGCCTGCAATGCGGTGATCGCATTGACATTGGCCGTGTCGGCGGTGGCGCGCACGCTCTGCTCGGTTACCAGCGCGGCATCGGCGCTGGTCTTGTTGCTCGCCACGGTGGCCGCCAGCGCCGTGCGGGCCGTGATCTCCGCGTTGTCGGCGGCGATCCGTGCCTGGCGCTCGCTGTAGACCAGGCCCGAGCTGACAGCCCCCACGTCGGTGCCGGTGTAGGCACCGCGCACCTGCGTGGCCAGCGATTCGCGCGCCGTGACTTCCGCCGTGTCCGCCGTGGCCCGCGCGCTCTGTTCGGCGTTGATCGCGGCATTGACGGTGGCCAGGTTCCCGGCCACGGTCGCGGCCAGTGCCTGGCGGGCCGTGACCTCGGCGGCATCGGCATTGGCGCGCGCCGTCTGCTCCGCCACGAGCGCGGCATCCGCGTTCGTCTTGTTGCTGGCCACGGTGGCTGCGAGCTGCTGCCGGGCCGTGACCTCGGCGGTGTCCGCGCTCACTCGTGCATCGCGTTCCGATGCCAGGAGGCCCGAGCTCAGTGCGCCGATGTCGTTGCCGTTGTAGGCGCCGCGCAGCTGCGTCGCGAGGTTCTCGCGCGCCGAGACCTCGGCGGCATCCGCACTCGCACGCGCGGCAATCTCGCTCTGCAGCGCGGCGTTCGAAGCACCCGGCGATGGGCGTCCGATGGCGACCCAGTCGATCTCGAAGTACGCCGTGGCAGTCTGCGCTGCCGACAGCTCGATCCGGAGCTGGTCGATGGCCACATCCCAGCCGGGGCTGACGGTGACCATGCCGATGCCTGCGCCGTCGTAGGTCGGCTCCGTCATCGTCACACGCCGCGACGCGTCGAAGCCGCTGTCGCTTGCTGCGCGCCACGACAACGCACCGTCCCATGCGGGCGCACCGACCTTGCGCACACGCATGCGGATCTGGCCGTAGGTCGAACCGTTCGCGGCGATGCCCACAGGCGACACGATGAAGGGATCGGTCGCATGGTTGGCGGGGCGGATCCACCCCGCTGCCACGGAGGGCGTGCCGTTGCCCGTCCAGGCCTCCAGGCCGGAATCGAAGTACCAGATCTTTGCGTAGTCGAACTGCTCGCCCACGCCTGCCGAGATCAACGTGATCTGCTGCGCCAGGGCTTCGTCGCTCGTGGCGCGCGCACTGCGCTCCTGGTAGATCAGGCCGCTGACCACCTGCGACAGGTCCGACCCGCCGTAGCCACCGGTGAGCTGCGCCTGCAGCGTCTCGCGCGCGCTGACTTCGGCGGCGTCAGCCGCCACCCGGGCCTGGCGTTCTTCGGCGATCAGGCCGCTGCCCACCTGCCCCAGCGCCGGCGCCTGCCAGACGCCGTAGCTCTGCTCGGCAAACCCGATGTCCAGCGACGCGCCATCCACGTAGGCCAAGGTGGCGGCGAGGTCCGTTGCGCCGACCAGCGCGACCGTGAGCGACTCGCGGCTGCGGGCCTCGGCCGCGTCTGCGGCACTGCGCGCCGAGGCCTCATTGCCGATGGCGGCAGTCAGCGACGCGTCCGCGGCCTGCAGCTGCGTGGCCAGTTGCTGACGTGCCGATGCTTCCGCCGCATCGGCGCTGGCGCGCGTCGTGGCCTCGGTCTGCAGTGCCGCCTGCGCGGTGCTCAACGATGCGTTCAGCGTCGTGAGGCGTGACGACAGCGACTCGTCAGCGGTCTGCCGCGCCGTGGCTTCGTCCGCGATCGCAGCGCTGCGGGCATTGGTTTCGGCAAGCAGCGCCGCCGCCCGCGCGCTCTGTTCGGCGGTGATCGCCGTGGCGCGGGTGCTGGCCTCGGCCGTCACCGCTGCCTTCCGGTCGGCCACCTCCTGCGAGACGGCCGCCACGCGTGCCGTGATCTCGGCCTGGTCGGCCGCTGCGCGGGTGGTGGCTTCGGCGGTGAGCGCGCTCGTCACCTGCGTGACCTGTTGCGTTCGCTGCTGAGCCTCGGACACCAACGCCGCCGAGCGCGCGGCCGTTTCTGCCGCAAGGGCGGCCGTTCGCGCAGCCGCTTCGGCGCTCAGGGCCTGCGCGCGATCCTGCGTTTCCTTCGTCAGCGCCTGGCCCTGCGCCTGGTCGACGGCCTTGAGCTCGTCGACGGCTTCGTTCAGGCCCTTTTCGAGCTCTTCCAGCGCTTCGTCGATGCCGGGCAGCACCGTGAGCTGCACATACGCGGCAGCGCTGCCGTTGCCGCCGGCATCGACGGCGCGCACCCAGTAGCGCCAGCTGCCCGTGGCTTCGGTGCGAACGAAGGTCCGCTCTGCCGTGCGTCCGATCTCTTCGGACGTCTCGAGCGTGGCACCCCGGCGCAGCTCGTAGTACGCGATCGGCTGCATGGTCTTGCAGTCCTGCCAGGCCAGGTCGATCTCGTTGCGCCAGACAGTGCCGTTCACGATCGGCTGCGCAGGTGCCGCGATGTCGATGGACGCGGAGACCGGCACCGACCATTGGTTGGACGTGCTGCCGTGCGAAGCCCAGACACGCTGGGTGCCGGCGCGCAGCCATCCGAGGTTGGCCGCCACGCCCTTGGCGGAGAACACCTCGTCGGCCAGCTCCCAGCTCGCGCCGATGCGCACGCGGGTCGTGCTCCAGTCGAGCAGGTCGAGCCCGATCGGCTGGCCCCAGGTGGCGACGATGCCGGCGTCGGTCACGTCGAGTGCGAGCCCCGCCACGTCGGCAGGCACGCCGCCCTTGCCGACCAACGTGTGCTCGGCCGTGGCCCACGGGCTCGATGCGTAGGGCGTTCGAAAGCGCGCACGCACCTGGTAGAGGCTGCGCACCGACAGGCCCAGCAGGAAGGTCTCGGTGGCATCGCCCGGCAGCTGCGACGAGTGCCAGTCGCTCACCGGTGCCAGCGAGCGCCATTGCACCTCGACCGCACCGCTCTTCAGGATGTTGAGCTCGTTCGATTTCGCCCATGAGACGCGGGCTCGCGCCACCATGCCACCGTCCTGCAGCGACATCTGCGACGGGCCGCTTTCCACCTTGAAGTCGAACGGCGCCTGCGGTTGCAGGAACGGGCTCGGCAGGTTGGTGTTCGGCGCCGCGTCGGCCAGCACCTCGTCGGCCAGGTCGTAGTAGGCCGGCACGTCTTCGATCACGAGCAGCGACAGCGGCGCGTTGCGCGCGTAGGTCCAGTCGGTGACGCGGAAGGTCTTGTTGGTAAAGCCGTACAGCGCGCTCGAGAGCACGATGCGGTCGCCGGGCTGCAGATGCCACGCCAGCATCTTCGGATGGATGCGCAACACGAAGCCGCCGCGGCTCTGCTCGACCACCACGCGGGCGATCTGGTGGCAGCGCATGTGCGAGGCCGTGAAGGCCAGCGCCATGTCGGTGAACTTGTCCTTCGCATCGAGTGCACGGAAGTTCGAGTTCTGGTAGGGCGAGAAGTCCTCGCTGACGCCGTTGCGCGCGCCATTGACGTACGTGCCGCGCATGCCATTGAAGCGACTCGCACCGGGATGGGCGGTCTGGGCCACCGCCGTGGGTGCCAGCATGTCGTCGTCGTCGAGGTTGAGCACCGGCGTGCTCCATGCGCCGGCCTGGACGCGCCAGACGCCGCCCGACTCCAGGCTGAAGCCAGCCATCGCGTCCTCGATCTGCTGACGGGTCGATTCGCGGTCCTGGTCGGAGCGGAACATGCCGTCGCAGACGTACCGGGCGCGCGAGTTGCCGTAGTTCAGCGCGTCGCCTGCTTGCACCGCGGTGTAGACCTGCTCGTCGCAAGCGTTGGCGGCAGCGATGAGCGCGTTCTCGTCGATCTGGTCGGCCGCCGCGAGGTACCCCGACTCCGAGCGCAGGAAGTCGGCCAGGCACAGTGCCGGGTTGCGCGAGTAGACGGTCTGGCCGGTGCGCGGGTCGTGCACCTTCTTGCCACGAATCCTCGCGGTGATCTCGGGAATGCCACCCTGGAAACGATCGAACAGCAGGTTGAGCGTGACGACCGCATAGGTGCAGCCGCTGAGCTTGTGCTGTTCCGTCCAGAAATCGACATCGGGGAAGGTCTCATGGAGGCTGGCGCGAAGGAAGCCGTCGGCCGTGTCCACACCGCCCGGCGAGGTGTGGAACTGCACGTTCACCGACGGACCTTCCGACGGCCATCCGTTGAACAGCGGCGGCATCTGGAACTCGGCACCATCGGTCCAGCCGGCCGCGTTGGGTCGTCCCACCGACGTACCGTCGATGAAGATCTCGTCGATGGCCTCGCACTCGTGCGCCGCGAAGACGATGACGATGTGCTTGAAATGGGCCATCGCGCCGCTGTCGAGCACCGCGACAATGGATCCCCCCACGCGCGCAGGTGCGCCATAGACCGTCGTCCACGGGGCCTCTGAACTGACCAATGTGGCGGTGCGATCGCGCAGGTTGGCAACGTCCTCGGCGAACTTACGGGCCGCAGCCTGGCGCGCCTTCTTCTTGGCTTGCGATGAGTTGTAGGCCGAACTTGCGATCGAAAGGACCACTGCGGCCACGGCCCCGTATCCGCCCACGGCGTAGAGAAGCCCGCTGATGATGGTCACCGGCTCCGCATGCGCTATCGCCGCAAAGCAAGAAAGGCCGAACAGGACGGAGAACCGTCGAATCAAATGCGCCATGCGGCCACCCCCTCGGTCATTGGAAGAAAAATCAATCGGTCGGTGCCAGGAGTCACGATGTGCGAGCCCGTGCAGATGCCGAAGCTGTAGCCCGAAACGCGGCCGACGCGACGGCCGCTGCGAGCCAGTACGACATCGCCGCGTTGCGCCATGCGGCCTGGCTGCGAGGTCCCCAGGAGAGCGGAGGCCGCCGCCTCGAAACCGCCCGAGGCACGCACATGTCGCAGCGCCGTCAGCAGCCTCTTGGACACCAATGCACCGCCCGGCGCGCGCAGCGCCTCGAGCGGGTCCGCGCCGCGCTGCTCGCACACCCAGTCCGCGGCAATGCTTGCGCAGTCGTGCCTGAAATAGGCGAAGCCGGTATGGCGTCGCGCGTCGATGAAGGCGTCAAGGTCGGTGCTCATTTGCTGTGCACCCCCAGGGTTTGCCGGTATTGAAGATTGGCCTGCAACCACTTGCTGACCCAGATCGACGGATTGCCGATCAGGCCCGTGAGGTAGGAGAAGCCGAGCTCGCCCGGATGCCGCGCCTGGTGCTGCGCGTTGTTCATGCGCAGTGCAGCGGGATTGCTGCGCACGTCATAGCTCGCCGTGCGGCAGTCCATGCTGATCGAGGCGTTGTTGCCGTCGCGATCGATCTTCATCTGGTCCATCACGCCGACGAAACGCAGCACGGGCGCGCCGGTAATCTGCAGCGTGTTGGCATCGAGCATCGCGATCCACACGCGCACACGACGGTCCTGGTAGTCGGAGGGATCGCCAAGCGCCAAAGCACGTGTGCCGATGTCCACTGGCGAGAGCGTCAGCGTGAGCTTCTCGGCCGCCCCGTCTTCGCTCTCGTGCAGCTCGCCGATGGAGCCGAGGTTGCCCACGCCCTGCCAGGTCTCGCCCATGACCTGGACGCTGAGCGGCCAGTTCGTGAAGCGCGCCGTGCCCGAGCGCAGTTGCAGTTCGACCAGTGCGAGTTCGCCATAGGCGCCGGCGTTGGCGGTGGCCTGAAAGCCGCTGTTGGTGGTGACTGTCATTCCCAGGACTCCATGAGATCGAGGCTGAAGCCGCCCTGCGTGCGCGACTCCGACGACCAGTTGTTCTTGGTATCGACCTTGCGCATGAGGCAGGTCGGGCGATCCCAGACCACGGCGCTGCCGGCGGCCACGGCCACGCGCAACACCGGCTCGATCGACACCACGATCAGCCCCGACGCGTTCGCCACGGCGTCGGCCTGCACATGCAGCAGCTGTCGCTGGATCGATCCCTGATTGACACCGATCCAGTCGCCCTGCAGCAAGGTCTTTCCGGCTTGCGCCGCACCCATCTGGATCGACAGCGACGACGCGCCCGCCGCAGCGGCCAGCGCCGTCCATGTGCCCCGCGCGCTACCGCGCGGGGCCGGCTGCAACATGTCGCTGACCGCGAGCACGTTGACCTGGCCGCGCAGCGCATGCACCAGGCTGCGCCACATCGCGGCCTCGTTCATCAGCGGAATGCGCTCTTCGCTCACGAGCGCACAAGTTCGACGCGGCGGTGCCAGCACGGCGACCTGCGACGAGCCGGTGTCGCCACTGCTGAAGCTCAGGTCGAAGGTCTGGATACCGAAGTCCTGCCGCTTGACAGGCAAGGTGGGGGGCAAGGTGATGATGCTCATTGGGGCACCACCCGCATACGCTTGAGTTGTTCCATTTGGCCTTGGTTGTTTGCTTGAAGTGCACGGTCCAGATCGGCCATCACGGCGCCGCGATCGGACCTCGAATCGATGTGGAAGACGGTGGAGGGCGCGTAGTGCAGCGCGCCGCCGCCACTCGCACCTTGAGCGCTCACGCCAAGGCGGCCGTCGGAACCACGGCGCAAGGGCATGATGGCTTCGGGCCCGGCCTCGCCCATGAGGCCGATGCCGTTGGCGAAGGGGAAGAAGGTGGGCTTGCCGACCACGCTGTTGGCGTAGGCGTGCAGACCAGGAGACGAAAAGACATTGCCGTTTGCGCTCTTGACGAAGAAGCTCATCACGCCATTCACGAGACTGCCCAACCAGTTCCCCCCGGAGCCGCCCGAGTCGCCGTTCCCTCCGCCGCCGCTGCTACCGCTACCGCTACCGCTACCGCTACCCGAAAAAATACCGCTGAGGGAATTGGTGAGCCATTTGGAAAATCCCTCGACGGCCGGTTTCAATGATTTGTCGTACAGCGCGTCGGAGATCGACGAAACGATCTTCTTCTTGAGCGACTGGCCCATCTTGTCGAGTGCCTTGTCGTCGCCCTGCAGCAGACCATTGAAGCCCTCCCGGAACACACCATTCAGGTCATCGGACAGCTTGCCGGATTTCGCGTCCCGTTGGGTCTGTGCCTTGTCGGCCGCTTCGATGCCCTCGGTTCCACGTGTCGCGTTCAGGAGTTTTCTCTCGGCATCAATGCGTTGACTCAGCGCCTCGACGTAGCCGGGAATGACGCTTTCCGTGGCCTCCAGGTCCTGGAGTTGCCGCTCCAACTGAAGAATGTTCAGTTCTCGAATCTCGGACTTCAACTTTCCATGCACGGCGTTTTGCGCTTCCAGTGCGGCGGTCTGCGCACGAACGCCATCCGTCTCCTGACGAAGCGTCAGCAGTGGATCGATCTGCGAGGAGGCGTCCGGTGTGCCGAACGTGCGCCCGGCTTTTCCATCGGTTTCAGTGCGCTCTTCTTGTGCGGCAGCAGTTCCGGGTTTCGACACTTCTGCCTTGCAATGACAGCATGCAACCTCGATGCCGGATCGAAGGCCTTCGGTCTCGGCGCGCTGAATCCCACTTCCCTTGCCATGGACTGCCATCCGACTCTTGGGGATTGCGCGCGAGGTCCGTTCCTCCAGAGCGTTCTTCCTGTTCGCGGCGGCGCTCTTTTTCGCATCCTCCTCTTCCTCTGCAAGCTGGGAAGCTTTGATTTCCTCCTGCACCGCCCTCGTGTTGGTCCGCGCCGACTCGGCTAACTGACGGTCACGTGACAGCGCTTCAACCAGCTCCGCCCTTTGCTTCGCGAGGGCTGCAATGAGTTGGTCCAGTTGCTTGACGGAATCGGTCAGCCCGGAGCCCGAACCAGATCCGCTCTTCGCCATTGCGTCGACGCGGCGTTCGCGAGCATCCTTTATCCGCTCGTCGATGTCCGCAATTTTCTCCAGCTTGCCTGCTGACTGACGACCGATTCCACGCGCACGGTCTTCAATGGACTCGCTCACATCCTTGCCGACCTGCGCGCCGCGAAGAAGCAGATTTCTACTTTTGGAGATATCGTCGGTGCGCAACTTCAGCTCGGCGGCATAGAGCGTTTGCGCCAATACAGCCGCTTCTTGGAGCTTTCCTGATTTTTCAAGTGCACGGATGCTCCCGTGCTGCCCCCGCAACAAGTAGTTTTCTTCTTCGTTGAGCTCAGCTGAACTCTTGCTCGGTTGATTCCCCAGCTTGGCGAACTTCTCAGCAAGCACTTTGATCGGAGTGTTCTCCAGTCGATTCGCCCTTGCTATGGCGGTAGCAGCCTGCTCAATGACGCTGCGGTCAACCCTACCCGTTTCAGTCAATGCGGCCACGGCTTCCATGCCACGCGCCTCTGTCCCCCCTCCGTTGTTCTTGATGCGAACCGCCATCTCTCGCATCTCTTCATTCGTCAGCCCAGCGGCGTTACCGGATGTTCTCCTGGCTGCTGTAGCACGAACTTCTTCCTGGCTTCCATCGACGACTGCACCAACGAAGGAGATCGCTACTTTGGTAGCTGCCTCGCCCGGTGACGCCTTGTCCGTCGCCTGAGTGAACAGAGGAAGGGCTTTGACGATCAAGGATAAATTCATGGTTGTGGAGTTCCTGTCTTCTGCTCGGAAACGGTGCTCATATGGTCCGCCCCGACCAGGGAAAAAATGAGGCCGACATTCGCCGGCCTCATGCTTCTTCAATCGCCTGCGGCCTTCCTCGCGCTAGACGTTCAGCACCGCAATGCCCTCGTCTTCCATCACCTGCAACTGCAGGAACACTTCACGCTGGCGCACACGCGGAATGCCCAGGCGCCGCATCGCCACGTCGACCGCACCGAAGTCGAGCCCCTGGAACCACGCGCCTGCCGCACCGGCGACCACTCGCCATTGCGTGCGGCAGGCGTGGAACACCTCGAAGGCTTCCTGGTGTTCCGGCCACAGCTCGAATGGCGACGGGCCGTCCCCGTTCGCCATCGAGGAGACGAGCTTTTTCGGGTCGAGCCCGAGCGACGCGCACTGGCTGCGGAGATCGTCGTCCAGCTCGTCATGGACGCGATGCGCGACTCCGAGCACGAAGCGCGCGGCGCCCCTCAGTTTTTTACGGCGGCCGGGTACGCGTGCTCGAAGTAGCTGTAGGCAATGGCCGCCTCGAAAGTCGGCCAGTCCTCGGCTGCGGCGGCACGGTTGTCGGGCGTGCAGATGAAGGGCGCGTTGTCTTCGCCCTCCAGGCCCTTCCAGTCGGCCAGCACCATGTCGAGCAGTTCGCGGTCGGTGAGGCTGCGCGCGTCCAGCCGCGCCTGCAGCGTTTCGTTGTCGGTCTTGGACAGGCGCTTGAAGACGGCGTCGAAACGCACCTCCTCGACCTGGCCGTCACCGGGCACACGCATCACCACGGGGGCGATGAAGGTGGGCTTCACGGCGATCTTGAGCTTCTGGGGCATCGGGTTTTCTTCCTTGTGTCTTGAATGAATGAGTGAATGACCGGGTCAGCGAATGAAGAAGAAGGCCGTGCTCAGCGCACGACGATCGACCACTCGTCGTTGCCCGAGCCGCTGGGCACGAACTCGAGCGGCACGGTGACCATCTGCACGCCGTCGACGTCGCTGTAGGTGGGCTTGCCGATCTGCGCGCGCGGCGAGAGGAACTCGACCACGTTGGTCGCGCCCTGGCCGTGCTTGAGGGCCAGGGGCACGCGCTTGCTCGAACGCGCCATGCCGATCCAGTCCTTGGTGGCCACCGAGGTGTTTTCGAAGGTGACCGAGCCGGTGGAGACGCGGGCGGTGATCTCGACCGAGTCGACGGTCATGAGGTCGCGCTTCACGACGGTGTTGCCGGCATCGAAGCTGAAGGCACTGGCCGCCACGCCCAGGCCGTCGAGCGTGAAGGTGGTGTTGGCCTTGTTCACGCCCAGCGGGTCCATGAACTTGGTGTAGTCGGCCGTGGGCAGCGGTGCATCGGCGGCAGGCACGAACAGGCCCGTGAACTCGAACTGCCACTTCGGGATGCCCTTGGCGTCGATGGTGGCCTTCACGTTGCCGTGCGCGTCGGTCATCTTGTAGACGGTGCCGTCGACGTTGCCGTAGATGGTGAGCGACTCGAGGCTGTCGGTGGCTGGTGCGAAGGTGGTGCTGACGCCAGCGGCCGTGGTGACGGCGATCGCACAGCCGCGCATGAGCGCAGCGTAGGCCGGCACGTCGCCGGCGGCAGCGACGCCCGCGATCTCGACCGAGAAGGCGATCTTGCTGTACTGGGTCACCAGCACGGAGCCACGCGAGCCGAAGTAGGGTCGCACGTTGTCGCGCTGGACCACATCGCCTTCGATGGGGGTCAGGGTGACTTCGCTGACCAGGATTGCGTTGGCCGCACCGGTGGGAAGGGCGTCGGTACCGCGTACCGTTTCAGGCTTGGCCAGGATGGCCATCTTGCGCATGAGTTTTGCCATGTTGGCGTTCTCCGTAGATTGGTTGGTTGGTTGATGGAAGGGACTGATGAACAGAGGGCCTGGCTCAGAGGTAGCGCCAGGTCCGCAACTGCAGGGAGGCGCCGTGGCACTGCACGCCGCAAAAACTGACCGCACCGGTGCCGCCGACCTGCATGCCGTCGGTGGCTTTCTCGTCCTTGATCGGGCTGGGAGCGCATGCGCCGCCGAAGCTCGGGTCCGCGCGCACGGCGTCGCGCACGGCCTCGATCAATGCGTCGAAGACAAGCTCCGAAGCGGCGGTGTCGTCGACGGCCATGTAGCCGTGCAAGGTCCAGGTGTCGACGCTGAGGGTGCGCCCGACATTGAGGCTGCGCTCCTCGGTGGCGTCGCGGCGCAGCCACCAGCCGCGCAGCTGCTGTGCGCCGCCGGGCAGCGTGTGAAGGTAGAGCGCGCGCAGCGCGGCCTCGTCGCTCGCGAAGCGCTCGCGATCGTGAACGCGACCGATCTGCGGCACGCCGTTCAGCGTCTGGACAATGGCCGCGCGCAAGGTGTCGAGGCCGCTCATGCCGCGGCTCCGGCCGAATGCTGCGGCGTGAAGATCGTGTGGATGGAAGTGGTGTGCATCGTTGGCTGCGTTGGTTGGTGAATCAACTGTCGCGGCCGGGCCCGAAATGCAAAAGGCCGACATCTGTCGGCCCCTGGTGCGAAATGACGGCGGCGCGCGCCCTCGTTCATGCGTTCAGTTCGCACCGGGACCCCCACCGCGAAACCACTGCTTGATGGCTTCGATGAGCAGTGCGGTGCCGATGGCCATCGCGCCGCCCGAGGCGGCACCGAACACGGCCGCGCGCTGCTCGACGGCACGCAGCCTTCCGTCGAGTGCATCGAAGCGCGCATCGAAGCTGTCCATGCGCCGGTTCTGCTGGTCCTGCCCCTCCTTCAGGGCTTGCACGAGGCCGTGGATCTGGCCGAGCAACAGCAGTTCCTGTGCGCGGGCGTGGGAGTCGCTCATGGGGCGGGCCTTTCTGTGATGAACTCGATCAGCGCGCGATGCCGGAGGCGATCGGCCGCGCAGGATTTCGCGTTGAGGTGGTGGTTGTCCCAGGCGTCGTCGACGGTGAGACCGGCGTCAGCAGCACAGGCTTCGACGGAGGTGTCAGCAAGTCCGCAGGCACCGGCGGGAACGTCCGTGCCCGCGAGGGCGCTGTTCCACAGCCAGACAGCAGCAAGGCTGAGGCGATGACCGCGGTCGACAGGGTCGCGCTGTGCATCGCCAGGCGCGACAGCATCCGGGTCCGCTCGCGGCGCGACAGGTCGCGCAGGATCGCCAGGCCGCTCAGCGCGGCGATCAGGAACAGCAGGAGGAACGACAAGAGAAACGCGCCGGCGTAGATCATGGGACGGGCCTTCGAGGGTGAAGTAGCGGGCCTGCAGGGCGCTGGCGCCGAGCTGGTAGCGGGTCGATGCGGCGCGCCCGCGCGCGTACTCGGCTTCGAGGTCTTTCGCGAATTGCGCGGCGCGCTGCGCTTCCTTGTCCTGCCAGAGGACACGCTCCTTGGTGCGGCCTGCGTCGTGCACCGCCCATCCGCCGACGGCGAGCAGCAATGCGCCCGCACCGACGGCCACGGCGATCACGGAAAGTCGTGTGCCGAAGGTCATGGCACATTCCCCTGGCATTGCGCATGCAGGCGCAGACGGTCTTGCCAGAGTCCGCCGCAGGTCTTGTTGCCGGGCGCAGAGCAATCGGTTTTGCCCGCGTACTTCCAGCCAAGGATGGCGTCGCATGCACCTGCGTAGTCCCCGCGGTTGAGCCGCTGCACCAGCACCGAGGTGTGGCCCGCGCGGCCGCCCGTGCAGAAGTTGAAGGCGCCGATGTTGTAGGCCAGGCTCACATAGGCGTCGTACTCGTGTTGGTGCAGCGGCACCTGCACGCACTGCTTGAGCGCGCTTTCATACGTCTGCACATCGCGCAACGCGCGCTGCAACGCGGGCACGGGCGCTGTGGTGTCGCCCATGCGCACGCCGCCGGTGGTGCCGAAGCCGATGGTCGGCACCGCGGTGCCGTGCACGGGATCGGGGTAGGCCTTGTCGCTGTAGCCCTCGCGCGCGACGATGCCCACCAGCCCGGCCGCGCTGAGCGCGAGGACGGTCAGCAGTTGGCGCGGGGACGCGCCCCCTTTTTCGGCGGACGCAGGTCGCCGCCGGAACCTTCGAAAGATGTCATTGCCCATGCCCTGATGGTCGGGCGCGGGGGCCGATCGGCTGAGGTCGACATCCGCCAACCTCCTTTTCCGCGCGGGGCGCTGCCTACACTGGCCTGCCCGCCGATCGCGGGAACGCGCGGGTCAGATCTCGCCGCCGTGCCAGACGACGCGGCCGCTGATGTGCAGTTCGGCCGCCTGCTCGGCGCTGAGCACCTGCGGCTTGTAGGCGGGGTTGTAGCTGATGATCTGCAGGCCGCCGGTCGAGAAGTCGCGCTGCAGCACCTTCACGTAGTCGTGGCCGTCGAGCTGGATCACGTACACGCCGTCTTGGTCGAGCGACTTGGTGGCGGTGTCGACCAGCAGGATGTCGCCGTTGTTGATCTTGTCGGCCATCGAGTCGCCGCGCGCATGGACGATGCGGGCATAGGCCGGCTTCACGCCCTTGCGCGCCATCCAGGCCCGGTTGAACGCGAAGCGGCCCATGTCTTCCTGCGAGCCGTTGTACGAGCCCCCGCCGGCGCTCACGCGCACGTCGAGCAGTTCCACCAGCACGAAGGTCTCGTCGTCGAGCCCGTTCGACAGCGGGCTGGCCGGCTGGGCGGTCTGGAAAGGATTCAGCTCCGCCGGATCGACGCCCAGCGCCAGGGCCATCACATACAGCTGCGCGAGGCTCGCGTCGCTGACGCCCCGCTCGATGCGCCCCACCGTATTGAAGTGAAGACCGCTGCGCTGCGCGAGGTCGTCGATGGTCAGGCCCTTGCGCTTGCGCAGATCCCGCAACCGCGCGCCCTGTGCAAGGGCCAGCTCGTTGACGCGGGCGGTCACCTGGGTGTCGTCGAAAGGGGTAGGGGTGGGCGACGTCACGATCACTCTGCTTTGTGCGAAGGCGCACATATTAAACACACAAGGGTACTTTCTCAACCTAAAAAGTGTTTCTCCAACAAGAAATATCGCCTTGCGTGTTTTTTTAGATTGTCAAAACCTATTTTGTGTGCATAATCGAGGCTATCAACACAAAACGAGATTTTTCGATGGACTGGCACCCGGCTCAGGTTAAAGCTGCACTTGCAATGGTCGGAACCAACCTGTCGAAGTTGGCCAAAGAACACAAATACGCGCACATCAATGAAGTTCTGTACCGCCCCTGGGTTGCGGCGGAGCGCATCGTGGCCCGCGCGCTGGCGCTGGAACCCGAAGCGATCTGGCCCAGCCGTTACCGGCGTCCGCGCCACCGCGGCATTGCGATGACGCGCAATCCGCATGCGCTGGCGCCTCCCGGCGAAGGGCCGGACTGAGCCTGGCCAGCGGGCGCACCGCACGGGACCTGGCCGGGTTGCCCGGCTTGGCTCGCCAGGGTCTGGCGTGTGCGGAGGAGGAAGAAGAAACGCGTGATTTCAAGAGTGCCCGATGAAGGTTGCAGCCTTCACCGGGCGTGCCAGTGAACTGAGCAGTGCCACGAGCGAGGAGAAATGTACTGTGAGAAAAGGCTTCGTCAAGACCGAGAAAAAGACCGCGTTCGACGGCGCGATGCGCTTCGAACGACTGGCAGGAGGTGCGTGATGCAGGACACCGCCTCTTCTTCCGAATGGTTCGTCGCCAAGGCCTTGCTGGCACTCGCCGAGCAGCGCATTGCGAACGCGCAGGCCGAAGCGGCCGCGCCACCACCGCCGCCCGACGACACGGCCGAGCCGATGGCGGGCGACGGCGCCCCTTTCGCCGAACGCCTGTGGCGCCTGCTGCGCATCCGCCGCGCACTGACCGCCGACGAAGCCGCGAGCCTGCTGGCCGATGCGGACGACGACGTGGCCGAGGCCCGGCGCCAGGCCGGCGCACTGATGTTGTCGTGGTCGCGGCAGCGTCCGAAGGACGTGCGCATCGGCGCGCGCCGCGTCGACGGGTTGAAACGCTACGTGCTTCAGCGCGACGTGGGCGCCACGCCGCCGCAACGCACGGCCAGGGAAGGACACCCCGCATGAACGACACCACGGATCAGGCAGATCGCACGGATCGCGCATGGGAGCAGCGACTCGCACGGGCCGTTGCCGCGCACCTCGAAGCGCACGGCACGGCATCGGCCGGGGAACTCGACCGCATGCTGGCGCACCACCTCGCGGGCTACCGGCCCGAGCCAGGCAGCCCGGCGCTTCGCCGGCAACTGGCGCGGCTGGCGGACGGCGGCCACGTCCACGCCGTGACGGTCGGCGGGCGGCGACGCTGGCGATGCGGCCCCGGGCCCGTGGCCGAGCGCATGGCCTCGGCGCGCCGCGTGACGCGGCTCGACACCAGCGTCTACATGCCCATGCACAGCCCCGTGGTGCGGCCGGGCGCGCTCGACTTCACGCGGGTGCCGAGCCTGCTGCTCGGCACGCGGTTCGGCTTCTGGGGGTCCGCGCAATGAGCAGCGCCGACCCGACCCTCACCGCCGCCCAGGTGCTGGCCGAACTGCGGACCTGCGTCGGGCGCGCGCACGGCCTGCACGTGCGCGATCTCGTCGCCCGCATCACCGGCCGCTCGACACCGGCGCCCGCCCAGGAACGCCGCGCGCGCGAACACGTCGCCGCGCTGCGGCTGCAGGGCGAGCACATCTGCGGCAAGCCTGACACCGGCTACTTCATGGCCGCCACGGCGGCCGAGCTCGACGAGACCTGCCGCTACCTGCGCAGCCGTGCCGTCTCCGGCCTGCGCATCGAAAGCCGGCTGCGCCAGGTGTCGCTGGCGGCCCTGCTCGGGCAGCTCGCCCTTTCCGACAACGACACCCCCAAGAACAACGCCAACTCCTGAAAGGACATTCCATGCAAGAAGCCATCGCACACCACCCGGGTTACTGGAAAGACGCCAACGACGCGCTGATCCCGGTGTCGAAGATCAAGCCCATCGACAAGGACCGCCATGCCGTCGTCAGCGAACTCTGCGAGCAGGCCCGCCAGCAGAGCGCGGCGCTGATCGGTTTCAAGGTGGCCGCCATGAACGCGGTGCATGCGTTCATCGAGCGCAGCCTGGCGGCCTACGACGTGAAGCAGGGCGGCCGCAAGGGCAACGTCACGCTCGTGAGCTTCGACGGCAAGCACAAGGTGGAACGCCGGATGCAGGACACCGTCGTCTTCGACGAACGGCTGCAGGCGGCCAAGGCGCTCATCGACGAGTGCATCCAGAGCTGGAGCAAGGGCAGCAACGCCAACATCAAGGTGCTGGTGAACGATGCATTCCACGTCGACCAGCAGGGCAAGATCAGCACCGCCCGCGTGCTCGGCCTGCGCCGGCACGACATCTCCGACGCGAAGTGGCAGCAGGCGATGAGGGCGATCGGCGACAGCATGCGCATCGCCAGCACCAAGCCCTACATCCGCTTCTACGAGCGCAACGACGTCACCGGCGAGTACACGCCGATCAACCTGGACGTGGCCGCCGTATGAGCATGCGCATCACCGAGCCCTCTTTCTGCGCCTGGTGCATGGCGCCCGGCGCCAGCCTGCACGAGATCGCCTGCGACGCGTGCCGGCCGCAGCTCGAAGCCGCGGGCCTGGTCGAACCTTCGGCGATGCGGGAGCGCCCGCCCGCCAAGGTGCAGATCGGTCCCACCGACATCTGAAACGGAGCCCCATCCCATGAGCCCTCCCGAGTTCGTCAGCACCGTGCCGTTTCCAACGCACACGATCGCGCCGTGGCCGCGCAGGGCCGCGCCGGCGCGCGATCTGCTGCCGCCCCGGTTGCGGGAGTTCGCCCGCCTGATCGGGTTGTCGGCCACCATGTCCTTCGTCGCGCGCTACGGCGGCCTGCGGATCTACATTCCGGCGAACCCGGCCCCCGACCATCCGTTCGCCGCGCTGATCGGCTTCGACAACCTGCGCGCCCTCAGCGCCGAGTACGCCGTCGACGGCACGGGGCTTCGCTTCGTGCTGCCCAAGGCCCAACGGGCCCTCGACGCCATCCGCAACGAACAGATCCGCACGGACTACAGCACGGGCAAGTCCATCCGCGCGCTGGCCGCGGAACACAGCCTCGTGGAACGCCAGGTCTCACGCATCGTCGCGGACATTTCGCTCTGACCCGGAGGCCGGGCGGCAGGGCCCGGCCTCCTCACAGGAAAACTCTGGGGACAGTTTCCGGACAAGCCCCCTGTTATCCACAGCGGGAGCGACCTCGCCCAAGTTGTTCCTGTTTTGATAGCACCGCGAAAGCACAGGAGCACACAGTGTCCGGGGTGTGACAAGTTGTTGTCAGGCAAGGGAAAAAGTGCCCTGTCCACAGGGCGGGTTTACCCTTATCTACTACTACTAACTTAAATAAGAAGAATAAATAGAGAAGAGAGCAGGAAGCCCGCGCCCGAAAAAGAGGCCGGGCGAGGGGTCGAAGGGTTAGCCCGATAGGTCGAATCCGTCTCGGTTGATACGATTTTTCTCAAAGCGCCGATCCCCAGGGCGTTGGAGACAAGATGGACCCGAGCAACCCCCCAGGCGCCGGCGAGGCGCTGTACCGCGTCATGGTGCGCATCCGTGCCTTCGAGAACGCCGCCGAGACCGCCAGCCAGGGCGGGGTCAGCGCCTACGGCCAGCAGGCGGGCGGCGCCGCCAAGGTGCGCGGGCCGCTGCACCTGTCTACCGGGCAGGAAGCGGTGCCGGCGGGCGTGTGCGCCCACCTGCGCGCGAGCGACTACCTCACCTCCACGCACCGCGGCCACGGCCACACACTGGCCAAGGGCGCGGACCTCACGCGGATGATGTGCGAGCTGTTCGGCAAGGCCACGGGCTTCAACGGCGGCAAGGGCGGCTCGATGCACATCGCGGATTTCTCGGTGGGCATGCTGGGCGCCAACGGCGTGGTCGCGGCGGGGCTGCCGATCGCGGTGGGCGCGGCGCATGCGCAAAAACTCTTGAAGCGAGGCGACGACATCACGGTCTGCTTCTTCGGCGACGGCGCGATCAACCGCGGTCCGTTCCTCGAAGCGCTGAACTGGGCCCGCGTGTACGACCTGCCCGTGCTCTTCGTCTGCGAGGACAACCGCTGGAGCGCCACGACCGCGAGCGGCCCGATGACCGCCGGCGACGGCGCCTCGGCACGCGCCGCGTCGATGGACATCGCGGCCACGCAGGTCGACGGCAACGACGTGTTCGCGGTGCATGCCGCCGCGGCGCGTCTGGTGGCCGAGGTGCGCAGCGGTGCGGGGCCGCGCCTGCTGCACGCGCTCACCTACCGCGTGAAGGGCCACGTGTCGGTCGATCTCGCGGCCTACCGCGACCCGGCCGAGCTGGCCGCCGCGCTGGAAACCGACCCGATCGCGCGCGCCCGCGGCCACCTGCTGGACACCGGCGTGGCTGCCGCGACGCTGGACGCCATCGAGAACGCCGCGCGCGACGAGGTGGACACGGCCCTGGCCGTGGCCGACGCCGCGCCTTGGCCCGAGGCGAGCGCCGCCTTCACCGACGTGCAGACCACGGGAGCAGGCCAATGGCTGTGACGACGCTGAGTTATTCCGAAGCCGCCGTGCGCGCGCTGCAGCAGGAGATGGACGCCGACCCGCGTGTGGTCGTGCTCGGCGAGGACGTGGGCCGCGGCGGCATCTTCGGCCAGTACAAGGGGCTGCAGCAGCAGTACGGCGCCGAACGCGTGATCGACACGCCGATCAGCGAGGCCGCGATCATGGGCGCCGGCGTGGGCATGGCGCTCGCGGGGCTGCGCCCCGTGGTCGAGATGCGCGTGGTCGACTTCGCGCTGTGCGGCATGGACGAGCTGGTGAACCAGGCCGCGAAGAACCGCTTCATGTTCGGCGGCCAGGGCCGCGTGCCGCTGGTGGCGCGCATGCCGGGCGGCATCTGGGACGCGTCGGCGGCGCAGCATTCGCAGTCGCTCGAGGCCTGGTTCGCGCACCTGCCGGGCGTGGTGGTGGTGAGCCCGTCGACGCCGCAGGACAACCACGGCCTGCTGCGTGCGGCGCTGCAGTGCGGCGACCCGGTGGTCTACATCGAGCACAAGACGCTGTGGGGCGTGCGCGGCGAGGTGGACGACACGTTGGTCGTGCCGCTGGGCCAGGCGGCGCGCGTGCGCGAGGGCAACGCGCTCACGCTCGTGAGCTGGAGCAAGCAGATGCAGCCTTGCGCCGCCGCCTGCGACGCGCTGGCGGCCGAGGGCATCGCGGTCGACCTGATCGACCTGCGCACGCTGTGGCCGTGGGACCGCGAGACGGTGCTGTCGTCGTGCGCGCGCACGGGGCGGCTGCTGGTGGTGCACGAGGCGGTGCAGGCCGCGGGCTTCGGCGCCGAGATCGCCGCGAGCGCGGCCGAGGCCACGGGCTGCCGCGTCGCGCGGCTGGGCGCGCCGCGCATTCCGGTCGGCTACGCGCCGGTGCTGGAGGCGCAGTCGCGCGTGGGCGTGGACGCGATCGTGGCGACGGCGAAGAAGCTGGCCGGCTGAACCACAAGAGCACAAACGGCCATGGACCCGCTCTTCTTCAAGCTGGTGCGGGTCGTCAACCTCACGGCGCGGCCGTTCCATGAGCGCGTGGGGCGCGAGCACCAGCTCACGCTGAACGAGTGGCGCGCGATGGCCGTGCTGGCCGCGCAACCGGGGCTGAGCGCCACGCAGGTCGCCGACCTCACCGGCCTGGACAAGATGGCCGTGAGCCGCGCGCTGGCGGGCCTGAAGCGCCACCAGCGCGTGCAGCGCCGCAGCGACCCGACCGACCAGCGCTGCAGCCGCCTGTACCTCACGGCCGCCGGCAAGGCGCTGCACGCCACCGTCGGCGCGCTGGGACGGCAGCGCGAGGCCGAGCTGTTCGCGGGCGTCGATGCGGGCGAGCTGGCCCGCCTGAGCGACACGCTCGACACGCTGATCCGCGCGGTGGAGCGCGCGCCCGACCCCGGCGCAGCCGATCAGACGGTGTAGCCGCCGTCCACGCTCAGGTTGGCGCCGGTGACGAAGCCGCCGTCCGGGCCCACGAGGTAGGCGACCATGCCGGCGATTTCTTCGGCGCGGCCGTGGCGCGGCAGCACCATCACGTCGTGCATCGAGGCGGCGCGCGGGCCGGTGGCGGGGTTCATGGCAGTGTCGATGGGGCCGGGCTGCACGTTGTTGACCGTGATGCCGCGCGCGCCGAGGTCGCGCGCCAAGCCGCGCGTGAGGCCGACGATGGCGGCCTTGCTCATCGCGTAGACGCTGGCGCCCGCATCCAGCACGCGCTCGGCGTTGATGCTGCCGATGTTGACGATGCGGCCCGTGCCATCGCCCATGTGGCGCGCGGCGGCCTGGACGGCCACGAAGGTGGCGCGCACGTTGACGTCGATGGTGCGGTCGAAGTCTTCGAGCGAGAAGGTGTCGAGCTCGCCGCCGAGGTACACGCCCGCGTTGTTCACCAGGATGTCGAGCCGCTCGAAGGCGCGCGCGCCCTGGGCAATGGCGGCCGTGAGCGCGGCGGCGTCGCCGGCGTCGGCACGGATGGCCAGCGCGCGGCCGCCGGCGGCCTGGATCTCGCCGGCGAGCTTCTCGGCCTCGGCCTGCGCGCTGACGTAGGTGAAGGCCACGGCCGCGCCGTCGCGCGCCAGCCGGCGCACGATGGCGGCGCCGATGCCGCGCGAGCCGCCGGTGACGAAGGCGACCTTGCCGGCCAGGACGGGGGAGGAGGAAACAGAGGTGGAAGCCATGATTTTTCCGATCAGTTGGAGGAGGGAGGCCTTCAGTGTCGGAATTCCATTCCCTTTGCGGTAGCCATCAATCGGCCCGATCAGATTCAACCCAAAGTTGAAGATGAACGCCAGAATGGCGGCATGGAACCGCTCAATCACCTCGAATCCTTCGTGCAGAGCGCCGAGGGCGGCAGCTTCTCGGCGGCCGCACGGCGCCTGGGGCTCACGCCCGCGGCGGTCAGCAAGAACGTGGCGCGGCTCGAGGCGCGGCTGGGCGTGCGGCTGTTCCAGCGCAGCACGCGGCGGCTCACGCTGACCGAGGCCGGCGAGCGTTTCCTGGCGCAGGTCGGCGGCGCGCTGGCCACGCTGCAGGACGCGGTGGCCGGCCTCGCGCAGGACGACGGCCAGCCCTCGGGCACGCTCAAGGTGAGCATGGGGCAGGCCTTCGGGCGCGAGCATGTGCTGCCGTTCATGGGCGACTTCCTGGCGCGCTACCCGGGCATCGTGCCCGACTGGCATTTCGACAACCAGCAGGTCGACCTGGTCGGCGAGGGCTTCGACGCGGCCATCGGCGGCGGCATTGCGCTGTCGCCCGGCGTGGTGGCGCGCGAGCTGGCGCGCATCCACGTGGTCGCGGTGGCGGCGCCGGCCTACCTGGCGGGGCGCGCGCTGCCCGCGCATCCGTCCGAGCTGGCGCGCTTCGACGTGCTGCTGCGCCGCTCCTCGCCCACGGGCCGGCTGCGACCGTGGACGCTGCGGCATGCGAGCGGCGAGGAAACCATGGTCGACCTGCCGGCGCGCCCGCGCGCGATCTTCAATGACCCCGAGGCGATCGCGCAGGCGGCGCTGCTGGGGCTCGGCGTGGCGATGCTGCCGATGCCCTTCGTGGAACGCGGCCTGCGCAGCGGCGCGCTGGTGCGGCTGCTGCCCGGGTGGTACCAGGATTCGGGCGCCGTGTGGATCTACTACCCGAGCAAGAAGCTGCTGCCGCCCAAGACGCGGGTGTTCGTCGACTTCGTGCTGGCGCGCTTTCGCGAGGCGAAGTTCGCGCAGCGGATGCAGGTGGGTTGAGCGGCGATGTCCATCGAAGGCCGGGGTTTTTACTCGCGACGCCTTTGGCGCCCCCCTGTACAAAGGCGCGCATGACTTCCATCTCCCGCTCTTCTTCTTCCGTCACTTCCTCCACCCGCCGCTTCGCGCTCGTCGCCACGGCGGCGGCCACCCTCGCGCTGCTGGGCGGCGCCGCGCACGCACAGGCCACCTGGCCGACCAAGCCGGTGCGCATCGTCGTGCCCTTCGCGGCCGGCGGCACCACCGACATCCTGGCGCGCGCGGTAGCGCCCGAACTCTCGAAGGCCTTCGGCCAGCAGTTCATCGTGGACAACCGCGCGGGCGCCGGCGGCAACGTGGGCGCCGAGATCGTCGCGCGCTCGGCCAACGACGGCTACACGCTGCTGATGGGCACGGTGGGCACGCACGGCATCAACCGCGCGCTGTACCCCAAGCTGCCCTTCGACCCGATCAAGGACTTCGCGCCGATCACCCTGGTGGCCGCGGTGCCGAACGTGATGGAGATGAACGCCGAAAAAGCCAAGTCGCTGAACATCCGCAACGTGCAGGACTTCCTCAAGTACGCCAAGGCCAACCCGGGCAAGCTCAACATGGCCTCGAGCGGCAGCGGCACGTCGATCCACCTGGCGGGCGAGCTGTTCAAGAGCATGACGGGCACCTTCATGACGCACATCCCGTACAGGGGCTCGGGCCCGGCGCTGCTCGACCTGGTGGGCGGCAGCGCCGACCTGATGTTCGACAACCTGCCTTCGTCGATGGCGCAGATCAAGGGCGGCAAGCTCACGCCGCTGGCCGTGACCAGCGCCCAGCGCTCGCCCGCGCTGCCCGATGTGCCGACGGTGGCAGAAGCCGGCGGCCCCGCGCTCAAGGGCTACGAGGCGAGCTCATGGTTCGGGCTGCTGGCGCCGGCCGGCACGTCGCCGGAGATCGTGAACCGCATCCAGCAGGAAGTCGCGAAGTCGCTGGGCACGCCGGCGATCAAGGAAAAGATGCTGGCCCAGGGCGCGATCCCGAGCGGCAATTCGCCGGCGGACTTCACGAAGCTCATTGCGAGTGAGCATGTGAAGTGGGCGAAGGTCGTGAAAGATTCGGGCGCGAAGGTGGACTAACCCCCAGTCTTCGCGCACTTCGTGTCGCTACGCCAACCCCCTTGCAGGGGGCAACACCAGCGGCCCGGCAAAGCCGGTTCCGCGGTGTTTCTGGGAGGGAGTGGGGTGACGACTGCGAAGGATCAGGGGAGCTCAGGTCCCCCAGGTCACATCCTTGCTCTCGGCCTGCGAGTCCTTGAGCATGTGCAGCAACGGCGCGGCGCGCTGGTGCAGGCCGACATGCTGCTTCTCGGCGTCGGCGTCGTGGCCTTCGACGACGTGTTCGTCGTGGTTGTGCGGCGCAGGCTTGCTGCTTTCGAGCGCCAGTGCGGCTTCGAGGGCAGCGATGGCGCCGGGGATCTGCTCGACCGTGATGATGCCCTGCGGCGCGGCCGGCTTGCCGACGATGTCGAGCAGCTGGCGCGCGTGCACCTCGAGCATCACGAAGTCTGGGGCGGCCCGGGATTTGAAGCGGTAGAGCATGGTGGTGGTGTCCTCACTTATTTGTAGATGTAGTCACGGGCAAAAGGGTACACCGATTGCGCACCGCGCAAGGCACCGTGTTCGACCTTGCCGTCGGGCTTGGTCGACAGCATCTGGTGCAGCGAGATCCAGCCCTGCTCGAAGCTCATCGCCGAGCCCGCGAGGTACAGGCGGTAGGCGCGAAGGATGCGCTCGGCGTTCTCGCCCTGACGCCCACCGCTGCGGCCCAGCACTTCGCGCGCGGCATCGAGCTGCGCCTCGAGCGCATCCGACCACGCCCACAGCGTGCGCGCGTAGTGCGGGCGCAGGCTCTCGGTGTCGACCATCTCCAGCCCGGCCGCCGCGGTCTCGCGCAGCACGTGCGTCACGTGCAGCAACTCGCCGCCGGGGAAGATGTACTTCTCGATGAAGTCGCCCATGCCCGCGCCGAGCTGGCGGTAGTTCAGCTCGCCCGAGGTGATGCCGTGGTTGAGCACCAGCCCGCCCGGCTTGAGCAGGGTGTGGATCTTGTGGAAGTAGGTCGGCATGTTGGCCGCGCCCACGTGCTCGAACATGCCCACCGACGATATCTTGTCGAAGGGCTGGTCATCGGGCAGCTCGCGGTAGTCGCGCAGCTCCACGCGCACGCGGCCCTGCAGCCCTTTTTCTTCGATGAGCCGCTGCACGTGCGCATGCTGGTTCTTCGACAGCGTGATGCCGGTGGCGTCCACGCCGTAGTGCTCGGCTGCCCACAGCAGCAGCGCGCCCCAGCCGGAACCGATGTCCAGGTAGCGCTCGCCGGGCTGCAGCATGAGCTTGCGGCAGATGTGGTCGAGCTTGGCCTCCTGCGCCTGCGCCAGCGTGAGCTCAGGGGTGCGGAAGTAGGCGCATGAATAGACGCGGCGCGGGTCCAGCCACAGCGCGTAGAAATCGTCGGAGACGTCGTAGTGGAACTCGATCTGCGCGGCGTCCTTGCGCAGCGAGTGCGAGCCGCGCGACTTGGCGCGGCGCTGCAGGCGGCTCCACCAGGTGGTGTCGGTCTCGGCCGGGTTGCCGGGCAACAGGCCGACGGTGGCGTCGATCAGGTCGCGCATGGCGCCCTCGATCTGCACCTTGCCCTCGACGTAGGCCTCGCCGATGGCCCCGACCTGCCGGCCGGCCAGCTTGGCCAGCACCGACCACTCCTTGAAAGCCAGCGTCACGCGTGAACCCGCCTGGGCGACCCGGCGCCCGTCGGGCAACTCCAGTGCGATGGGCACGGGCAGCGAGGCCAGCTGCGACTCGATCTTGGGTATCAAGTGTTGCATGCGTCCATGGTATTGATTTTTCCAAGGATTTGCATGACATCACGCGCCGCGCGGGCCCAGGGCCTCTGCAGAGAAGCCCTCGTTGACAACAGATTGTTTATGCCTAAACTATTCAACCATGAACAGCTTGACCTCCCCCCGCCTCGCGCCCGCCTCGGACCTCCAGCGCATCCTGTGCATCGGTGGGGGTCCAGCCGGCCTGTATTTCGCCCTGCTGATGAAGGCCCGCAACCCGGCACTGCAGATCACGGTGGTCGAACGCAACCGCCCCTTCGACACCTTCGGCTGGGGCGTGGTGCTCAGCGACCAGACGCTGGGCAACCTGCGCGAGGCCGACGGCCCGACCGCCGCGCTCATCGGCAACGAGTTCCACCACTGGGACGACATCCAGGTGTTCTTCAAGGACCGCCAGGTGCGCTCCGGCGGCCACGGCTTCTGCGGCATCGGCCGCAAGCGCCTGTTGAACATCCTGCAGGAGCGCTGCCTCGAACTCGGCGTGGAGCTGGTGTTCGAGACCGACGCCACCGACGACCAGGCCATTGCCGCGCAGTACAAGGCCGACCTCGTCATTGCCAGTGACGGCCTCAACAGCCGCATCCGCCAGCGCTATGCCGACGTGTTCAAGCCCGACATCGACCTGCGCAACTGCCGCTTCGTCTGGCTGGGCACGCACCAGACCTTCGACGCCTTCACCTTCGCCTTCGAACAGACCGAGCACGGCTGGTTCCAGGCGCATGCCTACCAGTTCGACGACAAGACCTCGACCTTCATCGTCGAGACGCCCGAGGCCGTGTGGAAGGCCCACGGCCTCGACCAGATGGAGCAGCCCGAGGCCATCGCCTTCTGCGAGAAGCTGTTCGCCAAGTACCTGGGCGGCCATTCGCTCATCAGCAACGCCACGCACCTGCGCGGCTCGGCCAACTGGATCCGCTTTCCGCGCGTGGTGTGCGAGCGCTGGACGCACCGCATCGACGTCGAAGGCCGCTCGGTGCCCGTCGTGCTCATGGGCGACGCCGCGCACACGGCGCACTTCTCGATCGGCTCGGGCACCAAGCTCGCGCTCGAGGACGCGATCGACCTGGCCAACGAATTCGCGCAGGGCGGCACCGTCGACCACGTACTCAAGGGCTATGAAGCACGCCGCAGCGTCGAGGTGCTGAAGATCCAGAACGCCGCGCGCAACTCGACCGAATGGTTCGAGAACGTGCCGCGCTACACGGGCATGGAGATCGAGCAGTTCGCCTACTCGCTGCTCACGCGCTCGCAGCGCATCAGCCACGAGAACCTGCGCGTGCGCGACACGCAATGGCTCGGCGGCTACGAGCAGTGGCTGGCGGGCGGCAAGGCCGTGGCGCCGATGCTGATGCCACTGAAGGTGCGCGGCCTCGAACTCAAGAACCGCATCGTGGTCTCGCCGATGGCGACCTACAGCGCGGTCGACGGCGTGCCGCAAGACTTCCTGCTGGTGCACCTGGGCGCGCGCGCGCTCGGCGGCGCCGCGATGGTGTGCGTCGAGATGACGAGCCCGACGCCCGAAGGCCGCATCACGCCCGCCTGCACGGGCCTGTACAACGACACGCAGCAGGCCGCGTTCAAGCGCATCGTCGATTTCGTGCACACGCAGTCGAGCGCCAAGATCGCGATCCAGCTCGGCCACAGCGGCCCCAAGGGCTCGACGCGCGTGGGCTGGGAAGGCACCGACGAACCCCTCGAAAGCGGCAACTGGCCGGTGCTCGGCGCGAGCGCCCTGCCCTACGGTGAACAGAACCAGCTGCCGGCCGCGATCACGCGCGCCGAGATGGACACGCTGCGCGACCAGTTCGTCGATTCCACGCGCCGCGCGGTCGAGTGCGGCTTCGACTGGCTCGAGCTGCACTGCGCGCACGGCTACCTGCTGTCGGCCTTCATCAGCCCGCTCACCAACCTGCGCACCGACGAGTACGGCGGCGACATCGAAGCACGCTGTCGCTACCCGCTCGAAGTGTTCCGCGCGATGCGCGCCGTGTGGCCGGCCGACAAGCCGATGAGCGTGCGCATCTCCGCGCACGACTGGGCGCCTGGCGGCAACACCGATGCCGATGCCGTGGTGGTCGCGCGTCTCTTCAAGGAGGCCGGTGCCGACTTCATCGACGTGTCCTCGGGCCAGACCACGCGCGCCGCCAAGCCCGTGTACGGCCGCATGTACCAGACGCCGTTCGCCGACCGCATCCGCAACGAGGTCGGCATCTCGACCATCGCGGTGGGCGCCATCACCGACGCCGACCAGGCCAACAGCATCATCGCGGCCGGCCGCGCCGACCTGTGCGCCGTGGCGCGCCCGCACCTGGCCGACCCGGCCTGGACGCTGCACGAAGCCGCCAAGCTGCAAAGCCGCGACGTCGACTGGCCCAAGCAGTACCTGAGCGGCCGCGACCAGATGTACCGCGAGATCGCCAAGCAGCAGCAGATCGCCGCGGCCACCGCTGCCGCGGGCCGCGCGGCCGACGCCGAAGAGACGCACTGACATGGACCTCGAAGCACGCGCCCACAGCGAGCACCCCGAGGCGCTGCGCCTCTGGCTGCGTCTGCTCACCTGCACGCAGCTGGTGGAAAAGCAGGTGCGCAACGGCCTGCGCGCGCAGTTCGCCACCACGCTGCCGCGCTTCGATCTCATGTCGCAGCTCGAGCGCTCGCCCGACGGCCTGAAGATGAACGAACTCTCGCGCCGCATGATGGTCACGGGTGGCAACGTCACCGGCATCACCGACCAGCTCGTGACCGAAGGGCTGGTGGAGCGCATCAACGTCGAGGGCGACCGCCGCGCCTGGCGCGTGCGCCTCACGCCGCGCGGACGCAAGCTCTTCAACGAGATGGCGCAGCAGCACGAAGACTGGATCGTCGAGGCGTTCTCGAGCCTCAACCCCAAGGAGATCGCGCAGCTTCACAAGCTGCTCGGCAAGGTCAAACAACATTCCCACAGCAGCCAATTGGCGGAGACCGCATGAAGCACTACATCGGCGCAAGCAATCCCATGCGCGCGCAATTCGAACCCAAGGCCGACTACAAGGCCGAGCACTTCGCCTGGCGCTACGAAGCCGGCGTCGGCACCATCACGCTGAACCGCCCCGAGCGCAAGAACCCGCTGACCTTCGATTCGTACGCCGAGCTGCGCGACCTGTTCCGCGCGCTGACCTACGCGACCGACGTGAAGGTGATCGTCGTCACCGGCGCCGGCGGCAACTTCTGCTCGGGCGGCGACGTGCATGAAATCATCGGCCCGCTGACCGGCATGCGCATGCCCGAGCTGCTCGAGTTCACGCGCATGACGGGCGACCTCGTGAAGGCCATCCGCAACTGCCCGCAGCCGATCGTCGGCGCGATCGACGGCGTGTGCGCCGGTGCCGGCGCGATGATCGCGCTGGCCTGCGATCTGCGCTACGGCACGCCCGCCACGCGCACCGCCTTCCTCTTCACCCGCGTGGGCCTGGCCGGTGCCGACATGGGCGCCTGCGCACTGCTGCCGCGCGTGATCGGCCAGGGCCGCGCCTCGGAGCTGCTGTTCACCGGCCGCGCCATGACCGCCGAAGAAGGCCAGGCCTGGGGCTTCTTCAACGCACTGCACGACAGTGCCTCGCTGCTCGACGCCGCCACCAAGGTCGCGCGCGACCTGGCCGAAGGCCCGAGCTTCGCGCACGGCATGACCAAGACCATGCTGTCGCAGGAATGGTCGATGACCATCGACCAGGCCATCGAGGCCGAAGCGCAGGCGCAGGCGATCTGCATGCAGACCGAAGACTTCAAGCGCGCCTACGAGGCCTTCGCGGCCAAGCGCAAGCCGGTGTTCGGCGGAGACTGACGCGCATGATGACCAAGATTCCTGCCCCACCGTCGACCGCGCACCTCGCGCTGCCGTTCTTCGACGACGCGCACCGCGCGCTCGCCAACGACCTGCTGCCCTGGTGCGCCGCCCAGGAGATCGATGAGCGCGACGACCGCGCGGCTTGCCACGAATGGGTGCGCCGCCTCGGCGACGCCGGCTGGCTGCGCTATGCGGTGCCCGGCAGTGCCGGCGGCGCGCTCGAGCGCCTCGATTCGCGCGCGCTCGTGCTGCTGCGCGAAACGCTGGGCTACCACTCGCCACTGGCCGACTTCGCCTTCGCGATGCAGGGCCTGGGCAGCGGTGCGATCACGCTGGACGGCACGCCCGAGCAGCAGTCGCAGTACCTCACGGCCGTCGGCAAGGGCGCGAAGATCGCGGCCTTCGCACTCAGCGAACCCGAAGCCGGCTCCGACGTGGCAGCGATGGCGATGCGCGCCGAGCCCACCGCCGACGGCTGGCGCCTGAACGGCGAGAAGACCTGGATCAGCAACGGCGGCATCGCCGACTTCTACTGCGTGTTCGCCAAGACCGACCCCACGGCCGGCACGCGCGGCATCACGGTGTTCATCGTCGACGCAACGACGCCGGGGCTCGACACCTCGGCCCACATCGACGTGATGGCGCCGCACCCGCTGGCCACCCTGCGCTTCGACAACTGCATCGTGCCGCGCACGGCGCAGCTGGGCACGCTCAACGGCGGCTTCAAGCTCGCGATGCGCACGCTCGACATCTTCCGCGCCTCGGTGGCTGCCGCCGCGCTCGGCATGGGGCGTCGCGCGCTGGCCGAAGCCATCGCACACGCCAAGGGCCGCCGCATGTTCGGCCAGACGCTGGCCGACTTCCAGCTCACGCAGGCCAAGCTCGGCGAGATGGCCGCGCTGATCGACAGCGCCGCGCTGCTCACCTACCGCGCTGCGTGGATGCGCGACGACGCGGAGCGCCGCGGCGCGCCGGCAGTCGGCGACGTGTCGGCCGCTGCCGCCATGGCCAAGATGTGCGCCACCGAGAACGCCAGCCGCGTGATCGACATGGCGCTGCAGATGCATGGGGGACTCGGCGTGAAGGTCGGCACCAAGATCGAAAGCCTGTACCGGGACATCCGCTCGCTGCGCATCTATGAAGGCGCGACGGAAGTCCAGCAACTGATCATCGGCAAATCCGTTTTGCGGGGGTGAAACCGTGTCTGCCCAAGTCGATCGCTTCGTTCATGACCGCCTGCCGCCCGCCGCGCAGCTGCCGGTCTTTCGCTACGACCTGCCCGAACTGCAGTTCCCCGACCAGCTGAACCTGGTCGAGGAGCTGCTGGACAAGGCGGTCGCCAAGGGCTTCGGCGACCGCCCGATGCTGCGTTCGCCCGCTGGCGTGCTCACCTACGCCCAGGCGGGCGTCGAGGTGAACCGCATCGCCCAGGTGCTGGTCGAGGATCTCGGGCTGGTGCCCGGCAACCGCGTGCTGCTGCGCGGCGGCAACTCGGTGTGGATGGCGCTGTCGTGGCTCGCCGTGGTCAAGGCCGGGCTGATCGCGGTGGCGACGATGCCGCTGCTGCGCGCCAAGGAGCTGGGCGAGATCATCGAGAAATCGCAGCCCGTGGCCGCGCTGTGCGAAGGGCGCCTGCTCGAGGAGCTGGTAGCCGCGCAGAAGGCGCACCCGGTGCTCGCGACGGTGATTGCCTTCAACCAGCCCGACGCACCCGATTCGCTGTCGGCGCGCGCGGCCGGCAAGAGCGGCATGTTCACCGCCTGCCCCACGGCGGCCGACGACATCGCGCTGCTCGCCTTCACCTCGGGCACCACGGGCAAGCCCAAGGCGCCCGTCACCACGCACCGCGACGTGGTCGCCATGTGCCAGACCTGGCCGCGCCACGTGCTGCGCGCGCGCAGCGACGACATCGTGGTCGGCACGCCGCCGCTGGCCTTCACCTTCGGGCTCGGCGGCTTGCTGATCTTCCCGATGTGGGCCGGTGCGTCGGTGTACTTTCCCGACGGCGCCTTCTCGCCCGAAGCGCTCGTGAAGCTCATCAACGAGGTCGGCGCGACCATCTGCTACACCGCGCCCACCTTCTATCGCCAGATGGCGCCCTTCGTCCGGCAGCACGGGGCGCCGAGCCTGCGCATCTGCGTGAGCGCAGGCGAGGCGCTTCCCGACGCCACGCGCCAGCTCTGGAAGGAGACCACCGGCATCGAGATGCTCGACGGCATCGGCGGCACCGAGGTGTTCCACATCTACATCTCGGCCGCCGGCGACGAGGTGCGCCGCGGCGCCGTCGGCAAGGCGGTGCCGGGTTTCACGGCCAAGGTGGTCGACGACCAGGGCAACGAAGTGCCGCGCGGCACGGTCGGCAAGCTTGCGCTGCAAGGCCCGGTCGGCTGCCGCTACCTCGACGATCCGCGCCAGGCCGACTACGTGAAGAACGGCTGGAACTACCCTGGCGACTCGTTCGTGCAGGATGACGACGGCTACTTCTTCTATCAGGCGCGTGCGGACGACATGATCATCACGGCCGGCTACAACGTCGGCGGCCCGGAAGTGGAGGATGCGCTGCTCAAGCACCCGGCCGTGGCCGAGTGCGGTGTGATCGGCAAGCCCGACACCGACCGCGGCATGATCGTGAAGGCCTTCTGCGTGCTCAAGCCCGGCAACACCGGCGACGCAGCGATGGTGAAGGCCCTCCAGGACCACGTGAAAGCCACCATCGCCCCCTTCAAGTACCCGCGGGAGATCGAGTTCGTGACGGCGCTGCCGCGCACCGAAACCGGCAAACTCCAGCGCTTCAAATTGAGACAACTCAACAGCAACACACCATCATGACGAACAAACTCATTCAGCCTCCGGGCTGGCTGCCCCCGAAGGGCTATGCAAACGGCATCGCGGCGCGCGGCACCCAGGTGTTCGTCGGCGGCCAGATCGGCTGGAATGCCCAGCAGCAGTTCGAATCCGACGACTTCATCGACCAGTGCGGCCAGGCGCTGCGCAACATCGCCGAGGTGCTGCGCGAAGCCGGGGCCGGCCCCGAGCACATGGTGCGCATGACCTGGTACGTGACGGACCGCGACGAGTACAGCCGCCGCCTGTCCGAGCTCGGCCCGGTCTACCGCGACGCGCTGGGCCGCAACTTCCCGGCCATGACCTGCGTGCAGGTGGCGGCGCTGGTGGAGCACCGCGCGAAGGTGGAGATCGAGGTGACGGCGGTCATTCCGGACTGATCCTGCGCTTGGGCTGCGCGCCAGCGCAGTCTTCAGGCGCCGCTGCGGCGCACGTTCCCGAGACCGGCCTCTTTGCGGGGCGGGTCCAGAAACAGAAAAGCCCTCTTCGCGAGGGCTCTTTTTCGTGTCGAATTTCGACCAGGAATTTCCAAAAGAATTTGGACAAAGAAAAAGGCCCTTTGATTTCTCAAAGGGCCTTTTAAATTGGTTGCGCGAGCAAGATTTGAACTTGCGACCTTTGGGTTATGAGCCCAACGAGCTACCAGGCTGCTCCATCGCGCGGCAAGTATAAATTATAGCTTATTCAGCGGCGTTTTGCTCAGCGCCAGCATCTTTAATTTCAGCACGGTCGACCAGTTCGACGAGCGCCATCGGGGCGTTGTCGCCCACGCGGAAACCCATCTTCAGGATGCGGGTGTAGCCGCCCGGACGCGCTGCGAAACGCGGGCCGAGTTCGCCGAAGAGCTTGACGACGCTGTCGCGGCTGCGCAGGCGGTCGAAGGCCAGGCGCTTGTTGGCGAGCGTGGGCTTCTTGGCGAGCGTGATCATCGGCTCGATGACGCGGCGCAGTTCCTTGGCCTTGGGGACCGTGGTCTTGATGACTTCGTGCTCGATGAGCGAATTCATCATGTTCTGCAGCATCGCGAGGCGGTGCGAGCTGGTGCGGTTGAGTTTGCGAAGTCCGTGTCCGTGACGCATGGTGCTTTTTCCTTTACTTTATTAAACAGGCAGCCGTATCAGGTACTGCCCGGGCACGAGCCCTCATGGGCTCAATTCAAAACAAAAATCAACGCTTATCGAGACCGGCCGGCGGCCAGCTTTCGAGCTTCATACCCAAGGTGAGACCGCGCGAAGCGAGGACTTCCTTGATTTCGTTGAGCGACTTGCGACCCAGGTTCGGGGTCTTGAGCAGCTCGTTCTCGGTGCGCTGGATCAGGTCACCGATGTAGTAGATGTTTTCGGCCTTCAGGCAGTTGGCCGAACGCACCGTCAGTTCGAGTTCGTCGACAGGGCGCAGCAGGATCGGATCGAACTGCTGGGCGCTGCGCGGTGCGGGTGCATCGAATGCAGCGAGTTCGCCGCCTTCGAGCTGCGCGAACACGGCGAGCTGTTCGACCAGGATTTTAGCCGATGCGCGAACCGCATCTTCGGCGCTGATCGCACCGTTGGTCTCGATCTCGACCAGCAGCTTGTCCAGGTCGGTACGCTGTTCGACGCGGGCGCTTTCGACCGTGTAGCTCACGCGCTTGACGGGCGAGAACGATGCGTCGAGGACGATGCGGCCGATCGACTTGGTCGGCTCGTCCGCGTAGCGGCGCATCGTGCCGGGCACGTAGCCGCGACCCTTTTCAACCTTGATCTGCATGTCGAGCTTGCCGCCTTGCGACAGGTGCGCGATCACATGGTCAGGATTGATGATCTCGACGTCGTGCGGGGTCTGGATGTCCGATGCGAGGACCGGGCCTTCGCCGTCCTTGCGCAGGCTCAGCGTGACTTCGTCGCGGTTGTGGAGCTTGAACACCACGCCCTTGAGATTCAGCAGGATGTTGACGACATCTTCCTGCACGCCGTCGATCGACGAGTACTCATGCAGAACGCCAGCGATCGTGACTTCGGTGGCCGAGTAGCCGACCATGGACGACAGCAGAACGCGACGCAGCGCGTTGCCGAGCGTGTGGCCGTAGCCGCGCTCGAAAGGCTCGAGCGTGACCTTGGCCTTGTTGGCGGCAAGTTGCTCGACCTGGATGGTCTTGGGTTTCAGCAGGGTGGTTTGCATGCAGACTTCCTCTCAATACCCCCGGCTCGTTACACCGGTAAGGCTGGTGAAGCGCCTGATCCGCAACAGAGTGCGGAGCAGGAACGTGAACAACAATATCAATCTCCCGCCGGCGCAAGGACGCGCAGGCGGGTAGAGAAAATCAACGCGAATACAGTTCGACGATCAGCGATTCGTTGATGTCGGCTGCGAATTCGTCGCGATCCGGGACCTTCTTGAAGGTGCCTTCGGCCTTGTCGGCGTTCACATCGACCCAAGCCGGCATGCCGACTTGTTGGGCGAGTTGCAGCGCTTCGACAATGCGGTTCTGCTTCTTGGACTTTTCGCGCACGGCGATCACGTCACCGGTCTTGACCAGGTACGACGGGATGTTGACCGACTGGCCGTTCACGGTGATCGCCTTGTGCGACACGAGCTGACGTGCTTCGGCGCGCGTCGAGCCGAAGCCCATGCGGTAGACCACGTTGTCCAGGCGCGACTCGAGGATGAACAGCAGGTTGGCACCGGTGTTGCCACGGCGACGATCAGCTTCTTCGAAGTAGCGGCGGAACTGCTTCTCGAGCACGCCGTACATGCGCTTGACCTTCTGCTTCTCACGCAGCTGCAGACCGTAGTCGGAGGTGCGCTGACCCGAGGTGCGGCCATGCTGGCCGGGCTTGGAGTCGAACTTGGCCTTGTCTTGAATGGAGCGGCGGGCGCTCTTCAGGAACAGGTCGGTGCCTTCACGGCGGGAAAGTTTGGCCTTGGGGCCGAGGTAACGTGCCACGGTATTTCCTTGGTGTCATCTGCCGCAGTTACCTGCGGGAGCCGTCGGCGGATATGCCGATGGCGGTGGGCTTAGTGAAAAAACAAATGCGCAGCCGCTCGAAAGCTGGCTGCGCCTTGCGGACTGACGATCAGATGCGGCGACGCTTCTGGGGACGGCAGCCGTTGTGCGGAACGGGCGTCACGTCGGCAATGGAATTGATCCGGATGCCGAGCGCAGCCAGTGCGCGCACCGACGACTCGCGACCAGGACCGGGGCCCTTGATCTCGACGTCGAGGTTCTTGATACCTTGTTCGACAGCAGCACGGCCGGCCACTTCGGAAGCGACCTGCGCAGCGAACGGGGTCGACTTGCGCGAGCCCTTGAAGCCCTGGCCACCCGACGAAGCCCACGACAGGGCGTTGCCCTGGCGATCGGTGATCGTGATGATGGTGTTGTTGAACGAGGCATGCACGTGGGCGATACCGTCCGCAACGTTCTTGCGAACCTTCTTGCGAACGCGCTGTGCGGCGTTGTTTGCAGGTGCTTTAGCCATGCTTGTCTATCCTTATTTCTTCAGGGACTGCGCAGCCTTGCGCGGACCCTTGCGGGTGCGGGCGTTGGTGCGCGTGCGCTGGCCGCGCATCGGCAGGCCGCGACGGTGACGGAAGCCGCGATAGCAGCCGATGTCCATCAAACGCTTGATGTTCATCGTCGTCTCGCGACGCAGATCGCCTTCGATCGTGAACAGAGCGATCTGGTCGCGGATCTTTTCGAGATCGGCGTCGGTCAGATCCTTGATCTTCTTCGAATATTCGATGCCGCTCGCTTCGCAGATTTGACGGGCGCGGGTGCGACCGATACCGAAAATGGCGGTCAGGCCGATTTCAGCGTGCTTGTGCGGCGGGATGTTGATGCCAGCAATACGTGCCATGTGCGTCCTCTAATACTCTTCAATCAACCCTGGCGCTGCTTGTGGCGCGGGTCGGTGCAAATCACACGCACCACACCTTTACGGCGGATGACCTTGCAATTACGGCAGATGGTTTTGACCGAAGCCGAAACTCTCATTTCATTCTCCTAAAACTGTTTAACGTGGCGGTCTACCGCCCGGACTCAATACTGAAACTCACAGCCCTACGATGTCTTGAAGTTCGCCTTCTTCAGCAGCGATTCGTACTGCTGGGACATCATGTAGTTTTGCACCTGGGCCATGAAGTCCATCGTGACGACCACGATGATCAGCAGGGAGGTACCACCGAAGTAGAACGGCACGTTGTACTTCAGGATCAGGAACTCGGGCAGCAGGCAGACGAAGGTGATGTACACCGCGCCAGCCAACGTCAGGCGAACCAGAATCTTGTCGATATAGCGAGCGGTCTGGTCACCCGGGCGAATGCCAGGAATGAACGCACCACTCTTCTTCAGGTTATCGGCCGTTTCCTTGCTGTTGAACACGAGTGCCGTGTAGAAGAAGCAGAAGAAAACGATCGCAGCGGCATACAGCAGCACGTAGATCGGCTCGCCCGGACGCAGTGCGCTGGCGATGTCCTTGATCCAGCGGAAGCCACCGTCACCGGCGCTGAACCAGCCCACCACCGTTGCCGGCAGCAGAATGATCGACGACGCGAAGATCGGAGGAATCACACCGGCCATGTTCAGCTTCAGGGGCAGGTGCGACGACTGACCGCCGTAGACCTTGTTGCCGACCTGGCGCCGCGCATAGTTCACGAGGATCTTGCGCTGACCACGTTCCACGAACACCACGAAGTAGGTGACCAGCACCACGACCGCGATGATGAAGAGCGCAACGATGGGGTTCATCGCACCGGTCGTCACCAGCGAAGCCAGGCCGCCGATCGCACCGGGCAGACCGGCCGCGATACCTGCAAAGATCAGGATCGAGATGCCGTTGCCCAGGCCGCGTTCGGTGATCTGCTCGCCGAGCCACATCAGGAACATCGAACCTGCCGTCAGGCTCACCATGGCGGTCAGGCGGAAGCCGAAACCGGGGGCGATCACCAGACCAGCCGACGATTCGAGGGCCACTGCGATGCTGAACGACTGGAACAGAGCCAAGCCGAGCGCGCCATAGCGCGTGTACTGCGTGATCTTGCGGCGACCGGCCTCGCCTTCCTTCTTCAATTGCTCGAAGGTAGGAAGCACGTAGGTCATCAGCTGCATGATGATCGACGCCGAGATGTACGGCATGATCCCCAACGCGAACACGGTGAAACGCGACAGCGCCCCGCCCGAGAACATGTTGAACAGGCTCAGAATGCCGCCCTGCTGGCCCTGGAACAACGCTGCCAGCTGGTCCGGGTTGATACCCGGCACAGGAATGTGCGCGCCAATCCGGTAGACCACGAGCGCGAGCAGCAAAAAGACGAGCCGACGACGGAGGTCGCCGAACTTGCCTGTTTTTGCGATCGTTGCCGCGTTAGTTGCCACGAAGAACTTCTTTCAGTCCGATGGTGATCAGGCGAGGCTGCCGCCGGCTGCTTCGATCGCAGCCTTGGCACCAGCGGTCGCACCCACGCCCGTCAGCTTGACGGCCTTGGTGAGTTCGCCGGTCTTGATGATCTTGACGACCTTGGCGAGCTGGCCCACGAGGCCGGCTTGCTTCAGTGCCAGGACATCGACTTCGGCCAGGCCGAGCTGCTCGAGAGCAGTCAGCGTGACTTCGGCGTTGTACTTCAGCAGGTGCGACTTGAAGCCGCGCTTGGGCAGGCGACGCTGCAGCGGCATTTGACCGCCTTCGAAGCCGACCTTGTGGAAACCGCCTGCGCGCGACTTCTGGCCCTTGTGACCGCGACCTGCGGTCTTGCCGATGCCGGAGCCGATACCGCGGCCAACGCGACGCTTGGCGTGCTTGGCGCCAGCTGCCGGCTTGATGCCATTGAGTTCCATATCAGTCTCTCTTACAGAACTTTGACCAGATAACTGATCTTGTTGATCATGCCGCGCACTGCGGGCGTGTCTTGCAGCTCGCTCACGCTGTTGAGCTTGCGCAGGCCGAGGCCACGCACGGTCGCGCGATGCGATTCCTTGGTGCCGATCGGGCTCTTCACCAGCTGCACCTTGAGGGTTTGTTGTTGCGTCATTTGAATGCTTCCTTCAGCCTTGCGAGAGCTTGCGCTCAGGCGAAGATTTCTTCGACGGTGAGACCGCGCTTGGCAGCCACTTGGCCGGCCGTCGTCGAGTTCTTCAACCCGTCGAGCGTGGCGCGAACCATGTTGTAGGGGTTCGACGAACCATGGCTCTTGGCCACGATGTCGGTGATGCCCATGACTTCGAACACGGCGCGCATCGGGCCGCCGGCGATGATGCCGGTACCCTTGGGAGCCGGGTACATCACGACGGTGGCAGCACCGTGGTGACCTTGCACCTGGTGATGCAGCGTACCGTTCTTGATCGGAGCCTTGAACAGGTTGCGGCGGGCTTCTTCCATTGCCTTCTGCACGGCAGCAGGCACTTCCTTGGACTTGCCCTTGCCCATGCCGACGCGGCCATCGCCGTCACCGACCACGGTCAGCGCTGCGAAACCGAGGATACGACCACCCTTCACCACCTTGGTGACGCGGTTGATCGCGATCATCTTCTCGCGCAGACCGTCCTCAGGACCTTCGTTCTGCGTTCTTGCTTGAATCTTTGCCATTTTGAATCTCGTGTCCGATTAGAACTGCAGACCGGCTTCGCGGGCTGCCTCGGCCAGCGCCTTGACGCGGCCGTGGTAGGCGAAACCTGCGCGATCGAAAGCGACCTTCTCGACGCCGGCAGCCTTCGCCTTTTCAGCGATGCGCTTGCCGATGGCGGTGGCAGCGGCGGCATTGCCACCCTTGCCCGAGGCGCCGAGTGCTGCGCGCACTTCGGCTTCGGCGGTCGATGCGGTTGCGATCACCTTGGTGCCGTCGTCGGAGATGACGGTGGCATAGATGTGCAGGTTGGTGCGGTTCACCGTGAGGCGAGCCACGCCCTGCGTCGCAATGCGGATGCGGGTCTGGCGCGAGCGGCGAAGACGCTGTGCTTTTTTGGTCAACATCATTTTGCTGCCCCTTACTTCTTCTTGGTCTCTTTGATCACGATCTTCTCGTCCGCATAGCGGATGCCCTTGCCCTTGTAGGGCTCTGGCGGACGAACAGCGCGGATCTCAGCGGCGATCTGGCCGACGCGTTGACGGTCAGCGCCCTTGATCACCACTTCGGTCGGGGTCGCGGTGGTCACCGTGATGCCTTGCGGCATGTCGATGTTGACCGGGTGCGAGTAACCGACTTGCAGGTTCAGCTTGGCGCCGGACGCTGCAGCCTTGTAGCCGACGCCGACCAGGTTGAGCTTCTTCTCGAAGCCCTTGGTCACGCCAACCACCATGTTGTTCACCAGCTGGCGAATCGTGCCGCTCATCGCATTCGCTTCACGCGAATCGTTGGCGGGCTCGAAGCTCAGCTTGCCGTCCTTGTTGACGACATTCACCAGCGCATTGCGAGCCAGGCTGAGCGTGCCGCCCGTGCCCTTGACACTGATCTGGTCTTCCTTGATCGACACATCCACGCCTGCGGGGATGGCGACCGGCATTTTTCCTACTCGGGACATTTCAGTAACTCCTCGATGTCTCGGTTAGGCGACGTAGCACAGAACTTCGCCGCCGACACCGGTGGCGCGCGCCTTGCGGTCGGTCATCACGCCCTTGGGGGTCGTGACGATCGCAACGCCGAGGCCGTTCTGGACTTGCGGAATGGAAGTGCTGGCCTTGTAGACGCGCAGGCCGGGGCGGCTCACGCGCTCAATGCGCTCGATGACCGGGCGGCCAGCGTAGTACTTCAGCGAGATTTCAAGTTCGCTCTTGCCGGCTTCGGTCTTGACCTGGAAGCCGTCGATGTAGCCCTCGTCCTTCAGGACTTGTGCGATCGCGATCTTCACCTTGGAAGACGGGACCGACACGGTGGGCTTCGCCACCATCTGCGCGTTACGGATACGCGTCAGCAGGTCGGCAATGGGATCACTCATGCTCATGTTGTTTGCTCCTGCCTGGCTTACCAGCTGGCCTTGGTGACACCGGGGATGTCGCCAGCGAAAGCCAGTTCACGGATCTTGGCGCGAGCCAGACCGAATTGACGGAAGGTGCCACGGGGGCGACCGGTGATTTCGCAACGGTTGCGCTGGCGCGTGGGGTTCGCGTTGCGCGGGAGCTTCTGCAGGCCCAGGCGGGCTGCTGCGCGCTCTTCGTCGCTCTTCTTCGCGTCGTTGGAAATTGCCTTCAGTTCCGCGTGCTTCGCAGCGAACTTGGCAACCAGCTTGTCGCGCTTGAGTTCGCGCTGGATCAAAGATTGTTTGGCCATGGTTCGCCTCAGTTCTTGAACGGGAAACGGAAGCCAGCGAGAAGCGCCTTGGCTTCTTCGTCGGTCTTGGCCGTCGTCGTGATGCTGATATTGAGACCGCGCAGGGCGTCGACCTTGTCGTACTCGATCTCAGGGAAAATGATCTGCTCTTTGACGCCGATGTTGTAGTTGCCACGGCCGTCGAATGCGCGACCCGAGATACCACGGAAGTCACGCACGCGGGGCAGGGCCACGGTGACGAAACGGTCCAGGAACTCGTACATGTGCACGCCACGCAGCGTGACCATGCAGCCGATCGGCTGGTTTTCGCGGATCTTGAAGCCGGCGATGGCCTTCTTCGACTTGGTGACCACAGGCTTCTGGCCGGCGATCTTGGTCAGGTCGGCGACGGCGTTGTCGAGGACCTTCTTGTCGGCGACTGCTTCACCCACACCCATGTTCAGGGTGATCTTGGTGAGACGCGGAACTTGCATCGGCGACTTGTAGCCGAACTTTTCCGTCAGGTCTTTCGCGATCTTTTCGCGATAGTGTTGTTGGAGACGTGCCATGTGAGTACCTCTTAGGCGAACTTGATTTCGTCGCCGCTCGACTTGAAGACGCGAACAGCCACGCGCTTGCCGTCGGCACCTTGGGTGACCTTGATGCCCACGCGATCGGCCTTGCCGGTCGCGGCATTGAAGATCGCCACGTTGGATTGGTGAATCGGCATGGTCTTCTCGACGATGCCACCGGTCGTACCCTTGAGGGGGTTCGGCTTGGTGTGCTTCTTGACGAGGTTGATGCCGTCGACGATCACATGCGAATCGTCTGCGCGCAGCGACACGACGCCGCGCTTGCCCTTGTCACGACCGGCCAACACGATGACCTGGTCGCCTTTGCGAATCTTGTTCATGGCGTTGTGTCCTTAGAGAACTTCGGGTGCCAGCGACACGATCTTCATGAACTTCTCGGTGCGCAGTTCGCGCGTGACCGGTCCGAAGATGCGGGTGCCGATGGGCTCCAGCTTGGCGTTGAGCAGCACGGCGGCATTGCCGTCGAACTTGACGAGCGAACCGTCAGCACGACGGATGCCCTTGGCGGTGCGGACCACCACTGCGCTGTAGATCTCGCCCTTCTTGACGCGACCACGCGGAGCGGCTTCCTTGATGCTGACCTTGATGACGTCGCCCACGCTGGCGTAACGCCGCTTGGAGCCACCGAGCACCTTGATACACAGGACGGATTTCGCGCCCGTGTTGTCGGCCACTTCGAGCCGGGATTCAGTTTGGATCATTTCTTGATATTCCCAACTTGTACCGGTGAGCCTCCAGGAGGGAGACACCGCGGTCAGTCTTGGGCCCGTCGTCCACGCCTCGAACCACTCGAGACGCTTCCGCTTTGGGCTGAAAGCTTCGCCTTTTGAAAGCGAAGCCCGCGATTGTGGCACCCATGCCGGGCGATGTCAACTGCCTCATCACGCGAACTTCGACAGCCGCTAGACTTTGTGGCGTGCGCGCCCCCAACCACCCCCTCGTTTCGCCGCCTTCCCTGCTGCGCCGACGCCTGCTGGCGGGCGGCGCGGGCCTGCTCGGGCTGGGATCGCTGGGGCTTGCGGGTTGCCGCAGCGCAACACCGGCGCCGGACACCGGCCAGCTGCAGCGCCTGGGGGAAGCCCGCTGGGCGCACCGACGCTCTATAGAGAGCACCACGGCAGGTGGCCTCTCCGGCATCGACTACGACCCCATCAAAGGTGAGTACCTGCTTCTCAGCGATGACCGGTCAGATCTGAGCCCCGTGCGCTGCTACACCGCACGTTGGCCCCAGCCGGCCGACGCAGCCCCGGAACCCACCGGCGTTGTCCAACTGCAACGCCCCGGCGGCGGCCCCTGGCCCGGCCGGCGCCAGGCGGTCGACGGCCTGCCCGTTCCCGACCCCGAGGCCCTGCGCCTGCGCCCCTCGGCCGGCACCCTGCTCTGGACCAGCGAAGGCGACATCGCCCGCGGCTTCGGCCCCGCCCTGTATGAATCGGCGCGCGATGGCCGCTTCCTGCGCGAATTCACCCTGCCGGCGATGTTTGCCCCGGACCCGGCCCAGCGCCGCGGCCCGCGCGACAACCAGACACTCGAGGGCCTGGCCCTCACGCCCGACGACCGGTCGGCCTGGCTTGCAATGGAAAACGCCCTGGTCCAGGACGGCCCCGTCCCGACCACCACCGCCCCCGGCGGCCCCTGTCGCTTCACCCAGGTCGACCTCGCGACCGGCCGCGCCGTGCGCCAGATCGCCTATGTGCCCGACGCCATCCCGCTGCGCCCGCTGGTGCCGGGCACCTACGCCGACAACGGCGTGAGCGAGGTGCTCATGCTCGACGCCCACCGCATGCTGGTGCTGGAGCGGGCCTACGCCACCGGCGCCGGCAATTCGCTGCGCCTGTATGAAATAGACACCCGGGCCGCCGACGACGTGCTCGCCATCGACGCCCTCGCCCCCGGCAACCACCGCCCGGCCGCCAAGACGCTCGTGGCCGACTTCGCCACCCTCGGCCTCTCGCGCCTCGACAACACCGAGGGCATGTGCTGGGGCCCACCGCTGCCCGACGGCCGCCGCCTGCTGGTGGTCGTGAGCGACGACAATTTCAACCCGCTGCAAGTGACGCAGTTCGCCGCCTTCGCCTACACCGACCGACCATGACCATCGCCGTGACCTTCCTGCCCCGCACCGCGCCGGGCCCCCTGCCCCCCATCGCCTTCATAGGCGGCGGCAACATGGCCAGCGCCATCATCGGCGGCCTGATCCAGCAAGGCGTCGCGGCCGACAACTTCGAAGTGGTCGAGCCTTTCGAGGAGGCCCGCACCAGGCTGGCCCAGTCCTACGGCATCGTCGCCAAGGCCGAGGCCACCGAGGCCCTCGCGCGCTGCGCCGTGGTGGTGTGGGCGGTCAAGCCCCAGACCTTCGCGGAAGCCACGCGCCCGGTGCGCGCCTTTGCCGGCGACGCCCTGCACCTGAGCGTGGCGGCGGGCATTCCGTCCGACAGCATCGCCCGCTGGCTCGGTACCGAGCGCGTGGTGCGCGCCATGCCCAACACGCCGGCCCTGGTCGGCAAGGGCATGACCGGCCTGTTCGCGCGGCCCGGCGTCGAAAGCGCGGACCGCGCACGCGTCGGCCAGCTGCTGGCGCCGACCGGCGAGCTGATCTGGGTCGACGCCGAACCCGCGCTCGACGCGGTGACCGCCATGTCGGGCTCCGGCCCGGCCTACGTGTTCTATTTCATCGAGGCGATGACCGAGGCCGGCGTCGAGATGGGCCTCACGCCCGACCAGGCCCAGCGGCTGGCCATCGGCACCTTCACCGGCGCCTCGGCGCTGGCGCACAGTGCGACCGAGCCGCCGTCGGTGCTGCGCGAACGCGTGACCTCCAAGGGCGGCACGACCTACGCGGCCCTGAGCGCGCTCGAAGCCTCCGATGTGAAGGGCCAGTTCAAGACCGCCATCCGCGCGGCGCAGAAGCGCGCGGCCGAGCTGGGCGAGGAATTCGGGCGCGGCTGACCCGCCCGGTGGGCTATCGGAGGGCGTAGCCCGCCACGATGCCCACGAACACCGCGAAGCCCAGCCAGTGGTTTTCGCGGAAGGCCTTGAAGCAGCCTTCCCGCGTGCGGTCATGGATCAGGCGCCAGTGCCAGAGCGCCTGCGCCACCGCCGCGGCAATGCCTACATAGAAGAGAACCCCCAGCGACCGGCTGGCACCCGCCCAGATCCAGACCGCCAGGAAGATCGCGTAGCTGGCCATCACCGCCGCCACGTCGAAGCGACCGAAGGTGATCGCCGAGGTCTTCATGCCGATCTTCAGGTCATCGTCGCGGTCCACCATCGCGTACTCGGTGTCGTAGGCCAGCACCCAGAACAGGTTGCCCGCCAGCAGCCACCAGGCAAAGGCCGGCACCGTCGACTGCACCGCGGCAAAGGCCATCGGGATGCCGAAGCTGAAGGCGATGCCCAGCACCGCCTGCGGGATCGACACGAAACGCTTGGCGAACGGGTAGATCAGCGTGATCGCCAGCGCCGCGAACGACCACAGCACCGTCGTGCGGTTGGTGGTGAGCACCAGCCCGAAGGACAGCAGCGCCAGCACCGCGCCCAGCCCCAGCGCCTCCTTGACCGACATCGCACCGCTCGTCACGGGCCGCTGGGCCGTGCGCTTCACATGGCGGTCGAAGTCGCGGTCGGCCACGTCGTTGACGCAGCAGCCCGCGCTGCGCATGAGGAAGGTGCCGAGCGTGAACACCGCGAGCAGGTGCCAGCCGGGCCAGCCGTCGGCCGCGAACCAGAGTGCGCCCAGCGTGGGCCACAGCAACAGCAGCCAGCCGGCCGGCCGGTTCCAGCGGATCAGATCGAGGTAGAGCGCAAAACGGCGGGCGAGAGGCATGCGGCGGACGGGCAGACGAAAAAAGAGCGGCCATTGTGCCGCTCTTGAAGGGACTCCCGGCGCACCGGGAGAGCATCAGGAAGACGTCATCAGTCCTCGAGCAGCGAGCGCAGCATCCAGGCCGTCTGGTCGTGCACCGTGCAGCGCGCGGTCAGCATGTCGGCGGTCGGATCGTCGCCGGCCTCTTCGGCCACCGGGATGAACTCGCGTGCGATGCGCGACACCGTTTCGTGGCCCTTCACGAGGATGCGCACCATCTCCATCGCCTTGGGCGGGGTCTGCGGCACGTCGGGCACGGTGGCGATCTTGCTGAACTCGGCGTACGAGCCCGGCGCGTAGTGGCCCAGCGCGCGGATGCGCTCGGCGAGCACGTCCGTCGAGCCCCACAGCTCGGTGTACTGCGTCATGAACATCGCATGCAGCGAGTTGAAGTGCGGCCCCGTCACGTTCCAGTGGAAGTTGTGGGTCGTGAGGTACAGCGTGTAGGTGTCGGCCAGCACGCGGCTCAGGCCTTCGGCGATGGCCGCGCGGTCCTGGCGTTCGATGCCGATGTTGATGATCGGCGCGTTGCGGCTGCCCGACTCCTGCGAGACGACGGCGCCGCCCTTCTTGGGCACCTTGCCGGCGGAAGCTGCGGGCGACGGGGACTTGGTTTTCTTCGAGGGTTTGGCCATGGCGGAGGGGTCTTTCTTGAAGTTGGGTGACAACACCGAAATTCTGAAAGCCGGCAGGCGGCTTCGCAACAGCTTCACTCTATCCCAGCGATCAGCGATCCCAAACAGCCCGCGCGTAGGCGAAGGCCCCGAATCGCTAGGAGAGTCGTTTGACACCCGGCAGCTCGCACGCGTAGATCGCGTTGCGCAGCGCCGCGATCGCCTCGTAGCGCGTGAAGGTGCGACGCCAGGCCAGCACCACGCGGCGCATCGGCGGGTCGCGGTCCTGCGCGTCGCGCACGGGCAGGTAGCGCACCATCTGCTCGGGCTCCTTGCGGCCCTTGACCTTCGGCTTGAGTGCCTCGGCCGGCACCGACAGGCGCGGCACCAGCGTCACGCCCATGCCCGAGGCCACCATGTGCTTGATCGTCTCCAGCGACGAGCCCTCGAAGCTCTTGCGGATGCCCTCGGCGTTGCTCGAGAAGCGCGCGAACTCGGGGCACACCTCGAGCACGTGGTCACGGAAGCAGTGGCCCGTGCCCAGCAGCAGCATCGTCTCGCTCTGCAGTTCTTCCGAGGTGATCGACTCGCGGTCGGCCAGCTTGTGCTTCACGGGCAGCGCCGCCATGAAGGGCTCGTCGTACAGCGGCGCCATCGCCAGGCCCGTGTCCGGAAAGGGCTCGGCCATGATCGCGCAGTCGATCTCGCCGGCGCGCAGCATCTCGAGCAGCTTGACCGTGAAGTTCTCCTGCAGCACCAGCGGCATCTGCGGCGTGCGCGCGATCACCTGGCGCACCAGGTCGGGCAGCAGGTACGGGCCGATCGTGTAGATCACGCCCAGGTTCAGCGGGCCGGCCAGCGGGTCTTTTCCGCGCTTGGCGATCTCCTTGATGCTGGCGGCCTGGTCGAGCACGCTCTGCGCCTGCTGGACGATCTGCTCGCCGAGCGGCGTCACGGTCACTTCACCGGCGCTGCGCTCGAAGAGCTTGACCTCGAGTTCGTCCTCGAGTTTCTTGATGGCCACCGAAAGCGTCGGCTGGGACACATAACAGGCCTCGGCCGCCTTGCCGAAGTGCCGCTCGCGGGCGACTGCGACGATGTATTTGAGTTCGGTGAGAGTCATAGCTTGCGTCAATTATGCGCAAGGGTCTGTGACCCGGCTGGGGCGGGGTTAAAAGCCGCGGGCTGCGCTGCGCTCAGTCGGTGCGGCTCCAGACCCATTGCACCGGCTGCCCGCCGCTCGAAGACATTGGCTCGCCCTTCGTGACCGCCGCGCTCACACGCAGGTCGGTCAGGCAGGCCCAGATGCCCGAGCGGGGGCACTTTTGGCCCGTGTCCGCAAACAGCAGCTCATCGCGGCGCATGCGGTGCCCCTGGACCTGCGCCGAGCCATCGTCCTGCACGGAGAACGCGACGCGGCCGGACACGGCACGCTCTTCGAAGATCTCGATGGCGCCTTGCAGGGCGATGAAGAAATCCCAGTCGGACAGATCATGCTCGGTCGCTGCGGCGGTGAAGTCGGACTGGTACAGGCGCTGATAGCGCTCGGCGTAGTAGTCCAGTTCGAAAACGACCTGGCCGGTCGCAGCATCCATCAACCGGAACTGACTGAAGCCTTGCCGCAAACGCCCATCGCCATACCGCGAAGGCGCGATCTCGCTGCGCAGGACGGGCGGGAGCATCACCACGGAGCCGTCGTCGCGCTTTTGGCAGATCTCGAACACGGCACCGTCCTCGGTGCGAAAGACGAACTTCTCGTCGGACGTCCAGTAGCTGTAGTAACGCTTGTCGTTCTCGATCGTGTAGCCGCCTTTGACCGGGAGGTCGGCGAGTACCGATGCGCCTGGGGGTTTCTCGGCGTCGTCGACTGGGCGCCAGCGGCCGGTTGTGGGGTCCAGGTCGATGAGGTCGGAGGCGGTGTGATGCAGGTAGAGCCACATGGGACTATTTCTTCATTCTGCTCTCGACAGGGTCCAGTGGCATCTTTCCTTGCCTCATCTAGGCGCCTGGCTTGAGGCGCTCCAGCGAGCGATTGGCCCGTGCCCAGTCTGCAAGGTCCTTGGGGTAGAGCAGATGATCACGAAAGCTGCTGTCGTCGATGTCGTGGATCACGCAGACGGCAGCGGCTTCGAAGGACCAGTAGCCGTAGTAGGGCACGTACTCGCCTTCGAATGCTGCGGCGCTTTGCCACGCGGACCGCTCAGGCGGTGGTCCGATCGCGACTTTCGGATCGGGACCTCCTCCTGGTTTCACCTCTTTCATCACCCTGAGCTCAGCTGTCAGAGCTTCGGGGAGGATTGATCAACGTCCCATTGCCAGAAGGTCGAGCCGTAGTCGCTGCCCTCGATGACTGGCATCACGTCGCCTTGTGTGAAATAGCGCCGGCTTCCCTTCGAGGCCGGAGTGAACCACCAACCTGCCTGCGGGCACAACTCGCCGCCAGGTGTGCGATTCGGACCGGACGGCAAAGCTTCGGCTCGATGCTTACGCGCCCAATCCACGAGGTCTTTCGGATAGACCAAGTGGTCTCGATAGCTGCTGTCGTCAATATTCCAGAGCACCGTAACAAGCGCAGCCTCGAAGGCCCAGTAACCGAAACAGCCAATTTGGTCCGTGTGGGTGCCGTGCCAGTAGCACTCCTTCATTCCCTTGTACCAACCGTCCAGGAACTCCTTGACCAGTGCGGGGCGGTCCTCGGCATGCTCTGCGATCACGGCCTTGCCCAACGGAGCGTAAGGTGCAAGGTGCAGGATGTAGCGCCCCGGATCTTCCATCGCGCCCGTGGCTCGCCCACGATCTGTTCGAAAAGGGTGTCACGGTTCCGGCTGAATTCACGGCCAATGTTCAGCCAACTCAGAACCTTGGGTACCAAATCGGGATGGCCCAGCAGCTTACACAGGGCCAGAAGCCACATGACATAGACGTAGGCCTCGATCTGCGTGATGGTGAGGGTGCGGGCTTCGCTTGGAGGCGGATTGTTGAAAGGGGATGTATCGGTCAAATGCTTCGATGACGGATGGAAGCTCGCGCGACAGGCTCTCGATAGGATGGCCTGCGGTGTAGCGAAGGATGAGGGGTTCAAGGGAGTACGACGCAACTCGCCATGCGGCACTCCTGCGAGCTTGCTCGCGAAGCTCGGAGTCGCCCGATCTCTTTGTGTAGTGCGCAATATCCTCGACCAAATCCAGATCACGCCCCTTGGCATGATCCTCACTGAGAAACCGCTGTCGTCGTACATCTTTGAATGCCATATCGTTTCCTGTGCTAGATACCACCACCGCCGGTTGATCCTTTGCGCGGCTTCGGCGTCATGCTCTCCAAGTCCATACCTGAGGCCACTACGTCAATAAGGACGTAGAGCTTGGTGTTACTGCCTGCAGCGCCGGGGAGACAAACGAAGAGCCAGCGGGCGTATCCCGTATCGTCAATCTGATCGATCTTTGCTCGCCGAAACGCCTTGTTTTCCGCTTTCGGATACTGCCGCTCCAACGCCAGCGGAATACGGTTCTCCGTCCACTTCACCCCCAACTGCTGCCCATCACAAGTGTTCTTCAGCCGATTCTTGGCCTCAAACACCACGAACTTCGGATAGGTACCGACCGGCGGTTTTTCGGCAAAGTCATATCTCGCCTGCAGCGGCTTGTCGATTGCCCGCGGACCATGGCGGCAAGTCCTGCCCGCTGTAGAACTGCTCGCTCAGCACCGGCCGGTCAATGTCGCCTTCGATGAACGACGCTGGCCACCGGTGCTGCCACGCGCAGCCACACCGACTGACGGTTGCTCGCATGCCGACCGGCCAGCCGCGACCAAGCTGCCTTGCGTGCCGTGCCCTGTTTGCTGGCGCTGCGCTTGCCATGAAAACGCACCTGCACGCGGCGATCATGCAGCGTGTGCACTGGGGAGGGACAGTCGTCGCCATCCACGCCGGCCACGAGCGCGACCAAGGCTTCGCGCGCTATGGGGCCGTCCTGAATTTCAGAGGTTCGGTGCAGACTGATCCAAGTCCCAATGCCAGAACGTCGAGCCATAGTCGCTGCCTTCGATCGCAGACATGACATCGCCAGCCTTGAAATACCTGCGGCTGCTCGTCTTGGCCGGAGTGAGCCACCAACCCGTTTGGGGACACAGCTGACCACCGGGAACAGAAGCGGGCGGTTTCTGTTCGTCCCTCTCAGGCGCGAGCTTGCCCCTTTGCTCGGCACTGGGCCAGTCGCTGTCGTCGTCGAAGCGACGCATCCAGCGCAGCGAACTCTCGTAGCCGAACCGGGGGTTCGGATCGCCGTCCCAGGGATCGAGCGTATTGAGGTTCAGTTCGTCGCAGCGGATCGGTCGGATCAGGCGGTTGGCCTTGACCAGCAGTTCCGGCACACCGTTTTCTACGGGATATAGGTCGAGCTCTCCCAATTCAATCCAGAGAGCGTTGGCACCATCGGGGTTGAGCTTATCCCGCGGATAGGACACCGCAGTGATCTTGATGCGTGGGTCGGCCAGTTCGGCGCGAATCTGATGCTCGGCCTTGCCCAGCTTGCGTTGCCATACCGGCGAGAGCATGAAGCACCAGGTCGGTGGCCGCAGGCCAGCGCCAAGTCGAGCCGGATTGACATAGCCATCGTCATCATCGTTGGCGTGAAAACCCATGGTCGACGGGTGATCAATGTCAAGTCCATAGAAGTAGTCAGCACAAATGCGTTCGAGTACATCGGACTCGTAGGCCCCCATCACGCTGAGGCCGCCGTTGCCAACCTCATGTCCCATGTATGCCTGCTCTGGGCGAAGCGACTTGATGCAGTCGAGTACAAACTCGCTCCATCGCGGCTGATGGCGATTCTTATACCAGTCGTAGCTGAAGGTCAGTTTTAGCGTGCTGTAGCCCATTTGGGGCACATGGCAAACACGTGATGAATAGGACCACAACGGTGAAGCATCCGGTGACTCCATGTCGGTCGCCATCAAGTAAAAGGTTTCGAACTCCTTTTGATGATGCACAGCTTCAGCTCGCAGGTCGGCCGGGAATCGACTGTCCCCCGCCTTGAGCCATACCTGCGTGCGTGACTTGAATAGAGTCCTGAAAGGCTCATCGATGAGCTGGCCAAAGCGCTCCCATACGCTGATGAACTTTTCCGCCACCGCCATGTAATCTTCGGGCTGGTGATAGACATACAGCGTCACATAGGGACATATGGCAAGTTCCCGCCCTTCATTGCCGTAGAACCACTGCGGGGCAATCTTGCTTTCACGGATGAATTCCGCAATCTCTTCGTCGTTCAAATACTTTCGCGCAGTGCTCATCAAAAACCTCTCTTCTTACCGTGTGGTGAGCGCCCGCCAGGCTTTCTCTGCTCCTGCTGGGTTTCCTCTTTTTTGCTGTGCTGGTCCGGGTCCTTTTTCCCGTGCACCGCAATGTCCTCGGGGTATCGAAACAGCGACAATCGACCGCCAGAACTGACGGGCTTGCCCTGAAACGTGACGGGCGCACGGCGGGTCTTGACTTTGGCTGCCCCTTCAAGCATGAATTTGTACGCTTCGAACTGCTTCGCCTCAATTCGATCCCCCGGAAACTTGATCTCCACGATGGCAAAGATGTTGCCCTTGTCAGGTCGCTGATGGCGATATTCTGAAATCATCAGGTCGGCCGCAATACTGCCCTTGCGATATTGAAACGGGCTCGGGTAGAAGGGGTTGATTTTGCCAAGCCGCTTGAGCTTGGAGGTGCCCTCCGCAGGATGATCTTCGAACCCGGGGGGAGGCCCGAAGTTGACCTCGCATTTCAGAGGGCTTGCCCAACTCAGGCACTCGTCCACGAACTCGAACAACAGGTTGACCGCCAACTGCTTCAGCCGGATCACCAGGAATGCGTCGAGCTCTATGTCGCTCAGTTCCTCGACCGACAGTGCCAGCAATTCTTCGAGGACCTTGCGCTTGGCCTTGGGCAGATCCTTGATCGATACCCCCTTTTTTCTCCGCAGACTCAGGATGGGCATGCGGTCGGCAGCGGCGCACACCTGGCTGATCGCATCACGAAATGGAATCTTCTGCTCGATGGCCGCGTTGATGGTGGCTTCCGTCGCGCCCCGGCCTGTGGCCTTGCGGGTGTTCTGCCCCTGCGGATCGGCCGCCTCGAGGGCCAGCAGAATCGCAACTTCTTCCTTTTCCTCGATCTTCTGAGCAATCTCTTCCTGGATACTCTGGATGACCTTGCGAACCTCTTCCTTGGCCTTGCCGATGTCGCCCTTGTATTTCTGGACGCCCTCGTACAGATCTTCGGCCAACTCCCCCAATTCATGAACCGTGATGGCAAGGGCGATCAGTTCGAGAACGCCCCAGACGATGGCAGGTACGGGCATTACGCTGCCTCGCTTTCGGAACCACCGTTCAATGCCGCCGCGCTTCGCGTCTCAGCTTCCCGAGCCTTGGAATCGAGCACCGACGACCAGCTCTCGGTCACTCGTTCGCTTTCACGCATGATGGACTTGTAGCCCTTCAAGCCAATGGACACTTCGCTGTTGATCATGCTGGTCTGACCTGCCTTGGAGGTGTCGCCACTCTCCAACAGTTCATGATACCGGCCATGAATTTCGTAAGCGTAGAGCTCAAACGGGCGGTTGTCAGTCTTGAACAGTTGATAGTCGGCCTTGTAGGGCCCCTGATCCAGGCGGGACTCCGTAAGTTCGGTTTTCCCCACCGGCAGCACCGGCAACTCCGCCGGATTTCCCTTAGGCCCCACAAAACTCTTGCTCGTTCCCTTCACATCCAGTAGCCCCGGCATCTTCAACGTGATGTTCATCCCATCCAGTTCGATGCTCGTCTGCCCCCCCTTGAGCGTTACCTTCTGCTGCGCCAGCACGTGGATCTCGTCATTGCTGCTGGTGACCGTGAAGCCTTCCTTGGCCAGCCATTCGAGTTCGTCGGTGTGCGCCTGCACGCTCACCGGCCCGTCTTGCGCGATGACCTGGATGCCGCCCTTGTGGCTGTAGAGTCCCACGGATTTGGCAGCCGCAAAGCTCACGGTCTTGCCCGCCGCGATGTGGGCCTGTGCCTGCGCAGTCCAGTGGATCGCCTCGCCGGCGTACACAGTCGCGCTGGCGGGCGTGGCCATGTTCAGGCTCATGGCTGCATCGAGCACCATGAGCGGCCGGGCGAAGGCGGGCACCGGGTCTTGCCCTTCACGTGAATCTGCGCCCTCTCCACCTTTCGGCTCGCGCGCGTCCTGTCCGTTGACGTTGCCGGGATAGTGCCCATTCTTCTGCGGATCGATGTCGTCGATGAGCGGCTGCAGCAGCGCCGTGGCGCTCAGCGCCAGCGCCTTCGCACCGCCGGCCGCATCAGACAGCTTCTGCGCCTCGCGCAGCGCGCCCGCGAGCTGGTCGCGCACGCTGGTGGTGTCCTGAACGCTGCCCGCCGCGCGTTCCTGGGCCAGCGTGGAGATCAGCAGGCCCTCACCGGCGCGCGTGGCGACCCAGGCGTCGGAGCGCAGCTCGGCACCGCTGCCGCGCCAGGCGCCGCGGCTGCTCTCGTCGGGCGACTGGGCGTTGAGGTGGCCCAGATTGAGCTGGCTGGCCGCGTGCGAGCTGGCCAGGCGGGTGCGCACCTGTCCGGGCGCGTCGTCGGCGATCCACTGGTTGTAGCCACTGCCGTCGAGCGCGCGGCTGTGCCAGCCCGAGAGCACGCCCGCATGGTTGGCGGATGAATCGGCGCCAGCCGACCAGGGCGGTAGGTCCTGTCCGTTGTACAGCTGCTGAGCGACCACCGGCCGGTCGATGTCGCCTTCGATGAAGGACACGAGCACCTCGGAGCCCACGCGCGGCAGGTGGTGTGCGCCCCAGTTCGGGCCGGCAACGGGTGCAGCCACGCGCAGCCAGACGGACTGGCGGTTGCTCGCGTGGCGACCGGCGGCGACGAGGCTGCCTTGTCCGCTGCCCGTCGATTGCGGCTGGCCCGCACGCTGGGCCTGCCAATGGAAGCGCACCTGCACACGATGGTCGCGCTGGGTGTGAACGGCGGTCGGCGCCTCGTCGTCATCGCCGCCGACCACGAGCGCGACCATGGCCTCGGGGGCCGTAGGCTTGGGTCGCCACAGCGGCACGACCTGCGCCTCGGCCGGCTGGGCCTCGAAGCTGTTGCGGTAGCTGCCCTTCTCGAGTTCGCCGGCCTCGAGCACCTGCGCGGCCTGTGCGCCGAGGTTGTTGGCCGCTTCGTGGCGCACGCGCAGTGCGAGGAATTTGCGGCCGTCGTAGCGGTCGTGCTGCGTGAGCGTGAAGCGCTCGCCGGCACCGAGCTGTCGCACGCTGCCTGCGGCGCCGTAGCGCTTGATGCGCGATTCGAAGGCCACCAGCTGCTGCTCGGCGCGGCGGGCGGCGGTGGCGCTGTCGGCGTAGCGCTGCGCGCCAGCGCCGTCGTAGTGCTCCAGCACGGGCACCTCGCCCATGGCCAGCGCGCTCTGCACCGCGCCGGTGGGGGCTTGCAGCACGCTGGCGTCCCAGGCGTTGCGCATGACGGCGTTGGTGGTGACCTGGCGCCGGCTGCTCCAGGCGGTGATGGCGTCGGTCGCTTCGGTGGCGTCGACGCGGTGGAAGCGGATCTGCGACAAGGCGCAGTCGGGCGGGGTTGCCGCGCGGTCGAAGATCACCAGGCGGTGGTGCGAAGGCGTGGTGTTGCCGCTTCCGCTGCCCGTCGACTGCTGCTCATGCTCGAAGCGAAAGCTCAGGCCCTCTTCCGCCAGCAGGCGCAACACGAAGGCCAGGTCCGATTCGCGGTACTGCACGCAGGTGGGCCGCACCGGCATCTCCTGCGTGACGTCGAAACTGAAGCTCGCGGTCGTGTGATCGGCGAACACTTCGCTGACGATGTCCTGCACGTGCTTGGCGGCGTACACGAAGCTGTCGCGGCGCAGGCCCAGCGCGGCGAGCCAGGGTTGCAGATGCAGCCGGTAGCGCGCCAGGCCGCCGTCACCGCCCAACGCATCGACGGCCGTGAGGTAGCCGTGCCAGGTGCGAAAGCTGCCGTTGGCGAGCAGCAGGCGCAGGCTCAGCTCTTCGCCGATCAGCGCGAACGGGTCGAACTCGCTCGAGGTGGCGAGGGTGTCGATGGTGAAGTCGAAGAGCTCGTTGACGCCTTCGCTGCCGGTGAAGCGCTCGACGACGACGGCGTTCTGCGGCGCCGACGCGGGCAGCTGCAGCTTGATGAGCCGCGCCTGCTCCGAGAGCCGCGCGACGTTCAGGCCTTCGAGTTTCCATGGCGTCGGCATGAAGCTGCTTGATGTGTCTGATGACATGGATATCCACCTCCCTGGTGTCAGTGCCGGTCGTGCCGGCCTTCGTTCGATGCATGGCCGCGCGCGATCTTCTCGCCCTGTCGGTTCAGGGGTTGGTCGATCGACATCGCGTGGACCGGAAAAATCCTAGTTCGCCAACGTTGCATGTGCGTTTGCTGTGCCACAGCTGAATGTCATGACCGCAGGCGGCGGAAACACGGTGTTCGATCCGAACAGCCAGTAGCGCCTTGCATTGATCGTGACGGTCTGAGTGAACGAGCCTGTCAGCCCCAAGTCGGAGGCGGTCGGATTCGTCTCGTCGAAGCTCAAGCTTTCCGCAGACTGGAATGGGTCCTTGGGAATGTTGAGGACCACATGGATGGCGGCTGTAGGAATGGTCTCTTTGCCCAGACGAATGCCGAACCAGCTGCGCGTCACAAACGTGGAGGACTTTTCCAGCCACGCGTCATGCACCGAGCAATCACCAAAAGACGGCGCATCGAAACGAAGCTTTGCCAGCAGCCTCCCCTGGGCCCGGCTCTCGTCGCTCGATACCGCGGTGGATATGTCGGAGGTGCTCACGTTCACCCTATAGCCGCGATAGGCCACCGCCGATGCAATAAGGAGTGCTACAGCACCCGCAGCAAGCAGCGCGAATCTCTTCACAGGCCGCGGGCGCCGCATGGCGCGGGAATACGGTCGGCGGATGTCATGACGGTCATTGCCTCCACTGATCTGGGACATGAAAGGGCTGTCTCGCATGGCAGGCGTCCGTCATTCGCGAATGCCTGCCGAACGACGCACCTCTTCTTCGCTCAAGGCCAACCCGCCAGCGGCGGCGATGACCTCTGGCGGGAATTGCGGCAACTTGCCCGTTCCCGAGCGCCGCAGGCTCTCGCCCGGCTGGATCGGCGGGCCGCCCTCTTCCATGTAGCGTCGAATGTGCTCGTACAGGCGCCAGAGCAATTCATCCTCCCACCAGCCCTTGTAGCCAATGGTCACGATCTCCTGGCATTGCCTGGGTTGCCTGGGGTCGCCCCACAGCAACGCCAGCAGATAGGAAGAGCGCGCCGCTTCGCCCGTGATCTCGGTGAGTTGGTAGCTCCGCGCATAGGCGTCGTCCCAGCGGCAGGTCTTGACTTCGCCAACGCCTGCGCGCTGCCAGACCTTCCAGAACTTCATCGGAATGACGGTGAAGAACGAAACCTCCCTGGTCTTGCGATTGAAGAGAACCGGCAAATCGCGGGGCGTCAGGAATCCGACTCTGAAGAAAAAGATGGCCGCGACCAGAAAGAAGAGCGCGGCCATCGTCGAAACCATGGACATCAACAAGTTCAGAACGTAGTCCGACCTGCTTGAATCCAGATCCATGATGGATTCGCACGCGCCCCATCCGAACATGCAGGCAGCGAATCCGACGAGGACTGCGTACAGCCCCATCATGAATGTGATTTCGGTCGTTCCTGCCGGTGCGCCCACAACGATGGCGTTCGGATGAATGCCCAACAAGGAATCGCACGAACTCGCCTTCCCATGCACGGGCTCGCGCTTTTCACGCGAGGCGATGCGCCAAGGAGACTTTCCTCCCAGCAGGCTCTTCTTCTGGACTTTCTCGACGAACTCAAACTGCGGGTCGGGCGCATTCCATTGCGGCAGCCGAATGTCGTAGTCCGGATTGTTTTCACGGCTCATGATCTGTCACTTGGCGAGTGACTCATCGACAATGAGCTCGCCTCCTTCAGGTGCATCCCAGATCCTCACATTGCCCTTGATGCCGCTCATCGCGTCGCGGCTCATTTCCACCCGTCGAGTGATCGATTCATCGTTGATTTCCAGCGGAAATATCTTGGTCTTCGGCCCTTCGACGATCTTGTCCTGCGCGTTCAATTTCCACTGCTTGCGCTGATCCGGCGTGCCAGTCACTTCAAACCCGAGTTCGTATTTCACCAGCTCACGCAACTGAACCGGGATGAACAGGCGCGTCCATGCTTCGTATGTGTCCGTGGGAACGTTCACCAGGATCGGGGCCATGCCAACCGAGCGTCCTTGCAAAGTCGTCTTGATTCCCGCATAGAAATCGACGCGAACACCCAGCAAGACCTTGTTGAGTTCATTCTGTTCCCTCTGCAGATTTCCCCACTTGTCACTGGCTTCGCCCCAGATGCTTCGCTTCACCCATTCGACAGTGGGCGCATCGTTCAGCAACATGGCGATGAAACCCGCAATCAAGCCCAGCCCGAGAAGCAGCAATCCCCACCCCGTCCAGGACAAGCCCCAACCGGCCGCCACGGTTCCCGTGATCCAGCCTGCAGTTCCGGCCACGTACATTCCACCGGCGATGGCTGCACCGACAAAGAACAGGCTTTGGGCAAGATACAGGGCCGATGCATCGGAATCTCCTTTTTCTTTTTCATTTCTGTGCCGCAAGAAGGCACTCACAGCGTCGAATAGAAGCGATATCGCCGACGCGCTCCCCGCCACCAATTTCAATCCCAGCGCCGACGCCGTCTTGCCGAGTTGCTTCGCGTACGCCTCGCTGATTTCCAGCAGCGCGCCGGTCACGCCCAGCCCCGTCGTCAGCAAGGTGATGCTGGCGTAGGTGCGCTCTTCCTGCGTACCCGTCTCGAGCGTGTGCCAGGTCTTGCTGATGGACAGCACCTGCAGCAGCGCGCCGGCCGCGGAAAACGTCGCACTGCCCTGCTTGAATACGGCCATGCTCTCGCGCATGACGTCCGAGCCCGTCTTGCCGACCCGGCGAGCGAAATCGGCCACGGCGTCGGCCGACGCACCGGCCGCTGCCCGCGCGTCCGAGCCGGCCTTGGCCCCGGCCGCAGTGGCCGCATCCACCGCCCCCGGCGCGGCGGCGGCACCCTGGCGCACGGCGACGTAGACGTCGATCAGCGCGTTGGCCGTGCCCGGCCTGCCGCCGACGTTGAACCACATGGCGCCGCCCAGGACCAGGCTCTTGACCTGCTTGCTGTCTGCCGCATCGGCAGCGCGCTGCGCCAGGCCCCGCACCAGCCCCATCTGCTGGCGCCAGTAGGCGGCCGCCTTGTCCAACGAGATGCTGAATTTGTGCACGGTCACGCCCGCGGCCTTGCCCAGCGTGTTGGTGATCGATTCGGTCAGTGCCTGCAACTTGTCGCGCAGCGGCGCCGGCAGTTGCTGGAGCTTGTCCAGCGCCATGGAGGTGGCGCCCACGACGGTCAGGGTCAGATGGCCATAGGTGGACGCCAGGTTCTTCAGCAGCGGCAATTGCTGGGCGAGCCAGCGTATCTCGGGCACGGCACGCAGCAACGCCTTGTCGCCGGCCGGCAAGGGCGTGCCGGCGGCGACCGCTTTCTCGATTTCCTCGATCAGCTTGAAGAGGTTCTTGATTTCCTTGTGGACCTTGGTGGGTTTGAAGGCCTCCTGGAAACTCTCGAAAGCCGACTTCTGGTTGCCCAGCAACGACCGCACCAGCAATGCCTCCTTGTCGTTGGGGTCCTTGAGCAGGAAGTCCTTGAACCACTCGGTGCCCTTGTCGGTGATCGGCCCGCCATGGGTGCACATGCCCACCGCGGCGGCGTAGAAGATGCCGTCACTGGGTGTCGCCTCGTCGAAGTCGAAGCCGGTGATCAGCTTGCGTTGCTCGGACTGCAGCCAGACCTGGTAGTCCAGCTCCAGACGTTCGAGGCGTTGGCGGTCTTCCTTGATCTTGGTCTGGTAGCTGCCCAGGAAGGTGCGGTGGGCGGGTTTGCGCTTGCCCCCCGTGACCCCGTCCAGAATGTCTTCTTTCAGGCTGGTGGCCTGCCGGTCGATCTGCGAGGCGCTGGGGAAGCTGATGATGCCGCGCCCATACACGCGGGTGCGGCCATCGCCATTGATGTCGTAGGGGTTGTATTCGTACTTGGGCTCCAGGGTGGCTTCGGGCGGGAGCTTTCCTGCCGCCTTCATGTCCTTGAACTCCTTTTCGCCGACCTCCTTGCCATTCAGGCCGGCGTACTGCGGATCGGTCAATGGCGCCTTGCGCGCCTGCGCCTGCTCGTCGGCCCGCTTGAGAAGCCCTTCGATGGTCAGCGCCGTTTGCAGCTTCTGGTAGCCGGACGTCTGCGTGATGACCCATTCGGCGGCATCGTTGCACAGGGTGATGCGACGCTGGGCGGTTTCCGCGGTCGCACCGATCGGGTCGATCAGGCCGACGATCATGACATCGTTGGGCGAGTAGGGCTTCTTCTTGCTGGCCTGGTTGCCGGCGGCCAGGATTCGCTGGGCCTCCGTATGCAGGGTGCCGGCCGTTTCCGGGCGCGTGTGGGCCACGCCCGGCTTTCCGGAACCGGGCAGCGGTGCAAACGGGTTGCCGCGAAGCGCCGATGCAGGGCGGCCGGGATCGTAGTCGGCCACCGCGGTCTGCACCAGCTTGTCGGTCAACGGCAGGGATTGGCTGCACGATGCGTCGGGCGCATCGATCTTGGTCATTCGCTTGCGACGCAGCGTCTTGTCGTTCCCGTACAGATGCCGAACCTCCGGGCTCCAGAGATGGTCGCTGTAGGCCACCCAGACCTTGCCGGCGTTCTTGGCGTCCTGGATCACGAACAGCATCGCGCTGGCGTACGCGGCGGTGCGACTGCAGGAAAAGGCCTCTTCGTCCTTGCCCGAGGCCGAGCCTTCGAGAGGGTGCGGGGTGAGGTAGCCACCTTCATGCACCTTGAAGGCTTCCCAGCCGCGTTGGCTCTTCAGGGTCGGGGTGTGCGACTTCTCGTAGTAGGCAATGACATAACCGGGGCGCAGCGTTCTGGCGACATGCCCCGACGTTGGCAATTGCGGCGCCGGGATCTTGGAATCCATCAGCACCCGGGTCGTTCCGCTGCGCGCCGCGTTCTCGGCATACGCCTTGTCGGCCACACCAGGACGCACCAGAAGCACCGGGAGGCCGGCTTTCTCGCAGGCCGGGCAACCTCCTGTCGCGCAGGCGGGCGTGTTGGCGGCCGCCTTGTTCGCCGCCGCCGAGTAGGAATTGAGGGCCATGGTGCTAGCCAAGGTGTTCTCCCTGTGCAGTCTGTTGGATGGAGGCCGGTGCGAACGCCGGGTCGAGCTCGGCCCGGATGGCGTCCCAGCCTTGAGGGTCGGGAATGTCGTCGAGCGCCTCGGCGAGCGATGCATCGCCTCCGATGGCACGCGCGATGGCCGTGCGCACGGTCGGGTGTGTCGTCAGCTCGGGGTGGATCTGCAGGACGTAGGCGCCCAGCAGGACCCGGTCCTGTCGATTGACCACGCCTGCGGCAATGACCGCATCTGCGGCCCGCGACGCCTGCTGCAGGTGGTCGGCCGGCAGCACGCCGGCAAAGCGCTGCCAGCCCCGCAGGAGGTCGTGCACCGTTTCGCTCTTGAGCGCATGGTTCCATTGCGCCGTGCTGAACCGGGCCGACGCCGGGTCTGGACTGGCATCGGACTGGAAAAGCACCAGCTGCGTGCACCTGTCGAGGCTGTACCAGCGTTGCACCGGGCCGAGAAGGCTAGCCTGCTGTGCCGGCGTGAGTACAGGCCACATCCACTGCATGACCCTGCGATCGGCCCAGCGGATGAGCTGCGAACTGCGTTGCCCCCAGAACCCACCTTGCATGACGCGTGCAAGGTGGCGAACCAGCGCGTCCACTGGCGCGGCAGTCAACAGCCATCCGCCGAGCGCGAACCCCTGCGTGCGCTCGGAGTCTGGATCGGCCTGTTCATCTGCTGCCTGTGCCAAGCTGGCTTCGAGCAGCCGCGTGTCATGCGGATGCAGGTGGATCAGGCGGGGGAGTTGCCTTTCCTTGAGCAGCGGATGGTGAACGGGGACAGGCCATGTCTGGCGCGACTCCGCTTCCAGCCACTCGGCGGGAAAGGGCTCGCGCAGCATCGGGTCGATCAGCACGTAGGCCGAGAGCGTCTCGTCCTCCTGCAATGATTCACCCAGTTGCCTGGCAAGGCGTTCAAACATGGGTGGCTGCCTCACAAGGCGACGGCGCCGCTGGCCGCGGCGTCGTCTTGTTTGGGGCACGGTTGCAGGTCACTGCCGGAGAGCGAGTTGCTGCTGCTGTCCCCTTGCGGCCCCACGAAGTTATGCATCCCCCTGAACGTCACCTTCCCCGGCGCATGGATCTTGATGCTCGATCCCTCCAGCCTGATGTACGCCCCCGCACTCGTCAGCAGCACGTGCTTGGGCGCTTCCACGGCCACGTCCTTCGCCGTGCTGGCGATCGTCACCTTCTTGTCCGCCGCGATCTTCGTGGCGCCCGCCTGGCTCTGCAGGCTCACCTTGCCGCTGGCCGCATGCAGTGCAATGCCGCGCTCCTGGTTCGGTTCGCCGCCTTCTCCAGCCTTCGCCCCGACGGTGTACAGGCTCACCCCCTTGGCCACGCTCACCGCGATCTGCCCCTGCGCGGGCAGGTCGACATCCTGGCTCGCGACGATGGCGGTGTGCTGCCCGCTCACGGCGATCACTTCCTTCGGCGTGACGAAGCCGATGCCCATGGGCGCGCTGAACTGCAGGTGCGGCTCGCTGTAGGCGGTGACGCTGCCGTGGCCGCCTTCGGTGGCCTTGATCTCGCCGCCGCCCGATCCGTTGCTTGATGCCGCAGCACCGCCCTCCTGCTTCGCCTCCAGCACTTCAGCCACATGCTTCAGCGCGGCGATGGCCGGCAGCTCGCCCGGAGCGCCTTCACCCTTGATCTGCGCCTTCTGCGTCTGCGCACTCTGGGCGAGTGACGTTGCAAGTTCTTCGGCCTGTTTCGTCTGCTGCTGTGCTTCGCGGCTCGCCATGAACGCGCCCTTGGCGTTCGGCTGGGCATACGCGCTCACGAGCAGGCCGGCGCCCGCGCGGATGGCGCCTTGCGCGGTGGTCGCCAGCTCGGCACCGTGGCCGCGGCCCTTGCCGCGGGCGTTGTCGTCCTGCTGCTTGTGGTGGCCCAGGTGCAGGCGGCTGCTGGCCTGGGTGGTGGCCAGGCTGGTGCTGCCCTGGCCGGGGGTGTCATCGAAGACGAGCTGGTTGTAACCCCCGTCGCCGCTCTGGCTGGCGCTCAGCTCCTGGGTCTTGATGCCGCTGAAGACGGCGTTGTGCGCGTGCTCCTTGGCGCCCTTGCCTTCGCCGGCGAACCACGCGGGCGCATTGCCGGTGGACTGGGCGGCGCCCGCGGGTTTCTGGTTGTGCTGGGCGTCGACCTGGCCGGCGCCGTTGTACAGCGCGGCGACGACCACGGGGCGGTCGATATCGCCGTGGTGGAACTCGACGAGCACTTCCTGGCCCACGCGCGGCAAGCTCATCTGGCCCCAGTTGTCGCCGGCGGCGCTGGCGGCCACGCGCACCCAGGCGCCCAGGCGGTCGGCGGCGGGCGCGTTGTCCTGGCCGTCGGTGCGCGACTGGCGCGCGCTCGACGCACTGCCGCGCTGCCAGTGGAACTGCACCTTGATGCGGTGGTCGCGGTCGGTGTGCACCGGCGCATCGGCGCCGCCCACGCCGATGACGATGGCGCTCTGGCTGCCGTGCACGCTGGGTTTGGGATGGATGCGCTGGCCGTGGCCGTCCAGGCTCAGCGGCCGGTAGGGGATGGCCGCGCGCACGGTGGTGAATTCGTTGCGGTAGTGGGTGACGGCGTCTGCCTTTGCGTCGGCATTGCCGCTGTCGAGCTCGGTGGCGATGTCGGGCAAACCCAGTCGCTCGCCGATGCCGGTCTTCAGGTCTTCGTCGAAGTTGTTGCGTGCGATGTGGCGCACGGCCAGCACGGCGAAGCGGCGGTCCTGCTCGCTGTCCTTGTCGTGCTGCTCGTGTCCGCTCAGCGTGAACGTCGTGGCGGGCGCCAGGGTACGCACGGCGCTGCGGCCTTCGAAGCGCTTGTTGCGCAGCTCCAGTGCCTGCAGGGCGTTGGCGAGCAGGCGCTCCCCCTGCGCGGAGGTCTCCCAGCCGTAGGCGCCGGGGTCGTCGCTCCAGTGCAGGGTGCGCTGGCCCGCGGCGCGGCTTTGCTGTTGCACGGGGCGTGCGTTCACGCTCTTGTAGTCCCAGCTCTGCTGCGCGAGGCTGTTGGTCTGCAGCTGGCGGTGGCCGCGCCACTGCTGGATGGTGTCCTCGCGCTCGCTGGCATCGGCGCGATGGAAGCGGATGGTGGCTTGCGCGTTGGCGCGGAAAGCGCCGTTGTGGTCGGCGATGACGAGGGTGTGGCTGCCCAGCGCACCGTCCTTGCCTGTAGCGTGTTCGAACCAGTAGCACAGGCCCTCTTCCGCCAGCAGCCGCGCGACGAAGTCGAAGTCGCTTTCCTGGTACTGGGTGGTAATGCCGCGCACGGGGTAGATGTCGCGCTGGGCGATCTCCCAGCGCCATTGGGGCACGAGCTGGCCCTGGCTCTGGTAGCGACTGAACACGGCATCGACGATGTCGAACACGTTCTGGTGCTGGAACAGGCAGCTGTCCTGGCGATACCGCAGGAAGGCCATCCAGGGTTCGATGACGAGCCGGTAGCGCGCCATGCCGCCGTTGCTCGACACGCACTCGGCCTCGCTCACATGGCCATGGAAAGGGCGCAGCTCGGTGCGGCTTTGCGCGGTCTGCAGATCGAGCCGCACGCCCTGGCCGATGAGGGTCTTGAGTTCGATGTGCGCGTCGTCGCTCAGCGCGGTGAGTTCGAAGCGAAAGCCGCCGCCGTCGATGCTCTCCACGCCGTCCAGGCGCTCGGCCAGCAGCTTGTTCTCGCCCAGCGGCGTGTGCAGCACCAGCAGGCGATCGCGCTGCGTGGTGCCCGCGCGCATGAGCCCGCCGAGCGAGGCCGATGTGAAGGTCGTCGTCATTGTTTTTGTTCTCCCGTGGGCACGCGCGGCGGCTGCGCCTAGGTGATCCGGTAGCGGAATTCGCCGCCCTTGCCGCAGCTGGCCTTGATCTTGGTCAGCGGCGTCTCGTCGGCCATGCGCGTGAGCACGGCCTCGGCAATCTCGGGCAGCAAGGTGCCGTTGAGGATGTGGTCGACGTTGCGCGCGCCCGAGTCGACCTCGGTGCAGCGTGCGAGCACGGCCTCGACCAGCGCGTCGTCCCACTCGAACACGGCCTTGTGATTCGTCGCGATGCGGTCGCGGATGCGGCCCAGCTTGAGCGCAATGATCTGCTCGAGCACCGCATCGGTGATCGGATAGAACGGCGCCACCTTCATGCGGCCGAGAAAGGCCGGCTTGAAGGCCTTCATGAGCACGGGGCGCAGGGCCTCGGCCAGCGCGTCGGGCGCGGGGCGCTCCTCGTCGGCCTTGTTCAGGCACGCCTGCATGATCTGCGACGAGCCGATGTTCGAGGTCAGGATGATCAGCGTGTTGCGGAAGTCGATCTCGCGGCCCTCGGCGTCGTCCATCATGCCCTTGTCGAACACCTGGAAGAACATCTCGAGCACGTCGGGGTGGGCCTTCTCGACCTCGTCGAGCAGCACCACGCTGTAGGGCTGGCGGCGCACGGCCTCGGTGAGCACGCCGCCTTCGCCGTAGCCCACGTAGCCGGGCGGCGAGCCCTTCAGGCCCGACACGCTGTGCGCCTCCTGGTACTCGCTCATGTTGATGGTGATGAGCTTCTTCTCGCCGCCGTACAGGATGTCGGCCAGCGCGAGCGCGGTCTCGGTCTTGCCGACGCCCGAGGGGCCGACGAACATGAACACGCCGCGCGGCTTGTTGGGGTCTTCCAGGCGCGCGCTCGCGGTGCGCACGCGCTGGGCCACGGCGGCGAGTGCGTGGTCCTGGCCGATGACGCGTTCGGCCAGCAGCGTATCGAGGGCACGCACGGTCTTGATCTCGTCCTTGACCATGCGCCCCAGCGGTACGCCGGTCCAGGCCGAGACGATCTCGGCGACGACATGGCCATCGACTTGCAGCGGCACCATCGGCGTGGTGCCTTGCAGTGCGCGCAGTTCGGCCAGCAGGGCATCGAGTTCGTCGCGCGCGGGGTCTGCGGCGGTTGCGGCCTTCTTGCGGCTCGCGGCGCGGGCCGGTGCTTTCTCCGCCACGGCGGGTGCGGCCTCGGGCTGCGCGGCCGACTCGTCGCGTTGCGCACGCAGCGCGCGGATGCGTTCGACCAGCGCGTTCTCTTCGGCCAGGCGCTGCTGGCTCGCGGCCAGCTCGGCCTGCAGCGCGCCCTTCTTTTCCGCGAGTTCGGCCAGGCGCGCTTCATGGCGCCCGCCGGCCGCGGTGTCGCGCACCAGCGCGGCGCTCTCGGCCTCGATGCGTTCGAGGCCGCGGTTCGCCTCTTCGATCAACGCCGGCGTTGCGCTCTGGCCGAGCGCCACTTTCGCGCACGCGGTGTCGAGCACGCTCACCGCCTTGTCGGGCAGCTGGCGTCCGCTGATGTAGCGGTGCGACAGGCGCACGGCCTCGGTGATGGCTTCGTCGAGCACGCGGATGTTGAAGTGCTTCTCCATCAGCGGCACCATGCCGCGCAGCATGGCGGCGGCGAGCGTCTCGCTGGGCTCCTCGACCTTCACGACCTGGAAGCGCCGCGCGAGCGCCGCGTCCTTCTCGAAGTATTTCTTGTACTCGCCCCAGGTGGTGGCGGCGATGGTGCGCAGCTCGCCGCGCGCGAGCGCCGGCTTGAGCAGGTTGGCCGCATCGCTCTGCCCGGCCTGGCCGCCCGCGCCGATCATGGTGTGGGCCTCGTCGATGAAGAGCACGATCGGGTGCGGGCTCTTCTTCACTTCGGCAATGACGTTCTTCAGGCGGTTCTCGAACTCGCCCTTCACGCTCGCACCGGCCTGCAGCAGGCCCATGTCCAGCGTGTGCAGCGCCACGGCGCGCAGCGACTCGGGCACGTCCTGCGCGGCGATGCGCAGTGCCAGCCCTTCGACCACGGCCGTCTTGCCGACGCCGGCTTCGCCCGTGAGGATGGGGTTGTTCTGGCGCCGGCGCATCAGGATGTCGATGACCTGGCGGATCTCGGTGTCGCGGCCGATGACGGGGTCGAGCGCGCCGTCTTTCGCGCGCTGCGTGAGGTTGGTGGTGAACTGGTCGAGCGCGGGCGTTTTGCCGGGCACGCCCGCGGCCAGCGGGTCGGCCGGCGCTTGCTGCGCATCGCCTTCGGCGGCTTCGCCCGAGGCGCCGGCTTCCGCCGCTTCGCTCGACCCGTCGGTGAGCTTGTCGAAATCGTGCTTCAGGTCTTCGAGGCGGATCTTCGCGAACAACGGAGAGCCGCGCTGCGCCAGCTGCGCGAGGTCGGGCTGCGTGAGCAGTGCGAGCAGCAGGTGGCCCGAGCGGATCTGTGCCGCGTGCGCGTCGAGCGAGGCCAGCAGCCATGCCTGCTGGAACAGCTGCTGCAGGTGCTGCGAGAACACGGGCGTGCGCGTGTTGCCGTTCTTGAAGGTCTGGATCTCGCGCTCCAGGTCCGACTGGATCGCGGTGGCGCTGATGCGGTTGGCGCGCAGCACGCGCGCGAGGTCGTTGTCGGTCTGCTCCAGCAGCGCCAGGAACAGGTGCTCCAGGTCGACCTCGTAGTGGCCGTGGGCCAGGCACAGGTTGGCGGCGCGCTGCGTGGCCATGCGGGCGCTGGCGTTGAGCTTGGTGATCAGTGTCTTCAGCGAGGTGCTCATGAGCGGTGGTGTTCTTCTGTCGGTCGTGTTCGTTGAAAGGGTCACTGCAGGGGCTGAAGCTCGTACTGCGTGTCGCTGCGGTCGCCCTCGGCCTCACGGGTGGTGATGAAGCTGTCCCAGCCGAGGTGGCTGCCGCCGCTGTCGCTGAGCTGCACGGCGGCGACTTCTTCGCGCGCCAGGATCAGGCGCACTTCGTATTCGCAGGTCACGCCGGCCAGAAGCGCCAGCATTTTTTCGAGCGCCTTCGCATGCGCGCGGCCCGGAAAGAACTCGCGCAGCGCACTGCGCTTGAGCGGGCCGATCCACAGGCGGATGCGCAGGTCGCGCTGCCAGATGCGTTCGCCCGCCATCGCGTTCTGGCCCAGGCTCACGTTGCCTTCGCCCAGCCTGGAGCGCTGCTGCACGGGCATGTCGTACCACTTGCCCAGGAACTGCTCGATGCGGATGTGGCTGCGGAAGTAATCGGACAGCACGCGCTGCAGGTACGCCGCCGACATCGGCCGGTGGCGCACCGCAGCGGCGTAGCCGGCCACGGTCTCGTCGAACACGGTGCCCGTGCCGTCGGTCAGCGGGTCGCGCTGGGCCGTGTGCTCCAGCCCGGCCATCGACAGCAGCACCGGCAGGTAGGCGCGGCTGCGTTCGTGCTCGTAGTGCAGCGGCAGGCGGTACTTGCGCCAGGCGGCATAGAAGAGCGCGGCGGCGCGGTTGCTGAACACGTCGAGAAAGGCGCGCGCCGAGCTGTCGCGCAGATGCTGCTCGCGGCGCATCAGCATCTCGGTGTAGACGATGGGCAAGGCGCCCGACACGCCCAGCATGCCGAAAGACGCGGGCGTGAGTTCGATGCGGCTCAGGCCGTGGTCGTCCTCGTGCGGCGCCGGCGGCTCGCACAGCTGCGCGCCCGACATCAGTTCGCCCACGGCGTCGCGCACCGCCAGCGCCTCGATCTCGCTGGGCGGGAAGTTCAGGCTGGTGGAGCTGCGAAAGCGCACCCAGCGCGGCACCATGCGTTCGCCGGGCACCAGGCGCTGGTGCACGTCGCGCTCCTGCCGCTTGAGCAGCATGAGCTCGATCAGCCGCACCGCCTGGAAAAATTCGAAGCGGTAGGGTTCGCGCAGCAGCCTTTCGGCTACAGGAGGATCGATTCGCCGCTGCGGGGCTTGCATCGCACCAGCTCCTCCTTGTCGCGCGCCGAAACGATCACCAGCTGGGTGAAGCTGTTCAGGTGCACATAGAGACCGAAGAAATGGTCCATCACGCGGGCAAAGGCCTGCAGGCTGCTGCCCACGAAGCCGGTCTCGTCGACCGTGAGCTTGAGCTCGATGCCGCGCACGAAGGTCGCGAAGGGCTTGCCCGGCAACCACTGGGTGGTGGCCTGCTGCTCGATCGCGGTGATGGCCTCGATCTGCCGCGCCGACACGGCCGAGCGGCCCAGGTCGTACAGCCGCAGCATCTCCTTCAACGCCGGCAGCCCGCTGGTGGCCAGCGACAAATGGTTGAGCGACAGGTGCGACACCAGCCGCCACTGCACGCCCTTGCCGCGCGGCATGCGCAGCGTCTGCGTCGGGCGGCGCAGCATGCGGATCGAGCGCGCCACCGAGTTGCCTTCGATGAAGAGGTCGCCGCCCGGCAGGCCGAAGGCCAGCGAATGCGGCAGGTCGCGGTTGGTGCAGGTGAGGTCAATGCTCAGCGTTTCGGTCTGCGGCAGCGAGGGCTGGAAGTCGATGTCGACGATCGAGAGCTCGGTCTCGTAGCCCGGGCTGCGCTGCGCCACGAGCTCGTTGCGCCGCGCGAACCAGTAGTGCTCGGCCTCCTTCGGATGCTCGCCGTGGTGCAGCGAGTAGAAGGGCCGGAACTCGATGTAGGCGTCGCCCTCGGCGGTCTGCTTCACGAGCTTGACCGAGTCGATGCTGTAGACCTCGAAGCCGAAGGCGCGGCGCGCATCGGCCACCACCGGGTACGCGGCGGCGGCGTGCGTGACGCGAATGGGGTCGCTGCGCTGCTTGAAGAGGTTGATGACGGGCGTGCAGCCCAGCCGCAGGTTGCGGCTGGACACGCCCTCGAGCAGCCGCGCCGTGGGCGAGTCGGCGCGCACGCCGGTCATCACCAGGTGCAGCGTGATCGAGCGGCACGAGCCGATGTGGCGCAGCGCGTTCGCCAGGTCGATGTCGACGAAGTTGAACTTCTCGGGGAACGCGAAGTACTCGCTGAGCAGGCGGTAGGCCGGGTGCGAGCGCGCCGGCAGTTCGATGAGCGCGTCGGCCTCCTCGAAGCCGACCGGGTGCAGCGCCTCGCCCTGCACCAGCGTCCACTTGCCGCTGCGCTCGGGCTCCACGAAGACGGCGGCCGTCTTCAGGAAGATGGCGTCAGCCAGCGCCGTGGCCAGCGAGGGCTCGGCGTCGATGAAGGTGCGCAGGCGCGCCAGCGTGAGGGCCAGGGTGCCGAGCGACTTCTGCTCGCCGGTGGCCTCGAGCGTGACCGAGAGGCAGCCCGTGGCGTTGCGCGGCAGCGAGGCCTGTGCGGGCGCATTCACCACCGAGTGGTAGACCACGTTCGACACCTGCACCGCCGCCAGCGTGACGTCGTACACGCTGCGAAAGCGGCAGGCGCCGCCGCGCACCGGCTGCGAGGTGAGCTCGGTGCCGCGCGCGATGGTGACGGGCTTGCTGAGCTTGGCGAGCGCCGCGCCGCCGGCGTCGAACTGCGCGATGGAGCACGACGGAAAGGGCCGCAGGTAGTGCGGGTACATCACCTCGAGCAGCGCTTCGGTGAGCTCGGGGTAGTCGTCGTCGAGCTTCTTGCTGATGCGGGCCGTGAGCAGCGCGAACGACTGGATCATGCGTTCGACGTGCGGGTCTTCGCTGGCGTCGGCCGAGATGGCCAGGCGCGCGGCGATCTTCGGGTAGCCCTTGGCGAACTCCTGCGAGTAGCCGCGCAGGAAGGCCAGCTCGCGTTCGTAGAAGGGCAGCAACTCGTCCATGGTGTGCGTCGTGTGCGCGGATCGTGGCGCTAGGCGTACCGGCTCTTGCCGGTGCCGCGGGTGATGGAGTACTGCAGCGTCGTGGGCTGCAGCATGGCGTCGAAGTTCACCGGCTCGGCCAGCTCCGGCAGCACGAGCAGGGCGGTGATTCCAAAATAGAGCATGTGGGTGCTGGCCTGGCCGTCGACCTCGAGCGACACCGAGACATCGCGCAGGCGCGACTCGTGGCGCGCGATGGCCTGCTCCAGCGAGCGGCAGATGAACGAACGGTCGTAGTGGCTGGCCAGGCTCAGGCCCGAGAAATCGCTCAGGCCGTAGGTCATGACGGAACGCCGGCACTCGGGGTAGGCCTGGAGCTTGGCGTCGTCGAAGACCATGCGCGTGTTGAGCAGGGATTCGAGGTCGCGTGCGACCACGTTCTTGACCTCGTCAAGCGACAAGTGCCGCAGCACCGGCGAAGCCGGCCCGCGCCAGTCGTCATCGAACAGCTTGTCGAGCAGGCCCGGTTCGAATCCTGTCATGGGTCACTCCCTGTCTCTCGCGTCGGACAACGGGCAAGGCGCCGCGCGAGGGGCGCGGCGCCAAAAAGAAACCGCGGCCTGCGCCGCGGTCGTCATTGCCCGACTGGCGTCAGACCGAGTAGGTCTTGTCGTTCTTCGTGAGGCTCCAGGCGCCTTGCGAGTTGCCGCCCTGGTTGCCGCCGATCTTCTGCTGCGTGTACTTCCACTGCACGGCGGCGTACTTCAGCGAGAAGGTCTCGCTCGGCACGCTGGCCACGTCGGTGCTCACGACCTTCGGGTTCACGCTGGCGATCAGCACGTACTTGAGCTTGATCTCCATGTACTGCACGCGCTTGCCTTCGCCGTCGGCACGGTAGAACTGCACCGTGACTTCGTCGAAGGTGGTGCCGCCCGACGCGTGCTGGTACAGCAGCGGGCTGACGACGTCCATGTCCTTCGTGAAGATCATCTCGCCGTGCTCGCAGCGCTCGGCGGTGTGGCCGCCGGCGGTCGACGCGGTGGCCGAGCGCGGTTGCACGATGCTGTGCTGCCACGAGCTGACTTCGATCCAGTCCTTGTGGTCCTTGTCCTGCGACTCGCCGTTGATGGCCGGGCTGCCGAACTTGACGTAGATATCTTTCATGTTTCTTCCCCTTCTTGATTGATTGATTACTGACAGTTAACGTGTTGCAGCACGGCCCCTCGGCCGCGCACCCGATCTGCCTCCTTACTTATTCACTGACTTCGGCAGATCGGCGACCAAGCGCAGTGAAATAGACAATTCATCCAGCTGGAAGTGCGGGCGCAGGAACGCGACCGCGCGGTACACGCCGGGCCGCCCGGGCACTTCGCCGACCTGGATGGCGGCTTCGCGCAGCGGGAACTGGGCCTTCTGTTCCTGCGTCGCGTTGTCGTCGAGCAGCACGTACTGCGCGATCCAGCGGTTCAGGAACTGTTCGACGTTGTGCGCCGAGGCAAAGCTGCCGATCTTGTCGCGCATCATGGCCTTGAGGTAGTGCGCGATGCGCGACACCGAGAAGATGTACTGCAGCTGCGCCGAGAGCACCGCGTTGGCGTTGGCGCTGTCGGTGTTGTACTTCTTGGCCTTCTGCAGCGACTGCGCGCCGAAGAACGCCGCGTAGTCGGAGTTCTTGCAGTGCACGAGCGGAATGAAGCCCAGGTCGCTGAGCTCCTTTTCGCGCCGGTCGGTGATGGCGATCTCGGTCGGGCACTTCAGGGCGATCTCGCCTTCGTCGGTCTTGAAGGTGTGCGTGGGCAGGTCTTCGACCAGGCCGCCACCTTCGACGCCGCGGATGGCCGCGCACCAGCCGAAGTCGTCGAACGCGGCCGTCAGGCGCGTGGCGAAGGCCCAGGCGGCGTTGCACCAGAGGTACTTGGCGTGGTCGGTGCCGTCGACGTCTTCGACGAAGTTGAAGCTGTCGACCACCGTGCCTTCGCGCGGGTGGTAGGGCAGGCGCCCGAGGAAGCGCGGCAGCGTGAGGCCGACGTAGCGCGAGTCTTCCGAATCGCGGAACGACTTCCACTTGGCGTACTCGACGGTGTCGAACACCTTGGCCATGTCGCGCGGCTTGCCCAGGTCGGCAAAGCTCTCCAGGCCCAGCAGCTCGGGCGAGGCCGCGCCGATGAAGGGCGCGTGCGCAGCAGCGGCCACGTGCGCCATCTGGTCCAGGAAGTACATGTCTTCGGGCTGGCGCGTGACGTCGAAGTCGCCCACCAGCGCGCCGAACGGCGCACCGCCGAAGGTGCCGAACTCTTCTTCGTAGACCTTCTTGAACATCGCGCTCTGGTCGAACTCGACGGCGGCCTTGAAGTCGCGGATCAGGTCGCGCTTGGTGGCGTTGATGACCTTGATCTTGAGCATGGTGCCGGTCGGCGTTTCCTTGACCAGGTACTCCAGGCCGCGCCAGGTGCTCTCCAGCTTCTGGAACTCGGGCGCGTGCATCACGGCGCTGAGCTGCGCGGAGATGAGCGCGTCGAGGTCGGCCACGCGCGCGTCGATCATGGCCGACACGTTGTCGGAGACGATCACCGAGCCCTCGAGGACCTGGCTGACGAGTTCGCCGATGAGGTCCTTGGTGCGCGTGTGCTCCACGTCGGACTTGGCGACCTTGCTCTTCTCGACGATCTGGTCGAGCAGGTCGACCGTGGCCTCGGACGAAGCGGCACCGCTCGATGCCGAAAGTGCTTGCGCGGTCATGTTCAGCTTTCGTCCTTCTTGCCGGCGCTCTGTCCCAGGCGCTGGAGTTGCTCGGTGTTGTTCAGCACGTCGGCCAGCAGGTCTTCGAGCTTGCTGTTGCCGGCCATCTTGTTGCGCAGGTCGGCCAGCTTGGTGCGCGCGTCGAGCAGGCGCTTGAGCGGCTCGATCTGCTCGACGACGGCTTCGGGCGAGAAGGCGTCCATCGAGTTGAAGGTGAGGTCGACACCGAAGCTGCCGCCGCGCCCGTCCAGCTTGTTCGGCACCTGGAAGGCGGCACGCGGGGCCACGCCCTTCATGACGTCGTCCATGTTGTCGCGGTCGATGTTGACGAACTTGCGGTCCTTGAGCTTGGGCTGCTCGACCTCGGACTGGCCCGCCAGGTCGGCGATCACGCCGACGACGAAAGGCAATTCCTTTTTCTCGATGGCGTCACCGAGTTCCACGTCGTACGTGAGTTGCACGCGCGGCGGGCGCACTTTTTGGAGACGCTTCTGCACGCTCTGTCTTTTGGTCGCCATAAGCTTCAATACCTTCGCAATAGGACTGAGAAACGAATTAAAAAGTTGTACGACCCATTTCCAGATCGCACGCTCATTCGTTAATACATTGGTTTAAAAACCAATTCAAAAACCGGACAATTACTTGAGCGCGTCAAATGGATTGCCGCCACCCGCGCGCGGGGCGGGCGCGGCAGGTGCCGGGCGCGGCGCGGCGACCGGGGCGGGCCGTGCGGCGGCGACCGGGGTCGGCGCGGCGGACGATGACGACGAGGGCGCGGGTGCCGGGCTGGGGGCCGCGGCGCGGCGCGTGGGTGCCGGCTTGGCTTCGGGGCCGGCGGGCACCAGGACCGACAGGCCCAGGGTTTCGCGCAGCAGCGCGGCCAGGCGGTAGGCGTCGGCGTTGGCGTCGCCGCTCAGGCTGCTGTCCTTGCCCAGGTCCTCGATGGAGCGGGCCGCCAGGCGCAGGCCGCCCACGGCGGTGATGCTCTTGGCCTGCCGGCTGGAGGGGTCGCGGCGCAGCGACTCCTCGGCGGCCGAGATGGCCAGGCTGTAGCGGCCTTCGTTGAAGTAGATCTGCGCGATGCGCGACCACGGCTCACCGCGGGTCGGGTTGTCGGTGGCGAGCTGCTGGTACTGGCGGATGACGGGCGCCTTGTCGCCGGTGGCGGCTGCCGCGGCGGCATCGACCTCGGCCAGGCTCTTGTTGTAGGCCGCGGTGGCCTGCGCAACGGCCGCGTCCGGCGTGGTGGTACAGGCCGACAAAAAGACGGTGCTCGCAATGGCACCGGCAATCATCGTGCGCGACATGATTTTTCGAATCGACACATTCCCCCCTGATCTGACTTTTTAGCAGGCCGCAATCATTCATTAAATTGCGACCGTTGACAATAACAATACACGATACTACAGCCGCGTGGATGGCAAATGACGGGGGCGGATTAATGCTAATTTCCTAATCGAAAGTCATTTTCGAAATCGGTTAATCCTATTTGGTCCATCGAAATATTGTTACGACTCGCTTTTAATGAAAATATTAATTACATCTGGCGCGCTGCTGGCCGCGTTGATGCTCGGCGGGTGCAGCTCGCCGGCGCTCACGATCGCCAACATCGCGCTCGAGGCGAGCGGGCTGAAGAAGCCCGAGCTGCCCGAGTCGCAAAAGCCCCCGCGCAAGGTGACGATGTCGATCGCCGCGGGCAAGAACCTCAACGCCGACGGCCGCAACCGCCCGCTGTCCGTGGTGATGCGCATCTACAAGCTGAAGGAAACGACGGGCTTCTACCAGTCGTCCTTCGACGCCTTCGTCACGCCGGGTCGCGACAAGACGCAGCTGGGCGACGACCTCGTGGAGAGCCGCGAGATCACGCTCATTCCCGACCAGCAATACACCTGGACCGAGATGGTTCCGCGCAGCGCCAACGCGGTGGCCGTGGTGGTGCTGTTCCACTCGCCCGATGCCCAGCGCTGGCGCTTCGCCTTCAACGCCGCCGACGCCGAGAAAACCGGCATCGTGATGGGCGCGCATGCCTGCGCGCTTACCGTCACGACAGGCGCGGTGGTGGGCCAGCAGAACGCACAAGGCGCCGCCCCCACGGGCGCGCTCAACCTGTTGGGGCCGGTAACTTGCCGGCCCTCGCCCGCCTGATCTGCAGCGACGGCGGGGCCGTTCAAGTCGACACGACGATGCGATACATTCAAAAAAAATTGTGGGGAGTTGATCCGACGTGAGCTACGCAGCCAAGGTCCTCTGGGGAGAGGGCTTGTTTCTACGCCCCCAGCATTTCCAGCGCCAAGACGCGTACCACGAGGCGCGCCTGCGCGCCACGGCGCAGACGCTGCATCCGTACTTCTGGGGCGTGCGCTCCATCAGCTTCGACCTCGATGCGCTGGCCAGCGGCATGCTGCGCGCCTCGCAGCTGTCGCTGGTGTTCCCCGACGGTGAGCCGTACGCGGCGCCGCAGGCCGATGCGCTGCCCCCGCCCATCTCGCTGGACACGCTGAGCCCGGGCCAGAACGAGATCACCTTCTACCTCGTGCTGCACCCGGTGAAGGAGCTCGGCAAGAACTACACCGACCCCAACGAAGAAGGCTTTGCCGCGCGCTACACCAGCGACGCGACGCAGTCGCTCGACCTGTACACCAACGCCGTGAGCGCCGAGGTGGTGTTCCTGCGCAAGAGCGTGAAGCTGCTGGCCGACACCGAGCCGCGCGAGCAGTTCGTGTCGATCCCGGTGATCCGCATCCGCCGCACCGCCGCGGGCGGCTTCGAGATCGACCGCAGCTTCGTGCCGCCGTGCACCAGCATCGACGCCTCGCCCACCGTGTTCCAGCAGCTGCGCCGGCTGCTCGACGTGCTGCAGGCCAAGGTCAATTCGCTCTACGGCATCCACCGTGAGCCGAGCAAGAACATCATCGAGTTCCGCTCGGGCGACATCGCCTCGTTCTGGCTGCTGCACACGGCCAACTCGGCGTTCGCCTCGCTCTCGCACCTGTTCCATCACCCGTCGCTGCACCCGGAGCGGCTGTTCCAGGAACTGCTGAGCCTGGCCGGCGCGCTGATGACCTTCGCCAAGACCTACTCGCTGAACGACCTGCCGGTGTACGACCACGAGAAGCCCGGCCCGGCCTTCGCCGAGCTCGACCGCATCGTGCGCGACCTGCTCGACACCGTCATCTCCACGCGCTACTTCGCCATCGCGCTCACCGAGACGCGCAACGCCTTCTACCTGGGGCGCCTGGACTCCGGCAAGATCGACGAGAAGACCGTGTTCTACATGTCGGTCACCGCCAGCATGCCGGCCGCCGAGCTGGCCGAGGTGGTGCCGCAGCGCTTCAAGATCGGCGCGCCCGAAGACGTCGACAAGCTCGTGCTCTCGGCCATGCCGGGCGTGCGCATCGTCTACGCGCCGCAGGTGCCGCCGGCCATTCCGATCCGCGCGGGCGCCTGCTACTTCTCCATCGACAGCAAGAGCCAGCTGTACGACCGCATGCTGCAGGCGCAGAGCGTCACCATCTACGCGCCGGCCGGCATCCCCGACATGCAACTCGAACTGATCGCCGTGACCGGCTGATCACCCGCCCGATCGTATGAACACCACCACCCTCAACAAGGCCCCTTCCCTGCTGGGCGCCGACGCGCCGCCGGCCTCGTTCACGCCGGCCGGCGTGGCGCCCGACGCCGACTCGAGCCTGCTCGACCTGCTCTACGACGGCTTCGTGATGCTGTTCCTGCTGAAGAAGAAGCAGCAGCCGGCCACCACCGAGCAGTTCCTCACGGGCATCCGCAACTACCTGGGTGAGTTCGAGCGCAACGCGCGCAAGCTCGACGCCACGGCCGAGCAGATCCACGCGGCCAAGTACGCCTTCTGCGCCACGGTCGACGAGTTCGTGCTCTCGGCGCCCGAGTTCGCCATCCGCTCCGAATGGGAGCGCCGGCCGCTGCAGCTCACGCTGTTCGGCGACCAGCTGGCGGGCGAGAACTTCTTCAACATGCTCGAGGTCGAGCGAGCGCACGGCGCCGCGCGCATCCAGACGCTCGAGGTGTTCTACATGTGCCTGCTGCTGGGCTTCCAGGGCAAGTACGCCATCGACGGCACCGAGAAGCTGGCCTACCTCACGGCGCGCGTGGGCGACGAGATCGCCAACGCGCGCGGCAAGCGCACGCCGTTCGCGCCGCACTGGCCGCTGCCCGACCTGATCTCGCACTCGCTCAAGCGCGAGGCGCCGCAGTGGGTGGTGGCCGCGCTGTTCGCGCTCATCGGGCTGCTGGGCTTCATCGGCCTGTCGGCGCACCTGGGCAGCACCACGCAGGGCGCGCTCGCGAGCTACCAGGACATCGTGAAGCTCGGCCCGCGCCAGGCCAACCTGACGATCTCGCTGCCATGACCACGGCCGCGACGAACCGCCTCGACCTCGCGGCCTTGCTGGCCCCGATCTCGGAGGCCAAGCCCTGCGGCGAGGACATGTTGTTCTCGCGCGAGTTCGACGCCATCCAGGAAGCGCGCAAGCACGACGACCCCTCGCTCGAACAGGGCGAATGGGTCATCGAGCTGAAAGAGGCCAACTGGCCCTTCGTGATTTCGGAGTGCGAGAAGCTGCTGCGCGCCTCCACCAAGGACCTGCGACTGGGCGTGTGGCTCACCGACGCGCTGGCCAGCCAGCGCGGCTTCGAGGGGCTGGCCGACGGCTACCGCCTGCTCAGCGGCCTGTGCCGCCAGTACTGGGACGAACTGCATCCGCAGCCCGAGGGCGGCGACATCGAGATGCGCATCGGCACCGTCACCTGGCTGATCTCGCGCTCGGTCGAGCTGCTGCAGCGCGCGCCCATCGTGAGCGACGGCCACACCGGCCACAGCGCGCTGGTGTGGGAGACCGCGCTGGCGCTCGACCAGGCCATCCGCCGCACGCCGGCGCAGGCCGACGAGCTGCAGCGCAACAAGGTGACGCTCGAGCAGTTCGACCGCCTGCGCCGCGCCACGCCCGCGAAGTTCTTGCAGAAGACGCACCGCGACGTGCAGGCCTGCGAGCAGGCGCTGGCCGAGTTCGAGGCCGTGTTCGACGAACGCACCGCCTCCAACGGCCCGAGCTTTCGCGCCGCGAAAGACGCGGCCGCGTCCATCCGCCAGGCCGTCGAGCGCTTTGCGCGCGAGGCCGGCGTGCCGATCGACAACGGCGCGGCGCCGCAAGCCGCCGCCGCTGCACCGGCCGCCAGCGCACCGGCTGCCCCGACCCGCATCGAACCCGTCTTCGACGCCGCCATGCCCCATTCATCTCCTACCTACCACGCGGCGGTGCATGTGCCCGCCGCGCTGCCGCCCGGCATCCACAGCCGCGCGCAGGCCATCGCGCAGCTCAAGGAAGTGGCGGCGTATTTCGAGCAGACCGAGCCTTCGAGCCCGGCCGCCTACATGGCGAACAAGGCCGCGCGCTGGGCCGACATGCCGCTGCATGCGTGGCTGCGCAACGTGATCAAGAACGAGCAGGAGTTGGCCCAGTTGGTGGACCTGCTCGACTTGCCCAAGGGCGACGACGAGTCGCGCTGACTTCGCGCCTTCGCGCTGAGTGAAAGAAGAAAGGCCCGCGTTGCGGGCCTTTTTCTTTAGCGTCCCACCCGGAACTCGATGCGCCGGTTGCGCGAACGCCCCTCGTCGGTCGCGTTGCTCGCCACCGGCTGGTCCGGGCCCACGCCCGAGGTCGTGAGCGTCATCGGGTCGATGCCCTTGCCCACCAGGTAGCCCTTGACCGATTCGGCACGCGACTGGCTCAGCGCCAGGTTCGACGTGCGGTTGCCGGCGTTGTCGGTGTGGCCCACCACCGCCACCGACTTGTTCGTGAGCTTCTGCAGGATCGGCGCCATCTCGTCGAGGATGGCGCGGCCCTTGCCCGTGAGCGTGGCGCTGCCCAGTTCGAACTCGATGGTGCGGTTGCCCAGCACCTGGTCGACCGCGATCTGCTCCGACACGGGCACGCGCAGGCTGTTCTTGATGGTGTAGGTCGGGTTGAGCGAATTCGCCATGTCGCTCACGATCTTCTGGCGCAGCGCCTCGTTGCCGACCTCGCCGCTGAGCGCCATCTGCGTGCCCTCGATCTGGAGCTGGCCGCGGTGGATATCCTTGAGCGAGGGCGTGATCAGCCGCTGCACGTTGGCGCTCCAGTTGGCCGGCATGCTGACGGTGTTCACCACCTCGATCTTGTCGATCACGCCGCTGGGGCCGTAGACGCGGCGCAGCGCCTCGATGACGGCGATGCGCGTGGCTTCGTCGGGCACCTGCCCGCCGGCCACGACCGGCTCGCCCTTGCCGACGGCCGCGGGCGTGGTCTCGACGCGGGCGGCGGTGGCGCCCGCCGCGGGTGGTTGTTGGGGTTGCTGGGCCTGCACGGCCGGCACGAGCGCGAGCCCGCAGGCCATGGACAGCACGAGAACGCGCAAAGAACAATTCATGACCGTGTCATTCCCCGATGAAGACTTCGCGAAAGGCGGTGAGCACGATGTCCAGCGGCAGCTGCGGCTGGTCGAGGTAGCTCACCAGCTTGAACATCGCGTAGTTGCTGTGGATGGTGTCCTCGACCCACTCCGGGTTGTCGATGTCGATGTTGTGCTCGGTGTAGACCTGCGGATGCAGCACGCTTTGCAGGCTGCGCGGCGACAGGCCGTTGAAGCCGATCACCAGCCGCGAGCGGCCGTCGATCTCGGTGACCAGCAGCACCAGCTCGAAGTCGGCCTTGGCCAGGAACTGCGACACCATCTCGAGCCAGAAGGTGGCGATCAGCGAGCGGTCGACCGGGTCGCGCGGCAGCGGCAGCGTGAGCCCCTTTTCCAGGTGCGACACGGCGCTGGCCATCACCGGCTGCAGCAGCAGGCCCAGCGCCAGGATGGCGCGGCGCAGCGACACCTTGTGGCCGTCGAAGTTGAGCATCTGCTCGATGCGCAGCAGGCTGGTGTCGCGCGTGAACGCCGCATAGGTGGCGCGCGAGGCCGACTTCTTGAAGCCGGTCTCGATGGCCGGATCGATGGCCTCGAACTTCTTCAGCTCGTTGTCCAGGTCGGTGCCGGCCGCCAGCGACTGCACCTGCACCGCCATGCGGTCCCAGTAGGGGCCGATGAGCATCGGCGCGCCGCGCATGAAGTCGAGCGCCTCGTCCACGTCCACCGAGGTGGCCGCCAGGAACGGGTAGCGGCGCGACGACTCGTCGCGGCTGGGGCGCACGTGCCCCGCAATGGCGACGCGGCTGCGTGAGCCCAGGCACACGAAGTGCATCGGCGCCGCGTTGTCGTAGATCAGCTTCCAGCGCGGGTCTTCCGACAGCATCTCCATGGTCTGCGACAGCCAGTGGTCGAACACCTTGATGAGCTGCGGGTTGTACAGGCCCTTCACGAAGTCGCCGCGTCCGGGCAACTTGCCGAAGTAGCACAGCTGTTGTGGCGCGCTCATTTGCCTGCTCCCCCTGCCTGCACCGGCGCCTGGGCCGGTGCCTGAACCGCTGCGGGTGCTGCTGCGCGCGGCACACCGATCTCCGCGACCGTCGACGGCAGCACCGTGCCGCGCAGGCCCTTGCCCTGCGGCGAATCGCCGCCCGAACCGGCCGACTGCGTGTTCTGGATCACGCGCAGCTTGACGGTCACGCTCGCGTTGTCGCGCGCCCACGTGAGCTCGAAGCTGCCGTCGGGCAACTTGGTGCGCTGCGCCGTGCTCAGCAGGCGCTCCAGGCCGAAGTTGCCCGGCTCGTTGATCAGCTCGACCGTGCGCCCGTCGAAGGTGACGGCGGTGATCTTCGCGCCCGGCGTGCCCTGTGCGTTGGGCCAGACGAAGTTGGACCACTGCGGCGGCGTGTTGCGGTAGCGCAGTTGCTGGCCATCGATCTCGACCATGTATTCCGTCAGGCCCGACACGGGCTGCGGCAGGATCTGGAACAGCGTCTGCGGCTGCGCGCTGCCGCCGGCCCCGGCCGCGGCACCGCCCGACAGCGGCGCCACCCACTGCGCAAAACCGTTCACGAAGTCGGGGCTCAGCGTGAGGCCCTGGTCGCCCCAGGCGCGCGGCGACAGCAGGTCGCCGCGGCGGATCACCAGCGAGCCCAGCGTGGTCGTCACGAACTTGCCGATGGCGCCTTCAGGTCCGAAGAACTGCGCGATTTCCGCCGGCGAGGCCTCGATCTTCGCGCTCGCCGAGAACGGGTACTTGGTGGCCAGCGACTGCTGGAAGGGCTGGTGCACCTGCGCGCTCCAGATCTTGTTGACCTCCACCGCCGTCGGCTGCACCGTCACCGCGTAGGCCTGCAGCAGCGGCCGCACGAGCAGCGGGCGCAGCGCCTGGCGCTGCGCGGCGTCCATGCCGGTGAGCATCTGCTCGTCGACGTACTTGAGCGCATCGGCCAGCTCGGAGCCGTTGCCTTCCAGCGTCTGCTGCATGAGCTGGCGCGCGCCCGGACCGGGATCGCCCTGGTTCTTAATCTGGTTGAAGCGCCCGCGCAGCTTGGACAGCGTGCCCAGGTAGCCGCGCAGCAGCGAGGTGTTGTCGCGCTCGACCACCAGGCGCGCCACGCCCGCGAACTCGCGCCCGATCGGGCCCATCGGGATTTCCGTGGCGCCGCCGTTGAGGTCGACGTTCACGTTCACCTGCGACGGCGTGGCACGGCTGAAGAGGCGCTTGAACCAGTTGAAGGCCCCGGTGCGCGCCTGCTGCAGGCCGGCGTTGACCAGCGAGGGGTTGTCCCACGAGGTCTGGTCGTACACCGTGTCGAAGACCTTGCGGATCGGCGAGTTCTGCGGATCGCCGAGCTGGTTCATCGCCACCACGGCCTGCTCGAAGCTGCCCATGTCCTTCACCGCGATGCCCTGCAGGAAGCGCTGCCACTCCTTGGCGTACTCCAGCTTGTACATGGTGGCCAGCGTCTTGCGGATCTGCTCCGGGCTGCCTTCGAGCGTCAGGTCGTCGTTGCCGGCGACGTTGAGCACCCAGTCCTTGCTGGAGGTTTCCTTGTTCGCGGCGTCGCGGATCGCGTCGTCCACGTACTGCTGCCAGGCTTCGCGTGTGAACGCGCCCGAGATGGCGACGCTGCCGGCGAGGGTGCCTTCGGCTTCGGCGCTGCTGGCCGTGGCCCCGAGGATGCGCGCCACGGTCATCGGCGCGAAGCGCGTGGAGGCGCGCGCCTTGATCTCGGCGTACACGCGTTCGCGCGCCGGCATGCCGCGCACCACGCGGCGCAGGTTGTCACGCGTCTGCTCGACCAGCGCCAGGTTGGTGTCGGCCAGCGCGGGCCAGTTGTCGTCGCCCACGCGGCGTAGGTAGAAGGTGATCATGCGCTCGGCATCGCGGATGACCGCCGCGCGCGGCATGTCGCCGCGGTTGCTCTCGAGCCAGCCGCGCCAGAAGCGCGAGATCTGGTCGGTGAGGTGCGCCGTTTCCACCTGCCGCTTGTCGGACAGCATGAGGTAGGTCTTGAGCGCGTTGTAGGCGTCCTGCACGTCGGCCGGCGAGGAGCCGGCATACAGGCCGCCGCCTTCCGGCACTGCGGCGGGTGCCGTGGTGGTCGCAGCACCTGCGACCGGCAACGGCGCGGGCGATGCGCCGCCCGTCAGTGCGGCCACCGCGTCGGCGCGCTTCAGGCGGTCGGGGTGCGCATTGACCTCGCGCAGGAAGGCCTGCAGGTTGTCCGACACCGGCGCGAGCATGAGCTGCTTCACGCCGCCGTAGTACTCGGCCACGAGCTTGTCTTCGAGCTGGTTGCCCTGGTACAGGCCCAGCGACAGCGACAGCGGCCGGTCGTTGCGGAATTTCTCGAGCTGCTCGATGCGGTCCTGCAGGATGCCCAGCGCCTCGAAGCGCGTGCGCAGGCCGTTGTCGCTGGCCTGCAGCTTGACGACCTTGTCCAGGTCGGCCTGCACGTTCTCCACCAGCTGCCGGTTGCCGAGGTACGACCAGGTCCAGCCGCCCAGCAGCAGGCCCAGCACCGCGACGAAGGCGAAGAAGCTCACGTAGCGCACGCGCGCCTTCACGGGGCTGGAGAACTGCCGCACCGTCTTCTTGTCGGCAAAGATCACCTTGGAGAACAGGTCGCGCAGGAAGAACCCGTTCTGCGAATAGATTTCCTTCGACTTGGTGGCCGCGTTGCTCAGCGTGAGCCCGAAGCGCTTGGCGATGCGCTCGGTCGACAGGCTGCGCATCGTGCCCTCTTGCAAGGCGCTGGTGAAGTAGAAGCCGCGGAACACCGGCTTGTGCTGGAAGGGGTTGCTCTCGAACAGCGTGGCCAGGAAGGCGCGCAGCGCGGGCTTGATGGCCGCGAACTCGAGCGGGAAAATCAACAGCTCGGGCGACGGGTCGCTGCTGCGGTGGTTCGCGAAGTGCGAGACGCTGATTTCCTTCAGGCCCATGTAGAGCTCGTCGAAGCGCTTGTCGAACAGCGCCACGGCGTCCTGCTTCTCGTCGCCGTCGTACGGGAGCGAGGCGCCCCACACGCGGTCGCGCTCCATCTTGTCGCTGTCGCCGAAGAACTCGGCAAAGCCGGTGATCAGGTCGGCCTTGGTGAACATCACGTAGACCGGCGCGAACACCTCGAGCCGCTCGGTGAGTTCCTGCATGCGCTGGCGCAGGTTCTTGGCGAGCTGGATGGCGAAGTCGGGCCGGCTGCCGATCAGCTCGGGAATGCTGGCCGTGATGATGATCCCGTTGATGGGCGCCTTCGGCCGGTACTTCTTGAGCAGGTCGAGGAAGCCGAACCACTCCTTGCGGTCTTCCTGGTGAATGGAATAGCGGCCCGCGGTGTCGAGCACGATGCCTTCGGTGGTGAAGAACCAGTCGCAGTTGCGCGTGCCGCCGATGCCCTGAATCACCGCGTTGCCCTTGTCGGCGAACGGGAACTGCAGGCCCGAATTCAGGATGGCGCTGCTCTTGCCCGCGGCCGGGTTGCCGATGACCATGTACCAGGGCAGCTCGTACAGCGCCTCGCTGCCCGACATCTGCCCGATCTTCGAGGTCTTGATGGTCTTCACCGCCTCGACCATGCGCCCGCGCAGTTCGTCGATCTCGGCCTTGCGCTCGGGGTCGCTGTCGCGCACGGCGGCGTCGGCCTGGTCCTCGAGCATGTCGCCGAGCTTGCGGTTGGCCGCGCGCGTGCGCATGCGCCGCACGAACCACACCAGCAGCCACAACAGCAGCAGCACCACGAAGATGCCGACGGCCCAGATCGCGCCGACTTCGAGCGTCTGCGCCCCGAGCAGCAGGAACGCGCCGAGCGCGATGGCGCCGATCACCGACAAGGTGCGCGGATCGGCCAGGAAACTGAAGAATCGCCGCATAGAAGTTTCTGGAATCGGTCCTGTTTAAGTAGCGGGTGACGCGGGGCTCGCCGGGCCGGCCAACAAGGCCGTCCGGGCGAGCGCGTCCTGCACGGAAATGGCGAGCACATGCCGGGCATCGCGCGCGGCCAGGTGGCACGCGAGCACGACGGCGCTCATGTCGGCCGCGGCCCCCAGGTGACCCAGGGTGGCGCAGACGGACAGGTTGTTTTCGAAGGGCACGTGCGGCAGCCGCTCCTGCACAAGCTTGGCCACTTCGGTGACGCGGCTGGTGCGGTGGTCGGCGTCGCTCACGACCCAGTCGACCTGGGCGGTCTCGAGCGTCGAGGTGGCGAGCAGGTGCTGGGCGAAGCGATCGAGCAGGCTCGCATCGGGCGTGCGTGCCGTGTCGGCCGAGGCCTCGCGCTGGCCGCTTGCGCTGCGCGACAGGCGCACGGCCTCGGCCGGTGCCAGCAGCGCATCGCCGGCGCGCACGAGCAGCAGGCCCGCGGCGGCTTCACCGGGCACGCGGCCCTTGCGGCGCGTGGCGGTGTACAGCAGGCCGTCGACCTCCCAGCGCGCGATGCTGGCTTCGGACACCGAGGAGTCGGCTGCCAGCGCGATCCACAGCGCGGGCCTTTGCTCGCGATGCAGCGACAGGCTGATGCGGTCGAGCAGCGCCATGCCGGACACGCCGTCTTCGCTCTTGAAGCAGTCGACGAGCCAGCGCTGCGACGCATCGCCCTCGCGCACGCGCTGCTGCACCCACTGCGTGGCGATCGCGCGTTCGCTCTCGCTCCATGCGCCCGGCAACAACAGCGAGAGGTTCAGCTGCGGCGCCGCCGCCGGCCCCGGGATGACGCCGCCGCTGGACACGAAGCGCCCGGGCGCACGCACCGCGAGCGCATCACCCGCGTTGGCGATGGCTTCGGCCGCGGACGCCAGCAGCTCCTGCAGCACGTCGGACATCAGGTGAATGGCGCGCAGCCGGTCGTCGGGCAGCGCATCGACATCGAAAGCTTCGCCGGCCGGTTGCAGGCTTTCGCGCAGGTGCTCGCGCAGTTCGTTCTCGTCGATGCCTTCGACGCGGCCCGCGATGACGGGAAAGCCTTCGCCGTCGCGCAGTTCGGGAACCAGCTCTGGCGTCTGTGCCTGGCCGATCGCGGTGGCCACCGTATCGGCATCGCTGCCGCGCGGCGTGCGAAGGGCGAAGGCCAGCACGGCCATCTGCAGGCGCTCCTGCGAAGCCTCGGTTGCTACGGCATTCGATGAGGCCGCGGCGCCTGCGGCCACTGTTGTCCCAGCTGCGGGCAGCGCAGCAGCGGGCGCGGCCGTGAAGATGCGGCGCAGCACCACATAGAAGAGCATCAGCGCCAGCGGCAGCACCACGAGGTAGAGCACGATGTCGCTCGTGCTCGGCATGCGCGCCGTGTACTGCCAGTAGACGATCACGAGCACCCACACCGTGATGAACACGGCGCAGGCCAGGAGCACGGGCTTGATCAGTCGCGACAGCATCCGGAGTTTTCGAACGCCTGGGTCACGCGAGGGCGATAGCGATGGCAGCGGCCCACGCGGTCGCGTGACCGCATGCCATGCCTGCAGCCGAAGAAGGAGGCACCGCCGTCATTCGGACGCGGAGGCGATCTGGCTGGACAACAGCCTGCAACCGCAGGCCGCACGGTCGCCGTGGCGCGCCACGCGACGGCCATCGATCGACACGCAGTCGCTGCCCGTCACGATGGGGTTGATGCCATGGCCGGGCCGTGGGCACGACACCATGTCGCCGATGCGCGCCACGCGCCGTTCGTCGATGTGCGTGTTTTCGGATGCGGTGATCACGAAGCCACCGTGGTCGGTCTTGTCATGCAGAACGATCCACGGGCGGTCGTTGTCCGCCTCGGGTTGATCCTCACCCATTTGAACTCTCCCCCTTGATTGCCTCGTGGTGTGCCGGTGCGACAGATGTCGTCTCGGCATTCAGTTGCGTGACAATTTAAATCCCGGCTTGCGGTACTCCACGTGACCGTAATCCCTGAAGGACCATCGACCACCCCACACCAAGCCCACGGACTCGGCCGCTTCACCATAGAGGCGATAGCCTTCCATGGCCCATGGATCTTTTTCAGAGATCACCAGCTTGCCATTGCGATAGAACGCGTTGTCTGCCGCAAGTCCATACTGATGATAGCTTTGATTGGCCTTCGCCATGGTCACTGTATTGCCCAATGCAGCGAGTTTGGCTTGTCGTTCGGGGCTGCGATAACCCTCGAGCAATGCGAGGTCGTAGCCGTGCTTTTCTTTCATGATCTTGTAGACGAGCAGCAAACGATTACGAAAGTCCACATCGAGAACAGCCCAGTCCCGACTGCCTTCTTTCGTGAGCGGACGAATCTGCTCCACCTCTGCCGTCGCAAACACCTCGGGCGGCAACGGCTGCGGCGGCACCAGCTGCTCGCCTTTGAGCAAGGCCTCGATCTTCGGGTCGCTTGTGGCAGCCCAGTCATCGAAGAACAGAACCCGGCCACTTCCGAAAGTCACACTTAACAACACCGGCACGATAAGCAGACCCATGCCCGACAGCAACAAGTAGCGATGCCTTACGGCAAAAGTACGCACTCCCGAGCCGCTGTCGCGCATCAACTGAAAACTTGCTTCGGACACAAAACCAAGACGGCGTCCTATTCCAATAAAAAAGAATGCAATAGCAGTAGAAATGGAGACCGTCGCTCGCAACACACGGTCACGAAAAGAAGGGAACAAGAAGATGGCAAGTGCTGCCACCATCAAGGCAAAATAACAAAAGAGAGTGAAGAAGATCAACGGTGTTCAATGAGAGCCACTCAATTGTATGAGTCGCTTAAAAATTTGAACCCATCGCACGCAGCACCTTGTTGCATCCCAATTGCGATATCGCGTTGATCACGCCACATAAAGCCGAGGGGAGAAATCACATGCCCGCAGCCAGCCGGACCACCCATCCATGATGGGCGCGTCAGACGCCCACAAGGACCGACCGAGCCTGCTCGGTTCGAGCGCCCCCACCGCGGCCACATCGACCGCCGCACCCGGAGGTGAATCCACGCGGGTGCTCGCACAGTTCGGTGGCCGCGAGAGCGGCGCGCGCTCCTTCTTCGCACGGCCCGGTCTGTGGGCTTCGCTCGCGGTGCTGCTCGGTGTGGCGGGCGCCACGACCTACCACCTGCAATCGAAGCGCGCGGATGCGGCAGCCACGACCGTGGCGGCAGCAACGCCTGCGCCGGTTGCAGCGCCTGTCGCCAAGGAACCACCGAAGCCCGACGCGCCCGTTGCAGCCGCGGCACCGGAGCCCACGCCCGCACGCATCATCGAAGGCGACAGCACGCCGCCGCCGGCACCACAGCAGCAACAGCAACAACAGGCCTCCACGCCGTTCGCAGCCATCGGTGCGCAGCCCATGGCCGTGCCGCCGGCCGCGAAGCCTGCGCGCGTTGCAGCGGCAACCCCCGCGAAGAAGGCAGGCGCCGACAGCAAGGCCAGCGCCGCAGCCGCGAAGAAACCGGAGCGCATCGCGTCGGGCTCGAAGAAGCCCGTGCGCACGGCCGCGAACGGCAAGCCGGTCAAGACCGCCGCCAACACCAGCAAGGCAACGAAGCCCGCCGCGCGCACCGACCTCGCGCAGACGGCGGCACGGCCGAAGGGGCCCGATCCCGACACCGACCTGCTGACCGCGCTGCTCAAGCGCAGCAAGACTTCCGACCCCGCACCGTCGGCGCAGGCCACTGCCGCAACGGCGGACTGCAAGCCGGGCGCACCTTGCAAGCCTTGAGCATCCGAACCTGAGCGAATTCCCGATGCCTTCCGCTGACCGCAGCGCCCTGTGGGCCGAGCTGAGCCAGACGGCGCGGCTGTATCGACTCGAAGCGCCCAGCGCCGCTTCATCGTCTTCGTCCGCCGCGCGCGAGAGCATCGACGCCCTGCGCGTGGAAGGCTGGGTGCAGCGCGAGGCGGTGTCGCAGCTGTTCGAGCTGCGCATCGTGTGCCTGAGCCTGCGCGCGGACTTGGCACTTTCATCGCTGATTGATCAACCGCTGACGCTGGTCACCGTGCTGGCCGACGGCGCCATGGGCCGACGCACCGGCCTGATCCGCGCCGTCGAATCGCTGGGCGCCGATGGCGGCCTGGCCCGCTACCGCCTCACGCTCGTGCCCTGGCTCTGGCTGGCCACCCAGCAAGGGCGCAGCCAGGTCTTCCAGCAGCGCAGCGTGGCAGACATCATCGAACGCGTGCTCGCGCCGTATGCGGATGCGGGCAGCTGGGCCTTCTCTTCCGAAGTGAACAGCTTCCTGGCCGACGCCCCCGTTCGCACCTACTGCACCCAGTACCGAGAGAGCGACTACGACTTCTTCTCGCGCCTGCTGGCCGAAGAAGGCCTGGCCTGGCGCATCGAGGAAGACGCCCAGGCTCCGACGGGCCACAAGCTCGTCATCTTCTCGTCCAACGACACCCAGCCCGCCGATGCAGGCTCGCCCGTTCGCTTTCACCGCAAGAGTTCGCAGGAACGCAGCGACGCCGTGCAAGCGCTGGTGCGGCGCATGCGCCAGTCGGTGGCCCAGGTGCACCTGAGCGCCTGGAACGTCGACGGCAAGCGCCAACTCACAGGCAGCGCCCCGGCGCGTTTTCCCGTGGGCGGCAAGAACGCCCCGCGCCTGGAGTACGACGACGTGCTCGGCCTGAACGACCGCAGCCGCGGCTGGGACACGAACCGCACCGTCGAGCGCTATGCCGCCTTGATGATGGAAGCGGCCGAATGCCGCGCCGACCTGATGCTGGGCCACAGCACCGTGCGCACCTTGCGCGCGGGCACGCGCCTCGAGATCGACGACGCCCCCGCATTGGGCTTGCAGGCCAGGCCCGCACTGCTGCTGGACACCGTCGAACACGTGGGCATCAACAACCTGCCCAAGGACACGTCCGCATCGATTGAGGCGCAGCTGGGCGCGCTGACGGAACACCTCGTGTTCGACCAGCCCTGCGCTCCCGTGACGGCCGAAGCCGATGTGTTCGGGCTGGTGTCTGCAGCAGTGGCAACAAGCAACGCTAACAACCTCTACCCGCAGCCCCAGAGCCTGGCCACCGCCCAGGCCCAGGGCTACGCCAACAGCTTCTCCGGCGTGCACGCCCCACGCCCCTGGCGCCCGGCACTGGCCGCGGCCGATGGCGCACGCCTGCATGCCAGGCCCACGGCCAGCGGCGTGCACAGCGCCATCGTGGTCGGCCCCTCGGGCGAGACCTCGCCCAATGGCGCCGACGAGCTGTACTGCAACGACCGCGGCGACGTGCGCGTGCGCTTCCACTGGCAGAACGGATCGAGCGAGAACGGCAACAGCAATGGAGACAGCGCCCAGGACAACCGCAGCACCCGCTGGATCCGCGTGGCCCAGCGCCAGGCGGGCCCCGGCATGGGCTGGCAGTGGCTGCCACGCATCGGGCAGGAAGTGCTGGTCAAGTTCGTCGACCTCGATGTGGACCAGCCCGTCATCGTCGGCGCGCTGTACAACGGCCGTGGCGACGGCGGCATCGCCCCCACGCCCGGCGGCGCATCGCGCACCAGTGAGAACAGCGAACAGGGCAGCAACGACAACAACGACGTCTTCGCCCAGGCGAGCAATGCCTCGCCCAGCGCCCAGGCCAACCTCGCGGCAGGCCACGCCCCGCCCTGGCACGGCGCCAGCGCCGACGACAAGGGCCACCGCAATGCGGCCGCCCTGAGCGGCTTCAAGACCAAGGAGTTCGGCGGCGAGGGCTTCAGCCAGCTGGTGTTCGACGATTCGAACCAGCAGCTGCGCGTGCAGCTGCATGCGAGCACCGCCCACAGCCAGCTGAACCTGGGCCACCTCATCCACCAGGCCGACAACTTCCGCGGCAGCTTCCGAGGCCAGGGCCTGGAGCTGCGCACCGACGGCTATGCGGCGCTGCGAGGGGGCAAGGGCGTCTTGCTGAGCACGTACCACGGCGCAGGCGGCCAGAAGCTGGAGCCCGTGGGCGACTTCGCCGCCGGCATGGCGCTGCTCAAGCAGGTGCAGCAACTGGGCCAGGCGCTGAGCGATGCGGCCAAGACCCACGAGACCGTGCAGATGGCAGGGCACATCGGGGCCGGCAAGGCCAACGAATCGCAGCTCGACAAGGAACGCGCCCCGTACGCCGCGATGGAGCGCACCGCCAGCGGCATGGTGACGGCCGATGCGCTCGACACTGCCTACGCAGATGCGGCAGACAAGGCCATCGCCACCGGCGAAGGCAAGGTGCCGCACACGAGCGACGCCGTGATCGCGCTAGCCGCACGCGGCGGCCTGGCGATGGTGGCCGGCCAGCAGCTGCAGGTCGTCAGCGGCGAGACCGCCACGCTAGCCAGCGGCGGCGACATCAACCTGGCGCTGGCCGACGTGCTGCGCGTGCACAGCGGTCAGGCCATCGGCGTGCTGGCCGGGGCGCAGAAGGCCGATGCCGACACGGGCCTGTCGGTCATCGCGGGCAACGACGACCTGGACTTCCAGGCGCAGCACGACGAACTGCGCGTGCAGGCCAAAGAGGCCCTGAAGATCGCCAGCACCGACCAGACGGTGGAGTTCGCAGCCAAGAAGAAGATCCGCATCGCGACGGCGCAGGGCGCGTCGATCACGCTGCAGGATGGGGACATCACTTTCGAGTGTCCGGGGAAGATCACTTATCACTCGGTGCAGCGGAAGTTGGCCGGGCCGACAAGCTCGCCGTATGGGCTGCCGCTGTTCCCGCAGAGCATCTGCATCGAGTGCATGCTGAAGGCGGCACAAAGCGGAGCCCCCTTCTCCGCCTTGCAGTGAGCGTGGCGTTGGAATTCGCGACCGATCCGATCGACCCCCTCCACCTTGCCCATGCCGTGCAAGCGATGGTCGACGCCCAACCGTCATCCGTCGGCCTCTGGTTGCTGGTCGATGCGGCCTTGCTCGACCCGGCGCGCCTCGCATCGGTGCTGCGCCGCAACGAGTGGTCGCACGTCAATGCGCTGGCCAACACACCGTTGGAGGCCTATGGCGCAAGGGGACCGCAGCTGCTGGAGCTGCCACTGGACGACGAGGTGCGCACCGAGGGCTTGCGGCGCCTCGCCACGATCGACCCGGCGGCGCCCGCATTCAGCTGGATCGCCTCCAGCCACGCCGCTGCGGATTTGCAGGCCTGCTTCGGCTACCTTGCGCAGGCGCGGCACGACGGCTTGAAGCTGCACTGCCGCATGGGCGATGTGCGCGTGCTTCCGACGCTGCTTGCCACGCTGGCCGAGCCACAGGCACGGCGCGTGGCGCAGGCCATCTCGCAATGGCAGTGGTTCGATCGCAGCGGTGCCGTGGTCGGCAACTGGTTTGCAGCTTCTGGGAAGGACGGTGTGGCCGATGCCCGCGACCATCTCGAACTCGATGCATCGCAATTCGCGACGCTCCTGGATGCCTCGGAAGCCGACGGCATCTTTGCGCAGTTGCTCGAGACGGTGTCGCAGCTGGTGCCGCAGACCGACCGGGCGGCGTTTCATCAGCGGCTCCAGCGCGCGCTCGCGGTTGCCACGCGCCTGCACGTGGCAGGCAACCCCGACCGGCTGCAGTTCGTGGTGCTCTCGCTGACCTGCGGCGATGACTTTTATCAGCATCCCGATCTGTCGGCCACATGGAAGGCCGTCGCGCAAGGCACCAGCCTGTCGGGCCTGATGAAGGGCTGGAGCGACGAACTGTGGAAGGCGTTGGAGGGTAAGGCTTCATGAAGCGCTTTGCTCTCCTGGTTCTTTGCGTGCTGGTGCTGGTGGCTTGCAGCAGCAAGAAGTCGGCGGCTGAAAGCTACAGCGCCAGTCTCAGCCCCTACAACCACACAGAGGACTACATCCATCAGTTCTATGTGGACGGAGCGGGTGGCGGCAACTCGAGTCCGTACGGAGGCGGCGGCAGTTTCGTGTGCTGCATCTCTGCTCCAGCTCAATGGCGTCCCGGGCTCAGCGCGACGGTGAAATGGACGACATCGAGCGGAATTCCTGGCGACAAGCGCCCCGAAGCCATCACGCCCCGCTGGCACGAGAGGGTCGTTCCGATCGATCGATATGACGTGCCGGGTGGTCTGATGAACGTGCACTTCTTGCCGAACCACGAAGTGCGGCTGGTCGTCTCCAACATGAGGGCCGGCGCCAAGGGCTACCCTGGCCCCGCCTCTCCGGTGAAGCCGCCGGATTGGAAATGGTGAGCAACATGAGGCAAACAACCTATGCGCACCTTGAAAAGCCACGCGCCATGAAACGCACCGCGCTCCTGACGCTTTGCGCACTGGCAGTACTGCCGCTGGCAGCTTGCAGCAGCAAGAAGCCGGCAGCTGAAAGCTACAGCGCCAACCTCAGTGCCTACAACCACACAGAGGACTACATCCACGAGTTCTATGTGGATGGGGCAGGTGGCGGCAATTCGCGCCCCTACGGCGGTGGCGGCAGCTTTGTGTGCTGCATCTCCTATCCGGCTCAATGGCGTCCCGGACTCAGCGCAACGGTGGAGTGGACAACCTCGAGCGGGATTCCAGGCGATACGCGTCCCGACGCTATCAAGCCGCACTGGCACAAGAAGGTCGTCCCGATCGACAAATACGACATCCCAGGCAGCACGCTCAACGTGCACTTCCTGGCTGAGGGCGATGTTCGATTGGTCATCTCCAGCAAGGGCTCCGGCGCGAAGGGCTACCCCGGCCCCGACTACCCGGTGAAGCCGTCGAGCTGGAAGTGGTGACTCAAGGCGAGCAAGAATTTTCGGAAACCCGAGACACAACACGTGAACGCATTGAAAGGCCACACGTCATGAAACGCACGACCACCCTGACACTTTGCGCATTGGCACTGCTGGTGCTCCCGCTGGCTGCTTGCAGCAGCAAGGAGCGCACGTCAGAAAGCTACAGCGCCAACCTCAGCCCGTACAACCACACGGGCGACCACATCGAACCGTACGTCGATGGCATCTTCGCCGGGCACTCAAGCGCCTACGGTGGCGGCGGAAGCTTCGTCTGCTGCATCTCCTACCCCGCCAAATGGCGTCCGGGCCTCAGCGCGAAAGTGAGGTGGGCTACATCCAGCGGGATTCCCGGTGACAGGCGGCCGGAGGCGTATGTCCAGCAGTGGCACGAGAAAGTCGTCCCGATCGAAAAATATGACGTCCCGGGCAGCACGCTCAACATCCACTTCCTTTCCGGAGGTGAAGTTCGGCTGATCATTTCCAGCAAGGGGGCAGGGGCCAAGGACTACCCCGGCCCTGCGTACCCCGTGAAACCACCCAATTGGAAATGGTGAGCCAGGTCAGCCAAGAAACATCCCAAAGAACCCGGGGAGCGACACATGGACGAATTTCGCGAAGGCTGGTACGAGGTCAGCTTTGACGCCAACACCTACGACAAGCGCTGCTTCTACTTCAAGACCATCGAACTCTGTACAGCCGAGTGCATCCTCAAGGAAACAGGGCTGCAGATACTGGTGTGGTCGGACGGGGCAGGCAGGGCCGAAACATGGTCCTCGACCTATCGACCGCTACCCACAGCGCCCACAGGCGACTGGTGGGACAACGACCCGGGCGGCGCGAACTACCAGCCCGCACTGCCTGGCGACCACTCGCGCGCCGACCGGACACTGACCGCACGCGAACTGTGCCAACGCGCCGCCAGCGCCGACCCGAGCAAGGCCGATGCCCTGAGTTGCGCCAAAGAGATCCATGTGGGCCTGTTCTTCGACGGCACCAACAACAACCTGATTCGCGACACACGCGACCAAAGCCACACGAACGTGGTCAGTCTCTTCAACGCGCACAAGGACGACAAGGTCGAGAATTTTCGCTACTACATACCCGGCGTCGGCACGCACTTCCCCGAGATCGGCGAGGACAAGGAACTGGACAACGGCAAGCGTTTCGGCACCGGTGGTGAGGCACGCATCCATTGGGCCTTGATTCAGGTCTACAACGCATTGCATCGGGCGTATCACACGTCCGACCTCATCCAGCCGGACGAGATGAAGGAGCTCTGCACCGACCGGCTGAAGACCTGGTGGCGCTTGAGCGACAACAAGATGATCAGCATCTTCAGGGGCATTCAAGAGCGCCTGCTGAAAGCCATCAAGGACCAGCGGCCGCGGGTGACCAAGATGCATCTGTCGGTCTTCGGCTTTTCGCGTGGTGCAGCCGAAGCGCGCGCCTTTTGCCAGTGGATCCAGCTGGTCGCCGAGAACATGACGATCGGCGAAGCGACGCTGGAGCTTCATTTCCTGGGCATCTTCGACACCGTGGCGTCTGTCGGGCTGGCCGATTCATCGCCCGTTGGCGAAGGCTTTCAGGACTGGGCTGACGGCACCATGGACATCCACGGTGTCAAACAGACCGTTCACTATGTGGCGGCCCATGAAATACGCCAGTCGTTTCCGCTGTCTACGGCGCGCATCAGGGCCACGAGCTACCCGCCGAACACCAAGGAGTTCGTCTATCCGGGGGCCCACTCTGACCTGGGCGGAGGCTACCCGTCGAAGTCCCAGGGAAAAGGCGTAGGCGGACGTACCTCATTGCTCTCGCAGATTCCCTTGATGGATATGTATTTCGAGGCAGTTTCGGCAGGCGTGCGAGTCCGCCCATTGAACGAGATGGACGCGGTGATCGAGCGAGACTTCAAGGTCGACCCTGGGCTCGATAAAGCCTTCAGCGACTACGCAGCCTGGACCACGACGGAGGAAAAGCAGAACGTCGCCAACGGGGGCGAGCCCGTGCAAAACCGCATGCGTTATCACATGGAACTGTATTGGCGCTGGCGTGCGTCCAAGAGCGACGATGCCACCTTCAAGGCCATGGCGAGCTACAAGGCATCCAAAGAGCAAGACCAGCAAGATCTCTGGGAATCGGAACTCGACTGGCGTGAAGACATCAAGGCCGCCCAGGCGGCCAACCAGCCCCGACGGGTGTTCGTTCCCAGAGCGGGCGTCTACGTTGACCAGCCGCCCCGCGCCAACGAGGTGGAAAAGCGCCTGCTGCGCGCCGTCGCTGCCGCCAAGGATGTTCCGCAAACCGCCAACGACTTCTTCGACAAGTATGTCCACGACTCGCACGGTGGGTTCTGGATGCTCGGCCCCATCACGAAGGAGAACCGCGAGGACTTCGTGGCCGCCATCAAGCAGAAAAAAGCCACGCACGACCGGTTGCTGAAGGCGGCAGAAGAGGAGACCCTCCCCTCTCGGGCGACGAACCTGCGCAACTATGCCCGCGGCTATGAACTCAACAACTTCGAACGCCGCGTGATCGCACAGGATGCAAAAGAACCGGGAACACTGCCTCTGATGACGGATGCAGATGCGGAAGATCTGCGAGACAACGCAGGCACGATGGCGACGCTCGCATTGAAGCTCCTGGGCACCGCCAGCCGGCGCGAACCGCGCGGCCACGGCCGCTACCGGCGCGTGTTCGACAAGAGCTGAAGAAGCCCGCTGCAGGTTCTGTCATCACCTCGCAGAATCCGCAGCACGCTACCCACTCATCGACGCACGCGATACAAGCGCGCGTCTCGAGACCTACATGGCCGCCGTGACGTTCGCGCCTTGCATCGCTTCAGGACTCGTCGCCCTGTTCCTCAAGCCTTGACGGCCGCCCTCATTCACCCAATGCGCGCAATCGCCGTCCCAGCCGCCACATAGCCCCCCGCCGCCGCCGCGAACACGATGCGCCCAGCGCGGTGCGCAACCACCTGCATCTCCATCTTCATCGCCTCCATCACCGCGATCACCGCACCTTCGGCGACCTCGTCGCCGTCCTCGACTTTCCAGCCTTGCAAGGTGCCCGACACCGGCGCAGCCACAGCAGCGGCATCGGCGGCCGGCGCGTTCGCCACAACGCCAAGCGCAGCAACAGCACCACCACTCGCCGACGCCAACCCACGCAGCAACTCCGCAGGCAGTCCCAGCGACATGCGCCGCCCGTCGATCTCGATGGCCGTGCGGTGCAGCGACGCATCCGGCAACGGATCAGGCCGCATGCCTGCCGCTTCGTCGTTCGCAAAATCGGTCTCGATCCAGCGCGTGTGGACCTTGAAAGCGTCTTCCGACACGAAGTCGGAGTGCGCCATCACCGCGCGGTGAAACGGCAGCACCGTGGCCAGGCCTTCGATGCGGAATTCCTTGAGGGCGCGGCGTGCGCGTGCGATGGCCTGGGCGCGCGTGGCGCCGGTGACGATGAGCTTGGCCATCAGCGAGTCGAAGGTGCCGGGCACCTGCGAGCCGGCGTCCACGCCGGTGTCCACGCGCACGCCCGGGCCCGAGGGGGCGTCGAACACGTGGACAGGGCCGGGCGTCGGCAGGAAGCCGCGGCCCACGTCTTCGGCGTTGATGCGGAACTCGAAGGAATGGCCGCGCGGTGCGGGCGTTTCCTTGACGGACAGCGGCAGGCCTTCGGCGATGCGCAGCTGCTCGATGACGAGGTCGATGCCGGTGGTCTCCTCGGTCACGGGGTGCTCGACCTGCAGGCGCGTGTTGACCTCGAGGAAGGAAATCGCGCCGCTCGCGCTCAGCATGAACTCGACGGTGCCGGCGCCGGTGTAGCCGGCGGCCGCGCAGATGTCGCGCGCCGACTGGTGGATGCGCTCGCGCTGTGCGTCGCTCAGGAAGGGCGCGGGCGCTTCTTCGACCAGCTTCTGGTTGCGCCGCTGCAGCGAGCAGTCGCGCGTGCCGAGCACGACGACGTTGCCGTGCGTGTCGGCGAGCACCTGCGCCTCGACGTGGCGCGGGCGGTCGAGGAATTGCTCGACGTAGCACTCGCCGCGGCCGAAGGCGGTGATGGCTTCGCGCACGGCCGATTCGTAGAGGCCTTCGACCTCGTCGAGCCGCCACGCGACCTTGATGCCGCGCCCGCCGCCGCCGAAGGCCGCCTTGATGGCGATCGGCAGGCCGTGCTGTTCGGCAAAGGCGAGCACCTCGCCCGCGTTGCTGACCGGGTCGGCCGTGCCCGCGACGAGCGGTGCGCCGACCTTCAGGGCGAGCTTGCGGGCCTGCACCTTGTCGCCCAACGTGGCGATGGCCGAGGGCGAAGGGCCGATCCACGTCAGGCCGGCGTCGATCACGGCCTGCGCGAAGGCCGCGCTTTCGGAAAGGAAGCCGTAGCCAGGATGCACGGCATCGGCGCCGCTGCGCTTGGCGATGGCCAGCAGCTTGGGAATGTTCAGGTAGGTGTCGGCCGGGCGGTGGCCGTCCAGGCCGTAGGCCTCGTCGGCGCGGCGCACGTGCAGCGCATTCAGGTCGGGATCGGCGTAGACGGCGACCGACTGCACGCCGTGGTCGGCGCAGGCGCGTGCGATGCGCACGGCGATTTCGCCGCGGTTGGCAATCAGGACTTTTTTCATCGCAGGACTCTCGATCTCAAAGTTCGATGGGGCCGTAGCCGTCCATCGGTTGGAAGCGGACGCGGGCGTTCACGGGGATCTGCCCCGCACGGTCCAGGTGGTGGGTGGCGACCGACGCGATCACGGGGTAACCGCCGGTGAGCGGGTGGTCGGCCAGGAACAGCACGGGCTGGCCGCTGGGCGGCACCTGGATCGAACCGCGCGCCGTGCCCTCGCTGGGCAGCTCGGCGGTGTTGGCACGCACCAGCGGCTGCTCGCCGTTCAGGCGGATGCCGACGCGGTTCGATTGCGGCGTCACCACCCACGGCTGGCTGCACAGGCGCTCGACGGCGTCGGCGGTGAACCAGTCGGTGCGAGGGCCGAGCACGATGTCGAGCACGACCTCTTCCTGCACGGTGGGCAGGTCGTTCGGCGGCGCTTCGGTGGCGCCGACGACGGCGCCAATGGCAACGCTGCGCACGGGCAGCACATCGCCCACCACCACGGCCGGCGGGCCGATGCGGGCCAGCGTGTCGGTCGCGCAGCTGCCGAGCACGGGCGCCACGGCAAAGCCGCCGCGCACAGACAGATAGCTGCGGATGCCGGCGACGGGCTCGCCGAAGGTGACGGTGTCGCCATCGGCCAGCGCGACGGGCTGGTAGCGCGGTAGCGGCCATTGCGCGCCGTCGGCGCGGGTCAGCGTGAGCGGGCCGTCGGCGCCGGTGACGGCCATCACGGCGTCGCCGCGGCAGACGAACTGGAAGCCGCCGTAGGCCAGCTCGAGGCACGCGGCATCCGACGCATTGCCGACCAATCGATTCGCAGCTTGCAGCGAGCGCTGGTCCATCGCGCCGGAGGCGGACACGCCCTGCCGCGCCTGGCCATGTCGACCGCCGTCCTGCCACAGCGCTTGCAAGCCAGCGGCGCGGACCTCGAAGGCACTGCCGCCTTCAACGGCCGCAGGCGCGGGCGCCGCAACCACGGGCTCGGCCACAGGCAACGCCACCTTCAACGACGTGACATCGACAAAGCGCACCGCATCGCCCGGCTGCAGCAGCGCCGGCGTTTCGCGCAACAGGTCCCACATGGGCGTGTCGGTCACGCCGATGATCTGCCAACCGCCGGGGCTGGCCTGCGGGTACACGCCGCTGAAGCTGCCCGCGAGCCCGACGGCGCCTGCAGGGATGCGGGTGCGCGGCACCGCGCGACGCGGCACGTTCAGGCTCGGATGGCCGCCGCTCAGGTAGGCGAAGCCGGGCGCGAAGCCGGTGAAGGCGACGGTGTAGTCGCTGCCGGTGTGGCGGCGCACCAGCTCGTCGGGCGTGATGCCGAGCAGGCCGGCCACTTCGGCGATGTCTTCGCCGTCGTAGCGCACGGGAATCTCGATGCGCTTGTCGATGCGCGTCTCGCGGGCGTCGAGCGTTCGCTGGCGCACGGCGTGTGCCAGTGCGGCGGCCGACAGCACGGCGGGGCGGAAGGTGATGAGGATGGTGCGCGCGGCGGGCACCAGCTCGTCGATGCCGGCGAGGGGCTCCGCGCGCAGCGAGGCCAGCAGCGCGAGCGTCTGCGCCAGGTCGTCGAGCTCGACCAGCACGGCATTCAGGTTGACGCGAAGAAAGCGCATCGAGGTCGTCATGCGGTCGCTGCCTCGGCAAAGGGGCGGATCGTCACGCCGGCCTGCACGAGCCGCTCGCGCACGCGGCGCGCCATCTCGACCGCGCCGGGGCTGTCGCCGTGCACGCAGATCGAATCGGCGCGGATGCGCACCACGCTGCCGTCGATGGCGGTGACGGTGCCTTCGTTGGCCAGCCGCAGCATGCGCTCGGCCACGTCGTGCGCGTCGTGCAGCACGGCGCCGGGTTCGCGGCGCGACACCAGCGTGCCTTGCGGCGTGTAGGCGCGGTCGGCGAAGGCCTCGGCGACCACGCGCAGGCCCTGGGCCTCGGCCCAGCCCACGAGCGGCGAGCCCGCGAGCGCGACGAGCACGAGGCTGGCGTCGATCTCGCGCAGGGCGGCGATCACGTCGCGCGCCTGGCGCTCGTCGTGCGCGATGGTGTTGTACAGCGCGCCGTGCGGCTTCACGTAGCGCACCTCGGTGCCGGCCGCGGCGGCCAGGCCCTTCAGGGCGCCGATCTGGTAGATCACGTCGGCGCGCAGGTCGGCGCTGTCGACGTCCATGTTGCGGCGGCCGAAGCCGACGAGGTCGCGGTAGGCCACGTGGGCGCCCACGGCCACGCCGCGTTCCTTCGCCTGGCGCAGCGTGCGCAGGATGCCCGCGGGGTCGCCGGCGTGGAAGCCGCAGGCCACGTTGGCGCTGCTGACGATGTCGAGCATGGCGGCGTCGTCGCCCATGCGCCAGACGCCGAGGCTTTCGCCGAGGTCACTGTTCAAGTCGATGTTCATCGGGGTCTCCGGCGTGCACCGCACGCCTCAGGAATCAATGCAGCCGGCCGGCGGTTTCGCGCACGTCGTGGCGCACGGTGAGCGCGGTGCGGATCGCCACGCGGAAGGCCTCCACCTGTGCGGCCAGCGCCATGCTCGCCACGCCGGGCTTGGAGGCGGCCTGCTCGGGCAGGTAGGGCACGTGGACGAAGCCGCCGCGCGTGTGCGCCAGCGCCGGGCGCGTCGCGAGCCGGTGCATGAGCGCGTAGAAGATGTGGTTGCACACGAAGGTGCCGGCGCTGTTCGACACGGCCGCGGGCAGGCCCGCCGCGCGCATGTCGCGCACCATGGCCTTGATCGGCAGCGTCGAGAAATAGGCCGCCGGGCCGTCCCTGACCACGGGCAGGTCGATGGGCTGCTGGCCGGCGTTGTCGGGGATGCGCGCGTCGTCGATGTTCAGCGCGGCGCGCTCCATCGAGATCTCGGTGCGCCCGCCCGCCGCGCCGATGCACAGCACCAGCTGCAGGGGCGGGCCGACCAGCGCGGCGTCGAGCGCGTCGATGGCACGGCCGAACACGCAGGGCAGCTGCACCGCCTGCACCACGGCGCCTTCGCAGGTCCAGCCGTCGAGCGCGCGGGCGATCTCCCACGCGGGGTTGACCGGGTCGTTCTCGAAGGGCTCGAAGCCCGCGAGCAGCACGCGGCGTGCCTTGGCATCGGTGGCTGTGGTCATGCGCGGTGCCTCAGCGGAACATCAGGAAGTACAGCAGGAAGATGTTGACCACCAGCAGCGCGGCCGCGGTCGGTATCTGCACCTTGATCACCGCGTTCTTGTCGGGCAGCTCCAGCAGGGCCGCGGGCACGATGTTGAAGTTGGCCGCCATCGGCGTCATGAGCGTGCCGCAGTAGCCCGAGAACATGCCGATGGCCGCCATCACGGCCGGGTCGCCGTGGTACACGCCCACCAGCACCGGCACGCCGACGCCGCCCGTCATCACCGGGAAGGCCGCGAAGCCGTTGCCCATGATGATGGTGAACAGCGCCATGCCCAGCACGTACACGGCCACGGCGACGAAGCGGATGTCCATGTTGATGTAGCTGGTGGTGATGTGCGCCACCGCCTTGCCCACGCCGGCGTCGGAGAACACCAGGCCCAGCATGCCGAGCATCTGCGGCAGCACCACGGCCCAGCCGAGCGCGTCGGTCAGGCGGCGCGACTCGCGCATGCCCTGCACGGGCGTCTCGCGCGTCAGCCAGCAGGCCAGCGCCAGCGCCACCACGCAGCCGATGCCCAGGCTCACCAGCGTGGTGTTCTTGGGGTCGAGCAGCAGCGTGCCGCCGAGCTTGATGTGGCTCATGCCCACGGTGCCGATCACGGTGACCAGCGGGATCGCCAGCGCCGGAATGAACAGCTTGTTGCCCAGGCGCGTGGCGCTGGCCTGGTACTGCTCGGGCGTGGGCTCGCGGTGCTTGCCCGCGCCGACGCCGCGCAGGCCGGCAATGACGGCCATGCCGATCGCGCCGACGCCCACGAGCGCGGGCGGCAGCTTGTCGCCGACCAGGAAGACCAGCGCATAGATGCCCCAGAAGAGCGCGCTGGTGTAGCGCTTGGGGTGCTGGCGGTCGGCCAGCGTCATCACGGCCGTGACGGCGAGGATGAAGCCGACCAGGAGGTACAGGTGCTGGATCGAGAGGATCATGATGCTCAGCGTCCTTCCTTGGCGGGCACGGCGATGGTGGGCACGTCGGCCTCTGCAGCGCCGCCCAGTTCACGGGCCAGTGCCTGGTCGAGCCGGCGCAGGCGCCAGGCGTGGATGATGAAAGCGGCAATGGCCGTCGGGATGCCCCACATCGCGATGTGCAGCGGCTCCACGTCGATGCCCGCTTCGTGCAGGAAGGTGGTCATGAGCACGATGGCGCCGAAGGCCACGAAGATGTCTTCGCCGAAGAACAGGCCCACGTTGTCGGTGGCCGCGGCGTAGGCGCGCAGCTTGTGGCGGATGCGGTCGGGCAGCTTGCCGTAGCGCGTCTCGGTGGCGCCTTCGGCCATCGGCGCGAGCAGCGGACGCACCATCTGCGGATGGCCGCCCAGGCTGGTCAGGCCCATGGCCGCCGTGAGTTCGCGCGCCGCGAGGTAGACGATCAGCAGGCGGCCGGCGGTGGCCGACTTGATGCGGCTGATCCAGTTCTGCGCGTGCTGGCGCAGGCCGTGGCGCTCCAGCAGGCCGATCACCGCCAGCGGCAGAAGAATGATCAGCGGCAGGTTGCGTGTCTTGATGAAGCCGGTGCCGATGGCCGTGAGGATCGCCATCGGGCCGAAGCCGGCGGCGAACGCCGTGACGATGGCCGTGACGATCACGACCAGCATCGGATTGAAGCGCAGGATGAACCCCGCAATGATCACGGCCACGCCGATCAGCGGCCACAGGGGGACTTCAGGTGTCATGGTTGGTCTTTCGTTGCAATGCAAAACACCGGCGCAGAGGCACCGGTGCGGTCGATTGATGCAAACCTCATGCCAATGAATGAGCAATTCATTTCTTATGAATCACTCATTTCAAACAAGTTGTTGAACAATTTCATGTAGTGTGCCCAACAACAGTGCCTGAATACCCCCATGAAAACCCTGAAACGGGCGCGTTTCGGTGCACGGGCGCGGCGCGGCACGGGGGCCGTCTGTTACAACGCAGGCTCGCTGCGCCCCTCTCTTTTCCCCTCCGACCGACCGGCATGACCCGACTGGATTCCCCCACTTCCCCCGCCTCGCCGGCCGCCGGCGCGCTCACGCTCAACGACCGCGTGGCCGAGCTGATCCGCCAGAAGATCGTGAAGGGCGAGTTCTCGCCGGGGCAGCGGCTGTCGGAGGCCGCGCTGGCCGACAGCCTGGAGATTTCGCGCAACACCCTGCGCGAGGTGTTCCGCACGCTGACCAAGGAAGGCCTGCTCAAGCACGCGCCGAACCGCGGCGTGTTCGTGGCGGTGCCGAGCATCGCGTCGATCATCGACATCTACCGCGTGCGCCGGCTCATCGAGTGCCAGGCGCTGGCGCAGGCCTACCCGCGCCACCCCGCCAAGAAGCACATGCGCGAGGCGGTCGAGATGGCGCTGAAATGCCGCGACGCCGGCGACTGGCTGGGCGTGGGCACGGCCAACATGGAGTTCCACAAGGGCATCGTCGAGCTGGCCGACAGCGAGCGGCTCAACGTGCTGTTCGCCCACATCCTGGTCGAGCTGCGGCTGGCCTTCGGGCTGCTGAAAGACCCGGAGTTCCTGCACGCGCCCTACGTGGACATGAACACGAAGCTGCTCGAGCTCATCGAGGCCGGCAAGTTCGCCGAGGGCTCGGCGGCGCTGAACGACTACCTCATCCACTCCGAGCGCATCGTGCTCGCGGTGTATGCGCGGCAGATGCCGGACGGCGGACTCGACAACTAGTTGAATCCGCCCGCGCCGCGCGGGCTGCCGCGCTAGCGCTCCTTGCCCATCACCAGGTCAGGCAGGATCGTCACGATCGACGGGAACAGCGTGATCAGCGCGATGCACAGCACGAGGCAGAAGAAGAACGGAATGGCCGCCTTGGCGATCACGTTGCTGTCCTTGCCCGTCATGTTCTGCAGCACGAACAGGTTGAAGCCCACCGGCGGCGTGACCTCGGCGATCTCGACCAGCAGCACCACGAAGATGCCGAACCAGACCAGGTCGAAGCCCGCCTTCTGGATCATCGGCAGCACCACCGCGCTGGTCAGCACGATCATCGAGATGCCGTCCAGCGCCGTGCCCAGCACCAGGTACACCACCACCAGTGCGCCGATGAGCGCGTAGGGCGACAGGTGCATGCTGTCGACCCACTCGGCCAGCTCGCGCGGGATGCCGGTGAAGGCCATGGTCTTGGTCAGGAACGCAGCCCCGGCCAGGATGAACATGATCATGCAGCTGGTGCGCGTGGCACCCATGATCCCGTCCTTGAAGTTCTGCCAGGTCAGGCTCTTGCCGTAGGCCGCGATGGCCAGCGAGCCGAGCACCCCGAAGGCCGCGCACTCGGTGGCCGTGGCCCAGCCGGCCACCAGCACCCAGACGATGAACACGATCAGCAGCGCGCACGGGATGAGGTTGCCCGACAGCCTGATCTTTTCCATGAAGGTGGTGGGCGGGTCGGCCGGCGGCACCTGGTCGGGGTGGCGCAGGCTCCACCAGCCGATGTAGCCCGAGAACAGCAGCATCAACAAGAAGCCCGGCAGGAAGCCGGCCAGGAAGATGCGGATGATGGAAGCATCGGCTGCCACGGCGTACACCACCATGGTGATCGACGGCGGGATCAGGATGCCCAGCGTGCCGGCGGTGGCCAGCGAGCCGATGGCCAGCTTCTCGTTGTAGCCGCGGCGCTTGAGCTCGGGCAGCGCCACCTTGGCGATGGTGGCGCAGGTGGCGGCCGAGGAGCCCGAGACCGAGCCGAACACGCCGCAGCCGAGGATGGTGGTGTGCATGAGCCGGCCGGGCACGCGGTTGAGCCACGGACGCAGGCCTTCGAACATCTCCTCGCTGAGCTTGGTGCGGAACAGGATCTCGCCCATCCAGATGAACAGGGGCAGCGCCGCCAGCTCCCAGCTCGCATTGCTTTCCCAGAAGGCCGAGAACAGGTTCTTGCCGGGCAGCGTGTTGGTGAAGAAGGCCTGGCCGACCCAGCCGACGATGGCCAGGGTCATGGCGATCCAGACGCCGCCGGCGAGCAGCAACAGCATGATGCCGAGCAGCAGCGCGCCCATCAGAAGGGTTTCGAGCATCGGTGTCTTTGTTGTTGTCGTTCAGACGTCGGAAGAGAAGTCGCCCGCCGCGTGGCGCTCTTCGACGGCGCGCTGGTAGCTGGGCTTTTCGCCGCGCACCACGCCCACCAGCTCATCGACCATGGCGATCAAGAGCAGCCAGCAGCCGATCACGAAGCTCGACTGCGGAATCCAGATCGGGATCACGAGCAGGCCCGTGGCCATTTCCTTGAACTCGTAGCTCTCGTAGGTGAAGCTGGTGGCCCAGTAGGTCAGGTAGGCGACCGACACGGCGGCGACCAGCAGGCAGGCCACGTCGAGCACGCGGCGCACCTTGGGCGGCACGGCATCGAGCAGCAGCGTGACGCGCACGAAGTCGCCGTGCCGGAACGCATGCGCCATCGCGAAGAAGGCCGCCGCCGCGCACAGCCACGCCACCGCGTCATTGAGCCCGCTCACGTGCCAGTTCATCTGCCGGCCCACGCCGGCCACGATCATCAGCACGAAGATCAGGAAGACGCAGAACGCACCGAGCGCGCCGGCACCGTTGTACAGGCGGTCTAGGAAGCGCCTCACGGCTTACTTCTTCTTGTAGGCGTCGACGATCGCCGCGCCGTCTGCACCAGCGGCCTTGAGCCAGTCGGCCTGCATGATGCCGCCGACCTGGCGCATGTCGGTGTCCAGCTTGGGCGAAGGCTTGTGCACCTTCATGCCGCGCTCGGCGAGCAGGCGCTTGTACTCGTCGTTCTTCTCCTGTGCGACCTTCCAGCCGCGCGCCTCGGCGTCGGCTGCGGCCTTGGTCACCGCTGCTTTGGTGGTCGCATCTAACGCATCGAAGGCCTTGGCGTTCACGAGGATCGCGTTCTTCGGAATCCACGCCTGCGTGTCGTAGAAGTTCTTGATGTGCTCGAAGGTCTTGGTGTCGTAGCCGGTGGAGCCCGAGCTCATGTAGCTCTCGATCACGCCGGTCGCCATGGCGGCACTGAGTTCAGCCTGCTGGATCTGCACGGGCTGCGCGCCGATGAGTTCAGCGATCTTGGCCGTGGCCGGGCTGTAGGCGCGCCACTTGATGCCGCGCAGGTCGGCCACCGAGCCGATCTCCTTCTTGGTGTAGATGCCCTGCGGCGCCCAGGGCACCACAAACAGCACCTTGATGCCTTGGGCGGCCAGCAGCTTGTCCATCGCGGGCTTGGAGGCGTCGTAGAGCTTGCGAGCCTCAGGGTACGTGGTGGCCAGGAAGGGCACGCCGTCCAGCGCGTAGATCGGGTTCTCGTTGGCGTAGTTGGCCAGCAGGATCTCGCCGGCCTGGGCCTGGCCGCTTTGCACGGCGCGCTTGATCTCGGGCGCCTTGAACAGCGACGCGTTGGCATGCACCGTGATCTTCAGCTTGCCGCCGGTGGCCGCGTCCACGTCTTTGGCGAACTGCGTGATGTTCTCGGTGTGGTAGTTGGTCGCGGGGTAGGCATTGGCCAGGTCCCACTTGGTCTGGGCGTGGGCGCCGAGGGAGAAGGCCAGGCCCGCGAAGGCAGTGACGACGGCGTGCGCGTAGGGATTTCGCATGGAAACGCTCCAGGAGTGCAAAGAGGGAAAAGGGAGGGAGAGGAAACGAATGAACGAGGCGAAGCCGCGGCGTGCAATCCATGCACGCCGTGGCGCCGACGGCCAAGCCGGCTATTCCTTCTTCTTGGGGGTCAGCTCGAGCGGGCTGGCCGGCAGGTCGGAGCGCCGGGGCTCGGGCTTGTCCGCGACCTTGCAGTCCTGGTCCTTGAAGGGGCCGGCCTCGCGCACCCAGTCGGGGCTGATCGGATGCTGCGCGCAGACGGCCTTGCCGCTGACCTTGTTGCGCATCAGGTAGAAGCTCTCGGTGGGTTGTGCCAGGGCCGCGCCCGACAACGCCAGGCCGACGATGCCGATGAAGAGTTGGTGTTTCATGTCCATGCCTTCTTGTGATGCAACGTTGTCAGGGTGCCGGCGCCGACAGGGTCTTCGCCATCGCGATCACCAGGTTGCGGCCCTGGGCCACGATGGAATCGCGGAAGCCCTCGAAGGTTGCATCCGTGATCTTGCCGTCGCTGCCCGCGCCGAAGCGCGTCATGACCGGCGTGTGGATGTGCCCGGCGGGAATGTTCAGCTTGAAGGTGTCGCGCAGCAGCGTGTTGCGGTACGCGCTCGCATTGGAGAGGTAGTTGCCGCCGCCGCCCCGGCTGGCGCAGTTGTTGTCCAGCGGGCCCAGCGCGTCTTTCTTGCACGGCTGCACGGAGTAGGTGTCGCGCCGCAGCACGTCCCAGCCGCCGGGCGTGCCGGTGTCGCGATTGATGACGCCCTCGCCCGTCTTCGCGTCGATCATGGCCTGGAACGGCAGCGTCGACACCGTGAACTGCGGCGGCGTCTCCTTGGCCCAGGGCCGCGGCAGGAAGCCGAGCCAGCGCTCCGGCGGATAGATGTCGCAGTCCAGCACCGATGGGAACCTGTCGCCGTCCATGCAGGCGGGCCAGACGTTGTCGTTGCCCGGGATGCTGGCCAGGTGGTAGCGGCCGTTGAAGTGCTCCAGGTGGAAGGCACCGCCGCCCTGGCTCATGGAGATGGACGCGTCCACGCGCTTGGGCCCGGGCTTGAACCACGGCCCCAGCGTGTCTTCCTGCATGCCCTGCAGGAAGGGCGGGTAGTTCACGGGCAGGATGAAGGTGCGGATGATGGCCGTGGTGCCGTCGCCCAGCGCCACGGTGTTGCCGTCCAGCGAGAGGATGGTCGCGCCCGAGGGATTGCCGATGCGGATGTTCGGGTTGTCGTGAACGCCCGGCGTGCCCAGCGTGAAGGGATCGAAGCCGCTGACCAGGATGCGCTTGTGGCCCGCGCCTTCCGGGAAGTCGATCGCGTACTGGCCGCGCGACGCGCGCTCGAATTCGTTCTCCAGCGCGGCGCGCTGTGCGTCGTCGAGCGGGAAGTCGGGCTTCCACTGGCGCAGCGCGAACGTCATGGTCAGGCGCGCCCAGTACAGCATGCGGTCGTCGCTCTGCGGCAGGCTGCCCTCGACCTTGCGGCCCTGCACCCGGTCCACCGCGGCCTGCCACAGCTGCTGGCCCTCGGCCTTCAGCAGGGTGACGGCCGCGTCGTAGCTCGACGCGCCGGCCAGGCCGTCCTTGCACAGCTTGAGTGCGAACGCCGGCCCGAACTTGTCGAAGCCGCTGGCCTGCAGCAGCTGCTGCGAAAAGCTCGTCGCATCGCTGGCGCTGAGCTTGTTGGGCAGGCGCTGCTCTTCGTACGAGGCCGCGACGCCGGTGTCCATCGCGCACCTGGCCTGGATCACCGGCGGCGCGGGTGGTGGGGGATTCGTCGTGGGTGGCGGTGCGGGCGGCAGTGCGTTGGCAGCGGCGATCGCTGCTGCAATGGCCGCGACGGTGGCCGGGTCAGCCCCGCCACTTCCGCTGCCACCACCGCATCCCGCCAGTACCGCCGCGCAGATGCCCAGCCCCAATGCATTCCGACGCCAGGAGATGCCGCCCTGCGGGACGCCCGCTGCGTCCTTCGCTTCGCAGTCGTCCCCCGCAGAGGGGCTCGGATGAAAGTCGCTTGCCATGACGAATCGCTCCCATGAATGTGGTGTGTGCAGACAAGGAAAGCCTCGCGGCCGGTTGCCGTGAGCCTCGGCAATTGGTCAACACGACCATGTATCCAGGTCTCAACCGATCGATCTTGGTTGAGCTTAGATTGATGTTTTGTTGAACAATTAATCGAATGATGCCCCACCATATTCGTCATGAAATTGGTGCAAACCCGCGAGACGAAGGACGCACCAGCCAACGCCGTACAGCGGTGCCTCCGTGATTCGTGGGTTGTGCGCGAGGGCAAACGAGCACCGCGGCCAGAGCGGCGCGCCACCCCGGACTGCTGAAATAATGGTCACCCCGCCACCCCCACCGCCGGATGCGCCATGACCCTGTCCGCCTACCTGCTGTTCCTGCCCGCCTGCTTCGCCATCAACATGGCGTTCGGCCCCAACAACCTGCTGTCGGTCACCAACGGCGCGAAGCACGGCGTGTCGCCGGCCGTGATCGCGGCGAGCGGCCGGCTGGTGGCCTTCGCGGTCATGATCGCCATCGCGGGCCTGGGCATGGGCGCGGTGCTGGTGGCGTCGGAGCTGGCCTTCGACGTCATCAAGTACATCGGCGCCGCGTACCTCGTGTGGATCGGCGTCCGGCTGCTGCGCGCGCCGGCACCGACCGCGCAGGTGCAGGCGCACGAAGCAGCCCCGCCGTCGATGCGCGCGCTGGTGCGCCAGGAGTTCACGGTGGCGGCCGGCAACCCGAAAGCCATCCTGGTGTTCACCGCCTTCTTCCCGCAGTTCGTGGTGCCCGGTGCGTACGCGTCGAGCTACGTGCTGCTGGGCGTGACCTTCCTGGTGTTCGAGCTGGTCGCGATCGCGCTGTATGCACTGCTCGGCGCGCGCATGCGCCGCCTGGCCGATGGCAGCCGCGCGATGCGCTGGTTCAACCGCATCAGCGGCAGCATGATGGTCGGCTTCGGGCTGATCCTCGCGTTCACGCGCCGGCCTGCGGGCTGAGAAGGTGTGACCGACCGCGCGGCGGTCAGCACTCGACGATGTTCACGGCGAGGCCGCCGCGCGAGGTTTCCTTGTACTTGGTCTTCATGTCCGCGCCGGTCTGCATCATGGTCTGGATGACCTTGTCCAGCGACACGAAGTGCGAGCCGTCGCCGCGCAGGGCCATGCGCGCCGCGTTGATGGCCTTCACCGCGCCCATCGCGTTGCGCTCGATGCACGGGATCTGAACCAGCCCGCTGACCGGGTCGCAGGTCATGCCCAGGTTGTGTTCCATGCCGATCTCGGCCGCGTTCTCGACCTGGCCCGGCGTGCCGCCCATCACCGCGGCGAGCGCGCCGGCCGCCATCGAACAGGCGACGCCGACCTCGCCCTGGCAGCCGACCTCGGCGCCCGAGAGCGAGCCGTTCTTCTTGTAGAGGATGCCGATGGCCGCGGCGGTGAGCAAGAACTCGACCACGGCCTCGTCGCCCGCGCCGGGAAAGAAGCGCTGGTGGTAGTGCAGCACCGCCGGGATCACGCCCGCCGCACCGTTGGTGGGCGCGGTGACCACGCGCCCGCCGGCCGCGTTCTCTTCGTTGACGGCCATGGCGTACAGGTTGACCCAGTCCATCGCCGCGAGCGGGTCGGGCGCGGCCTGCGCGGTGCCGCTGCCCTGCAGCTGAGCGAACAGGTCGGCCGCGCGCCGCCGCACCTGCATGCGCCCGGGCAGGGTGCCGGTGCTCGCGCAGCCGCGGCGCACGGCGCCGGCCATGGCGTCCCACACCTGCAGCAGCTCCGACCGCACCTCGGCCTGCGGCCGCCATTGCGCTTCGTTGGCCATCATCAGCGCGGCGATCGACAGGCCCTGTGCGCGGCATTGCGCGAGCAGTTCCGCGCCGGTGTCGAAGGCAAAGGGCAAGGCGGCCGGCGCCGGGCGCTGCACGCCGGCTTCGTTGCGCACGCTCTCGCCCTGCGCATCGACGACGAAGCCGCCGCCCACTGAAAAGTAATCCGCCTCGGCCAGGGTCTGGCCCTGCGCGTCCAGCGCGATGAAGCGCAGGCCGTTCGGATGCCGGGGCAGGCTCTTGCGCAGGAAGAGCAGGTGCTCCTTCTCGTCGAAGGCCACGGCGTGCGTGCCGAGCAGGCGCAACTGCCGCTCGCGCCGGATGGTGGCGATGGCAGGCTCGATGGTGTCGGGATCGATCCGGTCCGGCCGGTGGCCTGCGAGCCCGAGCAGCACGGCGCGGTCGGTGCCGTGGCCGCGGCCGGTGGCACTCAGCGAGCCGTACAGCTGCGTCACCAGCGCGGCCACCTGCGGCAGCAGGCCTTGCGCTTGCAGCAGGCAGGCGAACTGCCGCGCCGCGATCATCGGCCCGACCGTGTGCGAGCTCGAGGGGCCGATGCCGATCTTGAACAGATCGAAGGCGCTGACCGGCGTCGAAGGCGCCTTCGCCGTACTTGTCACCGCGCCTTCACCGCCAGGTTCCACAGCGCCACGAGCTGCTCGTACTCCGCCGAGGCCGCTTCCTGGTCGAGCGGGAAGACCTTGATGGCGCTCAGGTCGGGCAGCGAGGTGAGCTTGGACACCGCGATGTCGCTGCGCACCGGACGGCGGAAGTTCTTCACCAGCAGCTCCTGCTGCGCCTCCTTGCTCAGCAGGCCGTTGTAGAGCGCGACGGCGGCGTCCATGTTCTTCGCGCCCTTCACGATGAACATGCCTTCGGGCGCCAGGTAGCTGCCCTCGGTGGGATAGACCAGCTTGATCTCCTTCTGGCCGCCCGCCACGTACTCCTGCGCCGCGTACTCGATGGTCAGGCCCACCGGGTACTCGCCGGCGGCCACGCCCTTGTAGGTGCTGCCCGACGACGCGGTGACGACCGCGTTGGCCGCCAGCTTGCCCAGGCCGTCGCGGCCGAACTGCTTGAGCAGGCCGTACACCAGCATGTAGGCCGTGGCGCTCTTGCTCGGGTCGGTGATGGCGAACTTTCCCTTCCACTCGGGGCGCATCAGGTCCGACCAGGTCTTGGGCGCGGGCACGCCCTTGAGCTGGCGCTCGTTGACCATCATCACCATGACGTGCACGTTGGTGCCGACCCACAGGTCGTTCGGGCCGCGGAAGGCCGCGGGCACGGCCGCGAGGTCGGGCGACTTGTAGGGCGCCATCTGGTCCTTGTAGGCGCCCAGCGTGCCGAAGCCGCCGCTCCACAGCACGTCGCCGCGCGGGTTCTTGGCCTCGGCCTGGATGCGCTTCATCAGCGTGCCGGTGCCGCCCGTGACCTGCTGCACCGTGAGCCCGGGCGCCTTCTTCTTGACCACGGCCAGCGCGGTCTCGACGGTCTCGGTGTTGTTGGACGAATAGAGCACCACCGTCTGCGCACCCGCGATGCCCGCCGTGAGGGCCAGGGTCGCGAACGCGCATTTCGCCAGGGACTTGAAGGACATGAAAACCTCGCAGGTTGAAGTGAATGGGTGGGTCATTTGCTGGAGAAGAGGTTGATGCGGAACACCTTGATCGCCACCACGATGGGCAGCAGGATCACGCTGACCAGCGCCGCGCCGTAGGCCGAGGCCAGGCCCAGGCGCCCGCCGTCGACCTGGCGGAAGATGGCGATCGGCATGGTCTCCAGGCCGCCCGTGTAGACCACGATGGAGGCCGACAGCTCCGAGATCGTGGTCACCCACATCAGGATGGCGGCCGAGATGATCGAGGCCTTCATGGCCGGCAGCAGCACCTTGAAGAAGGTCTTCAGCGGCGACACGCCCAGGCTGATCGAGGCCTCTTCGATGGAGTCCGAGATGTTGAACAGCGTCGATGACGCATTGCGCACCGCGAAGGGCAGGCGGCGCACCGTGTAGCACAGCACCATGATCCCCGAGGTGCCCGCCAGCACCAGCCAGCCGGTGTTGAAGGTCTGCACCAGCGCAATGCCCAGCACCGTGCCCGAGATGGTCAGCGGCAGCACCACGATGTAGTCCAGCAGCTGCGTGAAGGGATTGCGCTTCTTGATCGTCAGGTAGCTCACGAGCACCGCGAAGGCCACGCCCACCACGGTGGCCATCGAGGCGAACTTCAGCGAGTTGATGATCGGCTCGGGCGCACCGCGCAGCGCGCGCTCCAGGCTGGACAGCGACCACTGGCCCCAGCGCATCACGGGCCCGCTGGTCTCGGTGAAGGCGCCCACGAAGACGATGAGCAGCGGCAGCATCGACAGCACGATGATCACGCCCACGCTGAGCGTGTAGAACACCGCCGCGCCCGAGCGCACGCGCACCACGGCGGGCGCGCGGCCCTGCGTCATCGTGTAGATCTTGCGTTCGACCACGCGCTTCTGGAAGAACAGCACGATGGCCACGATGCCGATGGACACCACCGACATCGCGCTTTGCAGCGTGGGGCTGCCGCCCATCTCGCCGACGAAGGCGTTGTACGTCATGACCGACAGCAGCGGCACGCTGCTGCCCAGCACCACCGACAGCGCGAAGTTGCCCACCACCAGCGTGAACACCACCAGCGCATTGACGAGCACCGCCGGCAGGATCACCGGCACCAGCACGCGCAGCTTGGTCACCAGCGGCGAAGTGCCCAGGCTCAGGCCGGCCTCTTCGAGCTGGCCGTCGAAGCCGCGCAGCGCGGCCAGCACGCCCAGGTAGATGTAGGTGTAGTAGACCAGCGTCATGGAGAACACCATGCCGGTCCAGCCGTAGAAGGTCGGCAGCGTGATGCCCGCGCCGGCGAGCAGGTTGGTCACCAGCCCGTTGTTGCCCAGCAGCAGCAGCCACGACTGGCCCACGATGATCTCGGGGATCACGATGGTCATGATCGGCAGCACCGCCACCAGGTTCTTCAGCGGGAAGTCGTAGCGCGCCACCATGTACGCGAAGGGCACGCCCACGGCCACGGTGCAGGCCGTGACCGACACGCCGAGCACCAGCGTGTTGCGGAACGCGAGCAGGTATTCGCTGTCCTGCAGCAAGGTGATGAAGCCGGACAGCGAGAACGCGCCCGACTCGTCGCGCACGCTGTTCACGAACAGCGTGCCCAGCGGGTAGAACACGAAGAACAGCAGCAGCACGAGGCTGAGCAGGGTCAGGAAACCCCAGGGCCACCAGTTGATTTTCATGGCGTGCGTATCCGTTCAGGCGGCGACGACGCGGCTGTCGGCCGGCACCAGCACCTGCACCGCATCGCCGGCCTGGAAGTCGGCCACCATGTTGCCGGCGTGCAGCTCGACGCGGATCTCCGACTGGTCGTGCAGCCGGATACGGTAGGCGGTCTTGAAGCCCAGGTACTGGCGGCGCAGCACCTCGCCCGCGATGGCGTTGGGCACATGGGGCGCGGGCGCCATCAGCGACAGCGCCTCGGGGCGCGCGATGAGGATGCCCTGCGCGCCCAGCGCGGCGCCCCCCTGCTTGCCGTCCAGTTGCTGGCCGCACAGCTGGTAGCGCACGTGCGACGCGGCCCCGCCAGCGGACTCGGCCGGCACCGGGATCACGTTGGCCGAGCCGATGAAGTCCGCCACGTAGGCGTTCACCGGCGTGCCGTACAGCTCTTCGGGCGTGCCCAGCTGCGCGATGCTGCCGCGGTCCATGATGGCGATGCGGTCGGACATGGCCAGCGCCTCTTCCTGGTCGTGCGTGACGAACACGGTGGTGATGCCGGCCTCGCGCACCAGGTCCAGGATCACGTCGCGCATCTGCAGGCGCATCTTCGCGTCGAGGTTGGACAGCGGCTCGTCCATCAGCAGCACGCGCGGGCGGATCACCAGCGCGCGCGCCAGCGCCACGCGCTGGCGCTGGCCGCCGCTCATCTGCGCCGGGTAGCGGTCGGCCAGCGCGAGCAGGCTCACCTTGTCCAGCGCCTCGTTGACGCGCCGGGCGATCTCGGCCTTGGGCACCTTGCGCGCGCGCAGGCCGTAGGCCACGTTGTCGAAGGCCGTCTTGTCGGGGAACAGCGCGTAGTCCTGGAACACCATGCCGATGTCGCGGTGGTGGGTGGACACGCGCGTCACGTCGTCCTTGTCGAAAAGAATGCGGCCGCCGTCGGGCTCGTTGAAGCCCGCGATGCAGCGCAGCAGGGTCGTCTTGCCGCAGCCGCTGGGGCCCAGCAGGGTGTAGAAGGCGCCATCGGGCACATGCAGCGACAGGTTCTGCAGCACCGTCTGGTTGGCGAACTGCTTCACGACGTTGTCGATGGTGATGGAAGCCATGTCTCTTGTTCAGGGTGGAAGGAAGCGCGATGCTAGGTGCGCCCCCTGCGCGCCACCAGCCGTATTTTTTAAGGCGGCCGGTTAGTTTTTCTGCAGGCTTCCCGGTCTACGATGCGCGCCGGCCTCCAACCCCGGGCGGCACGCAACCGAACACGAAAAGAACATGAGGAAGACAAGCCCGCTCGCCAAGGGTCGCATGTGGTGACCCGACGCCTCCCCCCTTTGAAGGCGCTGCGCGCCTTCGAAGCGGCGGCGCGCCATGCCAACTTCACCGCGGCCGCCGACGAACTCAGCATCACGCACAGCGCCGTCAGCCAGCAGATCCGCCTGCTGGAGGACTACCTGGGCCAGCCGCTGTTCGCGCGCGAGGCCCGCGGCGCGACGCTGCTGCCGCATGCGCGCGACTACTTCGCCGAGGTGCAGGCCAGCCTGGACCGCATCGCCAGCGCCACGGCCGCGCTGAAGTCACCCCACCAGCGCGCCAGCCTGCGCGTGTGCACCACGCCCTCGCTGGCGATGAAGTGGCTCATCCCGCGGCTGGCCGGCTTCCAGGCCCTGGCGCCGCAGACCGACGTGCAGCTGTCGACCCTGGGCCGCCAGTTCTTCGACCAGGCCGAGGCCGGCAGCGACGTGCTGATCCGCCGCATCCCCATGCAACGCCCCGACCACACCTGCGTGCGCTGCCTGGACGACCACCTCGTGGCCGTGGCGTCGCCGCGCTTCATCGAACGGCACCGCATCGCCAGCATGGCCGACTGCCTGGGCCACCCGCTGCTGCAGGCCGCCGGCGAAGTGGAGAACTGGCCGCGCTGGTTCGAGCTGGCCGGCGTGCGCGTGCCGCCCCAGCTGCCGGGCCCCGTGTTCGATCACCAGTTTCTTTGCATGCAGGCCGCCATGAACGACCTGGGGCTCGCGCTGGCGCCCTGGTGCCTGCTCGAGGAAGACATCCGCGCCGACCGGCTGCGCCTGGTGTTTCCCGAACCGCGCCTGCCGGCCTCGGGCGTCTACGCGCTGTACCGCACCGAAGGGCCGGTGGCCGCGCTGGCACGGCAGTTCGTCGACTGGCTCGGCACGCAGCACTGGAACGCGGGAAGCCCCACCCCATGACCACCACGCTCACTCTTCCTCCCCTGCGGCTGTCGGACTTCAAGCTGATCGCCTTCGACATGGACTCGACGCTGATCGACATCGAGACGGTCGACGAGATCGCCGACATCGCGGGCTGCGGCCCCGAGGTCGCGGCCATCACCGAGGCCACGATGCGCGGCGAGATCACCGACTACAAGGACAGCCTGCGTCGGCGCGTGGCCCTGCTGCGCGGCGTGCCACTGTCGGCGCTGCAGGCCGTGTACGACCAGCGCCTGCACCTGAACCCTGGCGCCGAGACGCTGATCGGCGCGTGCAAGCAGGCCGGCCTGCGCGTGGTGCTGCTGAGCGGCGGCTTCACCTTCTTCACCGACCGGCTGCGCGATCGATTGAAGCTGGACGACACGCGCTCCAACGTGCTGGAGATCGAAGACGGCCGGCTCACCGGGCGCATGCTGCCCCAGCCCTGGGGCGACATCTGCGACGGCGAAGCCAAGAAGGACAAGCTGCTCGAATGCTGCCGCGCGATGGGCATCCCGCCGGCCCGGGCCATCGCCGTGGGCGACGGCGCGAACGACCTGCCGATGATGCGCGTGGCCGGGCTGTCGGTGGCCTACCACGCCAAGCCCCTGGTGTGCGAGGCCGCCATGCTGTCGATCGACGAGGGCGGGCTCGACCGGCTGCTCGACCTGCTCAAGCCTTGAGGTATTCGGCTTTCGTGCCGAGCCAGCGGTCGATGTGGCGTTGCGCCAGCTCGGGGTGCTTCTGCAGCATCACCGGCGCGAGTTCGCGCGCCCAGTCGAGCAGCAGCGTGTCGGTCGCGAGGTCGGCAAAGCGCAGCAGCGGCGCGCCCGACTGGCGCGCGCCCAGGAACTCGCCGGGCCCGCGAATCTCCAGGTCGCGCCGCGCGATCTCGAAGCCATCGCCGGTCTCGGCCATGGCCTTGAGCCGCGCACGCGCCGCCTCGCCCACGCGGCCGCTGTCGCCCGGCGCATAGAGCAGCACGCAGGCCGAGGCCGCCGCGCCGCGCCCCACGCGCCCGCGCAGCTGGTGCAGCTGCGAGAGGCCGAAGCGCTCGGCATGCTCGATCACCATCAGCGAGGCGTTGGGCACGTCCACACCCACTTCGATCACCGTGGTGCTCACGAGCACCTGGATCTCGTTGGCGGTGAAGGCGGCCATCACCGCCTGCTTCTCGGCCGTGGGCATGCGTGAATGCAGCAGGCCGACATGCACGGCGTCGCCCAGCGTGCCGGCGAGTTCGTCGCGCGTTTCGGTGGCGTTGCGCAGGTCGACCGCTTCGCTCTCTTCGATCAGCGGGCAGACCCAGTAGACCTGCCGGCCTTGTGAAATCTGCGCCTGGATGCGGTCGATGACCTCGTCGCGCCGGTGGTCGGCCACCAGCTTGGTGACGATGGGCGTGCGGCCGGGCGGCAGCTCGTCGAGCGTCGACACATCGAGGTCGGCGTAGTAGCTCATCGCGAGCGTGCGGGGAATCGGCGTGGCGCTCATCATCAGCAGGTGCGGTTCGAGGTCGCCGCCCGCCTTGCCGCGCAAGGCCAGGCGCTGCGCGACGCCGAAGCGGTGCTGCTCGTCGATGATGGCCAGCGCCAGGTTCTTGAAGCGCACCTTTTCGGAGATGACCGCGTGCGTGCCGATGACCAGCGCGGCCTCGCCGCTTTCGACGGCGGCCGACATCTCGTCGCGTTCCTTTTTCTTCTGGCTGCCCGTGAGCCAGGCCACGCGCAGGCCGCGCTCGGCCAGCAGCGGATCGAGCCAGCCGACCAGCTTGCCGAAGTGCTGGGCCGCGAGGATTTCGGTGGGCGCCATCAGCGCGCACTGGAAGCCCGCGTCGATGCAGCGCGCCGCGGCCAGCGCCGCGACCACGGTCTTGCCCGAGCCCACGTCGCCCTGCAGCAGGCGGTGCATCGGGATCTGGCGGTGCAGGTCGGCCGTGATCTCCTCGCCCACGCGCTGCTGCGCGTCGGTGAGGCCGAAGGGCAGCACGGCGAGCAACTGCGCATGCAGCGAACTCGCCGCCGCGTCGGTGGACGCAGGCAGCACCGGCGCGCGCTGCGCCGCGCGCTCCAGCCGCGCCTGCAGCTGCGAGAGCTGCTGCGCCAGCAGCTCCTCGGCCTTGATGCGCTGCCACGCCGGGTGGCTGTGGTCTTCGAGCGCGGCGATCGACACGTCGGGCGTCGGGTAGTGCAGGAAGCTCAGCGCGCTGCGCAGATCCCACGCGCCGCGCAGGCCGATCTGCACCGGAATCGTCTCGTCGAGCAGCGCGCGCGCCAGGCCCGAGCGCACCTCGCGCCGCAGCACCGGCTGCGCGAGCCCGGCCACGGTCGAGTACACCGGCGTGAGCGCGTTGGGCAGCGCCGTGCCGGCCGCCTTGACGGTCGGGTGCATGATCTGCCGCCCCACGAAACCACCGCGCATCTCGCCGCGCACGCGCACCTTGGCGCCCACCGCGAGCTGCTTTTGCTGCGACGGATAGAAGTTGAAGAAACGCAGCTGGCAGGTGTCGGAGCCGTCGTCGATGGTGGCGATGAGCTGGCGGCGCGGGCGGTACACCACCTCGCACTCGGTGACCACACCCTCGACCTGCGCCATGTCGCCGTCGCGCGTGTCGACCAGGCGCACGATGCGCGTCTCGTCCTCGTAGCGCATCGGCAGGTAGAGCGCGAAGTCGATGTCGCGCACGAGGCCGAGCTTGCGCAGCGCGCGCTGCACGAGGCTCAGGCCGGTGCCGGGCGGTTGCGCCGGTGCGGCGGGGGGAGTCGGTTCTTTCTTGGCGGGCACGGACAAGGCTTCTAGCGTGGACGGCAAAGGTCCGTCAAGGCGCTGCGGGCATCGGGGAACATGAACTGGAAGCCGCTGCGCAGCAACTGCGCCGGCACCACGCGCTGGCCTTCGAGCAGCAGGTCGGCCTGCTCGCCGAGCAGCAGCTTCACGGGCGCGGCGGGCGTGGGCATCCAGCAGGGGCGGTGCAGCACGCCGGCGGCGACGCGGGTGAAGGCCTCCTGGCTCACTGCGCCCGGCGCGGTGACGTTGAAGGCCTGCGCGGCGACAGGGTCGGTGGCGGACTCCGTCACCGTCCACACATGCGCGATGGCGCGGATCAGGTCGTGCACATGCACCCACGACAGCCACTGCCGCCCGCTGCCCAGGCGCCCGCCCATGCCCAGCTGCACCGGCATCAGCAGCTGCGGCAGCGAGCCCTGGTGGCCCAGCACGAAACCGAAGCGCAGGCAGGCCACGCGAACGCCGTGCGCCACCGCCGCGTGCGCGGCGCGCTCCCAGCGCTGGCACAGCGTCGACATGAAGATGTCCTGCGGCGGTGCGTCTTCGGTGAGCTCGGTGGCGTCGCCCTGCGGGTGCACGCCGTAGTAGCCGATGGCCGAGCCCGAGAGCAGCAGCCACGGCTTGCGCGGGCGCGTGGCGATCCAGGCGACGAGCTGCTGCGTCAGGCCTTCGCGGCTTTGCAGCAGCTGTTGCTGGCGCCGCGCGCTCCAGCGCTGGCCGAGGATGCGTGCGCCCGCGAGGTTGACGACCACGTCGATCGCGTCCGCGGCGGGAATCTGGTCGAGCGACTGCACGCAGCGCACCGCACCGCCGAAGCCCCAGGCGGCGCCGCGCGCGTCGCGCGTCCACACCGTCACCGCATGGCCGTCGGCCAGCAGGTGGCGCACGAGGATCTGGCCGATGAAGCCGGTGCCGCCCGTCACCAGCACCTGCTGCGGTGTCGTGCCGAAGCGCACCGGTGCCTGGGCGTCGCGCACCTGCGCCTGCTTCTGCTGCTTGAACAAGGCGCGCGCCGCGAAGCCGTCGCGCAGGCCCGAGATACCCACGCCCACGCCGCACAACGCCAGGAAGGCGCTGAGCCAGCCGTGCGGCTGCCACACCATCGCCGTCGGTTGCGCTGCCCAGCCGACCGCGCTCATCGCCAGCAGCGCGATGAACGCGCCGGCGTTGATGGCCAGCACCGTGTGCGTCACGCGTTCGGTGGGCGGCAGCAGGCGGCTGCCGTCTTCGACCACGAAGTCCCACAGCGTGAGCACGATCTCGACGCCGAACACCACGAGCAGCACCCATGCCCACGCGCCGTGCCAGGCCCACGCCGACAGGCCGAGGAACAGCGCGCAATAGATCGACGAGCGCGTGGCATGGATCGCCAGCTCGCGCCCCGCCGTGCCGCGGCGTGGCAGGGCCTCGGTGCCTTCGTGGTGGTAGATCGTGTCGAAGGCGCCCAGCGCGCCTTGCGCCGCCATGAGCTGCAGGGCCAGCAGGTGCGTGTCGATCATGCGGACACCGCCTGCGGCTCCGGCACTTCCTCGAACACGCCGACCTGCGTGAAGGTGGTGCCCATGAGGCAGTGGCGGATTTCGATGCGGATGTTGAAGCGCTCGGGCGTCTCGTTGTGGTGCCAGAGGAAGGTCTTGCCCGGCGTGAACAGGCCCGGCAGCGGAATGCGCCAGCCGAACACCTCCCAGAAATAGCCGTCGCTCTGGAAATGCAGGCTGCCGCTGGGCTCCACGCTCAGCACCAGCTTCATGCCCAGCCCCATGCCCACGTACTCCAGCACCTCGCCGCGCTCGCTCTCGCGCATGAAGCTGGTGAACTGGATCGGCTTGCGGCCGTGCAGGCGGTAGATGCGCTGCTTGTAGATGGCCGGGTCGTCGGGCCGGGCGTAGACCTGGATCTCGACCGGGAAGTGGCTGTCGCTGTAGGGGATCAGCGCGCCCTGGATCATCGGCTGCGTGAGGTGCCCCAGCAGCTTGCCGAAGCGCGAGCAGCGCAGCTCGCTGAGCGCGCCCAGGTAGTGCAGCGCCTTGCCCGGCAGGGGGTTCTTGTCGAAGCGCCGGCGGATGTCGGGGTGCAGGCCCATCCAGGCGCCGCCGAGGATCTTCTTGAAGAGCTCGCCTTCGGAAGGAGGGGCGGGGGACGGCGTGACACGCGCGACGGAAGAATCGACCATGCGTCGATTCTGCCTCGGCAACCCCCGGCGGCGCCCGTGATTCCGGGCCATGGGACAATCGCCGCTCTCCGCCTTTTTCTCTTTCCCATGCCTCCTTGGCACGGGCCCGTCCGGCCCTCAAGCACCATGCGCGCCTTCACGCTTTCCGATTTCGATTTCCATCTGCCGCCCGAGCTGGTGGCACAACACCCGGCCACCGAACGCACCGCCTCCCGTCTGCTCGACGGCACCGGCAACTCCCCGGCCGACCGCATCTTCAAGGAACTGCCCTCGCTGCTGCGCGCGGGCGACCTGCTGGTCTTCAACGACACGCGCGTGGTCAAGGCGCGCCTGTTCGGCGAGAAGCCGACCGGCGGCAAGCTCGAGCTGCTGGTCGAGCGCGTGCTGCAGGGCCACGAGGTGGTCGCGCACATGAAGGTCAGCAAGAAGCCGCCCGTGGGCACCACGCTCGAGATGGTCGGCGGCTTTCGCGCCACGCTGCTGGGCCGCTGGCCCGAGGAAGACGGCGCGCTGTTCCGCTTCGGCTTCGAGAGCGATGCCGGCGAAGACCCGTACGCGCTGATGCAGCGCTGTGGCCATGTGCCGCTGCCGCCCTACATCACGCACACCGACTCGGCCGACGACGAGAGCCGCTACCAGACCGTGTTCGCACGCGTGCCCGGCGCCGTGGCCGCGCCCACGGCCGCATTGCATTTCGACGAAGGCCTGCTGGCCGAGCTCGAAGCGCGCGGCGTGCAGCGCGCCAACGTCACGCTGCACGTGGGCGCCGGCACCTTCCAGCCGGTGAAGACCGAGAACATCGCCGAGCACACGATGCACGCCGAGCGCTACGAAGTGCCCGAGGCCACGCAGCGCGCCATCGCCGAATGCAAGGCACGCGGCGGTCGCGTGGTCGCCGTGGGCACGACCACGGTGCGCACGCTCGAGTCGTGGGCCAAGAGCGGCGAGGCCACGGGCGACACGCGCATCTTCATCACGCCGGGCTTCGCCTTCGCGCACGTCGACGTGCTGGTGACCAACTTCCATTTGCCCAAGAGCACGCTGATGATGCTGGTCTCGGCCTTCGCGGGCTACGAGCGCGTGATGGCGCTGTACGCCCACGCCATCGCCAACGGCTACCGCTTCTTCAGCTACGGCGACGCCATGCTGCTCGCACGCACCCAGGACTGAACGACATCATGCTGAACTTCGAACTCCTCAAGACCGACCCCGACAGCCACGCGCGCCGCGCCACGCTCACGCTCAACCACGGCAAGGTCCAGACGCCGATCTTCATGCCCGTGGGCACCTACGGCACCGTCAAGGGCGTGATGCCGCGCAGCCTCGAGGAGATGGGCGCGCAGATCATCCTGGGCAACACCTTTCACCTGTGGATGCGCCCGGGCCTGGACGTCATGGCGAGCTTCGGCGGGCTGCACCAGTTCGAGAAATGGGACAAGCCCATCCTCACCGACTCGGGCGGCTTCCAGGTGTGGTCGCTGGGCGCGATGCGCAAGATCAGCGAAGAAGGCGTGAAGTTCGCGTCGCCCGTCAACGGCGACAAGCTGTTCCTCACGCCCGAGGTCTCGATGCAGATCCAAACCATCCTGAACAGCGACATCGTGATGCAGTTCGACGAGTGCACGCCCTACGACACCAAGGGCCACATCACGACCGAGGCCGAGGCGCGCGTCTCGATGGAACTGAGCCTGCGCTGGGCCAAGCGCTGCCAGGCCGAGTTCACGCGCCTGCAGAACCCCAACGCGCTGTTCGGCATCGTGCAGGGCGGCATGTTCGAGAACCTGCGCGAGGAGTCGCTGGCGGCGCTGGTCGACATGGACTTCCCCGGCTACGCCATCGGCGGCGTGAGCGTGGGCGAGCCCAAGGAAGAGATGCTGCACATCATGGGCCACACGCCGCACCGGCTGCCCGCGAACAAGCCGCGCTACCTGATGGGCGTGGGCACGCCCGAAGACCTGGTGCAGGGCGTGGCCGACGGCGTCGACATGTTCGACTGCGTGATGCCCACGCGCAATGCGCGCAACGGCACGATGTTCACGCGCTTCGGCGACCTGAAGATGCGCAACGCGCGCCACAAGAGCGACCCGCAGCCGGTCGACCCGAGCTGCACCTGCCACGCCTGTGCGGGCACCTCGGGCGTGAGCTGGAACGACGGCGGGCGCGAAGGCTTCAGCCGCGCCTACCTGCACCACCTGGACCGCTGCGGCGAAATGCTCGGCCCGATGCTGTGCACCATCCACAACCTGCACTACTACCTGAACCTGATGACGGAGATCCGCGCCGCGCTCGACGCGGGCACCTTCACGGCGTTCCGCGCGCAGTTCAAGGCCGACCGCGCACGCGGCGTCTAGGACTTCGCGGCGCCCGGGGGCTTGATGGCCAGGGGCGTCGCGTAGGGCTCGATGCGCAGCAGCTCGTTCCTGAAGACCACGACCTGCCTGAGCGGCGCCTGCACCAGGGCTCCGCTCGCGTCCTTGTGCGAGGCGTACTGCCAGAGCGTGAGCTGCCCCTTCTCGGTCAGCATGGCGGCCAGCCGCTGCACGGGCGGCGTCGCGCCGGCGCCCAGCTGGGCCGCCTCGATGCCCACCACGATGTCGTCGCGCGGCGAGACCACCTTGAAGAGCAGCACGGGCGCCGGTGCCTGCGCCTGCGCGCGGACGTGCCGCGCCGCGAAGGCGGCCGGAAGAAGCGCGAGACAGAGGACGAAGCGGCGGTTGAAGGAGCTCATGGGCCGAAGCGTATGCCTGCAACGGCGCCCTGCCCACAGGCCGGAAGCCATACGCCGGGTGGAGGCCCGGCCGGCACCAGAGACGCCGTCATCCGGTACGCTTGGCCTGTCTTCACTGCGGTTGTCCTCACCCTCATGACCAACGCCTCCCCACCCACGGCCTATACCGCCCGCTATCCCTCGCTGGCCGACCGCACCGTGTTCATCTCGGGCGGCGCCAGCGGCATCGGCGAATCGCTGGTGCGGGCCTTTCATGCCCAAGGCGCGAAGGTCGGCTTCTGCGACCTCGACACGGCCGCCGGCAGCGCGCTTGCCGCGCAGCTGCAGGGCGCGCACCCCGCGCTGTTCGTGCCCTGCGACGTGACCGACACGGCCGCCCTCGCCGCCGCCATCGACGCGGTGCGCCAGCGCTTCGGGCCGGTGTCGGTGCTGCTGAACAACGCGGCCAACGACCGGCGCCACGAGATGGCCGACGTGACCAGCGACGACTTCGACCGCCTCGTGGCCGTCAACATCAAGCACCAGTTCTTTGCTGCGCAGGCCGTGGCCGACGACATGCGCGCGCTGGGCGGCGGCTCGATCGTCAACTTCGGCTCGATCAGCTGGCTCATGAAGGGCCGCGGCTACCCGGTCTACCAGGCCTGCAAGGCGGGCGTGAACGGCCTCACGCGCTCGCTGGCGCGCGACCTGGGCAAGCAGAACATCCGGGTCAACACGATCATGCCGGGCTGGGTGATGACCGAGCGGCAGATCAAGCTCTGGGTGAAGCCCGAATCCGCCGCGGAGATCGATGCGGCGCAATGCCTGCCGGGCCGCGTGATGGCCGAGGACATCGCCGCGATGGCACTGTTCCTCACGGCCGACGATTCGCGCATGTGCACCGCGCAGGACTACGTGGTGGACGCAGGCTGGACCTGAAGCGCTTCAACGCTCGCCCCAAAGAAAAAGCCCGGCATGCCGGGCTTTTTGCTGCGTGGGTGGCGGGACGATCAGTCGCGCAGTTCGGCCGGCAGCGTGCCGCCATTGGCGGCGATGCGAGTCATCACCTGCTTGTGCAGGCCGATGTTCCATTCGGCCGAACCCGGTTCGCCGTTGCTGTAGAGGATTTCGCTGGCCAGTTCCTTGCGCGCGGCGAGGCTGCTGTCCAGGCCCAGCAACTTGAGCAGGTCGACGATCGAGGTGCGCCAGTTCAGGCCGGCGGCACCTGGCATCGCGTCCAGGACGGCGGGCACGTCGCCCAGCGGGATCGCGGGCGGCGGTGCGGCAACGGCCGGCGCGCCGGGTGCAGCCGCCGGCGGTGCGGCGACGACTTCAGCGGCGTTGGCCGACGGAAAAATCTTGGAAAAAATCTTGCCGAAAATGCTCATGGGTGTGCTCCGTCAATGTGAATGGGAAAACCCGCGGCACGGCGTTGCGTGACGCAGCCCGGGGTTGTAGCACGACCGTGCGGCGCTTTCGCTACGTGGCCGGCTGAACCGGCGCGCCCGGCGTGACCGATTGCGCAGTGCCGGTCACAGGTGTAAGGGGCGCCTGCGCAGCGGCCGAGGTACCGCAGGCATGGCAGAACTTGGAGAACGCGCTCTTGCGCGTGCTGCAGTGGCCGCAGTGGTCGAACAGGCCGATGCCGCAGTGCGGGCAGAAGTCGATCTCGTTGTTCTTCAGGTCGACCGGCCGCTCGCAGCCGGGGCACACGCTCTTGGCCAGGCGGGCCAGCGCGACGTCGTAGCTCAGCTCTTCGCGGCGCACCTGGTCGGGCTGCTGCTCGGCGAGCTTCTGGCGCGCCAGGTAGCGGTTGAGCGCCACGATGGCGTAGCGCCCCACCAGCACCGTGAGCACGATGCCCACCACGTAGCGCACGTAGCCGCCGTAGCTCGGCAGGTAGGGCACCAGCTCGACGAAGAAGGCAAACAGCGCAAAGAAGATGAAGCCCCACACGAAGGGCCAGTAGGTGCTCTTGCGCTTCTTCACGAACAGCCAGCCGGCCACCAGCAGCAGCGGCAGGGTCAGCGCGAGCCGGTAGCCGAACACGCGCAGTTCGACGCGGCGGTACTCGGCGTCCAGGCGCTGCTGCGCGTCGTGCTCCAGCACGCCCAATGCCGCGCGCGCACGCTGCTCGGCCTGGCGCGCGTCGAGCGCGATCTGGCGCTGGGCGTCGGCCTTGCGCTGCGCCGCGTCTTCCTTCTGCTTGAAGGCGTCGAGCGCCTTGGTGCGCGCGATGAGCTCGGTGTCCTGGTCGGGCTGCGCGGTGGCGCGGCGCGTGGCGATCCAGTTGCCGAAGGTCTCGCGCGCGTTGGCGCTGGCCTGCTGCGCCGTGTTGAGCTGCAGCTGCGCCTGGTCGAGGTCGCGCGCGGCCTGCAGCTCGGCGGCCTCCGAGGCCTTGATGGTGGCGCGCAGCGGCTCGGCCGCGGGCTTGTCGATGAAGTCGTCGAGCACGCGCACGCGCTCGACCTGCGGCAGGTCGCCCACGATCGTGCTGCCCAGCCCGATCAGGAAGCTCGCGAACACGAACGCCACCAGCCACAGGCCGCGGCGGAACCACTTCTCGGACAGGCGCAGGGATTTGCTCATGGTCTTTCCTTCGTTCTTTCTTTTCTTCGTTGCTTCTCTTCGCTCAGAGCTTGAGTGTGACCGGCGCCGCGCCTAAGCCCGCACGCGGCAGCCAGGCGAACACCGAGTCGACGGTCACGGTCTCGATGCGGTCCGAAAACCGCTTCTCGTTCGGATGATCGTCGAAAGCGATGTTGGCCGAGCCCACGCGCCCGCCCAGGCGGGTCAGCGGGCCGAGGTTCAGCGTGGTGGGCTCGTAGCCTTTGAACTGCAGCCAGGCCTGCGCCTGCGCGCGGGTGCCGATGGTGGCGGGCTCCATCGCCGCGGCCAGGGTCTCGATGGCCCACTGGTTCGACTGCTGGTACTTCTGGCCCCAGGCGTAGCTCACGATGCTGTAGGGCGCCACGTTCAGGCGCACGAGGCGCGCGTCGGGCTCGCGCAGCGCGGCCATCAGCTGCGCCTGCACCGCGGGCGTCGGCACGGACCAGGCGGCCTCGTAGCGCCACAGGTCGTCGAGGAAGAACTCGCCCAGCCCCTGCCGGTAGACCGCGGCCACCGCCGTGCCGCAGTGGTTGAGCTTGTGCACCACGCGCCACGGGCCCTCGTCGGTCTTGTAGGCGATGCCCAGGTGCGAATAGCGCAGGCCGTACTTGCTCAGGTCCTGTCCGGCGCGCGCCAGGATGACCACGCGCGCGCCACTCGCATCGAGCTGCTGCGAGGTGCGCTCGGCCAGCTGCATGCCCTTGACGATCAGCGCCGGCGTCGGCCTGACCTGTTCGCACGAGCGGCCGGCATTCGCCTGCAGCGGCAGCACCGCAGCGATGGCGAACGCCAGCAGCAGCGCGGGGCGCACGGCGGGTTTCACGACAGTCTTTCGTTGTGGAGCAGTGCGCGGCCGACCGCGTTGGGCACGAAGGCCAGCACCTCGCCCGCGGCCGAGAGCACGACGCCCGTGCCGATCACGCTGACGACCACGGCCGTGCCGGCGGCCGCCGACACGCCACGGGTGGCGCGCCCCATCACCTTGACGCTGGCGCGGGCGCCGTCCGAGGCGCGTTCGAGCAGGTAGACGGTGCCGTCGACCGAGGCCTCGACCGCGATCACCGTGAGCACCGAACCGCCCACCGACAGCGCCGCGGGCACAGCGACCACCGCGGTGGCCGACGCACCGACGACCGAAGCGGCGCCGACCACCGAGGCCACGGGCAGCAGCGACAGCGCGGCCGAGGCCTCGCTCTGGGCCCGTGCGGGCAGCGGCGTCGCGACACCCGCGAACGCGGCGCAGGCGGCGAAGGCCAGGGCGGCCATCGACCGCGCCAGGGCGGTCCTGCGCGAAGCCGGCAGGTCGCGCTGGGTGATCGAAACGGTGGAGGATGAGAGGGGTTGCATGAAGGCCTCGCGGCGCAGTGAAGGTGAGCGAATGATGGTTCGCCTTCACGCCGCGGGGCTCGAATACTTCAACCAGTTGCGATCCTGACATCCCGCAGTATCCCGAAGAGATACTTTGGGGCGAACGCCTCAGGAGGCCAGCAGGCCGGCCACGCGCTGGCGCAGCGTCTCGGGCTGCACTTCCTGCGGCGCCACGGGGTGGCCGACGCGCAGGCCCACGCGACTGAAGAAGCCGCGACGGAAAGGCTTGGCCATGGCGACCTGCTGGCCGCCGCGCAGCTCGATGCGGCTGAAGTACGAGCCCCAGAGGTTGGTCAGCGCCATCGGGACCACGGGCGGCTCGATGCCTTCGGCGCGTGCGCCCTCGAGGATCTTCATCACACCGCCCTTGAAGGGCTGCAGCTCGCCGTCGCGCGTGATCGCGCCTTCGGGGAAGATGCCCAGCAGGTCGCCCTCGCGCAGCACGCCGACGGCCTTGGCAAAGGCCGCCTCGTACGCGGCCGGGTCTTCCTTCTGCGGCGCGATCGGGATGGCCTTGGCCAGCTTGAACAGCCAGCCGAGCACCGGCACCTTGAAGATGCGGTGGTCCATGATGAAGCGGATCGGGCGCGGGCTCGCGGCCATCAGCAGCACCGCGTCGATGAAGCTCACGTGGTTGCACACCAGCACGGCGGCGCCCTCGGTGGGAATGTGCTGGTCGTCCTTGATGTCGAAGCGGTACACGAAGCGCGACAGCACCCAGGCCACGAAGCGCAGCAGGTACTCGGGCACCAGCATGAAGATGTAGAACGCCACCACCGCGTTGGCGATGCCGGTGAACAAAAAGATCTGCGGGATGGTGAAGCCCGCGCCCAGCAGCGCGCCGGCCAGCACCGAGCTGCCGATCATGAAGAGCGCGTTGAGGATGTTGTTCGCCGCGATGATCCGCGCGCGGTGCGTGGGCTGGCTGCGCAACTGGATCAGCGCGTACATCGGCACGCTGTACAGACCCGCGAAGAGCGACAGCAGCCCCAGGTCGGCCATCACGCGCCAGTGCGCCGGCTGCTGCATGAAGGCGCCCAGGCCCATGCCGGCCGAAGGCGGCAAGGCGCGCGAGGCAAAGTACAGGTCAATGGCGAACACACTCATGCCGATGGCGCCCAGCGGCACGAGGCCGATTTCCACCTGCCGGCGGCTCAGCGTCTCACACAGCAGCGAGCCCACGCCGATGCCCACCGAGAACACCACCAAGAGCAGCGACGCCACCTGCTCGTCGCCGTGCAGCACTTCCTTCGCGAAGCTGGGGAACTGGCTCAGGAACACCGCGCCGAAGAACCACATCCACGAGATGCCCAGCAGCGAGCGGAACACCACGATGTTCTCGCGCGCCAGCATCAGGTTGCGCCAGGTTTCGCTGAAGGGGTTCCAGTTGATGACCAGGCTGGGGTCGGTGGCCGGCGCGGGCGGAATGGCCTGCGCCACGCCGCGCCCCACCAGCGCCAGCAGCAGGCAGGCCACGGCCACCGTGGTGTGGCCGATCTGCGGCATCGCCACCAGCAGCCCGCCCGCCACCTGGCCCAGCAGGATGGCGACGAAGGTGCCCATCTCGACCATGCCGTTGCCGCCCGTGAGCTCGCGCGAGTCGAGCACCTGCGGCAGGTAGGCGAACTTGACCGGCCCGAACAAGGTGGAGTGCAGCCCCATGAGGAACACGCAGCCCAGCAGTACCACCGCGTCGGCGCGCACGAAACCCCAGGCGGCGATCACCATGATGGCGATCTCGAGGTTCTTGACGAAGCGGATCATCTTCGTCTTGTCGAACTTGTCGGTCAGCTGCCCGGCCGTGGCCGAGAACAGCAGGAAGGGCAGGATGAACAGCGCACCGATCACCAGCCCCGCCATCGCCGGCGGCATCCAGCTCAGTTGCAGCTGGTAGGTCACCATGACGGTGAAGGCGAACTTGAAGAGGTTGTCGTTCGCGGCCCCCGCGAACTGGGTCCAGAAGAAGGGCGCGAAGCGCCGCTGGCCGAGCAGGGCGAACTGGTTCGCGTGGGCGTTGGGCTCATGCACCACGGGCGCAGTCGCGGCGGCGGCGGGGGTTGTCATGCGATGCAATCTCCTCTTTGTCTTCTACCGCTGCGCCACGGGCGTTCCGTGGTCAGGCCGCGTCATGCCGCGATCGCGGCAGGGTCGGGATTGTGCCGCAGCAGGGTGGCGCGCCAGCCCTTTTCGAGGCGGTACAGCGCCATCAGCACGGGCAGGCCGGCCAGCGACGCCACCAGGTGCTTGAGCGTGTGGCCCGACACGAGGTGGCCGGTGGCTTCGTAGATGGCGTGGTCGCCCAGTTCGCAAATCTTGGCCAGCACGTAGAACGCGATCACCCAGCCCAGCTTGAGCCCGACAGCGCCGCGCATCGGCGTGGCCAGCGCCAGCGTGAGCACCACCGCCATGCCGCCGAACTGCACCAGCGCCCAGGGCAGCACGTTGCCGGTTTCCTGGCAGACCTCGGCCGCCAGCAGGCCGGCCGTGAGCACGAACCAGGCGGCCGGCCAGCCGGCGCGCTGGCTGACGCGTTCGCAGACGGCGATGCCGATCAGGCCCGCGAAGGCCACGGCCATGCCGGCGCGGTCGGCGGCGAGGCGGGGCGCGTCGGGCATCAGGTGATAGAAGGCCGAGCCGGCGGCGGTGGCGATCAGGCCGGCGAAGAACAGCCAGGCGCAGTCCAGCGTGTTGTCCGGCGGGTCGTTGGCGGGCGGCGCCAGCGGGAACCCGGCCAGTGCCTCCTGGTGCGAGCGGTCGATGCGGTTGAGCCGGTACAGCCCCAGGCAGCCGATCGCCAGGAACGGCAGGTTGCTCAGCACGTCCATCGCGTTGGGCAGGTGGAACAGCGGCCGGTTGTCGGCGAACACGGAGGCGATCGCCACGTCGGCGGCCGGCAGCGCCGGGCCGAAGAAGGCGATCAGCAAGAGCAGCGCGAAGGTGAACAACAGTCCGCGTTCGCGGCGTGTCAGGGTGGGCAGAAGCATGGCGTTCCTCGGTGGGGTGGTGGCTGGCGGGTGGAATCTAGTTGCCAGCCCTCCCCCAGGCATCGAGAATCGATACGAGGCACTATTTCACTCCCTTCGGTATCCTTTTTCTATACCTTCAACCCGTACCCTCCCTTCATGAGCACCACCGTCGACCTGGTCCAGGCCCTCAAGAACGAACTCAAAAGCGCCCGCATGACGTATGCCGACCTGGCCCGGTCGCTGGACATGGCGGAGTCCAGCGTCAAGCGCATGCTGGCCAAGAGCGACATGCCGCTGTCGCGCGTCGATGCGATCTGCCGCGCCCTGAAGATCGATTTCGCCGAGCTGGCGCGGCGCGTGGCCGACGCCCAGCCGCTGCTGAAGGAGCTGACCCACGAGCAGGAAAAGGCCGTGGTCAAGGACAAGAAGCTGCTGCTGGTGGCGATCAGCGTGCTGAGCCAGTGGACGCTGGAGCAGATCGTGGCGTCGTACCGGATCACCGAGCCCGAGTGCATCGGCTGCCTGGCGCAGCTGGACCGCATCGGCATCATCGAGCTGCGCCCGCTGAACCGGTACCGCCTGAAGCTCGCCAAGACCTTCCGCTGGCGCCCGCACGGCCCGGTGATGGAGTTCTTCCGCGAGAACGTGGTGCTCGACTACTACAAGGGCGGCTTCGACGGCCCGGCCGAAGGCCTGCTGCTGGTGCACGGCTCGATCAGCCGGTCGCTGGCACCGGCCTTCCTGGAGCGCTTGCAGCGCGTGGCGCAAGACTTTGCGCAGCAGCACCAGACCGACCAGAAGCTGTCGGCCAAGGACCGCGAGGGCTACACCCTGCTGCTGGGCATGCGCAATTGGGAGTTCGAGGCGTTCACCCGCCTGCGCAGAAACTAAGGCTTGGCAGCTTCCAATGCGTCGCGCGTGGTGCGTGCGGCGTTCTTCGCCGCATCGGCGAAGTCTTCGCCCGACGAGGCGTAAATGATCGCCCGCGACGAGTTCACGATGATCGGTGCGTCGGCGCGCCAGCCGGCGCGCACGGTGGCGACCGCGTCGCCGCCCTGGGCACCGACGCCCGGGATCAGCAGCGGCACCGTCGGCGCGAGTTCGCGCACGCGCTCGATCTCGGCCGGGTAGGTCGCGCCCACCACGAGGCCGAGCTGGCCGTTGAGGTTCCACGGGCCCTGCGCCAGGCGGGCGACGTGCTCGTACAGGAAGGGCTGGCCCTCGACGCTGGCCAGGCGCTGGCCCTGCAGGTCGGAACCGCCGGGGTTGCTGGTGCGGCACAGCAGGAAGGCGCCCTTGCCTTCGTATTGGAGGTAGGGCGCGACCGAGTCGAAGCCCATGAAGGGCGACAGGGTCACGGCGTCGGCGCCGTAGCGCTCGAAGGCTTCGAGCGCGTACTGCTCGGCGGTGGAGCCGATGTCGCCGCGCTTGGCGTCCAGGATGGTGGGCACGTGGGGCGCGTTGCGGCGCATGTGCTCCATCAGGCGTTCGAGCTGGTCTTCGGCGCGGTGGGCCGCGAAGTAGGCGATCTGGGGCTTGAAGGCGATGACCAGGTCGGCCGTCGCGTCGACGATGCGCGCGCAGAAGTCATAGATGCGGCTGGCGTCGCCCTTGTACGCCCCCGGGAATTTGGTTGGCTCCGGGTCGAGGCCCACGCAGAGCAACGAACCGTTGGTTTGCTGTGCAGCGGCCAGCTTGTCGAGGAAAGTCATGGGGCCCGATTTTACGGACCCCGCCCGCCGGCCTCAGGCCGAAGGGGTGGCCTGCTCTGCCGCCAGGCACAGGTCGGCCCAGGCGCGGGCCTTGTCGGCCGGGTTGCGCAGCAGGTAGGCGGGGTGGTACGTGGCCACCACCGGCACGCCGTTGGCCGACGCCAGCGGCACGGCACGCCCGCGCAGCTTGCCCAGCGGATCGCGGCTTTGCATCAGGCTCTGCGCGGCCAGCGGGCCCATGGCCAGCACGAGGCTGGGCGCCAGCGCCGCCGCGTGGGCGTCGAAGGCGGCATCGATCGGCTGCGGGCTGCCGGGCTGGCCGGCGGCCACGCCGCGGTGCGTGCGCATCAGGTGCACGGGCGTGCGGCCGTCGTGCAGCTTCAGCGCGCGCAGCATGTTGTCGAGCAGGCGGCCGGCGTCGCCCGCGAAGGGCTCGCCGTGGCGGCCGTCGGCCTCGGGGGGCATGTCGGCCACCACCAGCCAGCCGCCTTGCACCGGCGCCGTGGCATCGGCCTTGTCGGCGTACAGGCGGCAGGGTGCTTCGACCAGCACGGCGGCGCCTTGCGCCACGGGCGGCGCTGCGACGGGACGCGGTGCCGGGGCGGCCACCGGGCGGGCGACGGGCGCCGGGGCCGGGCGAGGCGGAGGCGGCGCGTCGTACGACTGGTCGCGTTCGTCGAGCTCCAGCGGCGGGCCTTCGGGCATGTCGGGCATGCCGGAGTCAGCGGCCACGGGGACCTCCGGCTCGGCTTCGACTTCGATCTCGGGTTCCGGCGGCACGGGCCACCAGACCTTCACGCCCATCTCGTCGAGCATGGCGCGCTGGCGCGCGTCCAGGCGCAGGGTGTGGACCGCGGTGTCCGTCATCGCAAAGCTCCCCAGGCGGAGCCTGTTTCGTTGAGGCGCATGCTCATGACGACCGCGTCTTCACGCTTGCCGTCGAACGCCGGGTAGTAGCCCTTGCGCACGCCGACGCTGCGAAAGCCTTGCCGCAGGTAGATGTCGAGCGCGCGCCGGTTGCTTTCGCGCACCTCGAGCCACAGCCACAGCGCGCCCTCGCCGCGCGACCAGCCGGCCAGCGCTTCGAGCATGAGCGGCGCCCAGCCCTGGCGCTGGAAGGCCGGCGCCACGGTGATGTTGAGCAGGTGCACCTCGTCCACGCCCTTCATGGCGACGAAGTAGCCGATCAGCGTTTCGCCCAGGCTGGTGCAGGGCGACTCGACACCCGGCGCCACGCCGGGCGCCAGCAGGCACTGGCAGTGGTAGCCCACGGCCATCGAATCGGTGAAGTTGGCGCGCGTCCAGGGGTGCGTGTAGGCCGTCTGCTCGACCGCGCACACGGCATCGATCCGCTCGACGGTGAGCGGTTCAAGACGGGCTTCGACGGACTGGAGGACGGCGCTCATGCGGGGTTCGGCGGAACGGCGGCCGCCGCCTTGATGGCGGCGCGTTCCTCGGTGGTTTGCGCCACTTTATCGCGAACATAGAGCGGCCAGGCCTGCGCGGCGGGCACGGTGCGGCCGGCCGCGAGCAGCGCGGGCGCCAGCCGCAGCATGGCGACGGCCGTGGGCAGCACCTCGTGGCGGGCCGTGGCGTTCGCCAGGCGCGGGCCGTAGGCGGTGAAGGCATTGCCGGCGAGCGCCCAGCCGGCCGGCACTTCAAGCGCCTCGGGGGCGAGCAGCAGCGGCTCGGGGTCGCCGCCGAACGGGCCGGCGGTGTCGAAGTCGTAGTGCGCGGCGTAGAGCTGGTCCATGCGCGCATCGAGCACGGCCACCACGCGCTGCGCGCCGAAGGCATGGCGCGCCTCGTCGGCCACGGCCAGCAGGGTGTCGACCGGCAACAGCGGCACCTTGGCGCCGAAGGCCAGGCCCTGCGCCACCGAACAGGCGGTGCGCAGGCCGGTGAAGGAGCCCGGGCCGCGCCCGAAGACGATGGCGTCGAGCTCGGCCAGCGCGAGCCCCGCGTCGGCGAGCAGTTGGCGGATCAACGGCAGCAGCGTGCTCGACGCCTGCGCGCCGCCCACGCCGCTGTGCGCCAGCACGCGGTCGCCGTGGCGCACCGCGACCGACAGGTGCTCGGTGCTCGTGTCGAAGGCCAGGAGCTTGTCAGACATTCGGACGCCCCATTCCCGCCGGGCACGGCGTCGGGCAGACCGGCGCGGCGCGCACGGCCGCCGCGCGCACGCCGAACAGGATGCCGGCCGTCACCAGCGCGAGGCCGGCGACCAGGCTCCAGTGCATCGGTTCGTCCAGCCACAGCACCGCGCCGAAGGCCGACAGGCCCGGCACCAGCGCCGTGATCATGGTGGTGCGCACCGGGCCGAAGTGCTGGATCATCTTGGTGAAGGTGATGCCCGAGATCACCACCGAGCCGAGGCCCTGGAAGGCCATCTGGAATGCGACCTCGCCCCACGGCGCGCTGCCGATGTGGCTCACGACCGCGCCCGAGGCCACCAGCAGCGTGTAGACCGGCACGTAGGTCATGAGCGCGAACACGGTGATGGCGATGGTCGCGCGCACCGCGTCCAGGCCGTGGCGGCGCGCCACCACGCTGTAGCAGGCCCAGCAGAAGGCGGCGCCCATGAACATCAGGTCGCCCTTCCAGACCTCGCCGCCCTCGAAGGCGTGCAGCAGGCTGCGCCCGCCGACCACGAGGTCGCCCGCGACGATCATCGCCAGCCCGATGGCGCGCGTGGGCGTGATGCGGTCGCGCAGCACCAGCGCGGCCAGCAGCGTGGTCCACAGCGGCAGGCTGCCGGGCATCAGCACGGCGGCATGGCCGGCCGGTGCGAAGAAGAAGCCGCTGTACGCGATGAGGGCGTAGGCCACGCCGCCGAAGATGCCGGCGGTGGCGGTGATGCGCAGCGACAGCGGCGACAACCCGAAGAACGAGGACACCGCGCCGCGGTGCTTCGTCGCCAGCCACGCGCCCCAGGGCACCAGCACCAGGCTGGCGCCGCAGACGCGGGCAAAGGCCAGGTCGAAGGGCGTGAGCGAGCGCGCGGCCGAGGCGCGCGCGATGAGGATGAAGGCGGTCCAGACCACGACGGTGACCACGGCCGCGCCGATGCCGAGCATGCGGGGAGACAGGAGGGGCGGAGAGGTCTGCGGGGGCGCGGCGGGCATCCCGCCATTATCGAGGGCAGGCCCTGGCCGCGCAGGGGCGGGGCGAATCAGCCGGCCTCGTCGGCACGCAGGATCGCCAGCCCGGCCGCGCGCAGCGGCGCCAGCGCCTGCTCGGGGGCCTGCGGCGCCACCAGCAGCTGCGTCGCGTCCGCCAGCGGGCTGACCACCCACGCCGACGCGGCCCCGAGCTTTTCGGACGAGGCCAGCACGACGGTCTCGGCCGCCGCGGCCATCAGGGCGCGCTTGATCTCGGCCTCTTCCGCGTCGCCCGTGGTCAGGCCCGCCTCGGCGTGCACGCCGGTGGCGCCCATGAAGTAGGTGTCGGCGTGGATGCGCGAAATGGCCGCCATGGCCGCCGCGCCGACCGCCACCATCGAATGCCGGAAGAGGCGCCCGCCGATCAGCACCACCTCGATGCCGGCGTGCGCCGCCAGCTCGACCGCCACCGACGGGCTGTGCGTGACCACCGTGGCCTGCAGCGCGAGCGGCAGGTGGCGCGCCAGCTGCACGGCCGTGGTGCCGCCGTCGATGAACACCACCTGCCCCGGCTTCACGAGGCGCGCGGCGGCGCGGCCGATGGCCACCTTCTCGTCGGGCGCGAGCTGCTGGCGCCCGCTGAAGTCGGCCTCGGCCGCCGCGACCGGCAGCGCGCCGCCGTGCACGCGCTGCAGCAGCCCTTCGGCCGCGAGCTCGCGCAGGTCGCGGCGGATGGTGTCTTCGGACAGGGCCAGTTCCTCGCTGAGCGCCTTGGCGACGACCTGGCCGTCGCGCCGCAGGACCGAGAGGATGTGTTGCTTGCGCGGTCGGGTGAGCATGGGCCGATGGTAACGGGTTTGCACGTTATTGCACGAATCTTCTTGATATTGCACGAACTCGGTTCTATGCTCGCCGCCATGACCATTCACGACCGCGTCCGGGTGCACGAAGTCACCCTCCTGTCCGACAACTGGTACACGCTGCGCACCACCGCCTTCGACTGGCGGCGCAACGACGGCGAGTGGCAGCGCATGCACCGCGAGACCTACGACCGCGGCAACGGCGCCACGCTGCTGCCCTATCACCTGGGCCAGCGCACGGTGTTGCTCACGCGGCAGTTCCGCTACCCGGCCTTCGTCAACGGCCACGACGACCTGCTGATCGAGGCGGCCGCGGGCCTGCTGGACAACGCCGCGCCCGAGGAACGCATCCGCGCCGAGGTGGAAGAAGAACTGGGCTACCGGCTCGGCACCGTGCAGAAGGTGTTCGAGAGCTTCATGAGCCCGGGCTCGGTGACCGAGAAGCTGCACTTCTTCGTCGCGCCCTACGAGGCCTCGATGCGCGTCGGCGCGGGCGGCGGGCTGGCGGAGGAGGGCGAGGACATCGAGGTGCTCGAGCTGGGCATCGACGAGGCGCTGGCCATGGTGGCCGACGGCCGCATCGCCGACGCCAAGACGATCATGCTGCTGTACCACGCGAAGCTGCACGTTTTCGCGCCGGGATAATCCGCGGATGCCTCTTGCCTTCCGCCCTGCGCCCCTCGCACTGACCCTCGCCCTGCTGGCCCCGGCCGGCGCCTTCGCCCAGCAAGCCCTTCCGCCTCAAGTCGATGCCGCCCTCGCGCGTGCCAAGGTCTCGCGCGAGGCCGTGACCCTGCTCGTGGCCGATGCCGACGCGGGCCGCGCGCCGCGCCTGGCCTGGCGCTCGCAGGTGCCGGTGAACCCGGCCTCGATCATGAAGCTGGTGACCACCTACGCGGCGCTCGACCTGCTCGGCCCGGCCTACAGCTGGAACACGCCGGTGTATGTCGAGGGCTCGGTGGCCAACGGCGTGCTCAACGGCAACCTCTACATCAAGGGCCAGGGCGATCCCAAGCTGGTGCTGGAGCGCGTGTGGCTGCTGCTGCGCCACGTGCAGGGCCTGGGCATCACCACCGTGAGCGGCGACATCGTGATCGACCGCAGCGCCTTCGAGACCACGGTCGAGAACGACCCGGCCGCCTTCGACGGCGAGCCGCTGCGCCCCTACAACGCCTCGCCCGACGCGCTGCTGGTGAACTTCAAGTCGGTCAACATGACCTTCGCGCCCGACCGCGCCGGCCAGTTCGCGCGCGTGAGCTACGAGCCCCCGCTGGCCAGCGTGGCGATGCCGCCCACGGTGCCGCTGGCGCCCGGCGAATGCGGCGACTGGCGCGGCGCGCTCAAGCCCGACTTCAGCGACGTGAACCGCATCCGCTTCAACGGCGGCTTTCCCGCGGGCTGCGGCGAGAAGAGCTGGGCCGTGGCCTACGCCGACCCGCGCACCTACAGCCTGCGCGCCATCGGCGGCATGTGGGCCGAGATGGGCGGGCGCGTGGGCGGCCAGATGCGCGAGGGCCGCGTGCCCGCGGGCCTGAAGCCGGCCTTCGACTTCGAATCGCCGCCGCTGGCCGAGGTGGTGCGCGACATCAACAAGTACAGCAACAACGTGATGGCGCAGCAGGTGTTCCTCACGCTGGGCCTCACGCAGAAGCAGCGCGGCACCTTCGAGGCCTCGCGCAGCGCGCTGGGCCAGTGGTGGCGCGAGCGCATCGGCACCGGCGAGGCGTCGCCGGTGTTCGAGAACGGCTCGGGCCTGTCGCGCGACGAGCGCATCAGCGCCGCCGCGCTCGGCAAGATGCTGCAGGTGGCGTGGCGCTCGCCCGTGATGCCCGAGCTGGTGGCCTCGCTGCCCGCGATGGGCGTGGACGGCACGCTGAAGCGGCGCACGCTGCGCTCGGGCGGCGCGGCGCACCTGAAGACCGGCACGCTGCGCGACGCCTCGGGCGTGGCCGGCTACGTGCACGGCGCAAGCGGCCGGCGCTACGTGCTGGTGGCCATCGCCAACGGCGAGAACGCCGGCGCCGCGCGCGCCGCCTTCGACGCGCTGATCGACTGGACCGCGCAGGACCAGTGACTCGGACGGGGCCTGAGCCGCCCCGCTACTGAATAGGTTCTGCTCGCAAACGCGGCTTGCGCGCGGCCATGGCGCTGCCCAGAATCGGACGCTCGTTCGTTTTCGATACAACTCCAGGAGACGCGTCTTGACCTTGCATCCACGGCATTCCTCCCTCTCGGCCCGCCGGGTCACCGCCACGGCGACGCTCGCCGGCGCCACGTTGCTGCTCGCCGCCTGCGGCGGGGGCGGCGGCGGTGGGGGCGGCATCGGCTTTCCGCCGCCGGGCGGCGGCAGCGACACCGGGCGCGGCACGGTCGTCACCAGCCCGCCCGAGCAGGGCACCAAGCTCACGGCCGACCAGTTCAGGGCCAGCCTGCAGGCCTCCGACCAGGGCAAGGCGCTGCTGCAGGTCACCGGCGCGCCCAAGTGCGGCGTCGACATGCGCTACCTCGAGTACCGCACCGTCGGCGGCAAGAACGAAGCCACCAACGCCACCGCCGCGATCATGGTGCCCTCGGGTTCCGACGTGGCCTGCAGCGGCGCGCGCCCCGTGGTGCTGTACGCGCACGGCACCACGCCGGCGCGCAACTACAACCTCGCCAAGTGGACCGACACCACCCAACCGGCCGCCGGCGAGGGCCTGATGGTGGCCGCCATGTTCGCGGCGCAGGGCTACATCGTGGTGGCGCCCAACTACGCGGGCTACGACAAGTCGACGCTGCCCTACCACCCCTACCTCAACGGCGAGCAGCAGGGCAAGGACATGGTCGATGCGCTCACCGCGGCGCGCAAGACCTTCTCGGACATCGGCGCGAACGACGCCGGCTCGCTGTTCATCACCGGCTATTCGCAGGGCGGCTACGTGGCGATGGCCGCGCACCGCGAGATGCAGGCCACCGGCAAGACCGTGACGGCCTCGGCCCCGCTGGCCGCGCCCTCGGCCATCAGCCTCCTGACCGACTACACCTACCTGGGCTGGCCGGCGCTGGGCGCCACGCTGTTCGTGCCGCTGCTGTCGACCAGCTGGCAGCAGCAGTTCGGCAACGTCTACAACAGCACCAGCGACGTCTACGAGGCGCAGTACGCCACCGGCATCGACACCCTGCTGCCCACCCTCACGCCGGGCACGCTGTTCTCCAGCGGCAAGCTGCCGCAGCTGGCGCTGTTCCCGGCCGACGGCAAGCCGGGCCCGGTGAGCCCCGAGCTGGCGATCTTCTATGGGGCCAACAACCTCATCAAGCAGAGTTTCCTCACGCAGGCGGCCACCGACATCCAGTCGGCCCCCTGCCCCGGCAACGCGCTGCCGGCCACGGCCGCGTCGCTCGGCTCGGCCTCGCCGCTGGACTGCAAGCCCGCCACGGGCTTCCGCAAGGCGGCCATCGCCAACGACCTGCGCAACTGGGTGCCGACCAAGCCGATGCTGCTGTGCAGCGGCGCGAACGACCCGACCGTGAACTTCCTGAGCACCCGCGCCACGGCCGGCTACTTCCGCGCCAAGGGCATGCCGGCCGCCGCGCTCGCGGTGGTCGACCTGGAAGACCGCGGCACCACCGACAGCTACTCGGCGGCACGCGCCGGCTTTGCACAGGCCAAGGACCTGCTGGCACAGAGCACGCCGGGCAGCGCCACCGACAAGGCGCGCGCCGTGACCGCGGCCTACCACGGCACGCTGGCGCCGCCGTTCTGCCTGGCGGCAGCACGCGGGTTCTTCCAGGGGGTGCTGGCGGCCGGGGGCTGAGCCCCGCGGCCAAGCAGCCGATCAGGCGTTGATCAGGCCGCTGCAGCGCGCTGCAAGCGGTCTTTCACGCCTTCCCACTCGGGCGTGTCGGGCGGCGTCTCGACCCAGATCAGCTTCACGCCCTGCGCGTCGAATTCGCGCAGCACCGCGAACAGCTGCTGCGCGGTGGCGGCGGCGTCGTCGGGCATGCGCCGCAGCAGCACGCGCTGCGAGCGGCTGCGCACGTTGCTGCGCGTCCACACGGCGATGTGCGCGGCGTTGGCGCCGAGCACGTCGAGGCCCGTCTGGATCGCCTTGGGGTCCATCAGCCGCACCTTGGCGTCGGGCGCGTAGTGCGCCTCCAGCGTGCCCGAGGCGCGCGGGTCGGGCGTGTCGAGCACCTCGCGGTCGCGCAGCGGCTCGCCGACGGCGGCCTCGATCTGGTCGCGCGTGATGAGGCCCGGGCGCAGCAGCACGGGCGCGCCCCGGCTGCAGTCGACGATGGTCGATTCGATGCCCACTTCGCAGGCGCCGCCGTCGACGACGAGCAGCGCGTCGCCGAACTCGTCGTGCACGTGCTGCGCCGTGGTCGGACTGACGCGGCCGAAGCGGTTGGCGCTGGGCCCCGCCAGGCCGGGCACGCCCTGCTCGGCGCAGGCTTCGAGCAACGCCTGCGCCACCGGGTGCGCGGGGCAGCGCAGGCCGATGGTGTCCTGCCCGCCGGCCGCCGCCGTACCCACGCCGGGCTGGCGCGTGACGATCAGCGTGAGCGGGCCGGGCCAGAAGGCCTGCACGAGTTTCTGCGCGAAAGGCGGCAGCGGCTGGGCGAAGCGCGACAGCGCCTGCGCGCCCTTGGCGCCCGCCGCCACGTGGACGATCAGCGGATGGTCGGCCGGCCGGCCCTTGGCCGCGAAGATGCCGGCGACGGCGGTGTCGCTGCTGGCGTCGGCGCCCAGGCCGTAGACGGTTTCGGTCGGGAAGGCGACCAGTCCGCCCGCGCGCAGCACGCGCGCGGCCTCGGCGATGGCGTCGGGAGCATGGCCGTCGAGGATCATGCGAGCGCCGGCAGGCCCAGCAGCAGCGCGGCCTGCGAGGCATTGGCGCGCACGCTCTCGAGCGTGGCGCCGGTGAGGGTCAGGTGGCCCATCTTGCGGCCGCGGCGCGGCGCCAGCTTGCCGTACAGGTGCAGATGGGTGCCGGGCAAGGCGAGCACCTCGCTCCAGCGCGGCGCGACCGGCTTGGCGCCGTCGCCTTCGCCGCCCGGAAACCACAGGTCGCCCAGCAGGTTGAGCATGACGGCGGGGCTGTGCTGGCGCGGCGCGGTCAGCGGCAGGCCGGCGAGGGTGCGCACCTGCAGCTCGAACTGCGACACATCGCAGGCTTCCATCGTGTAGTGGCCGCTGTTGTGCGGGCGCGGTGCCATTTCATTCACCACCAGGGAGCCGTCGGCCAGCGCGAAGAACTCGACGCACAGCACGCCCACGTAATCGAGGCCACTGGCGATGCTCTTGGCGGAATTGACCGCGCCCTGCGCCACGGTCTTGGGCATGTTCTGCGGGTGCACCTCGGTCACGGCGAGGATGCCGTCGCGGTGCAGGTTGCGCTGCGGCGGGAAGTGCACGATCTGGCCGTCGCGGCCGCGCGCCAGGATCACCGAGCACTCGAATTCGAGCGGCAGCATCTTCTCGAGCACGCAGGGCACGCAGCCGGCGGCCTGCCAGGCCTCGACCAGCTCGGCGCGCGTCTTCACGCGCTGCTGGCCCTTGCCGTCGTAGCCCAGACGGGCGGTCTTGAGGATGCCGGGCAGCAGTTGATCATCAACGGCAGCCAGTTGCTCCGCCGTCTCGATGACGGCGTAGGGCGCGCAGGGCACGCCGCAGCGCGTGAAGTACGCCTTCTCGGCGATGCGGTCCTGCGCGATGGCGATGGCCGAGGCGGCGGGCGACACCGGCCGCGCCACCGCCAGGTGCTCCAGCGAGGGCGCGGGCACGTTCTCGAACTCGGTCGTCACCGCGTCGGCCAGGCCGGCCAGGCGGGCCAAGCCGTCGACGTCGGCGTAGTCGGTGTGGATGTGGTGGTGGCTCACCCGACCGGCGGGGCTGTCGGCATCGGGGTCGAGCACCGCGGTGAAGTAGCCCATGCGTTGGGCCGCGTGCGCGAACATGCGCCCGAGCTGGCCGCCGCCGAGCACGCCGAGCGTGGCGCCCGGGAGGATGGGCAGGTCGCCCGAATGGCCGGTGCTCACAGCGCACCCCCGCCTTGCGGCGAGAAGGGCGACACCGGCGCGCCCGCTTCGGGCGGTGGCAGCACCATGGCCTCCGCGGCGGCAGTCTGGGCCGTGCGGAAGGCGTCGAGCTTGGCGCGCAGCGCCGGGTTGTTCACCGCCAGCATGGCCACGGCGAACAGCGCCGCGTTGGCCGCGCCGGCGGTGCCGATGGCAAAGGTGGCCACGGGCACGCCCTTGGGCATCTGCACGATGCTGTAGAGGGAATCGACGCCCTGCAGGTGGCGGCTGGCCACCGGCACGCCGAGCACCGGCACCGTGGTTTTGGAGGCCAGCATGCCCGGCAGGTGGGCCGCGCCGCCCGCCCCGGCGATGATCGCCGTGAGCCCGCGCCCGGCGGCGCTATCGGCGTACGCGAACAGCGCATCGGGCATCCGGTGGGCCGAGACCACCTTCGCTTCGTGGCTGATTCCGAATTGCTGGAGAATCTCGACCGCGTGGCGCATCGTCTCCCAATCGGAGTTCGAGCCCATCACTACACCGACCTGAATGGTTTCGTTCATGGTTTCAATTTTACGTTTCACCCCCAGCTGTTCCCGATGATCGACATCACTCTCGAAAATTTCCAGGCCGAGCTGATCGAAGGCTCGGTCGCCACGCCGGTGCTGCTGGACATCTGGGCCGAATGGTGCGGCCCCTGCAAACAGCTCGGCCCGGTGCTCGAAAAGCTCGAAACCGAGTACGCCGGCCGCTTCACGCTGGCCAAGCTGGACGCCGACAAGGTGCCGCAGATTTCCTCGCAGCTGTCCGAGATGTTCGGCGTGCGCAGCATCCCGTTCTGCGTGATGTTCAAGGACGGCCAGCCGGTGGACGGCTTCGTGGGCGCCATTCCGGCCGAGAAGATCCGCGAATTCCTCGACAAGCACGTACCGGGCGCGGAGGAAGCCGAAGCGGCGTCGGAAGGCGCCGCTGCGCAGGAAGCGCTGGCCGAGGGCGACACCCTGGGCGCGCTCGAGAAGCTGCAGCACGCGGTGGCCACCGACCCGGCCAACGACGACGCGCGCTTCGACTACATCAAGCTGCTGCTGCAGGAAGGCCGCGTGGACGACGCCAAGGTCGCCTTTGCGCCGGTGATCGCCAAGACCACGCTGGTGCGCCGCTTCGATTCGCTGCAGCGCTGGATGGACGCCATCGATTTCGCCGCACCGGTCACCGGCTCGGCGCCGACGCTGGGCGACTTCGACGACAAGATCGCGGCCAACAAGCGCGACTTCGACGCCCGCTTCAACCGCGCCCGCCTGCTGATGGCCGCCCAGCGCTGGACCGACGCGATGGACGAGCTGCTCGACATCCTCATGCGCGACAAGACCTGGAGCGAAGACCTCGCGCGCAAGACCTACATCGCGATCCTCGACGTGATCGAGCCGCCGAAGGTGAAGGTCGCCGACGGGCAGATTCCGCCGGACGATCCGGTGGTGGCCACGTACCGCCGCCGCCTGAGCAGCGTGGTGTTGAGCTGAACGGCTGAACGACGCATTGCGCCTTTCAGTGCGCAATTGAACAAGAAAGCGACCTGTGGGTCGCTTTTTTATTGCTGCCACCGCCCCATATAGATAGCATTGCTACTCAATTTCCGATAAAAGCGCATTGCAATGCTCCAACTGACCGAAGAACTCGAAAAAGCCCGCAAGGCCGGCGGCCTGAGCCAGGAGGCGCTGGCCACGCGCGCCGGGCTGTCGCGCATGACGGTGCAGCGCATCGAAAGCGGCCAGATCGATCCGCGCCTGTCGACGCTGCTCGAAATGGCGCGCGTGCTGGGGCTCGAGCTGATGCCCGTGCCCGCCAGCCTGCGCCCGCAGCTCGAAGACTTCGTGCGCTCGGGCGGCCGCCTGCTCGGCCAGCCGGCGGGCGTTGGCGCGCCGCCGTCCATCGCGCAGAGCCTGGCCGACGAGAACCGGTGAGGCGGTGAGCACGCGCGCCGCCTTCAACACGGGCATCCGCTACCTACGGATGCACCTGCACCTGCCCGGTGGCGGGCGGCGCGCCATCGGTTACCTCTCGCAGTACGGCGACATCCTGCGCGTGTCCTTCGACGAGGCCTACATCGCCGACGCGGGCCGGCCCACGCTGTCCCTCGCGTACCGCGGTGCCGACGAGGCGGCCACGCGCGCCATCCTCGCCTCGGCGCGCGACGCCCGCGTCTCGCGCAGCGACGGCCGCTGGCCCAGCTACTTCCAGAACCTGCTGCCCGAGGGCCACAACCGCGAGCGCCTGGCGCAGCAGCGTGGCTGCGCGGCCGACGACGAGTTCGAGCTGCTGGCCGCCGCCGGCCACGACCTCATGGGCGCGCTCGAGGTCGAGCCCGTGCCCACGTCCGAGGGCATTCCCGACACGGTGCGCCACTGGCACACGGCGCTGGGGCTCGACGTGCTCGAACCGGGTTTCGTCGAGATGCCGGTGGAAGACGCCGCCGCCATCCCCGGCGTGGTGACCAAGTTCTCGGCGGTGCAGGACGGGCGGCGCTACGTGGTCAAGCGCCACGGCGCGGCGGGCTCGTTCATCCTCAAGCTGCCGAGCACGCGCCACCCCGACCTGGTCGCCAACGAATACACCGGCTACCGCCTGTGCGGCGCGCTCGGCCTCGACTGCGCGCAGGCCCACGTGATCGACCGGGCCGACGCCGACCTGCCCGAGCAGGTGCCCTTCGCGCAGATCCTGGCGGTGCGCCGCTTCGACCGCACGCCCGAGGGCGGGCGCATCCACATGGAAGAGTTCGCGCAGGTGCTGCAGTACGAGCCGCGCCAGAAGTACGGCCGCGGGCTGGCCACCGACTGGCCCGCCATGCTGCGCGTGCTCGACCGCCTGTCGCCGAACCCGGTGGCCGACGTGCGCGAGTGCGTGCGCCGCCTCGTGGCCTTCATCCTGCTGGGCAACAGCGACGCGCACCTGAAGAACTGGGCGCTGCGCTACCCCGACGGCGTGGCGCCAGTGCTCGCGCCGCTGTACGACCCGGTCTGCGTGGCCGCCTTCTTCGAGGACGTGCCGGCGCGCGACTACGGCGTCAACCGCGCCATCGACGCCACGCTGCGCGCCTTCGACGGGGCGGCGCTGGAGGCGCTGCTGCGCGCGGCCGGGCTGCTGCGGCCGGCGCGCTTGATGGCCATCGCGCGCGACACCGTGCGCCAGGCCCAGGCCGAGTGGCCTGCGCTGCTGGCGCAGGACGGCACGCCGGCCAGCGTGCGCCGCTGCGTCGAGGCGCGCCTCGCGGGCGGCGTGGCCCTCGGGGCCTGAAGAAGCCCGGATGCGCCATCGGGCCTGTCTTCGCACCGGCCACGGCGTCGCATACGATGGCGCCGGTTTTAACTTGTTGCAGATTGAAAAGGAAAATTGGCCATGCGTTCCTTCGCCCGCCGTACCGCGCTCCCCGCCGTTGCCTCGGCCGCGCTGCTGCTGACCGCCCTGACCGGTTGCGGCAGCGGCATCAGCCTCGACGAGCCGATCGAAGGGCCGGTGTGGCGCCTGGTGCAGCTGGGCGACGAGCCCATCGCGCCGGGCGGCGATGCGCAGCTGCAGTTCGATCGCAACAGCGGACGGGTGAGTGGTTCAGGCGGCTGCAACCGCGTCACGGGATCGTTCACGCGCGCGGGCGTGTCGCTCAAGCTCGGCCAGATGGCCGCGACGCGCATGGCCTGCGCCGACCCGGTGCGCGGCGCCAACGAGGCGCAGTTCCTGTCGGCGCTGCAGAACACGGCCAGCTACCGGCTGGCGCCGGGGCGGCTCGCGCTGCTCGATGCGAGCGGCCGCACCGTGGCGCTGCTCAGCAACGGCACGACACGCTAAAAAAGAAAAGCCGGATCAGCCGTGGGTGAGGCGGTCCAGCGCCTCGCGGTACTTGGCGGCCGTCTTCTCGATGACCTCGGCCGGCAGGCGCGGCGCCGGGGGCGTCTTGTCCCAGGGCTTGCCGTTGATCTTGGTGGCCTCGAGCCAGTCGCGCACGAACTGCTTGTCGTAGCTCGGCGGGTTGGTGCCGGCGGCCAGCGCGGCCTCGTAGCCCTCGACCGGCCAGTAGCGCGAGCTGTCGGGCGTGAGCACCTCGTCCATCAGCACCAGCGTGTCGTTCTCGTCCAGGCCGAACTCGAACTTGGTGTCGGCAATGATCATCCCCTTGGCGAGCGCGATCTGGGCCGCCGCCTCGTAGATGGCGATGCTGACCTCGCGGATCTGCTGGGCCAGCTTGGGGCCGACGACCTCGACCACGCGCTCGTAGCTGATGTTCTCGTCGTGCTCGCCGGCCGCGGCCTTGGCGGCGGGCGTGAAGATCGGGCGCGGCAGCTTGCTCGCGTTGGTCAGGCCCTCGGGCAGCGGCACGCCGCAGACCGCGCGGTTGTCCTGGTATTCCTTCCAGCCGCTGCCGGCCAGATAGCCGCGCACCACGGCCTCGACCGGGATCGGACGCAGGCGCTTGACCAGCATCGATCGGCCCGTGACCTGCGCCACCTCGTCGGGCTGCACCACGCTCTCGGGCGCCTCGCCCGTCAGGTGGTTGGGGCACAGCGCGCCCAGGCGGTCGAACCACCACAGCGCCATCTTGGTGAGGATCTCGCCCTTGCCCGGGATGGGCTCGCCCATGATCACGTCGAAGGCGCTGAGCCGGTCGCTCGCGACCATCAGGATGCGGTCTTCGCCGACGGCGTAGTTGTCGCGCACCTTGCCGCGCGCAAGCAGGGGCAGGCTCTGGATGGAAGAGGTGTGAACGGTGGTCATGGACGGATGCTCGGCTGGGAAACGGTGACAGGGAAAGCGGATTGTGCGCGCAGAAAAAAGCCACCGCGAGCGGTGGCCTGCGGCGCGCAGTCGGTCTTCGTTAGATGACTTGCTGCGCCAGGTCGCCCTTGGCGTACTTGGCGGCAACGACCTGCAGCGTGTCGCCCTTGATCTTGGCGCCCTGGCCTTCGCAGCCGAACTCGATGTAGCGCTGCTTGCAGATCTGCTTGGCGGCTTCGCGCGCGGGCTTGAGCCACTCGCGGGCGTCGAACTTCTCGGGGTTCTCGGCCAGGAACTTGCGCACCGCGCCGGTCATCGCCAGGCGGATGTCGGTGTCGATGTTGATCTTGCGCACGCCGTACTTGATGGCTTCCTGGATTTCCTCGACGGGCACACCGTAGGTTTCCTTCATGTTGCCGCCGTATTTGCGGATGATTTCCAGCAGGTCCTGCGGCACCGACGACGAGCCGTGCATCACCAGGTGGGTGTTGGGCAGGCGGGCGTGGATTTCCTTCACGCGCTGGATCGACAGGATGTCGCCCGTGGGCTTGCGCGTGAACTTGTAGGCGCCGTGGCTGGTGCCGATGGCGATGGCCAGTGCGTCCAGCTGCGTGGCCTTCACGAACTGGGCGGCTTCCTCGGGGTCGGTGAGCAGCGACGCGTGGTCGAGCACGCCTTCGGCGCCGATGCCGTCTTCTTCACCGGCCATGCCGGTTTCGAGCGAGCCCAGGCAGCCCAGCTCGCCTTCGACCGTGACGCCGACCTTGTGGGCCAGCTCGACCACCTTGCGGGTCACGTCGACGTTGTAGTCGAACGAGGCGGGCGTCTTGCCGTCTTCGTGCAGCGAGCCGTCCATCATCACGGACGAGAAGCCCAGGTCGATCGCGCCCTGGCAGATGGCCGGGCTCTGGCCGTGGTCCTGGTGCATCACCAGCGGGATGTTCGGGTACTGCTCGATGGCGGCCTGGATCAGGTGCTTGATGAAGGCTTCACCCGCGTATTTGCGGGCGCCGGCGCTGGCCTGCAGGATGACGGGCGCGCCGGTTTCCTTGGCGGCCTCCATGACGGCCTGGACCTGTTCGAGGTTGTTGACGTTGAAGGCCGGAATGCCGTAGCCGTTGGCGGCGGCGTGGTCCAGCAGTTCGCGCATCGAGACGAGTGCCATGGGAAATACCTCGTGGGAATAGAAAAAGACGGGAAAAAGAGAAGGCGGAAAGTCGGGAGAAAACTACCCCGATTCTACCGAGCCCCCTTGTGGGACAGGGCCGACGCCACCCCGGGCGCCACGGGTACTGGCGCGCAGCTCTTTTTCAACTTTTTCAGATCGGCAACTGCGTGGTCGACAGCACCTGCTTGAGCACCACGAAGGTCCGGATCTGCCGCACGCCCGGCAGGTACAGCAGCTGCTCGGCGTGCAGGCGGTTGAAGCTGTCGTTGTCGCGGGTGCGCACGAGCATGAAGTAGTCGAATTCGCCCGTGACGACGTGGCATTCGAGGCAGCCCGACACCTTCTGCGCCGCCTTTTCGAAATCGGCGAAGGAGTCGGGCGTGGAGCGGTCGAGCACCACGCCGATCATCACGAGCATGCCGACCTCGAGCGCGTCGGGGTCCAGCAGGGCGACCACGCCCTTGATGAAGCCGGCGGCCCGGAGCCGCTCGACCCGCCGCAGGCAGGCCGGCGCGCTGAGGTTCACCTTGGCGGCCAGCGCCACGTTCGACACCGAGGCGTCGCGCTGCAGGGCGCGCAGGATGGCGCGGTCGGTGCGGTCGAGCTCCGTCGGGGCACGCAACTTTGTTGTGCTCATGGCTTCCTTTCCGGATGAAAAGCCTTCTGTATGACCATCCTGCCTTCTTTTGATCGACGAATCCAGCCAACTTCGCAAGCACATTGCAAAGGCTTCTTCCTACGATCGACAGCTTCAACCCCTCACCGCTTTTGGAGCTGCGTCGATGAACCTGAAGAAATTCCCCCGCCACGCCCTGACCTTCGGCCCCACGCCGATCCAGCCGCTGAAGCGCCTGAGCGCCCACCTGGGCGGCAAGGTCGAGCTCTACGCCAAGCGCGAGGACTGCAACAGCGGCCTGGCCTTCGGCGGCAACAAGACGCGCAAGCTGGAGTACCTGATTCCCGAGGCGCTCGAAGGCGGCTACGACACGCTGGTGTCGATCGGCGGCATCCAGTCGAACCAGACGCGCCAGGTGGCGGCCGTGGCCGCGCACCTGGGCCTGAAGTGCGTGCTGGTGCAGGAGAACTGGGTCAACTACTCCGACGCGGTGTACGACCGGGTCGGCAACATCGAGATGTCGCGCATCCTCGGCGCCGACGTGCGGCTGGACGCGGCGGGCTTCGACATCGGCATCCGCCAGAGCTGGGAACAGGCGATGGCCGACGTGCGCGCGGCCGGCGGCAAACCCTTCCCGATCCCGGCGGGCTGCTCCGAGCACCCGCGCGGCGGCCTGGGCTTCGTGGGCTTTGCCGAGGAAGTGCGCCAGCAGGAGGCCGAGCTGGGCTTCAAGTTCGACTACATCGTGGTCTGCTCCGTCACGGGCAGCACGCAGGCCGGCATGGTGGTGGGCTTCGCAGCCGACGGCCGCGCCGACCGCGTGATCGGCATCGACGCCTCGGCCAAGCCGCAGCAGACCTACGAGCAGATCCTGCGCATCGCCAAAAACACGGCCGAGCTGGTCGAGCTGGGCCGCGACATCACCGAGAAGGACGTGGTGCTCGACCGCCGCTTCGGCGGGCCCGAGTACGGGCTGCCGAACGAAGGCACGCTCGAGGCGATCCGTTTGAGCGCGCGCTTCGAGGGCATGCTGACCGACCCGGTGTACGAGGGCAAGTCGATGCACGGGATGATCGAGAAGGTGCGGCTGGGCGAATTCCCGGCGGGCTCGAAGGTGCTGTATGCGCACCTGGGCGGCGTGCCCGCGCTGAACGCCTACAGCTTCCTGTTCCGCAACGGCTGAACCAGACGGCGCCATGAAAAAGGCCGGCATGTGCCGGCCTTTGTCTTGCTGCGAACGAACTCAGCTCGCCCTGCAGATCTTCAGCATGTTGGTGCCGCCGGGCGCGCCCATCGGCTCGCCGCAGGTGATGGCGTACACGTCGCCGCTTTGCACGATGCCGCGCTTCTTCAGGTGGCTCTCGGCTTGGCGCAGCGCGGTGTCGCGGTCGCTTTCCGAATCCATGAGCAGCGGGCGCACGTTGCGGTACAGCGCCAGCTTGCGCTGCGTGGCCAGGCGCGAGGTCAGGGCGTACATGGGGATGTGCGCGCGGTGGCGGCTCATCCACAGGATGGTGGAGCCCGACTCGGTCAGCGCCACGATGGCCTTGGCGCCCAGGTGGTGCGCCGTGAACAGCGCGCCCATGGCGATCGACTGGTCGATGCGGCTGTAGGTCTTGCCGCTGAAGTCGGCGTCGAGTGTCTTGTCTTCGGCGGCCTCGGCGGCTTCGCAGATGCGGCTCATTTCCTGCACGGTCTCGAGCGGGTAGCGGCCCGAGGCGGTTTCGGCGGAGAGCATCACGGCGTCGGTGCCGTCGAGCACGGCGTTGGCCACGTCGCTCACCTCGGCGCGGGTGGGCACGGGGTTGGTGATCATCGACTCCATCATCTGGGTCGCGGTGATGACCACCTTGTCCATGTCGCGCGCCATGCGGATCATCTTCTTCTGCAGCGCCGGCACGGCGGCGTTGCCCACTTCCACGGCCAGGTCGCCGCGGGCGACCATGATGCCGTCGCTGGCGCGCAGGATTTCTTCCAGCTTCGGAATGGCCTCGGCGCGTTCGATCTTGGCGATCATGCCGGGCTTGTGGCCGTACTCGGCGGCCGCCACGTTGCACAGCTGGCGCGCCATTTCCATGTCGGTGGCGTTCTTGGGGAAGCTCACGGCCACGTAGTCGGCCTGGAAGCTCATCGCGGTCTTGATGTCTTCCATGTCCTTGGCCGTCAGCGCGGGCGCCGTGAGGCCGCCGCCCTGCTTGTTGATGCCCTTGTTGTTCGACAGCTCGCCGCCCAGCTTGACGGTGGTGTGCACCGCTTCGCCCTTGACGCCGTCGACCGTGAGCACGATCAGGCCGTCGTTCAGCAGCAGCTTGTCGCCGGGCTTCACGTCGCGCGGCAGGTCCTTGTAGTCGAGGCCGACGGCATCGACGTCGCCCAGCTCGGTGCGCGAGGCGTCGAGCACGAACTTGGCGCCCGGCTCCAGCCAGATCTTGCCCTGCGCGAACTTGCCGACGCGGATCTTGGGGCCCTGCAGGTCGGCCATGATGGCCACTTCGCGGCCGGCCTTGCGGGCCGCCTCACGCACCATGGTGGCGCGGTCGATGTGGTCCTGCGCCGTGCCGTGGCTGAAGTTCAGCCGCACCACGCTGACCTTGGCCAGGATCATCTGTTCCAGCAATTCCGGCGTGCTGGAGGCGGGGCCGAGGGTGGCGACGATCTTGGTGGCGTGGCGGGGGATGCGGTCCGAGCTCATGAAGGGGGTCTCCGTTTTGTATTCGCTACTGTATACACTTTGTGTGTCGAACGGAAGTCAGTCGCCACGGGGGATTTCCCTCCCGTGGCCGGACCGCCGCCGGAATCAGCCGGCCGCGCGCTTGGCCAGGATCTCGAAGGCCGGCAGGGTCTTGCCCTCCAGCACCTCGAGGAAGGCACCGCCGCCGGTCGAGATGTAACCGACCTGCTTTTCGATGCCGTACTTGGCGATGGCCGCCAGGGTGTCGCCGCCGCCGGCGATCGAGAAGGCGCTGCTTTCGGCAATGGCTTGCGCGATGGCCTTCGTGCCGCCCGCGAAGGCGTCGAACTCGAACACGCCCACGGGGCCGTTCCAGACGATGGTGCCGGCTTCGCGCAGCTGCGCGGCCAGGATGGCGGCCGTCTTCGGTCCGATGTCCAGGATCAGGTCGTCCTCGGCCACGTCGGTGGCGGCCTTGACGGTGGCGGGTGCGTCGGCCGCGAAGGTCTTGGCCGTGACCACGTCGACCGGGATCGGCACGTCGGCGCCGCGCGCGCGCATGGCGTCGATCACGGCCTTGGCCTGGTCGAGCAGGTCGGGCTCGGCCAGCGACTTGCCGATCTTCAGGCCCGCGGCCAGCATGAAGGTGTTGGCGATGCCGCCGCCGACGATCAGCTGGTCAACGTTGGCCGACAGGCTCTTGAGGATGGTGAGCTTGGTGCTGACCTTCGAGCCCGCCACGATGGCGACCAGCGGGCGCTTGGGCTGGGCCAACGCCTTGGTGATGGCGTCGATCTCGGCCGCCAGCAGCGGGCCGGCCGCGGCCACCTTGGCGAACTGGGCGATGCCGTAGGTGGTGGCTTCGGCGCGGTGGGCGGTGCCGAAGGCGTCGTTCACGTAGATGTCGGTGAGCGCGGCCAGCTTGCGGGCCAGCGCTTCGTCGTTCTTCTTCTCGCCCTTGTTGACGCGGCAGTTCTCCAGCAGCACGACCTGGCCGGGCTTGACGTCGACGCCGTCGACCCAGTTGGCCACCAGCGGCACGTCACGGCCGAGCAGCTCGCCCAGGCGCTGGGCGACGGGGGCCAGCGAGTCTTCGGGCTTGAACTCGCCTTCGGTCGGGCGGCCCAGGTGCGAGGTGACCATCACGGCCGCGCCGGCGTCGAGCGCCAGCTGGATGCAGGGCACCGAGGCGCGGATGCGCGTGTCTTCGGTGATGCGGCCGGCATCGTCCTGCGGCACGTTGAGGTCGGCACGGATGAAGACGCGCTGGCCGGCGGCCTTGCCTTGCGCACAAAGGTCGGTGAATCGAATGACGTTCATGGGTCTGAGGATGGTGAAAGACGGGACTGCGCGCATTGTAGTTTTCACCCTCCTGAGCCCCTGCGCGTCTCTTGCGGGGCGCTGATGCTTTTTCAGGCCTTCGCCTGCGCGGTCGCGAACTGCTCGAGGATGCCGACGAAACTCGCCGCCGCGGGCGACAGCGAGCGCCGCGCCGCGCTGTACACGCACACCTCGCGGTGGAAGTCGGGCGACTCGAGCCGCACCATCTGCAGCCCGTGCGCGCGCACCAGCGACGCCGAGTAGGTCGGGCACACGGTCAGCCCCAGCCCCGAGGCCACCATGCCCAGCGCGGTGGTCATGTACGACACCTCCTGCGTGCCGGGCCGCATCAGGAACGCACGCTCCTCGGCCCCCAGCTCGGGCAATACGCGCTGGCGGAAGTCGCGCGTGGGCGCGATGAAGGTGTAGGGCCCCAGCTCGTGCCAGCGCACCTTGCGGCGCTTGGCAAAGGCGTGGCCGGGCGGGCAGATCAGCCAGTGGCGGTCGCGGAACAGCGTGCGGCGCTCGATGGCTGCGGCGTCCACCGCCACGTCCTGGCCCACGGCCAGCTCGACGTCGCCGGCCGCCACGCCCAGCAGCAGGTGCTCGGGCAGCGTGTCGGCCAGGCGCACGTCCACGTCGGGGTACGCCTCGCGGTAGGCGGCGATCACGCGCGGCATCAGCGTGCAGGCCATGAGTTGTGGCGCTGCGAGCCGCAACAGCCCTTTCTTCTTGTCACGCAAATCGGTCACGTCCGCGACCGCGCTCGTGAGGTCGCCGAGCAGCCGGTGCACCGACGGCAGGAACTCGCGCCCCGCCTCCGACAGCTGCACGCGCCGTGTGTTGCGGTCGAGCAGCTGCACGCCCATCTCGCGCTCGAGCTCGCGCACCAGCACGCTGAGCGCCGACTGCGTGAGGTGCAGCTGCCCGGCGGCGGTGGTGAAGCTGCCGGTTTCGGCCACGGCGGCGAAGGCGCGCAGCTGGCGCAGGGTGAGGTTCATATATATGGTTATTTCATCAATCGATGAATTAATTTCGATTGCATCATAAGACGCGGCATTGCCCAATCGCGGCCTCAACGGAGACACGACATGCCGACGACCGCCACCCCCACGGCGCCCCCACCCATTCGCGGGCTGCACCACTTCGCCTGGCGCTGCCGCGACAGCGAGGAAACCCGCCACTTCTACGAAGACCTGCTGGGCCTGCCGCTGGCCCACGTCATCAAGAACGACCACGTGCCGAGCACGGGCGAGTACTGCCCCTACGTGCACATCTTTTTCCAGATGCGCGACGGCGCGTACATCGCCTTCTTCGACCTGGGCGACGACACCGCCGCGCTGCCCTCGCCCAACACGCCGTCGTGGGTGAACCACATCGCGCTGCGCGTCGACTCGGTGGCCGACCTGCTGGCCGCCAAGGCGCGGCTCGAAGGCGCGGGCATCGAGGTGCTGGGCGTGACCGACCACCACATCATCGAGTCGATCTACTTCTTCGACCCCAACGGCATCCGCGTGGAACTCACCACGCCGACCGTGCCGCAAACCGAGATGGACGCACACGCGCGCCATGCCCACGCCGACCTCGACGCGTGGACCGCGCGCAAGGCGGCGCTTCGGGCAGCGAAAGGCGCGTCGCATGTCTGAGCTGCAACTCGCCGTCATCGACGTGAAGCCCGGCGCGGCCATGGACAGCCAGTCGGGCCTGCAGCTGCTGCGCCCGCGCATCTACGGCGCCTTCCGCGCGCCGCCGGGGCCGAAAAAGATCGCGGCCATCGTGATGCACCCGACCAGCAACTTCATGGGCCACTACCTCATCGGCCCGCTGGCCGAGCGCGGCATCTGCTGCATGGGCCTGAACTCGCGCTTCGTCGGCAACGACACAGTGTTGCTGATGGAGCGTGCGATTCAGGACCTGGGCGCCGGCGTGCAGTACCTGCGCGCCGCCGGCTACGAGAAGGTGTTCCTGGTCGGCAACTCGGGCGGCGCGGCACTCTCGGCCTTCTACCAGGCGCAGGCCGAGCAGCTCACGGCCACGCACCTGCCCGACGGCGACCCGACGCATCTGCACGCCAGCGACCTGCCGCCGGTAGACGGCCTCGCGCTGTGCGCCGCGCACCTGGGCCGCACGCGGCTGATGCGCGACTGGATCGACCCCTCGGTCACCGACGAGCACGACCCGCTCTCGGTCGACCCCGCGCTCGACATGTACGACCCGCGCCACCGCGTGCCCTACGAGGCCGACTTTCTCGCCCGCTTCAGCGCGGCGCAGAAGGCGCGGATGGACCGCATCGAGCAGTGGTGCCTCGAGCGCCTCGCGCTGCTGCGCGGCACGCCCGGCGCGCCGCGCGACCAGACCTTCGTCGTCTACCGCACGCACGCCGATCCGCGCTGCGTCGACCTGTCGCTCGATGCGAACGCGCGCCGGCCCGGCAGCGTCTGGGGCGATGCGCGGCAGGTGAACTATTCGGCCAACGCGATGGGCCGCACCACCTCGCTCACCGCGTTCCTCTCGCAGTGGTCGTCGCGCTCGCAGGCCGACGGGCCGACCAACCTCGCGCGCACCACGGTGCCGAAGCTGCTGCTGACCTATACCGGCGACCAATCGACCTTTCCGAGCACGCGCGACGCATGGATGGCCGCGGGCGGGTCGCGCATCCGCAACGTCGACATCGTCGGCGGCAACCACTACCTGGCGGGCCAGCCTGAGCTGATCCCGCAAGCGGCGGACGCCATCGCCGAATTCGCCCGCGCGCTGTGACGCACGACACCATGGAAAACTTTGCCTTCGCACCGGCCTACGAGCTGCCGGTCTGGCCCTTCACGCCGCCGCCCGAACTCGGCAGCGCGCAGGTGGTGCGCCACCCGGTCGTGATCGTCGGCGCCGGCCCCTCGGGCCTCACGCTGGCCTGCGACCTCGCGCAACGCGGCGTGCGCGCCGTGCTGCTCGACGAAGACGACACCGTGGGCGTGCGCGGTGCCTCGTCGCGCGGCATCTGCTACGCGCAAAAGAGCCTGGAGATCTTCGAGCGCCTGGGCATCTATGAACGCATCGCGGCCAAGGGCGTCACCTGGTCGTTCGGGCGCACCTTCTCGGGCGACGAGGAGGTCTACAACTTCAACCTGCAGGCCAGCAGCGTCTCGACGCAGCCGCCCTTCATCAACCTGCAGCAGTTCTACATCGAGTGGTTCCTGGTCGATCGCATCCTGGAACTCGGCGTGACCGACCTGCGCTGGAAGAGCCGCGTGACGCGCGTCGAGCCGCTGGCCGACGGTGTGCACATCGACATCGAGACGCCCGCCGGCAGCTACATGATCGAGGCCGACCACCTGATCGACGCCACGGGCGCGAACAGCCCGATCCGCACGCAGCTCGGCGTGGCATCGCATGCCTCGCGCAGCACCGACCGCTGGTGCATCAGCGACGTGCGCTTCGAAAAACCGTTGCCGACCGAGCGCTGGACCTGGGTCGACGCACCCTTCAACGAAGGCCGCGGCGTGTGGCAGCACCTGATGGCCGACGGCGTGTGGCGCATCGACTACCAGATGCCCGAGGACTGCGATCCCGCCGAGATCAGCCGCCCCGAGGTGGCCGGTGCGCGATTGCGCGAACAGCTCGGGCCCGACGTGGCGTTCGAGTTCGTGTGGATCGGACCGTATGGCTACCGCGACCACCTGCTGGAGCGCTTTCGCCGCGGCCGCGTGTGCTTCATCGGCGATGCCGCGCACGTGGTGAGCCCCTTCGGCGCGCGCGGCGGCAACACCGGCATCCAGGACGCGGCCAACCTCGGCTGGAAGCTTGCGCTGGTCGTGCAGGGCAAGGCCGGCGAGGCGCTGCTCGACAGCTACGACGCCGAGCGCCGACCGGCCGCGCAGGAGAACCTGACGGTCACGAGCCGCTCCGCGCGCTTTCTCGCGCCGCGCTCGCCGGCCGAGCACACGCTGCGCCGCGCCGTGGTGGCGCTGGCCAAGCGCCACACCTTCGCGCGGGCGCTGGTCAACACGGGCCGCATGTCGGTCGCCAACGACTACCCCGCCGCGCCGCTGCTGCCCGAGGGCGGGCGCACGGTGCAGAACCTGCCGCTGCGCTGGGCCGATGGGCGCGAGACCACGCTGATGCAGCTGCTGGCCGAGGGCACGCAGTGCCTGGGCCTGTGGTTCGCGCCGACGCGCGCGCAGGCGCAGGCCGCATGCGATGCCACGGCCGCACTGCCGCTGCGCCTGCTGGCCGTGGGCGGCGACAGCGGCCTGCCGACCTTGCAGGCCGACGAAACGCTCGCACGCCACCTCGGCATCGACCCCAGCGTGGGTGGCTTCGTGCTCGTGCGCCCCGATGCCTATCGCGCTGCGCTCCTTGCGCAAGCCACCCCCGACACGATCGCCGCCGCCGTGCGCACGGCGCTCGCACTCACCGCTTCGTCCTCATGATCACCGAGCCCCGCATCCCCGATCCCGACGGCTTTTACGCCGCGCTGCTGGCCGCGCACGAAGGCCGCACCGAGGCGCAGAGCGCCGACCTCAACGCGCGCCTCGTGCTGCTGCTGGCCAACCAGTGCGCCGACCAGGCCGTGCTGCTCGCCTGCATCGACGCGGCGGCCGAGGCCGACGACGACATCCCCACGACCACGACAACACCTCCATGACCGCCACCGTCTCTTTCGCTTCCGCCTCCGACACCCGCGAGCAGAAGCCCCGGCTGCAGGAACTCGCGCCGGGCGCCTACGGCTACATCAGCGATTTCGATCCCAACTGCGGCTTCGTCGTCGGCGACGAGCAGGTGGTGCTGATCGACACCCGCCCCACGCCGCGCATGGCGCGCGACTTCCTCGCGGCGATCCGCAGCGTGACCGACAAGCCGATCCGCACCATCGTGCTCACCCACTACCACGCGGTGCGCGTGATGGGCGCGAGCGCTTTCGACGAAGTGCAGGAGATCGTCGCCAGCAACGGCACGCTCGACTGGATCCGCACGCGCGGCCAGGCCGACTTCGAATCGGAAGTCGGCCGCTTTCCTCGCCTGTTCGCGGGCGTGGAAGAGATTCCGGGCCTGACCTTCCCGACCACGGTCTTCGAGCGCGAGATGACGCTGCCGCTGGGCGGTGGCCGCGAACTGCGGCTCATGGCGTTGGGGCGCGGCCATTCGAGCGGCGACACCGTGGCCTGGCTGCCCGACAGCGGCGTGCTGTTTGCGGGTGACGTGGTCGAGAACCACTGTGGCGTGTACGCGGGCGACGCCTACATCGGCGACTGGGCCGGCACGCTCGACGCAGTGCGCGCGCTCAAGCCGCGCGTGCTGGTGCCCGGGCGCGGCGCGGTGCTGCAAGGCGAAGCCGCCTGCGCCGAGGCGATCGGGCTCACGAAGGACTTTCTCTCGACGCTGCTCGACAGCGTGCGCGCGGGCATCGCCGCGGGCGAGACGCTCAAGGGCTGCTTCGCGCGCGCCGAGGCGGCCATGACGCCGCGCTTCGGCGGCTGGCCGGTGTTCCAGCACGTGCTGCCCTTCGACGTCTCGCGCGCCTACGACGAACTGCGCGACATCGAGCACCCGGTCGTGTGGACCGCCGAACGCGACCGCGAGCTCTGGCAGGTCCTGCGCGGCACCTGAGCCGCCCCCTTTTTCAACAAAGCAACGGAGACAACAAACGATGAAACGCCTTCTTCCCCTGCTGGCCGCGACCCTCGCACTCGCCGCCGCCCCCTTCGCGTCGGCGCAACCGGCGGCCTACCCGAGCCAGCCCGTGAAATGGATCGTGCCCTACGTGGCCGGCGGCGGCACCGACAACCTCGCGCGTTCGCTGGCCGAGGCGATGCAGCCGTCGCTGGGCCAGCCGCTGATCATCGACAACCGCCCCGGCGCGTCGACCAACATCGGCGTGTCGGTGATGATGCAAGCCAAGCCCGACGGCTACACGATCATGCAGGCCGAGAACGCGGCGCTGCTGTTCAACGAGCACATGTTCGCCAAGCTGCCCTACAAGCCGGCAACCGACTTCACCTACATCGGCACCATCGGGCGCTTCCCGGTGGCGCTGGTCGTGCACCCCGACTTTCCCGCGAAGAACGTGGCCGAGTTCGTGCGCTACGTGAAGGCCAACCCCGACAAGGTGAGCTACGCCTCGCCCGGCAACGGCTCGCCGCACCATATGGCAATGGAGCTGTTCAAGCAGAAGGCGGGCCTCACGATCACCCACGTGCCGTACAAGGGCGCCGCGCCCGCCATGACCGACGTGATGGGCGGCCAGGTGCCGACGATGATGCTCGACCTGGCCTCGGGCCTGCCGATCATCAAGTCGGGCAAGGTGCGCGTGCTGGCCATCGCGCTGCCGCAGCGCGCCGGTGCGTTGCCCGAGGTGCCGACCTTTGTCGAGGCCGGCTTCAGCGACGTCAACGCCTACGCCTTCCACGGCCTGATCGGCCCGGCCGGCATGCCGCCCGAAGCCGTGGCGCGCATCAACACCGAGCTGCACAAGGCGATGAAGGCACCGAAGGTGGTGAAGCTGTTTGCGGAGTTCGGCTTCGAGGCGCTGCCGGGCACGCCGCAGGACTTCTACAAGCTCTCGCGCGCGGAGAGCGAGCGCTGGGGCAACATCATCAAGACCGCCGGCGTGAAGCTCGACTAGTCTGAGCCGATCACCAGCCCAGGCCGAGGTGCAGGGGCAGGTAGACGGCCATGCCGGCCAGCATCGTGCCGAGCACGCCGCGCCGCCAGAAGTAGTAGGCGCCGCCGACGACCGCCGCGTAGAGGCGCGCGTCGTGCAGCGTGGTGATCAGGTGGCCCTGCGTCATCACGATCTCGGGCGCGATCACGCCGGCCAGCGCGGCGGCCGGCGCGTAGTGCAGCGCGCGGTGCGCCCACTCGGGCAGGCCCCAGGGCCGGTCGAGGATGAAGAAGAAGCAGCGCGTGAGCACGGTGACGCCGGCGAGGCCCGCGATCACGGCCAGGGACCACCAGTCGGTACCGCCGCCGCTCACTTGTCGTCCTCCGCGTCGGGGTCGAGCCCGAACTGCTTTTCGAGCCAGAAGCACAGCAGCACCGCCACGCCGATCGCGACCACGATGTTGAGCTTGAGCGGCAGCGCGTAGGCCGCGACCGCCGTGGCGCCCGCGATGAGCGCGGCCAGCACGCGCAGCCGCGTCGTCGCCATCGAGCAGACGATGGCCACCAGGCTCAGCACGCCGGCAAAGCCCAGGCCCCAGGTCTGCGGAATGAGGTTGGCCAGCGCGATGCCCAGCAGGCTCATGCCCATCCACGCGCACCAGGTCACGAAGTAGTTGCCGGTGAGGTAGGCCTCTTGCGCCAGCCGTTCGGCGGGCGTGGTCGGCGGGGCCGTGTACTGCTTCGTGAAGAGCGCGTAGCTCAGGTCGGCCGTCAGGTAGCCGTGCAGCAGGCGGCGCCAGCGCGGCATGTGCATGAGGTAGGGCCGCAGGTGCAGGCTGAACACCACGAAGCGCAGGTTGACGCAGAAGCCCGTCGCCAGGATCACCCAGGCCGGCGCGCCCGCGGCCAGCAGCGGAATGGCGGCCAGCTGCGAGCTGCCGGCGTAGACGAACAGCGTCATCGCCACGGCCTCGAGCACGCTCATGTCCGACTTGACCATGGCCACGCCGGTCATCAGGCCCCAGGCACCGATGCCGAGCGCGGCCGAGGCCATGTCGCGCATGCCGCCGCGGAACTCGGGCTGGCGGCGCAGCGTGGGCGAGAGGAACATCAGCCGAAGACCTGGCCGGCCTTCAGGTCGAAGCCGCGCAGGAAATCGGCCGCGGGCAGGCGCTTGCCGCCCGGGCGTTGCAGTTCGGTGAGCACCACAGTCGCATCCGATGCCGCCACGGCGACGCCCGTTGCGTCGGCCGAGACGACGGTGCCGGGCGCGGCCCCCGTATTGCCGGGCGCCACGTGCGCGGCCCAGAGCTTGACGGTCTCGCCGCCGAGCGGGCTGTTGGCACCGGGGAACGGATCGAAGGCCAGCACGCGGCGCACGATGGCCGCGGCCGGCTGCGTCCAGTCGATCAGCGCTTCGTGCTTCTCGACCTTGTGGGCGTAGGTGATGCCTTCGGTGGGCTGCGGCGTGCGGGTGAGTTGCCCGATCTGCGCCAGCGCCTCGACCACCATGCGGCCGCCGAGCGCGGCCAGGCGGTCGTGCAGGCGGGCGGTGTTCTCGCCGGGTGCGATGTCGATCGCCTCGCGCAGCAGCATGTCGCCGGTGTCCAGGCCCGCGTCCATCTGCATGATGGTGATGCCGGTCTGTGCGTCGCCGGCCTCGATGGCGCGGTGGATCGGCGCCGCGCCGCGCCAGCGCGGCAGCAGGCTGGCGTGGATGTTGAGGCAGCCGTGCACCGGCAGGTCGAGCACCCACTGCGGCAGGATCAGCCCGTAGGCCGCGACCACCATCACGTCGGGCTGCCACGCGAGCAGCGTGTCGCGCGCGGCCGTGGCCTCGTCGGGGTACTTGCCGTCGAGCCGCAGGCTGCGTGGCTGGGCCACGGGCCAGTTGTGGGCCACGGCGCACTGCTTGACGGGCGACGCCTGCAGCTTCATGCCGCGGCCGGCGGGCCGGTCGGGCTGGCTCATCACGCCGACGATGTCATGGCCGGCGGCGGCAATGGCCTCGAGGGCGACGCGCGCGAACTCGGGCGTGCCCGCAAAAACGACTTTCAACGCGCTCAATCCCGGATCCGTTCGAATTCGAGGTCATCCCCCGTGTGGTACCGGCGCACCACGCCGGTGGGGTCGATGTAGATATAGAGCATGCGGCGCTCGTTGATGGCCTTGTAGCGCCAGGTCCAGACGGTGCCGTCGAAGGAGCTGACGCGGCTGATTTCGTAGGGCTTGCCGTAGAAGGCCAGCACCTCGTTCTGGCGCCAGCGGTCGACCTGGATGTCGTGGCCGAAGCGCGCCTCGGTCAGCACCTGGGTCACCGAGACGACCTTGCCAGATGCGTCGAGGTCGATGTCGACCACCTCGAAGCCGGCCGGCATGCGCGAGTACTGCAGGCGCTCGCCGCCGCCGTTGAGCGGGTAGCGGCCGGTGGGCGCGCCCAGGCGCTGCAGGGTTTCGGCGGCGGAGGTGCCGGGCTGGATGCGCGTGGGTTCGCTGACGCAACCCGCCAGGAACAACAGTCCGGCGGCGGCCAGCGAGGACCACGCAGCCCGGTGGCTCATGCCCGTGCTTCTTTCATGTCCTCGCGCTGCTGCTTGAGGAGCTTGCTCTTGATGCGGTTGCGCTTGAGCGGCGACAAGTATTCGACGAACACCTTGCCCATGAGATGGTCGAGCTCGTGCTGGATGCACACGGCCAGCAGGCCGTCGGCCTCGATGGTGTGGGTGTTGCCGTCGGCGTCGAGCGCCTGGACCTTCACCGAGGTGGAACGCATCACGCCGTCGTAGATGCCGGGCACCGAGAGGCAGCCCTCTTCATTCAGCACTTTTTCGTCGCTGGCCCAGGTGATTTCCGGGTTGATGAGCACGATCGGCTCGTTGCGCTCTTCGGAGACGTCGATCACGACCACGCGCTCGTGCACGTCGATCTGGGTCGCGGCCAGGCCGATGCCGCTCGCGTCGTACATGGTTTCCAGCATGTCGGCGACCAGCGTCTTGATGCGCGCGTCCACGCCCTGCACCGGCTTGGCCACCGTGTGCAGACGCTTGTCGGGGTAACTCAGAATGATTCGTTTGGCCATGAAATCGGGGGGAAGTTGTGGCTATTTTCGCCAATTCCGCGACGCGTCGCGGCGCATTGGCGCGAAAACGTTGCCCTTGCAAGGGCTTCGGGCGCAGAATTCGTAGCAAATTGTGAGATTCGTATGCGCCACGATACTTCGTGCGCTCACCCATCCAGACATGACACAGCCCAGCTCCACCGAACACCAGCGCCCGACCTTCTTTGCCTTCTGGACGGCCGCCCTGGCAGTGGCCGGCAGTTGCGGCGCCACGGCGGCCTGGGCGCAGACGACCTACCCCGTCACGCCCCAGCAGCGCGCCACCGCCCAGCAGACCGCCCAGGCCGGCGTGCCGCTGAGCGAGCTGTCGCCGAAGGCGCCCGACGAGTACACCGTCAAGCCCGGTGACACGCTCTGGGCCATCTCGCGCCTGTACCTGCTGCGCCCCTGGCGCTGGCCGGAGCTGTGGGGCATGAACATCAACGAGATCCAGGACCCGCACCGCATCTACCCGGGGCAGGTGCTGTACCTGGACAAGAGCGGCGGCCGCGCGCGCCTGACCACCCGCCGCAGCGTGGGCGGCGTCGACGGCGGCACCATCAAGCTGTCGCCGCGCACGCGCTTCGACTCGCTCGCCGGCATGGCCCTGCCCACGCTCAACCCGAGCCTGATCGAGCCCTTCCTCAGCGAACCCATCGTGGTCGACGCCAACACGCTCGACGCCGCACCGCGCATCGTGGCTGGCAACGACAGCCGCGTGCTGCTGTCGCGCGGCGACCGCGCCTATGCGCGCGGCAATGCCGAGTCGCCGCTGGTCGAAAAGCCGGGCCCGGTGCAGCACTACCGCATCTTCCGCAGCGCCACGCCGCTGAAAGACCCCGGCACCGGCGAAATCCTCGGCTACGAGGCGCAGTACCTGGGCAAGGCCCAGCTGCAGCGCGGCGAATCGACCACCATCGAGACGACCGGCGACAAGGACGTCATCACGGTCGTGCCGGCCAGCATCGACATCATCGCGTCGCGCGAGGAAATGCGCGCCGGCGACCGCCTGCTGCCCGAGCCCCCGCGCCAGCTGCTGAGCTACGCACCGCGCGCGCCCTCCACCCAGGTGGACGGCCGCATCGTGTCGGTCTACGGCAACGCCGTGCAGTACGCGGCGCAGAACCAGGTCGTGGCCATCAACAAGGGCACGCGCGACGGCGTCGACAACGGCCATGTGCTGGCCATTTTGAAGAACGGCGAGACCATCCTCGACCGCACCGGCGCCCGCAAGGAAACCATCAAGCTGCCGAACGAACGCATCGGCCTGCTGATGGTGTTCCGCACCTTCGAGAAAGTCTCGTACGCACTGGTGCTCGAAATCAACGACACTCCCCGCGCCGGCGACTTCCTCGTCAATCCCTGACACGCGCCTGAGGCTTCTTTCTCGCACACTCGTTTGGAACGCGCAGAACTCGCAGGCTGGCTGCGACTTTCACTGACCCCAGGCGTCGGCGACGGCGCCGCACGCCGCCTGCTCGCGGCCTTCGGGCTGCCTGACGCGATCTTCGCGCAGCCCGAGGCAACGCTGTGCGAAGTCGTCAGCACCGCCCAGGCCGCCGCGCTCAAGCAGCCGCCCTCCGGCCTGCAGGCGCAGGTCGACCAGACCTGGCAATGGCTGCACCCCGCAGACGACGCCACCGGCGGCGCCATCACGCGCCGCGTCGTGACGCTCGGCGACGCCGGCTACCCGGGCTCGCTGCTCGAGATGGTCGACCCGCCGCTGATGCTCTACGTGCTCGGCGCCGCCGCCTTCGACCTCACGCAACTCGGCCGCAGCCTTGCCGTGGTCGGCAGCCGCAACCCGACGCCGCAAGGCGCCAGCCATGCGCGCGCCTTCGCACGGGCGCTGGGCGAAGCGGGCCTGCCCGTGGTCTCGGGACTGGCGCTCGGCATCGATGGGGCGGCGCATCTGGGCGCGCTCGACGCGGCCGGCGACGCACCGGTACTCGCCACGGTGGCCGTGGTCGGCACCGGCCTGGACCGCGTGTACCCCGCGCGGCACCGCGACCTGGCGCACCGCATCACGCTGCAAGGGCTGATCGTGAGCGAGCTGCCACTGGGCACGCCGCCCCTCACGCAGAACTTTCCCAAGCGCAACCGCCTCATCGCGGGCCTGGCGCGCGGCACACTGGTGGTCGAGGCCGCGCTGGCCTCGGGCTCGCTCATCACCGCGCGGCTCACGTCGGAGCAGGGCAAGGAAGTGTTCGCGATCCCGGGCTCGATCCACTCGCCGCAATCGCGCGGCTGCCATGCGCTGATCCGCCAAGGCGCGAAGCTGGTCGAGTCGGTGAGCGACATCCTCGAAGAACTGCCGCCGCTGGCACCGCCCGTTCGCACAGTTGTCAGCGACGCGCCTTCGCCGGCCCCGGAGCACCCGCTGCTCGACGCCCTCGGCTTCGACCCGGTGAGCCTCGATGCGCTGAGCGCACGCACCGGCTGGAGCGCGGCCCAACTGCAGGCGAAGATGCTCGAGCTTGAACTCGACGGGCATGTCTCGCGTTTGCCCGGCGGCCTGTTTCAAAGAGCCGCCGTCGGCTGACGCACGAAGTGCACGAAAGCCTGGGGACACACGACAGATTCCTCGGCTATATTGGGCCCATGTTCGAAGTGCTCGTGTTTGTGTATGAAAACTACTGGCGCGGCGATGCCTGCCCCGAACCCGAACAGCTGGGCCGCAAGCTCAGTGCGCACGGTTTCGAGGCGGACGAAATACGCGACGCCCTGCAGTGGCTCGATGGCCTGAGCCTTGCCACGCAAGGCCTGCAGTTTGAACACCAGGCCAGCGAAGGCGATGACGACAACGCCATCACCACTGCCCGCGTCACGCTGGGCGGTGCACCCGATGCGGCGCTGCCCCAGTCGAGCCAGTCGATGCGCGTGTACTCGCCGTCGGAGCAGGAACACCTCGGCGCCGAATGCCTCGGCTTCATCCGTTTTCTCGAGCTGTCGAACGTGCTGCCCTGCGGCCTGCGTGAGATCGTCGTCGAGCGCGCGATGGCCGCGCCGGGCGACCCGGTGGCGTTGGACGAACTCAAGATCATCGTGCTGATGGTGCACTGGAGCACGGGCATCGAGCCCGACGCACTCGTGCTCGACGAGCTTTGCGAGAGCCGCGAAGGCCGTACGGCACACTGAGCTCGCCTCCGAGCTGCGCGCACTTCCCCACAGACGAGAACAGCCGCGCGGCTGACTAGTTCAGCAGCCGCTCGGGATTCGCATCGAGCTTCGCCAGCGCCTCGCGCGTCGCGCGCGCGGTGAGCGTTTCTTCCTCGGCCGGCACCAGCAGGCCGGCCTGCAGGTACATCGCCAGCCGTCCGGCCTGGATGAGGAAGCTGCGGCCGTCGGCCGAGGCGAACAGGTGCAGCTGCTTGCGGTCGCTGCGCCAGACGAACTGGACCTGGGTCACGCGGTCGTTGTGGTCCAGCATGAACCAGTTGCCGACCTGCAGTTCGTGGGTCCACGCGAGCATGTCCTCGGCCACCTTGACGCCGGCGGTGTCGGAAATGACCTCGATCGCCGTCGCGTCCACGCCGAGCAGCAGCTCGATGCTCTGCGCGTCCAGCGGCAGGCTGGAGGCGCTGCCGTCGTCGGTCACGAAGTCTTCCAGGTGCGCCAGCCGCTCGGCCATGGCCTCGATCTTGGCCTGGGGAATGGCCTCGGTCTTCGACATGAAGGCGTCGGTGAGCGTGGCGCCGATGGTCTTGATGTGGCCTTCCTGCGGCTCGCCGACGATCCCCAGCAGGTCCATGCCCTGGCGCAGGCGTTGCAGCAGCTGCGGCAGGTCCTGGATCACGCGGGCGCGGTCGGCGCGGTTGGGCTTGGCGCTCGCGGCCCAGACCAGCTCGGAGGCCACGCGCTTGAGCATCACGGTGTGCTCGCCCTGCGCGCCGTAGCGCAGCGCGGCGATGGCCAGCACCTCGGCCCAGACCTTGAACAGGAACTCGCGGATCTCGTCGCGCACCGGCATGTCGTTGAGCATCTTGCGCAACTCGATGGTGTACTGGATCGCCATCGTCTCCTTCTGCTCGACCTGCTGCGCCACGCTCATGACGCGCTGCGTGGCGTCGCTCTGCGTGAGGTAGCGGCTGAGAAAAGCGACGAACTCGTCGAACACCAGCTTGAACACGCGCTGGCCGGTCTCGGGGTACTGCTCGATCACCTGCACCACGCGCTTGATCTCGTTCTCGAGCGCGCTGCCGGTGATGGCGGCGGCGTCGAAGCCCATCACGCACGAGCCCATGCGGTCGATCAGCATGCGCGCGGGGTGCTGCAGGGTGCCGAAGAATTCGGGCTCGGCGATGGCCACGCGCAGCACGGGCATCTGCAGCCGCGCGAACCAGACGCGCGCGGAGAACGGAATGCGCTCTTCCGCGAGGATGGCCTGGAACATCAGCGCCACGATCTCGACCGTGGCCTTGTCGGCCGTGGTGGGCGCGCGCTTCTTGAGCTCGGCGGTGCGCCGGCGCAGGTCGACCGCGGTCTGCTGGATCAGCGTGGCCTGCTCGCCGCCGCCGTCCATGTACTGCGTGGCCGCCATGCGGTAGGCGACCTCGGCATCGGCGATGGCGCCGGCAAAGGTGCGTGAAAACACGCGGGGCGCGGCCACGCCGCCGCCGGTGCCGGTCGTGCCTCCGCCCGGTTGCGAGGCGCCGGCCTCGCCGCCGATGCGCGCGGCGACAAAGCGCTTGAGGCTCAGCAGCGCGGTCTGCGCGCGCTGCCGCGCGAAGGCGAGCGGCGAGCTGCCCATCATCGAGCTGGAGGCCGGCCCCGACGACGGCACGGACGCCGCATGCGAGGCCTGGAAAGCAAAGCCCGGACGCTGCTGCTGCTGCGATGGCTGCTGGCCGTGCGGCACCGCCGCACCCGCCGGCGCGCCCTGCCCCATCGGCATGCTCGACGACACCGGCATGCCCATGGACGACGGGCCGCCGCCCGAATCGCCCGTGCGGCGCACGAAGCTCTTGAGGTCGATTTCGGGCATCACGCCCTGCGCGATCAGGAAGGCGTTGGCGCTTTCGTAGGCCTTCACGACCACGTCCGCCAGGGCCTGCTGCGCCGTGCCCTGCACGCGGCCCCAGGCCTCGCGGCTCAGGCCGGCGGCCAGCCACTGTTCCACCAGCAGCTTGGCCAGGGTCTCGGGTTTCAGCACGTCCCGGGCATCGAGCTCGTGCGTGCCCTCGAGGTGCTGGATGCGCAGGCGCAGGTCGCTGAGTTCGAAGCTGGCCTTGTCGTGGATGGTCTGAGCGAGGCGCGAGGCGAGGATGTTGCTCTCGACCACCTCGTCGCCGATGAGCTCCAGCCGCAGCGCCGCGGGGGCCGACGAGGTGCCGCCCGCCGGGCCCGTGCCCAGCGCCTTGCGCCAGCCGGTCTGCGCCAGCGACACCCACTGCGAGGCATGGCCCTGGAACGCCACGAGGTCGTCGCGGCTTTCCTGCATGCTGCGCGCGCTGCCGACATCGGAGGCCACCGCGGTCAGCCGGTCGCGGATGGCCTGGGCCAGCGGAGCGATCGCGCCTTCCGTGGCCGCTACGAAACGCTCACGCGCCTCGCGTGCGAGCTGCAGGGAAGAAGCGGACCGCGCAGTGCTCATTGATGGATCGGAAAGGCCGGAGAGAACGGTTCATCGGCGACAGCCCCGAGCTTGCATCGGGATGCGCCACCGCACAAGTGCGGGTGACGCGAAGCTGGCGCCGAAGTATCCCTCAGACGACGGCGCCGGCGTTCGGGTCGTCGCCGCCGGAGTCGCCGTCGCGCTTGACCGGCGGGCCCTTGATCAGGTCTTCACGCTTCACGCCCAGCCACATCGCGATCGCGGCGGCCACGAAGCACGACGAGTAGATGCCGAAGCAGATGCCGATGGTCAGCGCCAGCGCGAAGTAGTGCAGCGTGGGGCCGCCGAAGAAGAACATCGACAGCACCACGAGCTGCGTGGAGCCGTGGGTGATGATCGTGCGGCTGATGGTCGAGGTGATCGCGTTGTCGATGACTTCGGTGGTCGTCATCTTGCGGTAACGACGGAAGTTCTCGCGCACGCGGTCGAAGATCACGACCGACTCGTTCACCGAGTAGCCCAGCACCGCCAGCACCGCCGCCAGCACCGCCAGCGAGAACTCCCACTGGAAGAAGGCGAAGAAGCCCAGGATGATCACCACGTCGTGCAGGTTGGCCAGCACGGTGGACAGCGCGAACTTCCATTCGAAACGGAACGCCAGGTAGATCATGATGCCGATCACCACCATGGCCAGCGCCTTGATGCCGTTGGAGGTCAGCTCGTCGCCGACCTGCGGTCCGACGACCTCGATGCCGCGCTGCGTGGCCGACGGGTCGACCGACTTCAGCGCCTGCATGACCTGCGCGCTCTGCTGGTCGGAGCTCATGCCCTTCTGGGTGGGCAGGCGGATCTGCACGTCGCGCGAGGTTCCGTAGTTTTGCACCTGCACTTCGGGATAGCCGAGCTTGGTGACAGCCTCGCGCACCTTGCCGATGTCGGCCGATTGCTCGTAGGCCACTTCCATCACCGTGCCGCCGGTGAACTCCACCGACAGGTGCAGCCCGCGGTGGAACAGGAAGAACAGCGCCAGCGCAAAGGTTGCGAAGGAAATGATGTTCAGCACCAGGGCATGGCGCATGAACGGGATGGTCTTGTGGATGCGGAAGAATTCCATGGCGATGGCCCTCGGCCGTTACTTGGTGTCGACCACGGCCGTGCCGTCGGTCTTGGGCCGCCAGACGGTGCCGATCGACACAGACTTGAGCTTCTTCTTCTGGCCGTACCAGAAGTTCACGAGGCCACGCGAGAAGAACACGGCGGAGAACATCGAGGTGACGATGCCGATGCAGTGCACCACCGCGAAGCCGCGCACCGGACCCGAGCCGAAGGCCAAGAGCGCAATGCCCGCGATCAGCGTGGTCACGTTCGAATCGAGAATCGTGCCCCAGGCGCGGTCGTAGCCGGCATGGATGGCGGCCTGCGGCGAGGCGCCGTTGCGCAGCTCTTCGCGCACGCGCTCGTTGATCAGCACGTTGGAGTCGATGGCCACGCCGATGGCCAGCGCCATGGCCGCGATGCCGGGCAGCGTGAGCGTGGCCTGCAGCATCGAGAGAATGGCGACCAGCAGCATCAGGTTCACGGCCAGCGCGATCGACGAGAACAGGCCGAACAGCGCGTAGTAGGCACACATGAAGACCATGATGGCCAGGAAGCCGTACATCACGCTCTTGAAGCCTTTTTCGATGTTGTCGGCGCCGAGCGTCGGGCCGATCGTGCGCTCCTGGATGATCTCCATGGGCGCGGCCAGCGAGCCGGCGCGCAGCAGCAGGGCGAGGTCGCTGGCTTCGGCCACCGTCATCGAGCCCGAGACCTGGAAGCGGTTGCCCAGCTCGCCGTTGATCGACGGGGCCGTGAGCACTTCGCCCTTGCCCTTCTCGAAGATCAGCATGGCCATGCGCTTCTTGTAGTTCTCGCGGCTGACGTCGCGCATGATGCGACCGCCCTTGGCGTCCATGGTCAGGTCGACCTTGGGCTGGTTGCTCTGCTGGTCGAAGCCGGGCTGGGCGTCGGTGAGGTTCTCGCCGGTGACGAGCACCTGCTTCTTCACGATCACCGGACGACCACCGCGGTCGAGGAATTTCTCGGAGCCGAAGGGCACGGGCGCGCCGCTCAGTTCGGCCGCGCGGCCTTCGGCGCTTTCGTCGACCATGCGCATTTCGAGCGTGGCGGTGCGGCCCAGGATTTCCTTGGCCTTGGCCGTGTCCTGCACGCCGGGCAGCTGCACGACGATGCGGTCCAGGCCCTGCTGCTGGATCACCGGCTCGGCCACGCCGAGTTCGTTGATCCGGTTGTGCAGGGTCGTGATGTTCTGCTTGAGCGCGGCGTCCTGCAGGCGGCGAGCCGCCTCGGGCTTGATGGTGGCGGTCAGGCGCCAGTTGGTGCCGTCCTGCGTGTCGGTGGTGCTGAGGTCGGGGAACTGGTCCACGATCAGGCGCTTGGCGGTCTCCAGCGAGGCCGCGTCGCGGAAGGTCACCTCGACGGTCTGGCCGTTGCGGCTGACCTGGGTGCCGCGGATGCTCTTGTCGCGGAAGGTGGTGCGCAGGTCGCTCGCGAACGATTCGGCCTTCTTGTCGATGGCGCCCTTCATGTCGACCTGCAGCAGGAAGTCGACGCCGCCGCGCAGGTCCAGGCCCAGGTACATCGGGAACGCATGCAGCGACGTGAGCCACTTGGGCGAACGCGACAGCAGGTTCAGCGCCACCGTGTAGGGCGGATCGCTGGCGTCGGGCACCAGGGCGCGCTGCACGACGTCGCGCGCCTTGAGCTGGTCGTCGGTGGTGGTGAAGCGGGCGCGCAGCGAGCCGGCGTCCAGCGTCACCAGGTCGGGCGTCAGGCCGGCCGCCTTCAGCGCCTCCTCGACCCGGGTCTGGGTGGCGGCATCGACCTTGACGGTCGTCTTGGCCGCGGACACCTGCACCGCGGGTGCCTCGCCGAAGAAATTGGGCAGGGCGTAGATGAGCCCCACGAGCAGCACGATCACGATGATCGTGTACTTCCAGACCGGGTAACGGTTCATGAGAAGGCGCTTTTCACAAGCGTTTCAGAAATGGAACACGGCGTGACTTGGGGCCCTGCGCCCTGAAGCGCAAGGTTCAGCTCACGCTTTTATTGCTTGACGGCGCCCTTGGGCAGCACCTGGACCACCGCGCTGCGCTGGATCTTGATCTCGACGCCGTTGGCGATTTCCAGGCCGAGGTACTGGTCGTTCAGCGAGGTGATCTTGCCGAGCACGCCGCCTGCCGTGGCGACTTCGTCACCCTTGGCCAGGGCTTCGATCATGGCGCGGGCCTCTTTCTGGCGCTTCATTTGCGGGCGGATCATGACGAAATACAGCACCACGAACATCAGCACCAGCGGCAGCATGCTGCCCAGCGAAGACAACATGTCGCCACCACCGGCGGCTGCGGGCGCGGTTTGAGCGAAAGCAGAGGAAATGAACAAGAGAGTCTCCAGCAGAGGGAAGAGAGAAGAAAAAGACTTCAGATGCGCGGGCCGGGCCCGCGGTTCCGCGCCCACGAGGGATGCGGGCCGCAAGTCAAAGGCTCGGCGGGGGAGGCCGCGCGCAGTCGGGCATTGTATTCGGCGCGGATGGCCGTTTCGCGCCCTTATCCGGCGCACCCCCGAGGGCTTTCAGCTATCGTTTAAATAGCAAAGAGCGCCGCAGGGGCGCTCTTTGTCAGGGGAAACGGGCCTGTCGGATCAGGCCGCTGCGCGCTGCGCCTGGGGGTTGCGCCACTTGCCCATCAGCTCGGTCCAGCGGGTGCGGGCCGCCGCGAGGTTGCGCTCCTTGACGTGGCCGTAGCCGCGGATCTGCTCGGGCAGGCTCGCGATCTCCAGCGCCAGCGCGTGGTTGTCGGCGCGCAGGCCCTTGAGCACTTCCTCGATGCTGGCGCGGTACTCGCCGATGAGGGCGCGCTCGGTCTTGCGCTCTTCGGTGCGGCCGAAGACATCGAGTGCCGTGCCGCGCAGACCCTTGAGCTTCGCCAGGAAGCGGAAGCCCGTGAGCATCCAGGGGCCGAACTTCTGCTTCTGCAACTGGCCCTTGGTGTTCTTCTTTGCAAGCAGCGGCGGCGCCAGGTGGTAGTTGAGCTTGTAGTCGCCTTCGAACATGCCCTCGACGCGGTCCAGGAAGGTGCGGTCGGTGTGCAGGCGGGCGACTTCGTACTCGTCCTTGTAGGCCATGAGCTTGAACAGGTAGCGCGCCACCGTTTCGGCCAGGCCCGTGCTCTTGCCGACGGCCGACTCGACCTGCTGCACGCGGCCGACGAAGGCCTTGTATTCCTCGGCGTAGGCGGCGTTCTGGTAGCCGGTCAGGAACTCGGCGCGGCGCGCCACCAGGGCCTCGACCGTCTCGCGCTTCTTGAACTCGATGACCTGGCCCGGGCGCACGCGCTTTTGCAGCTCGTCCGGACGCACGGCGGCCTGGCGGCCCCACTCGAAGGCGGTCTTGTTGTTCTCGATGGCCACGGCATTCAGCTCGATGGCGCGCATCAGCGACTCGTGCGCCAGCGGCACCCAGCCCTTTTGCCAGGCGTAGCCCAGGATCATCGGGTTGACGTAGATGGTGTCGCCCATCAGCGCGGTGGCGGCGGCATCGGCGTCGAAGGCGCCCAGGCCGTCGATGCCCACGGCGCGCGCAATTTCAGCGGCGCAGGCGTCTTCGGGGTTCTGCCAGTTGGCGTTGCGCACGAAGGCGGCCGTGGGCGCGCTGTGGCTGTTGAGCGCCACGTGCGTGCGCCCTTCGCGCATGCGCGCCATGGTCTCGGCGTTGATCGTGACGAGCGGGTCGCAGGCCAGGATCAGGTCCGCCGCCGCGGTGCCCACGCGGGTGGTGCGGATGTCGTCCTGCGTGTCGCCGATGAGCACGTGGCTCCAGGTGGCGCCGCCCTTCTGCGCCAGGCCCGCCGCGTCCTGCGTGACGATGCCCTTGGCCTCGATGTGCGCGGCCATGCCCAGCAGCTGGCCGATGGTGATCACGCCCGTGCCGCCGACGCCGGCCACCACCACGCCCCAGACCTTGCCGCCCGCGAGCGACGGAATGGCGGGCTCGGCCAGCAGGCCGAACTCGGCCGGCGTGGCCGCCTTGTTCTTGCCCTTCTTCTTGAGCTGGCCGCCCTCGACGGTGACGAAGCTCGGGCAGAAGCCCTTCAGGCAGCTCATGTCCTTGTTGCAACTGCTCTGGTTGATGGTGCGCTTGCGGCCGAACTCGGTCTCCAGCGGCTCCACCGAGAGGCAGTTGCTCTGCACGCTGCAGTCGCCGCAGCCTTCGCAGACCAGCTCGTTGATGACCACGCGCTTGGCCGGATCGACGGCCGTGCCGCGCTTGCGGCGGCGGCGCTTCTCGGTGGCGCAGGTCTGGTCGTAGATGATGGCCGTGGTGCCGGACATGGCGCGGAACTCGCGCTGGATGTCGTCGAGCAGGTCGCGGTGCTTCACCTGCACGTGGTCGCCGGGAATGTTCACGCCCTCGTACTTCTCGGGCTCGTCGGTGACGATGACGACCTTCTTGGCGCCTTCGGCGTGCAGGCTCTCGGCGATCTGCAGCACCGAGTGGCCCTCGGGGCGCTCGCCCACGGTCTGGCCGCCGGTCATGGCGACCGCGTCGTTGTAGAGGATCTTGTAGGTGATGTTCACGCCCGCCGCGATGCTCTGGCGAATCGCCAGCAGGCCGCTGTGGAAGTACGTGCCGTCGCCCAGATTGGCAAAGATGTGCTGGTCGGTCGTGAAGGGCTGCTGGCCGACCCATGGCACGCCCTCGCCGCCCATCTGCGTGAAGCCGATGGTGGAGCGGTCCATCCAGGTCGCCATGAAGTGGCAGCCGATGCCGCCCATCGCGCGCGAGCCTTCGGGCACGACGGTGCTGGTGTTGTGCGGGCAGCCCGAGCAGAACCAGGGCTGGCGCGTGGCGTCGGCCACGCTGGTGGACGCCTGCTGCACCACCATCGCGCGTTCCTTGGCCTCCAGGATGGCCAGTTGCGCGTCGATGCGCGCGGCCATGTCGGCGCCGGCGGCGGCCAAGAGGCCGGTCTTCTTCAGGCGCGCGGCGATGGCCTTGGCGATGAGGGCCGGGTTCAGGTCGGCGTTGGCGCGCAGCAGCGTGTGCGAGGTCGGGTTGGGCATCGACCATTCGCCGCCGGAGTAGCCGTCATCCGTGGAGCTGGCGCCTTCGTCGAACTTGCCGACCACGTTGGGGCGCACATCGGAGCGCCAGTTGTAGAGCTCTTCCTTGAGCTGGTATTCGATGACCTGGCGCTTCTCCTCGACCACCAGGATTTCCTGCAGGCCGGTGGCGAACTCGCGCGTGAGCTGCGCCTCCAGCGGCCACACCACGCCCACCTTGTGCAGGCGGATGCCCAGCTGGCGGCAGGCCGCGTCGTCCAGGCCCAGGTCGATGAGCGCCTGGCGCGTGTCGTTGTAGGCCTTGCCGCTGGCCATGATGCCGAAGCGGTCGTTCGGGCCTTCGATCACGTTGTGGTTCAGGCGGTTGGCGCGGATGTAGGCCAGCGCGGCGTACCACTTGTAGTGCATGAGCCGGGCTTCCTGCTCCAGCGCATGGTCGGGCCAGCGGATGTGCAGGCCGCCGGGCGGCATTTCGAAGTCGGTGGGAATGACGATGTCGACGCGCTCGGGGTCGATCATGGCCGTGGCGCTGGACTCGACGATCTCCTGGATCGTCTTCATGCCCGACCACACGCCCGAGAAGCGGCTCAGCGCGAAGGCGTGAATGCCGAGGTCCAGGATTTCCTGCACGTTGGCCGGGAAGAACACCGGCGTGCCGCAGGCCTTGAAGATGTGGTCGCTCTGGTGCGCGGCCGTGCTGCTCTTGGAGATGTGGTCGTCGCCGGCCACCGCGATCACGCCGCCCCAGGCGGTGGTGCCGGCCATGTTGGCGTGCTTGAAGACGTCGGAGCAGCGGTCCACGCCCGGGCCCTTGCCGTACCAGATGCCGAAGACGCCGTCGAACTTGTTGGTGCCCTGGGGCGAGAAGCCCAGCTGCTGCGTGCCCCACAGCGCCGTGGCCGCGAGCTCTTCGTTCACGCCCGGCTGGAAGACGATGTTCTGTTCCTTGAGGAACTTGCTGGCCTTCCACAGCGCCTGGTCGTAGCCGCCGAGCGGGGAGCCGCGGTAACCGCTGATGAAGCCGGCGGTGTTCTTGCCGACCTGCTTGTCGCGCAGGCGCTGCAGCATCGGCAGCTTGACCAGGGCCTGCACGCCGCTCATGAAGGCGCGACCGTAATCCAGGCTGTATTTATCGTCGAGCGTGACGGTTTCTAGCGCGCGGCGAATGTGCTCGGGCAGCGGGGCGTTCATGTTCTCTGTCTCCGTATTGGCAGGGCTTTGTGGGCCTGGCTGAGGGGTGTGGGTCTGTGCCCGGTAGGGCGCAAGCCCATGGTGACGCAAAGTGTATGCCGGGGTCTGCGACAGGTGTTTGCGTTTTTTGCCTCGGAAAAACGACTTTCAGAAAGAATCTTGCTTAACATCCACCCCTATGGAAAGCATTGACAAGTTCGACCTCGCTATCCTGCAAGAACTGCAGACCGATGGCCGCCTCACGAACGCCGAGTTGGCGCAGCGCGTGGGCCTGTCGGCGGCGCCCTGCTGGCGCCGCGTGCGCGCGCTGGAAGACGCCGGCTTCATCAAGGGCTACCGCGCCGAGATCGACCGCCACAAGATCGGGCTGGGCGTGCTCGCCTTCGTGCGCGTGGACACCGAGCGCGTCACCCACGAAGCCACGCGCAAGCTCGAGGACGCGATCCGCAAGATGCCCGAGGTGGTGGCCTGCCACTACATCAGCGGCACCGGCACCTTCGAGCTGCAGGTGGTGGCGCAGGACCTGAACGGTTTCTCGGCCTTCGCGCGGCAGAACCTCATGAACCTGCCGAACGTGAAAGACCTGCACACCAGCTTCTCGCTGGGCGAGGTGAAGGCCAACAGCGCGCTGCCGCTGGGGCACCTGGCGAAGTAGCCGCCCCTCCAGAAAAGAAAAAGGGCCGCCTCCCGCGAGGGAGCCGGCCCGTCCATCCGCCCGAGGGCGGTGCACCTTCTATCTGGTTAGAAGGTGATGTCCTTCTCGACGTCCTGCAGCTTGCGGCGGGCCAGCGCCAGGTTCGACTTCGCCTTGTCGAGCACGAAGTAGATGAACACGCCTTCCTTCTGCGCCATCGGGCGCAGCAGGTGGTACTGCTTGCCCAGCGTGATGAGGATGTCTTCGATGGTGTCGCTCAGGCCCAGCGCGCGCATCGTCTTGAGCTTGGCGCGCATCACTTCGGTGTTGCCGGCGGCGGCCACTTCGAGGTCCACGCCGGTGCCGGCGGCGCCCAGCATCATGCCGCTGGCGGAGTCGACCACGGCAGCGCACAGGGCGCCGTCGGCGGTCAGGAGGGTGTCGAGGCTGGTCTGGATCGAGGCCATGTCAGTAAGTCCTGTGAGTGAAATTCATGCGAATGAAAAAAGAGGGTGGAGACGTCGCATGCCAATCCGTCCCCGCCCGTGAATTCGTGGATAGGGCCTAGGACTGCGGCGCCTCGAGCGCCCGCACGCAGGCCGCCGTGCGGTACATCGCCTGCGCGAGCACCGCGTCGGCGTCGGCGATCACGTTCACCACCAGCGAGGTCTCGCCGCTGTGCACCGGGCTGACGAGCGCAAAGCCGTTGTCGGTCGCGACCGTGATGCAGGTGCAGCGGCCCAGGCCGGCCTCCTGCGACACCACCGCGCCGATGGCGGCGATCGAGCTGGCCATGGCGGCGATGCGTGCGGGCTCGACGTCGCGCCGCGCGACGCTGGCGATCTCGAAGCCATCGGGCGTGGCGATCACCACCGAGGCGATGCCCGTGACCTCGTCGAGCACGCGGCGCGCCTCGACCGCGGCGCGCAGCTTCAGGGCGTGGGGAATCTTCATGGTGCGGCCTCCTCGTCGAGCACTTCGATCTGCATCAGCAGCGTCTCGATCAGCGCGACCACGTCGTCCTTGCGGCGCGGGTCGACCGCCAGCAGCGGCAGCACCAGCCCGCGCGCCGCCAGCGCCTGCGCGTAGTCGTCGAGCGTGGGGGTGGGGTGCGACGGCAGGCGGCTCACGCCCACGGCGCAGGGCATGCGCTCGAGCGCGCCGGCGAAGCCGTCCAGGTACTGGGCCAGGTCGGCCATCGGGTCGGGCCGGCTGTTGTCCAGCAGGATCGCCAGGCCCAGCGCATCGCGCACCAGGATCTTCCACATGAAGTCGAAGCGGCTCTGGCCCGGCGTGCCGTACAGGCGCAGCCGGTCGCCGTTGTCCAGCGTCACCTGGCCGAAGTCGAGCCCCACCGTGGTGGTGGCCTTGGCGACCGAGGTGTCGGCGTTGGCGACCTCGGTGGCGATCGGCGCGGTCTCGCTGATGGCCGCGATGGCCGTGGTCTTGCCCACGCCCATCGGGCCCGTGAAGACGAGCTTGAAGTCCCTCATGCGGCGCCCCGTTCAGGCCAGCCCGAGGCGTCGGCGGATGCGCGAGAGCAGGCCCCGCTTGTGCTGCGCGGCCTCGCCGCCGGCGCCGGCCCCCGAGGGGCGCGGCGCGCGGGCTTCCTCCGACCAGGTCAGCGCGCCTTCTTCCTCCAGCAGGCCGAGGAAGGTGCTGCACTCCTGCACGTCGATGCGCCCCAGCACGCTGAGGCTTTCGGCCGACTGCGCGCTCTTGGACAGGGCCGCCGCCAGCCGCACGTAGATCGGATGGCGCTGCAGGGTCACCTGCGAGGGCCAGCGGATCAGCGAAGCGCGCGCGCGGATCGAGCGCACCATGGCGCGCGCCGCGTCGCCCGAGGCCCCGCTGGGCGCGACCTGGTTGAGCAGCGCGACCAGCTCTTCCGCGTAGATGGGGCGCGCCAGCGTGCGGCGCGCGGGCGCGGCGGCCACGGCCTCGCCGCGCGCCACCATCGGCACCACGAAGCGCGCGGCCGGCGTCTGCCGCTCGGCGGCCGGCGCATCGCCATCCACCAGCAACAGGTCGCAGGGCTGCGACTCGCTGACCGTCCACAACGACCGGAGATTGGAGCTGAGGCGAACGATGATCCGCAGCAGCTCGACCTCGACCTGAGGGAGCCCCATGACGCCCAAAACCAATGGCATACCTTCTTCCCTGAGCAATTGCTTTTAATAGTTCCTCATTGTTATATGTGTTAACTAATTGATGCGTTGTGTATCGATTCGATGCCCAAATTTGGACGTGCACCGAGAAGTAACGCACACGATGGGAGCGCCGGGCCGGCGTCGCGGCCCTTCGCAAGACCTCTGGGACACTGGGCCCCATGAATCCCGAAGAAGCTGGCCCACGGGCCCTGTCACACCTGCACACCCTGCGCCTGCTGACCGACGCCGAACACGCACAGGCGCTCGCGCACCCCGACCTGCCGAACGCGCCGCTGCGCACCCCGAGCGAAGCGCTGGGCTGGGCCGCCGCCAAGGGCATCGTCGCGCCGGAGGCGCTCCCCGGCCTGCGCGACCGCGCCGCCCCCGGTGCGCAAGACGAGGCGCACCGCACCGTGGCGAACGCGGTGGCCATGGTCAGCGGCCAGGCGCCGGCCTGGGTGCTGCTCGAGATCAGCCTCATGGCGAACCGCCTGGAAGACGGCGTGACTGAGAGCGCCCTCGATCAACTGCAGGCGCTGCAGTTGATCGATCCTGCGCAGCACGCACAAGCCCTCAGCCTGCTGCCCGCACAGGAACCCGAATGGGCGGCGCCCGCCTCGCCGGCCGCCACGCTGGCCTGGGCCGTGCGCACCGGCGTGCTGACGCCTGCGCAGCTGCAGGCGCTTGCATCGCCGATGTCCGCGGTCTCGCCGGAAGGCCGGCAGGTCGTGGCCGACGCGCTCGTCCGCACGGAGCGCAGCAGTGGCGGGCGCACGAAGACCGTGCGCACCCACAGCGTGACGTGGAGCTCCACTGGCGCCTCCGGCTCGCCCCGCGCGGGCAAGGTGATCGCTGTCGTGGCCGTGGTTGCCGTCGCGCTCTACCTCCTGTTCGCCCGGTAGGCGACAAGGGGTCCTGATAGCGACCGCCTAAAATGCTCGCCCACCGCTTCCCGCCGGGCGGCAAAGACACAAGGACCCCGAATGAACTCTCTACGCCGCGCCCTGGCCCTCGGCCTCGCTGCCGCCACGCTCGCTTTCGGTGCCCAGGCCCAGAACCGCGAACTCACCGTGGCCTCCAGCGCCACCTACGCGCCGTTTGCCTTCGAGAACAAGGACAAGCAGATCGTCGGCTTCGACATCGACATCATCAACGCCATCGCCAAGCAGCAGGGCCTGAAGATCAAGATCGTCAACACGCCGTTCACCGGCATCTTCGGCGCGCTGAACAACGGCGACGTCGACCTCGTGATCTCGGGCGTCACCATCAACGAGAAGCGCAAGCAGAGCTACGACTTCACGCCGCCGTACTTTGCGGCCCGCCAGCTGATCGCGCTGCCGAAGAACAGCACCGTGGCCTCGCTGAAGGACCTCACGGGCAAGAAGATCGCCGTGGTCAGTGCCTCCACCGCCGACGACATCGCCTCGCGCGAGTTCGGCAAGACCAGCCCCAACATCCGCCGCTTCGAGAGCACGCCGCTCATCATTTCCGAGCTGGCCGGCGGCGGCGTCGATGCCGCCATGGGCGACAACGGCGTGATCGCCTACCGTGTGTCGCAGCACCCCGAGCTGAAGACGCTGGACGACAAGTCCTTCCCCGAAGAGGGCTTCGGCATCGTCGTGAAGAAGGGCGACAAGGCGCTGCTGGACAAGCTCAGCGCCGGCCTGGCGGCCATCCGCGCCGACGGCAGCTACGTGACGATCTACAAGAAGTGGTTCAACAAGGACCCGAACGTGCGCTGAGCCGCACGGCATTTTCCTGAACACGGCCGCCCTCACGCGGCCGTTTCGTTTTTCCGCTGACCGACAGATAGACAGAGAGTTGAGGACGCAAGCATGGAACAACCAGTGCTGCTTTTCGGATGGTTCCGCTGGGACATCCTCGTGGAATACAAGGACCTGTTCTGGCAGGGCGCCTGGATGACGCTGCGCATGACCGTGGTCTGCGTGCTGCTGGGCGCGAGCTGGGGCCTGTGCCTGGCGCTGGCGCGGCTGGCGCAGGCGCGCCATGCGCCGTGGACCTGGCTCACGCGCGTGTTCCTGCGCTGGCCCGCCACGGTGTACGTGAGCTTCTTCCGGGGCACGCCGCTGTTCGTGCAGATCCTGCTCATCCACTTCGCGGTGATGCCGGTGTTCATCCACCCGAGCACGGGCCTGCTCATCGACGGCGAACTGGCGCGCACGCTCAAGCAGGAGCACGGCGCGCTCATCTCCGGCGTGGTTGCGCTCACGCTGAACTCGGCGGCCTACATCTCCGAAGTGTTCCGCGCCGGCATCCAGTCGATCTCGCGCGGGCAGTTCGATGCCGGCCGCTCGCTGGGCCTGAGCCCGGCGCAGGTGATGCGCTACGTGGTGCTGCCGCAGGCCTTTCGCCGCATGCTGCCGCCGCTGGGCAACAACGCGATCGCGCTGCTCAAGGACACCTCGCTGGTGTCGGCCATCGGCCTGGCCGAGCTGGCCTACGCCGCGCGCACCGTGGCCGGCGCCTATGCGCGCTACTGGGAGCCGTACCTGGCGATCTCGGTGGTGTACTGGGTGATGACGTTGGTGCTGACCACGCTGCTGCGCCGTCTCGAACACCGTCTCGCGCGCAGCGACCGGGGCTAGGCGCGCCGCCTCGCGCCACAATAGCGCGACATGCCGCCCATATCCCCCGAAGAGACACCCCTCCCGCCGGCCCGGCCGCAGCCCTCGAACCTCGCGGCGCTCGAGCCCCTGAAGCTCCCCGTGTTCCGCATGCTGTGGAGCACCTGGCTCATCGCCAACATCTGCATGTGGATGAACGATGTGGCGGCGGCGTGGATGATGACCTCGCTGACCACCTCGCCGATCTGGGTCGCGCTGGTGCAGTCGGCCTCCACCCTGCCGGTGTTCCTGCTCGGGCTTCCGAGCGGCGCGCTGGCCGACATCCTCGATCGCCGGCGCTGGCTGGTGGCCACGCAGTTCTGGCTGGCCGGCACCGCCGTGGTGCTGTGCGCCGCCATCGCTCTCGACGTGATGACCGCGCCGCTCTTGCTGGCGCTCACCTTCGCCAACGGCATCGGGCTGGCGCTGCGCTGGCCGGTGTTCTCGGCCATCGTGCCCGAGCTGGTGCCGCGCCAACAACTGCCGGCGGCGCTGGGCCTGAACGGCATCGCCATGAACGCCTCGCGCATCGTCGGCCCGCTCACGGCCGGCATGCTGATCGCGAGCGCAGGCAGCGTGTGGGTGTTCGCGCTCAACGCGGTGCTGTCGGTGGCCTCGGGCTTCGTGGTGCTGCGCTGGCGCCGCGAGCACACGCCCAACCCGCTGGGGCGCGAGAAGCTCATCAGCGCGATGCGCGTGGGCGTGCAGTTCGTGCGCCAGTCGCAGCGCATGCGCGCGGTGCTCACGCGCGTGTCGCTGTTCTTCTTCCACTCGACCGCCCTGCTGGCGCTGCTGCCGCTGCTGGCACGCAACCTCCAGGGCGGCGGCGCCGGCACCTTCACGCTGCTGCTGGCCGCCATGGGCACGGGCGCGATCATCGCGGTGCTCTTCTTGCCGCGGCTGCGCCAGGCGCTCGGGCGCGACCAGCTGGTGCTGCGCGGCGCCATGCTGCAGTCGGCGGCCACGGCCGTGATGGCCGTGGCGCCCAACGCCTGGGTCGCGGTGCCGGCGATGTTCTTCGGCGGCATGGCGTGGATCACGGTGGCCAATTCGCTGTCGGTGTCGGCCCAGCTGGCGCTGCCCGACTGGGTGCGCGCGCGCGGCATGTCGACCTACCAGATGGCGATCATGGGCGCGAGCGCGATCGGCGCGGCGCTGTGGGGCCAGGTGGCCACCGTCACGTCGCTGAAGCTGAGCCTGGCCATCGCCGCCGTGAGCGGCACGCTGCTGATGCTCGCCGCCATGCGCTGGGTGACCGACGTGAGCGGCGAAGACGACGTGCGCCCCGCCCAGGCCGGCTGGGCCACCGGCCCGCCGGCCGAGGCGCCGCAGGAAGACGGCCGCGTGGTGATCACGGTCGAGTACCTCATCGACCCGTCGCGCGCCGCGGCCTTCCACCTCGTGATGCAGCAGACCCGGCGCGCGCGCCTGGGCCAGGGCGCGATCGGCTGGGAGCTGCTGCACGACATCGCGCAGCCCGAGCGCTACGTGGAGCAGATCGTGGACGAGTCGTGGACCGACCACCTGCGCCGCTTCAACCGCGCCACCGCCGCCGACATGGCGCTGCGCGAGCGCCGGCTGGCCTTCCACCTGGGCGAATCGCCGCCGGTGATCACGCGCTTCGTGGTGCGGCGCTGAGCAGGGCCGTCAGCGGAAGAAAGCCAGCCGCGCGAGGAAGGTGTGGTCGGCCTCCGCCGCCATCAGCCCGACCAGCACCAGCAGGCACAGCGGCGGCAGCAGGATCGCGTAGACCAGCGCCATCCGCTCCCACGCCATGTGCATGAAGACCGCGACGATGAGCCCGGCCTTCAGCAGCATGAAGACGATGATCAGGCCCCAGCGCAGGTAGCCCTGCACGTGCAGGTAGTCGACCATGTACGACATCGCGCTGAGCACGAAAAGGAGCCCCCAGATCTTCAGGTACAGGCCGATCGGGTGCTGCTGGCCGGTGGTGGCGTGGGTGGTGTTCATGATGATGGTCCTCACCAGAGATAGAACAGCGCGAAGATGAAGACCCACACCAGGTCGACGAAGTGCCAGTACAGGCCCACGATCTCGACCACCTGGTAGTTGCCGGCCTTGTCGTAGTCGCCGCGAATGAGCTTGAAGGCCACCGCGAACAGCAGCACCACGCCGGCCGACACGTGCAGCCCGTGGAAGCCCGTGATCATGAAGAAGGCCGCGCCGAACTGCGCCGCGCCCATCGGGTTGCCCCAGGGCCGCACGCCCTCCTCCAGGATCAGCTTGGACCACTCGAAGGCCTGCATGCCCACGAAGAGCTCGCCGAAGGTGGCGGTCACGAGCATCAGCGTGGCGGCGTTCACGCGATCGCCGCGGTAGGCGAAGTTGACCGCCATCGCCATCGTGCCGCTGCTGCTGATGAGCACGAAGGTCATGATCGCGATCAGCAGGAGCGGCACGTCGGCCCCGCCCACGTGCAGCGCGAACACCTCGCTCGGATTGGGCCAGGCCACGGTGGTCGAGACGCGCACCGTCATGTAGCCCGTGAGGAAGCAGCTGAAGATGAAGATGTCGCTCAGCAGGAAGATCCACATCATGGCCTTGCCCCACGAGACGTGGAAGGCCTGGCGGTCGGACGACCAGTCGGCCACCAGCCCGCGCCAGCCGCTCGTGGCGACGGCGGAGCCGGTGAGGGTTGCGGTGCTGGAGTTCATGCGAAGCCTCCTCACGCCGTGCCGCAGAGGACGCGCGCCACCTCCGGCGTCACCCACCCCAGCAGCGCGAACAGCGCCAGCCACACGGCCAGCATGAAGTGCCAGTAGCGCGCGCACAGCGCGATGCGCCATCCGGCCCGGGCGGGGTCGGCCCACGCGACGCGCGCCGCCATCGCCCACCCGACCAGCCCGCCCGCCAGGTGCAGCCCGTGCATGGCGGTCAGCAGGTAGAAGAAGCTGCCCGACGGGTTGCCCGCCGGCAGCACCTGCGCGTGCGCCATCGCGGCCCAGGCCCACAGCTGCACGCCGAGAAAGCCCACCGCGCACAGGCCGCCGGCCAGCAGCAGGCGGCGCATGCGCGCCGGGTCCATGCGGCGCGAGGCGGCTTCCAACGCCACGCTGCCCGCCACCAGCAGCGCCGAGCTGAGCCACAGCTGCCACGGCAGCGCGAGCGCGACCGCGTCGCCGCTGCTCATGCGCATCACGTAGGCCACGGTGAACAGGGAGAACAGCGCGGTGACCACGCCCATGAAGACCCACAGGCCGATGCCCGCCGCGCTGGCGTGCGCGTCGCGCAGCCGCACATCGCGGGGCAGGCCGCGCAGGCGCAGGGCGGCGTCCGCGTTCATGCCGGTGCTCCGCGCGCGCCGCTCACCGGCACGTCGTCCTTGTCGTCGCCCGCCTGCGGCGGCGCGTTCTGCGCGATGAAGTCTTCCGCCGCGCCCGGCACGCCGTAGGCGTAGGCCCAGCGGTAGGCCACGGGCAGCCGCGGCCCCCAGTTGCCGTGGCCGGGCGGCGTCTCGGGCGTCTGCCATTCGAGCGAGGCGGCGCGCCACGGGTTGGCGCCGGCCGGCCGGCCGCGCCAGGCGCTCCAGGCCAGGTTGACGATGAAGAGCAGCTGCGCCGCGCCGACCACCAGCGCGACCACGGTGATGAATTCATTCAGGCTGAAGGCCGACGGCGGAATGAACTTGTAGCCGTCGAAGTTGTAGTAACGCCGCGGCATGCCCAGCACGCCGAGGTAGTGCATGGGAAAGTAGATCGCGTAGGTGCCCAGGAAGGTGATCCAGAAATGCAGCCGGCCGAGCCGGTCGTCCAGCATGCGCCCGGTGATCTTGGGGAACCAGTGGTAGATGCCGCCGAACACCACCAGCAGCGGCGCCACGCCCATCACCATGTGGAAGTGCGCCACCACGAAGTAGGTGCCCGACAGCGGGATGTCCACGCTCACGTTGCCCAGGAAGAGGCCCGTGAGCCCGCCGATGACGAAGGTGCACACGAAGGCCAGCGCGAACAGCATCGGCACCGACAGGTGGATGTCGCCGCGCCACAGCGTGAGCAGCCAGTTGTAGACCTTGATCGCCGTGGGCACCGCGATGACCAGCGTGGTGGTGGCGAAGAAGAAACCGAAGTACGGGTTCATGCCGCTCACGAACATGTGGTGCGCCCACACCACCACGCTGAGCCCGCCGATGGCCACGATGGCCCACACCATCGTGCGGTAGCCGAAGATGCGCTTGCGCGCGTGCACGCTGATCAGGTCCGACACGATGCCGAAGGCCGGCAGCGCCACGATGTAGACCTCGGGGTGGCCGAAGAACCAGAACAGGTGCTGGAACAGCAGCGGGCTGCCGCCCTTGTGGCCCGACAGCTGCCCCATCGACACCAGCGCCGGCATGAAGAAGCTGGTGCCCACCGTGCGGTCCAGCAGCAGCATCACGCCGCTGACGAACAGCGCCGGAAAACCCAGCAGCGCCAGCACCGTGGCCACGAAGATGCCCCACACCGTGAGCGGCATGCGCAGCAGCGTCATGCCCCGGCAGCGCGCCTGCAGCACGGTGGTCGCGTAGTTCAGGCCGCCCATGGTGGTGGCCACGATGAAGATCAGCAGCGACACCAGCATCAGCACGATGCCGCCGCCGTGGCCCGGCGTGCCGGGCAGGATCGACTGCGGCGGGTACAGCGTCCAGCCCGCGCCGGTGGGGCCGCCCGCGACGAAGAAGCTGGCCATCAGCACCACCACCGACAGCAGGTAGACCCAGAAGCTCAGCATGTTGAGGTAGGGGAACACCATGTCGCGCGCCCCCACCATGAGCGGGATCAGGTAGTTGCCGAAGCCGCCCAGGAACAGCGCCGTGAGCAGGTAGATCACCATGATCATTCCGTGCATGGTCACGAACTGGTAGTAGCGCTCGGCGTTGATGAACTCGAACTGGCCCGGAAACCCCAGCTGCAGCCGCATCAGGTTGGACAACACCAGGCCGACCACGCCCACCGCGATGGCGGTGCAGGCGTACTGCACGGCGATCACCTTGTGGTCCTGGCTCCAGACGTAGCGGCGCAGGAAGCCCTGCGGCGCCAGGTGGCCGGCGTCGTCGTCATGGTCATCGGCATGGGTGAGCACAGCAGCGTCGGTCATCGCGCGGCCTTCTGTTCGGTGGCAGCCTGCGCCGGCGGGCTGCCCAGACTCTGGATATAGGCCACCAGCGCGGCCAGCTCCTCCTCGCTCAGGTCGATCTTCGGCATCACCGGCGGGAAGCCCTTCACGTGGCGGGCCTGCGGGTCGCGGATGAAGCTGCGCAGGTAGGCCTCATCGACCAGCGCGGTGCTGCCGTCGGCCATCGACTCGGTCTTGCCGTACAGGCCCTTCCAGGTCGGCCCCACGCGTGTGCTGCCGTCGATGGTGTGGCAGGCCACGCAGCCCTTGGCGTCGGCCAGCGCGCGGCCCTGGTCGACGCGGCCGCCACCGCCGGCCGGTGCCTGGGCAGCCTGCGTCGCCTTGGCCGCTTGCGCCAGCTGCATCGCGCCGAAGGTCGGCAGCGCCGTGCGCCAGGCGTCGTAGGCCGCCGCGTCCTCCACCACCACGAAGCCGCGCATGTTCGGATGGCCCACGCCGCACAGCTGCGCGCACAGCGCCTCGTAGCGGCCCGCGACGGTCGGCGTGAACCAGAAGCGGCTCACCTGCCCCGGCACGATGTTCATGCGGGCGCGGATGGGCGGCACGAAGAAGTCGTGCAGCACGTCGTGGGAGCGCATCAGCACCAGCACCGGCTGGCCGATCGGCAGGTGCACCTCGTCGCCGGGAACCAGCAGGTCGTCCCGCCCCGCCGCGTCGGCCGGGTCGAGCCCGAAGGGGTTGGCGGCGCTGACGAAGCGCGCATCGGTCGCGCCCAGCTTGCCGTCCGCGCCCGGCAGGCGAAAGCGCCACTGCCACTGCTGGCCCAGCACCTCGAGCACGCGCGCGTCATGCGGCGTGCGCACGTAGTTCGCGTACACCACGAGGCCGGGCGCCAGCAGCGCCATGATGCCGACGGTGGTGCCGCCGATGAGCCAGCGCTCCAGCGTGCGGCTCTCGGGCGCATGCGGCGCCACGCGGCGCCCCTCGCGGTGGCGAAAGCGCACCACGGTGTAGGCGAGGAACAGGTTGATGACGACGAAGAACAGGCCCGTGATGAGCAGCGTGATGGTCAGCGTGTCGTCCATGCGCTGCCAGTTGGAGGCCAGCGGCGTCGTCCACCACGGGTTGACGGCGTGGAACGCCACCGAGGCCACCACGATGAGCAACAGGACGACGGCGATGGTCATGTGCTGCGCTCCCTGGGGTGGCCATCGTGGGTTCCGGGAGTCGCATGCGCGGCGGCTTCAGCGGATCGCCGGAATCCGCGGCTCTTCGCCCTCGAAGCGGGCCTCGGGGTGCGTGGCCTCCAGCATCGCCTCGACCTCGCGCACGCGCGACGGCGGCAGGTCGACCATCAACAGGACCTGGCCCTGCGCGATGGCGCTCTCGAAACGCGCCAGCCGCGGGCTCGGGATCGACACGCCGACCATGGTGGCCGACCATGCGCCCACCACGCCGCCCAGCAGCGCCAGGCCCACGGCCACGGCCCATTCGGGCTCGTCGCCGAACACGGGGAACAGCAGCGCGGCCAGCAGGCCGACGACCACGCCGCAGGCGGTGCCGAGCACCCAGCCGGTCTTGGCGGCGTGAACGAGGTCGGAGGTCTGCCAGACGTTGGCCGCATGGAGCCCGGCCATGTCCTGGCCTTCGCGTGCGGCGAAATGCAGGTGCGCGATGTCGACACGCGCCTGCAGCAGATCGTGCATGGCCTGCCTGGCACTCGCCAGGTCCGGCAACAGCCAATAGATGCGTCTTTTCACGGCGCCTCCTTTCCGTCTTGCGACGAGCAAGAGACCATGCTTGAGTTATAGGCTCAACAACGGCCGCATTCAAGTCGGCGCGCCATCGGGACCGACCCGGTGAGTACGGAAGTTCGTCGGTTTCCAGAAGGGCAATTGCACTGAATAATCCGCCGCTCCAGGCCCCCACGGCCTCATGAAAAACAAGAAGGAGCAAACGACATGCGCATGGAGCGAGGCCCCCGGTTTTCCCACTTTTCTCGGTTCTCTTTTCCCCGCCGTCATCCGGCATCCCCCCTTCCCTGGCTCGCGGCCGCCCTTGCAGGGCTCGCAGGCGGCGCCGCGCACGCGGCCTGCGGCCCCACCGCCACGCCGGTCACCGGCGACACGGTGGTCTGCGACGGCACCACGACCGTATCGCCCAGCGTGATCGCCACGCCGGGCAGCACCGGCGTCACCATCACCGTGAACAGCGGCGCCACGCTGACCACCAACGCCACGCAGGCGCTGCTGGTGCGCGATGCGAGCACCATCACCAACAACGGCACCATCACGGTGTCGGGCGGCTCGGGCTCGGCGCGCGCGGCGATGGTCGCCACGGGCAACGACAACACGCTGACCAACAACGGCACCCTGAGCACCACGAGCAGCGGCACCGCGGGCATCCTGGTGACGTCGAACAGCAGCACGCGCACGCGCATCACCAACAACGGCAGCATCGCCACCACGGGGGGCAGTTCGCATGGCATCTCCCTGCTGGGCCCGGGCAACACGGTGGTCAACAACGGCAGCATCTCGGCCATCGGCACCTCGGCCAAGGGCGTGTACCTGCAGGGCGGCAACCTCGTGGCCAACCTGCTGGTGAACACCGGCAGCATCGCCACCACGGGCGCCAACTCGCCGGCGGGCGGCGCCGACGCGGTGCATGCGAACACGCTCGGCGGCACCTTCTTCTCGCGCGTGGAGAACCGGGCCGGCGCCTCGTTCTCGAGCGCCAACGGCTACGGCTACCGCGGCCAGAACGGCAACGACGTGCTGGTCAACGCCGGCACCATCGAAGGCCACGGCGGCACCGCCAGCACCGACGCGATCTACATGGGCGCGCTCGGCAACGGCACGCTGATATTGCAGACCGGCTCGGTCATCAAGGGTGGCGCCGACGGCGGCGTCGGCAAGACGGCCAGCACCTTTCTCGAAGGCAGCGGCACGGTCGACAACGCCTTCCGCAACTTCCAGCACCTGACGATGCGCGGCACCGCGTGGTCGTGGCAGACCGACGCGAGCTTCTCGGATTCGATCCGCGTCGAGTCCGGCCGCTTCACCCTGCCCGCCACGCTGACCAGCCCGGTCATCGCGGTGTTGCCCGGCACCACCGTGGCCGGCACCGGCACCTTCGCGGGCAACGTCACCAACCAGGGCACGCTGCTGCCCGGCCCGAACGACGGCGTCGGCTTCGGCGCCTTCACGGTGCGCGGCAACTACGTGGGCGGCAGCGGCGCACTGCTGCAGGTCAACACCGTGCTGGCGGGTGACAACGCGCCCTCGGACAAGCTGGTGATCGACGGCGGCGCGGCCACGGGGTCCACCGGCCTGCGCGTGGTCAACCGCGGCGGCCTGGGCGCGCCCACGCTGGCCGACGGCATCCTGGTGGTGCAGGCCGTCAACGGCGGCACCACGGCCGACCACGCGTTCTCGCTGACCCATGCGGTGGAGGCCGGTGCCTACAACTACCGGCTGTTCCGCGGTGGCGCGACAGGCAGCAACCGCGACAACTGGTACCTGCGCAACAACGGCTACCTCGTGGGCGGCACCGTGGTGGGCTCGCTGGAGGAAGCCGCCGAGGTGATCGCCGAGACAGGCTCGCCGGCGACGGTGGAGCAGGTCAAGCTCTACCGGCCCGAGGTGCCGCTGTACAGCGCCCTGCCGATCGCCGTGCGCCGCCTCGGGCTGGCGCAGCTGGGCACCTTCCACGACCGGCAGGGCGATGCGCAACTGCTCGCGGACGGTGAAGGCCGGCAGGCCTCGTGGGGCCGCGTGTTCGGCGAAAGCACGCGGCAGCGCCTGCGCGGCGATGCCAATCCGCAGTTCGACGGCAGCGTGAGCGGCCTGCAGCTGGGCCACGACTTCCTGGCGGCCACCGACAGCGCGGGCGGGCGCCACCGCGTCGGCGTGCTGGGCGGCTACACGCGGGCCAGCGGCCACGCGAGCGGCGTGGCCGGCGGCGCCACCAACGAGGCGGCCGGCCGGCTCACCGTCGAGGGCTACAGCCTGGGCGCCTACTGGACGCGCATCGCGAGCAGCGGCTGGTACAGCGACGCCGTGCTGCTGGCCACGCGCTACAAGGCCGATGCGCGCTCCACCCTGGGGCGCGGCGGCCGCCCGCACGGCACCAGCGTGACCGCATCGCTCGAGGCCGGCTACCCGCTGGCGCTGAGCGACACCGTCACGCTGCAGCCGCAGGTGCAGCTGATCTGGCAGCGCAGCTCGCTCGACGACTTCGACGACGGCCTCTCGACCGTGCGCTTCCAGCGCGACAACGCCGTCACCGGCCGGCTGGGCGCGCGACTCGAAGGCCGCTTCGAGGCAGGCGGCGGCGTCTGGAAGCCCTACCTGAAGCTCAACCTGTGGCACACCTTCAGCGGCAGCAACGCGATCTACTTCGGGCCGAGCGACCGGGTCGCCAACCGCCGCAACGCGAGCGCCCTCGAAGTGGGCGGCGGCATCGTCGGGCAGGTGAACAAGACGCTGTCGGTCTACGGCGGCCTGGCCTACACCAGCGCCATCGGCATCACCGAACAGACCGGCGTGCAGGGGCAACTGGGGCTGCGCATGCGCTGGTGACCCCGGGGCGCCGGGTGCCCGGACGGCTCGACTTTTGACCGTCCGTGCAAATTTGATGGCATGCGGTTTGCTTGATAAAGATCAACGGGTATCCACGGATAGCCAGTCTTTTTTGACCGTATGGATAATTTAGCCCATCATCCCGTCCGCCCGCCACGAGGTACACCCCGATGAATCACCCCCCCTTGCGCAGCCGCTTCTGGTCCGACCTGACCAGTGAAGAGTTCTCCCGCCTCGACCGCGAACGGCTGATCGCCGTGCTGCCGGTGGGGGCGACCGAACAGCACGGCCCCCATTTGCCGATGTCGACCGACACCGCCACCATCGACGGCATGGTGCGCGCCAGCCTGCCCTACCTGCCCGACGACCTGCCGGTGCTGTTCCTGCCCACCGTGCCCTACGGCAAGAGCAACGAGCACTCGCGCTACCCGGGCACGCTCACGGTGTCGGCCAACACGCTGATCTCGCTGTGGAAGGACGTCGGCGCCTGCGTCGCCAAGGCCGGCGTGCGCAAGCTGGTGCTCTACAACAGCCACGGCGGCCAGATGAGCGTCATGGACATCGTGGCGCGCGACCTGCGCGAAGAGCACGACATGATGGTCGTGGCCGCCAACTGGTACACGCTGGGCCTGCCCGAAGGCCTGTTCACCGCGCACGAAGGCAAGCACGGCATCCATGCCGGCGACCTCGAGAGTTCGGTGATGCTGCACCTCACGCCCGATTACGTGCGCAAGGATCAATTCCAGAACTTCGGCTCCATGACCGAGCAGCTGGCGGCCGAAAACAAGTTTCTTTCGATCACACCCAGCGGCAAGCTCGGCTGGCAGATGCACGACATCAACCCGGCCGGCGCCGCCGGCGACGCCACGCGCGCCAGCGCCGAGAAGGGCGCCGCGGTGCTCGACCACGTGGGCCAACGCTTCGTCGAGCTGCTGCACGAGATCGACCGCTTCCCGCTCTCGCGCCTGGCCAACGTTCCGGCCTGGCGCTGACGCCAAGGAGTCCCATGGAAAGCACCACGCCATCCACGCCGCCTCTGGTCCGCCTGCGCAACGTCGGCAAGCGTTTTGCCAATGGCACGCTCGCCCTGCAGGGCATGACGCTCGACATCGGCGAGCACGACTTCGTCAGCTTCCTGGGCCCCTCGGGCTGCGGCAAGAGCACCGCGCTGCGGCTGATCGCCGGGCTCACGCGCATCAGCTCGGGCGACATGCAATGGTCGGGCGCCAACACCGGCAGCGCCAAGGACAGCAAGAGCGACCGCGACCTGGGCTTCGTGTTCCAGGAGCCCACGCTCATGCCCTGGACCAAGGTGTTCGACAACGTCTGGCTGCCACTCAAGCTCGCGGGCATGAGCCGCGACGAAGCCGCGCCGGTGGTGCAGCACGTGCTGGAACTGGTCGGCCTCTCGCGCTTTGCCGACGTGTACCCGCGCGAGCTCTCGGGCGGCATGAAGATGCGCGTGTCGATCGCGCGCGCGCTGGTCACGCACCCGCGCCTGCTGCTCATGGACGAGCCCTTTGCCGCGCTCGACGAAATGACGCGCATCAAGCTCAACAACGACCTCCTGGCCATCTGGCGCGAGCACCGCTTCTCGATCGTGTTCGTCACGCACAGCGTGTACGAGTCGGTGTACCTGTCGAACCGCATCGTCGTGATGGCGGCGCGGCCGGGCCGGGTGATCGACGAGATCGCCATCGACGAGCCCTACCCGCGCGGCGAGGCCTTCCGCACCTCCAGCCGCTACAACGCGCACTGCACGGCTGTTTCGCAATCTCTGCACGGAGCGCTCCATGGCCTCGACATCGACCATTGAAACCGTGATGCCCCTCGACACCAACGAAGCCACGCCGTCCGCCGAGACGCTGCGCGCGCACGAAGACAAGCTGCGCCGGCGCGAGGCGACGCTGCGCATCGTCGTGCCGGTCGTCATCGTCGCGGCGCTGCTGCTGGTGTGGGAATGGATGGTGCGCGCCAACGACATCCCGCACTACATCCTGCCCGCGCCCTCGCTCATCCTGCGCACGCTGTTCGACAACTGGGGGTCGCTCTCGGGCGCGCTGTGGTTCACGGTGAAGCTCACGCTGCTGGCGCTGGGTGCCGCCATCGTCGGCGGCGTGCTGCTGGCGATTGCCTTCGCGCTGTTCAAGTGGGTGGAGATCGGCCTGTTCCCGATCGCCGTGATCCTGCAGGTGACGCCGATCATCGCGATCGCGCCGCTCATCTTGATCTACGTGTCGAGCACCACGGCGGCGCTGCTGCTGTGCGCGTGGATCGTGGCCTTCTTCCCCATCCTGTCGAACACCGTCATCGGCCTGAAGAGCGCCGACAGCAACCTGCGCGACCTGTTCCAGCTGTACAAGGCCTCGCCCTGGCAGACCTTCCGCTACCTGCTGGCGCCCAGCGCGCTGCCGTACTTCATGGCGGGCCTGAAGATCGCCGGCGGCCTGAGCCTGATCGGCGCGGTGGTGGCCGAGTTCACGGCCGGCACGGCGGGCAAGGAAACGGGGCTGGCCTCGCGCATCCTCGAGTCGAGCTTCCGCACCGAGATCCCGATGATGTTCGCGGCGCTGCTGCTGGTGTCTCTGCTGGGCATCGTGATCTTCATCGTGTTCGCCGCCCTGTCGCGCCTCGTGCTCGGCCACTGGCATGAAAGCGAAATGCGCCGTGAACGCTAGAACCCCGCTGTCCACCGTCGACTGGGATGCCGTGCGCGAGGACCTGCGCGGCCTGAACGTGATCGCCACGCCCAGTCAGCGCAAGCAGCTGTCGAAGGACTTCTACTGGTACAGCCCGATCCTCACGGCGCAGCTCGCAGGCTGCGTGGCCGACCTCGTGGTCAAGGTCAGCACCGAGGACGACGTGCGCCAGGCCGCGGCCGTGGCCGCCAAATGGAAGCTGCCGCTCACCGTGCGCGCGGGCGGCACCGGCAACTACGGCCAGTGCGTGCCGCTCGAAGGCGGCCTCGTGCTCGACGTGACGCAGATGTGCCGCGTGCTCGACCTGGCCGAGGGCCGCATCCGCGTCGAGGCCGGCGCGCGCATGCACGACATCGACCTGGCCGCGCGCGAGACCGGGCAGGCGCTGCGCATGTGGCCCTCGACCTGGCACGTGGCCAGCATCGGCGGCTTCATCGCGGGCGGCTTCGGCGGCATCGGCTCGTTCCGCCACGGCATCCTGCGCGACCCGGGCAACCTGCTGCGCGCGCGCGTGATGACGGTGGAGCGCGAGCCGCGCGTCATCGAGCTGGTGGGCGACGAGATCCAGCAGGTGCACCACGCCTACGGCACCAACGGCGTGATCCTCGACGTGGAAGTGGCGCTGAGCCCGGCGGTCGACTGGGTGCACTGCACGGCGCTGTTCGACACCTACCGCGGCGCGCTCGACTTCGGCATCGCCGCGCAGGCGCCTTCGCTGGACATCTTCCTGCTGTCGACCGTGGAGGCACGCTTCTCGCCCTACTACACGGCCATGGGCGATCGCTTTCCGCCCGACCGGCACGCGGTGTTCACCATGGTCTCGCCCGACTCGATGGCCGAATTCCGCGCGCTCACGGCGGCGCACGGCGGCACCCTGTCGGTGGCCGGCACCGAGGCCGAGCTGCAGGCCGAGGGCCTGCCGCCGGCCTACGAGTGCGCCTTCAACCACACGACGCTGCAGGCGCTGAAGGCCGACCGCAGCTGGACCTACCTGCAGGTGGCCTACGCCCAGCCCTTCGACCCTGCCGTGGTCGAGCGGCACATGCAAATCTTCGGCGACGACGTGCTGCAGCACCAGGACTTCGCGCGCGCCAACGGCCAGTGCGGCACCTTCGGCATCCTGCTCGTGCGCTGGAAGGGCGAGGCCCACCAGTACGAGGTGATGCGCGAGATCGAGTCGGAAGGCGGCGCGCAGATCTTCAACCCGCACGTCTTCACCATCGAGGACGGCGGCATGAAGACCATCGACACGCAGCAGATCGAGTTCAAGAAGCGCAGCGACCCGATGGGCCTGATGAACCCCGGCAAGACGCGCGGCTGGACGCCCGACATGGCCGTCGAGCGCTGAAAAACAATTAGTCTTCGCATCCCGTCCCCACCCCAACCTCCACAGGAGTCCGTCCCCATGCGCATCCCCGCTTTCTCTCTTCGGCCGCTGGCCTTCGGCCTGGCCCTCGCAGGCGCCGCCTTCGCCGCACAGGCCCAGGACAAAGTGGTGTTCGCCACCAACTGGAAGGCGCAGGCCGGCCACGGCGGCTTCTACCAGGCGCTGGTGGACGGCACCTACAAGAAGTACGGGCTCGACGTGGAAATCATGCAGGGCGGCCCGATGGTCAACAACCGGCCCATGCTGCCGGCCGGCAAGGTCGACTTCCTCATGACCGGCAACCTGCTGCAGTCCTTCGACAACGTGAAGAACGGCGTGCCCACCGTGGTGGTCGCCGCCATCTTCCAGAAAGACCCGCAGGCCATGTTCGCCCACCCGGGCCAGGGCTACGACACCTTCAAGGACATGACGAAGGCACCCGTGGCCTTCATCGGCAAGGATGGCCAGTTCAGCTTCTGGCAGTGGATGAAGTCGGAGCACGGCTTCAAGGACGCGCAGCTCAAGCCCTACACCTTCAACGTGGGCCCGTTCCTGGCCGACAAGAAGTCCATTCAACAGGGCTACGCCATCTCGGAACCGCTGTCGATCAAGGCCCAGGCCGGCTTCGACCCGGTGGTGCACCTCCTGGCCGACCACGGTTTCTCGACCTACGCCACCACCATCGAGACCCGCGCCGACCTCATCAAGACCAAGCCCGAGACGGTGCGCAAGTTCATCGAGGCCTCGATCGTCGGCTGGAACAACTACCTGTACGGCGACAACAAGGCCGCCAACGAGCTCATCGCCAAGACCAACCCCGACGCCACGCCGGCCGCGCTGCAGGGCTCCATCGATCTCATCAAGAAGATGGGCATCATCGACAGCGGCGACTCGCTCACCAAGGGCATCGGCGCCATGGACGAAGCACGCGTGAAGGACTTCTACGACAAGATGGTCAAGGCCGGCCTGTACAAGCCGGGCGAGATCGACCTGTCGAAGGTCGCGACCACGCAGTTCGTCAACAAGGGCGTGGGTGTCGACATCCGCAAGAAGCTCACCGGCAAGTAATTCGCTTCGTTTTTTCCCGTGGGTCGCGCGGGGCTTGCGCCGGGGTCAGATGCCGGCGCCTGGGTTGCCATAAGGCACTGCGCGGCCTTTGTTCCCTTGGGCTCTGACCCCGTCTCGCCGAACAGGCGAACCGGCCCGAACCATGAAAACGCTCGTCGTCCATTGCCATCCGAACCCTGACAGCTTCAACCACGCGCTGTACCGCACCGCCCTCGAGGCCCTCACGCCGCGACATCCCGTCAAGGCCATCGACCTGTACGCCGAGGGCTTCGACCCGACGCTGACACGCGAAGAGCGCATCGCCTACCTCGACAACCCCGAACTGATCCGCGAACGCGTGAAACCCCACGTCGAAGCGCTGCTGTGGGCCGAGCACCTGGTGTTCGTCTACCCCACCTGGTTCCATGGACCGCCGTCCATGCTCAAGGGCTGGCTCGAGCGCGTGTGGCTGCCGGGCGTGGCCTTCCTGCCCGCCGAGCGCAAGGGGCAACTCGCGAAGTCGGGCATGCGGCACATCCGCCGGCTGACGGTGGTGACCACCGGCGGCTCGCCGCGCTGGTTCGTGATGGCCATCGGCGACCCGGGGCGGCGGCTGTTCACGCGCGCGCTGCGGGCGCTGTTCGCGTGGCGCTGCAAGGTGACGTGGCTGCAGCTGCACGACATGAACGCCGTCACCGACCGCGACCGCACCCATTTCATCGCGCGCGTGGCGCGCACGCTGCACAACATCCAGTAGACACGCAGGGAGACACACACCATGAGCCTCGAACGCACGCTGACCGTCCGTGTCGAACGCATCTCGCGGCAGACGCCGGAAATCCTGGCCTTCGAGCTGGCGCATCCGTGGGGCCGGCCGCTGCCCGGCTACGAGGCCGGTGCGCACATCGACGTGCACATGCCCGGCGGCTTCTCGCGCCAGTACTCGCTGGCGCGCGCGCCCTCGGGCAGCGGCGGCTACGTGATCGGCGTGAAGCGCGAGCACGCCAGCCGCGGCGGCTCGGCCTCGATGCACGAGCGCGTGCGCGAGGGCGACCTCATTGCGATCAGCGCACCGCGCAACACCTTCCCGCTGCGCGCCGAAGCCCGCCGCCACCTGCTGCTGGCCGGCGGCATCGGCATGACGCCGCTGCTGGCCATGGCGCAGGCGCTGGCCGCGCGCGGCGCCGACTTCACGCTGTGCGTGTTCGCGCGCAGCGAGGAACACCTGGCCTTCGCCGAGGCGCTGCACGCGCCCGCGCTGGCGCCGCACCTGAAGCTGCACCTGGACCAGGGCGATGCGACGCAGCGCATCGACTTGCGCGCGCTGCTGGCCGAGCGCGCGCCCGACACGCACCTGTACGTCTGCGGCCCCGGCGGCTTCATGCAGGCGGTGCGCGAGGCCGCCGCGCACTGGCCCGAAGACGCGTTGCACACCGAGTACTTCGCCGCGCCCACCGGCACGGCCGCCGCCACCACGGGCCTGCCCTTCACGCTGAAGCTGGCGCGGCGCGGCATCGAAGTGCCGGTCGCGGCCGACCAGACCGCGGTCGACGCGCTGCACGAAGTGGGCATCGACATCCCCGTGTCGTGCCAGCAGGGCCTGTGCGGCACCTGCGTGGTCGAGGGCGACGGCGAAGGCGCCGAGCACCGCGACTTCTGCCTCACGGGCACCGAGCGGCGCACCAAGGTGGCGCTGTGCTGCTCGCGCGCCAAGGGCCCCGACCTGGTGCTGCAGCTGTGAGCGTGACGGACACCGACAGCGAAGCCCCCGCCACGCGCGGGCGTTCGCGCAAATACACGCAGGTGCTGGGCCTCATCAACCAGGCCGCCATCGAGGTGTTCGCCAGTGAAGGCCTGGCCGGCGCCTCGACGCAGGCCATCGCCGACAAGGCGGGCCTGTCGAAGGCGCAGCTGCATTACTACATCGAGAGCAAGGAGGCGCTGTACCGCCAGGTGCTGCAGGACATCCTGACCGACTGGATCGTGGTGTTCGGCTTCAGCGACGAGGCCTTCGGCCCGCGCAAGGTGCTGGGCGACCTCATTCAGCGCAAGATGATGTTCTCGTTCGAGCATCCGCTGCGTTCGCGCATCTTCACCGCCGAGATGATGCGCGGCGCGCCCGTCATCAACAGCATGATGGACACGAGCAAGCAGCGCACCGACCAGGCCGCCGCCGTGATCCAGAACTGGATGAACCAGGGCCTCATGGACAAAGCCGACCCGATGCTGGTGCTGTTCCACATCTGGGCCGTGACGCAGTTCTATGCCGACCACGCCACCCAAGCCGCCTACTACCGCAACACGGCGCAGCAGGGCGACGACAAGGACCGCCGCTACCTGATCGAGCAGGTGACGGAGTTCCTGCTCAAGGGCGCGGGCGTCAAGTAGCCGCGCGCTGCGGCAGGTACATCGTGGCCTCTACCTCGACGAGCACCTCGTCGCCCGGCAGGAAGCGCGACACCTCGACCACCGTGCTCACCGGCGGCTCGCCCGGATAGAACAGGCCGCGCACGCGGTTGTAGAAGGCGTAGTGCGGCAGGTGGCGGAAGTACTGCACCAGCTTCACCACGTCTTCCATGGTGCCGCCGTGCTCGGCGGCGATCTGGCGGATGCGCTCCAGCACGAACCAGCTCTGCGCCACGATGGGCGCCTCGAAGATGTCGACCGACATCTGGCCCGTGGCATAGCCCACGCCCTGCAGCGCGGTGCGGGCTTCTTCCGGAATGGCGTCGTAGCCCGCCACCGCGCGGCGCGTGGCCGGGTCGACGGCGACCACGCCGCTCATGAAGACGAAATCGCCGACGCGCTTGGCGGCGGCATAGTTGGCCATCGGCTTGCCCATGCTCATGGTGTGTTCTCCAGTGCCCGGCCTGCGCGGTAGACGGTGCGTTGCCGTCCGCGCGGGCCGATGAGTTCGTGTTCGTCGGTGGCGGCCAGCACCACCAGGTCGGCCGGGCAGCCCGGCGCGATGCGGCCGTCCCACGCGAGGCCCAGCGCCTTCGCGGGGTTCACGGTGATGGTGTCGAGCCAGTCGGCGGCGGGCGCCAGGTGCGCCATCTGGACGCCCAGGCCGAAGGTCTCGAGCAGGTCGTAGCTGCCGTAGGGATAGAAGGCGTCCTGCACGTTGTCGGTGGCCAGGCTCGCGCGCAGGCCGTGCGCCGCGGCCTCACGGATGCGCGTGATGCCGCGCGCCACGGGCGTGCGGTCCCACGCACCCTGCAGGTAGAGGTTGGTGGTCGGCAGCGCGACGAGGTGCAGTCCGGCGCCGGCGCACAGCGTGAGCGTTTCGGCGGCCACGGCATCGTCCTGCACCGAGAGCGAGCAGGCGTGGCCGCAGACCACGCGGCCCTTGAAGTCGCGCGCGCGCACCAGCTGCGCGATGCTGCGCAGGCCGCTGGCGTCGGTGTCCAGGCCTTCGTCGACGTGGAAGTCGAGCCCCAGCCCGTGCTGCTGCACGAGGTCGAACACGCGGCCCAGCTTGGCGAAGAGGCCGTCGTTGCGGTAGATGAAAGCGCCCAGCGAACCGCCCGCGCGCTTCACCTCGCGCGCGATGCGCTCGCCGGCGGCGAGGTCGGCGAACACGTCGAGCGGCACGAGCGCGACGAACTGCAGCTCGATGCGGCCGGCCCATTCCTCGCGCAGCGCCTCGAACACGGCCAGCGCGGCCGGCGGTTCGAGCTCGACCCAATCGAGGTGCGTGCGCAGCGCGCGCGTGCCGGCGCGCCAGGCCTCGTGCAGCGCGCGCTCCATGCGCAGGCGCAGCGATGCGCCGGTCCAGCTCGCGCGGTGGCGGCCCATGCGCTCGATGGCGGTGAACAGGTCGCCCTGCGCGGCGCCGACGTCCTGCACGGTGAAGTTCTTGTCGATGTGCGCGTGCGCCTCGACGAGTGCGCTCAGCAGCGTGCCGCGCGCCTGCGTCTGCGAGGCGCTGGGCGCGATGGCCGCGACCTTGTCGCCCTCGATCGTGACGTCGAAGACCTGCGCATCGCCCGCTGCGAAACCACGCAGCGGCGCGGGAATGCGCAGCGCTTCGAGCGTCGTCGTCATGCGCGCTGGCGCCAGTCGCGCAGCCAGCCCAGGCCGGCCGAGGTGCCGCCGGGCTCCATGCCGCGGCGCGGGCGGTACTCGCAACCGACCCAGCCTTGCCAGCCGCACTGCGCCGAAACCTCGTCGATCACGTCGAAGAGGTAGTCGTAGTTCTGCTCGCCCACATCGGGCTCGTGGCGCTCGGGCACGCCCGCGATCTGCAGGTGGCCGACGCGGCCGGTCGGCAGGTACTGGCGCAGCTTCATCGCCACGTCGCCCTCGACGATCTGGCAGTGGTACAGGTCCATCTGCACCTTGAGGTTGGCGGCGCCCACGGTCTCGACGATCTGGTGCGCGTGGTCCTGCCGGTTGAGGAAGAAGCGCGGAATGTCGCGCGTGTTGATCGGCTCGATCAGCACGTCGCGCCCGGCCTTCGCGGCCTCGGCCGCGGCCCAGCGCAGGTTCCCGACATAGACGGCCTCTGCCGCCTCGCGCGTGAGGCCTTCGGGCACGAGGCCGGCCATGACGTGGATGCGCGGGCAGTCGAGCGCCACGGCGTAGTCGATGGCTTTCGCAATGCCTTCGCGGAACTCGCCCTCGCGCCCCGGCAGGCAGGCCAGGCCGCGTTCGCCGCCGGCCCAATCGCCAGGCGGGCCGTTGAACAGCACCTGCTGCAGGCCGTTGTGCTTCAGGCGCGCGACGATCTCTTCTTTCGAGAAGTCGTAGGGAAAGAGGTACTCGACGGCCTGGAAGCCGTCTTTCGCGGCGGCGTCGAAGCGGTCGAGAAATGCGAGCTCCGGGTAGAGCATCGAGAGGTTGGCGGCGAATTGGGGCATGGGGTGTTTGTACTACCAGCGCGCACCGAAGGTGCGGCGCAGTTCATCGATCTGGTCGGGGGCGAGCGGTGCGGGCCGGGTGGCCTGCGTGAGCATCTGCAGGCGGGCGGTTTCTTCCAGCTCTTCGAGCACGGCCATCGCGGCGGCCGGCGTCTCGTGCCAGACGTTGGGGCCCAGGCGCGCGAGCATCGCCGCGCGGATCGGCGTGCCGGCCGCGCCATAGCGCGCGATGGTCTGCGCCACCTGTTCGGCCGCCTCGGGCGCACCGGGGCGGTGGTACGGGATGACCGGCACATGGCCGACCTTCATCACGAAGTAGGGCGTGAGCGCGGGCAGCAGTTCGGCCTGCGGGTTGCCCAGGGTCAGGGCGACGCAGTGCGTGCTGTGCGTGTGGATCACGCAGGCCGTGGCGGCATCGAAGCCGCGCGCGGCGGCGTAGATGCGCGTGTGCAGCGCGATGGTCTTGCTGGCGCGGTCGCCGCCGGTCTGCTGGCCTTGGGCATCGAGCCGCGCGAGCCGCGCGGGGTCGAGAAACCCCAGGCAGGCATCGGTCGGCGTGATGAGGAAACCGTCGTCCAGCCGCACGCTGATGTTGCCGGCCGTGGCGTGCACGTAGCCGCGCTCGAACAGGCTGCGGCCGACGCGGCAGATTTCGTCGCGGGCTTCGTTCTCGGTCATGCGAGCACTGTAAAAGCTTTGGTGAAGAAATCGTCGCTGCCGAAGTTGCCCGACTTCAGCGTGATGTGCAGCCCGGCTTCGGGCGCCGCATCGCAGCGCGCATGGCACCACGGCACGCCGGGGTCGATCTGCGGACCGATCTGCATCTGCGCGATGCCCAGCGCCTGCACGCAGGCGCCCGAGGTCTCGCCGCCGGCCACCACCAGCTGGTGCACGCCGCGCTCGACCAGGCCGCGTGCAATGGCGGCGATGGTGCGTTCGACCATCGCACCGGCTTCTTCCACGCCGAGCCGCCCCTGCACCGACTTCACGGCGCCGGCTTCGGCGGTCGAGTAGACGAGCACGGAGCCCTTGTCGATCAGCGGCGCGGCCCAGGCCAGCACTTCGGCGGTCACGTCCACGCCCGCCGCGATGCGCAGCGGGTCGATGGCCATGGCCGCGCCACCGCGCTGGATGAAGTCGAGCACCTGCCGGTTGGTGGCCAGCGAGCAGCTGCCCGACACCACCGCCGTCTTGCCGCCGGCCTTCGGCAGCGCGCTGGCCTGCGACGACGGCGCGAGGCCGAAGTTGGCCGGCAGGCCGATGGCCACGCCCGAGCCCGCCGTGAGCAGCGGCAGCTTCGCGAGCGCCGGGCCCATGCGCAGCAGGTCGTCGTTCGACACCGCGTCGACGATCGCGATGCTCGCGCCCTCGGCCTTCAATTGCGCGATGCGTGCATCGATGGCGTCCGCGCCGCGTGCCACCACCGCGTGGTCGATCAGCCCCACCTTGCGCGTGCACTGCGCCTGCAGCACGCGCACGAGGTTCGGGTCGGTCATCGGCGTGAGCGGATGGTTCTGCATGCCGCTCTCGTTGAGCAGCACGTCGCCTGCAAACAGGTAGCCCTTGAACACGGTGCGCTTGTTGTCGGGGAAGGCGGGCGTGGCGATGGTGAAGTCGCAGCCCAGCGCGTCCATCAGCGCCTCGGTCACGGGGCCGATGTTGCCCTGCGCCGTGCTGTCGAAGGTGGAGCAGTACTTGAAGTAGATCTGCTGCGCGCCCTGCGCCTGCAGCCAGCGCAGCGCATCGAGCGACTGCGCGATGGCCTCGGCCGGCGCGATGGTGCGCGACTTGAGCGCGACCACGACCGCATCCACGTCGGCATCGAGCGGGCCGGCGGGCACGCCGATGGTCTGCACCACGCGCATGCCGGCGCGCACGAGGTTGTTGGCCAGGTCGGTGGCGCCGGTGAAGTCGTCGGCGATGCAGCCGAGCACGAGCTTCGCCATCGCTCAGCCCTTCAGCGCCAGCGTGACCGCCTGCGCGTTCTCGCGCACGTAGTCGCGCAGGATGGCGTCGAAGCTGGCGTCGGCCTTCAGGCCCAGCGCCTCGGCGCGCGCCGCGTGGATGCGGCTGGGCCAGCTGGTGACGATCTTCGCGATGGCGGCGTCGGGCTCCCAGTCGATGAGGGCGGTGGCCTCGGGGCCGGCGATGCGCTCGAGCGCCTGCGCCATCTCGCGCACGGTGGTGGTCAGCGCGGGCAGGTTGACCGCGGTGCGCGCGCCCCATTCGGCGGCGCCAGCGGTGGCCGCGCGCACGATGCCGGCGACGGTGTTGCCGGGCGAGGCCAGCGCGACCGGCGTCTCGGGCGCCACGGGGCAGCGTGCGCGCACGCCGGCCAGCGGCTCGCGCAGCATGCCGCTCAGGAAGCTGGAGGCCGCGCCGTTCGGACGGCCCGGGCGCACCGACACGGTCATGAGCCGCACGTTGCGGCCCTGCACGAAGCCCTTGCGGGTGTAGTCGGCCACGAGCTGCTCGCCGATGAATTTCTGGATGCCGTAGCTGTTCTGCGGCGTGGGCAGCGTGGTGTCTTCGATCACCGCGGGCAGGCGCTGCTCGGGCGAATCGCCGAACACGGCGACGGAGCTGGAGAACACGAACACGGGTGCATGGCCCGCGCTGCGGCAGGCGTCGAGCAGGGCGCGCGTGGTGTCCAGGTTACTGCGCATGCCGAGGTCGAAGTCGGCCTCGCACTCGCCGCTCACGGCGGCGGCGAGGTGGAACACGGCGTCGGTGTCGGCCAGCGGCAATGCGCCGTTGGCGGCTTGCTCGTACAGGTCGCCCTGCACGAACTGCACGCGCGCGTCGGCTGCGAGGTCGGCGGGCGGCGGCACGCGGTCGGCGAGCGTGATGCGTGCGATGTCTTTCGCCGCGCCGCCGGCCAGTGCGAGCGGGCCGCCGGCGAGCAGGGTGCGGGCGAGGCGGGCGCCGAGGAAGCCGCAGCCGCCGGTGATGAGAACGTTCATGGTGTGTGTCTTTCCTGGGTCGGTGGAGCGCTGTCGCTCGATGCTATTTTTTCCCGGCGGGCAGTTCGATGCCCGGGAAGATCTTGATGACCGCGCTGTCGTCCTCGCGCGCGAAGCCTGCCGTGGAGGCCTGCATGAACATCTGGTGCGCGGTGGACGACAACGGCAGCGGAAACTTGCTGGCGCGCGCCACGTCGAGCACCAGGCCCAGGTCCTTCACGAAGATGTCGACGGCCGACAGCGGCGTGTAGTCGCCCGCCAGCACGTGGGCCATGCGGTTCTCGAACATCCAGCTGTTGCCGGCGCTGTGGGTGATGACCTCGTACAGCGCGTCGGGGTTCACGCCTTCGCGCAAGCCCAGCGCCATGGCTTCGGCCGCAGCGGCGATGTGCACGCCGGCCAGCAGCTGGTTGATGACCTTCACCTTGCTGCCCGCGCCGGCCGAGTCGCCTAGGCGGTAGACCTTGGCGGCCATCGCGTCGAGCATCGCGCCGGCCTTCTCGTAGGCCGCGGGCGTGCCGGCGGTCATCATCGTCATCTGGCCGCTCGCGGCCTTGGCGGCGCCGCCGGAAATGGGCGCGTCGAGGTACAGGATGCCCTGCTGCGCGAGGCGCGCTTCGAGCGCCACCGACCAGTTCGGGTCGACGGTGGAGCACATCACGAACAGGCTGCCGGGCTTCATCGACGCCGCGCAGCCGGGCGTGGTGCCGTCGCCGAACAGCACCGATTCGGTCTGCGCCGCGTTGACGACCACGCTGACCACGATGTCGCACTGCGCGCCGAGCGCGGCCAGCGTGTCGCAGGCGGTGCCGCCTTCGCGCGCGAAGGCTTCGGCGACACCGGGGCGCACGTCGAACACATGCGGCGCATGGCCCGCGCGGCGCAGCGATTGCGCCATGCCGCTGCCCATGGCGCCCAGGCCTACGAGGCCGACGACGGGTGTGGTGTTGGAAGAAGAAGTCATGTCGTGCGTCCTTCGATCAACGGTTGACCAGTTGCTTGGGCGTGAGCCACACGCCGATGGCGCCGAGCACCAGCGCGCCGGCCAGCACGTACATGCCGATCTGCGTGCTGCCCGTGAGGTCCTTCAGGTAGCCGATGAGGTACGGGCTCACGAAGCCCGCGAGGTTGCCCACCGAGTTGATGACCGCGATGCCCGCTGCCGCCGCCGTGCCCGAGAGGAAGGCGGTGGGCAGCGACCAGAACAGCGGCGCGCAGGTGAGCACGCCGGCTGCGGCGAGCGACAGGAAGGTCAGCGACACGACCGTGTTCTGCGTGTACGAAGCGGCCACGGTGAAGCCCACCGCGCCCATCATCGCGGGGATGATCAGGTGCCAGCGGCGCTCGCGGCGCGCATCGGCGCTGCGGCCGAACAGGTTCATCGCGACGATCGCGCACAGGAACGGAATGGCGCTGAGCAGGCCGATGTTGAAGTTGCCCTGCACGCCCGTGGCCTTCACCAGCGTGGGAAGCCAGAAGGTCAGCGCGTACTGGCCCATCACGAAGGCGAAGTAGATGAGCGCCATCCACCACACGCGCGCGTCGCGGAACATCGCGCCCACCGAATGCGGGCCCTTGGCGCCGTGCGCCTGGTCGCGGTCGACCTCGCGCTGCAGCAGCTGCTTCTCTTCGGGCGAGAGCCAGCGTGCATGCTTGATGCCGTTGTCCAGATAGAACAGCACCATCACGCCCACCAGCACGGCGGGAATGGCTTCGATGATGAACATCCACTGCCAGCCGTGCATGGCCGACACGCCGTGGAAGGCGTCCATGATCCAGCCCGACAGCGGGTTGCCGAAGATGCCCGCCACGGGAATCGCCGACATGAACACCGCGATGATCCGCGCGCGCCGGTGCGACGGGTACCAGTGCGTCAGGTACAGGATCACGCCGGGGTAGAAGCCCGCCTCGGCCACGCCGAGCAGGAAGCGCAGGATGTAGAAGCTGGTCGGCGTTTCCACGAACACGAAGCAGGCCGACAGCAGGCCCCAGGTGATCATGATCCGCGCGATCCACACGCGCGCGCCCACGCGGTTGAGCAGCAGGTTGCTGGGCACTTCGAACAGGAAGTAGCCCAGGAAGAAGATGCCGGCGCCCAGGCCGAACACGGTTTCGCTGAAGCCGAGGTCCGCGCCCATCTGCAGCTTGGCGAAGCCGACGTTCACGCGGTCGAGGTACGCGACCACGTAGCACAGCATCAGGAAGGGCACGAGGCGCCAGAACACCTTGGCGTAGGCGCGTTTTTCGAGCGCGGCGTCGGGCGCGTCAGCCGCGAGGGGCGCGCCGGCCTGGAGGGTGGAAGTCATGGGGAGGGAGTCCGCTGGATGAAAAAACGGGGCCGTCCCGTCACCCTGCGGCGCGGTCGCCCCTTACTTGTCAGGTCATCATACAAATTTAAGACAAGCTCCCGGATACGGGATAACCCGCACATTCTGCCCCTGCCGAAAATTGTGAGCGTGGGCTTACTTGCCCGCAGGCCAGCCTTCGACCAGGGGTCGGGCGAGCTGGGCGCCTTCCTGCTGCCAGAAGGCCGGGTCGGCCTGCTCGATGCGGCGGATGGCGTTGTCCATGTGCGCCTTGGCGGCTTCGCGCGCGGCCAGCGGGTCGCCGGCGTCGATGGCCTCGACGATGCGCGCGTGTTCCTGCGCCACTTCGCGCACGAAGTCGGCGCGGCGCGCCTCGTTGGCGCGCGTGACGCGGGTGGCGCCATGCAGGAACTGCCGCAGGTACTGCAGCGTGCCGATGAGGAACGGATTGCGCGCGGCCTCGGCGATGGCGCGGTGAAAGCGCACGTCCTCGTCGGCCCCGTTGCCGCCCATCGACACCGCCGCGTGCAGCGCATCGATGGCGTCGCGGATGCGCAGCATGTCCTCGGGCGTGCGGCGCTCGGCCGCGAGCGCGGCCACCTCGGCCTCGAGCGCGCGGCGCAGCTCGACCATCTGCACCACCGCTTCGCGCGAGGCCACGTGCGGCATCTCGAAGCGCAGCGGCTCCACGCCGGCAGCGCGCACGTACACACCGCTGCCCTGGCGCGAATCGACCAGCCCGAGCGACTTCAGCCGCGACACCGCCTCGCGCACCACCGTGCGGCTCACGCCGAACTGGGTGGCCAACGCGGTCTCGGTGGGCAGCCGGTCGCCTTCCGACAGGCGCCCGCTGCGCACCTCGGCCACGAGCGCTTCCGCCACCTGGTCGGCCAGGCGGACGGCGGGAGCAAGGGACTGGAAGCGGGCGGTCATGGGCGCGGGAAGGCGGTGGGGCCTGCGACTCTAACTTAGGGACGAATGGTTCACCGGTTGTTGCGAAGAGGCGGCGAGGATGTATTTCGGCGCATTTCGAGGCGCAGTTTCAGCGCGCGACAAGCAACAGGTTGTATATGACCGCTATCCTCCCCCTGTGATTCCCGACTTCAACCACTCGCACGTCTTGCCGCCTTTTGTAGGCGAACGAATGACAAGCCCGCACAGTTCGCCCTATGCGGTCGCGGCGGGTGAATTAGTGCAACGGTTCGCAATCAATCCGCAGCGGTGTCGCGTACTCGATGGACTGCTACGCTATCGGGCCGAGTTGAACGCGCTGGGTTTCGTACAGGGCTTTCAGTGGCTCGATGGCAGCTTCGTCGAAGATATCGAAGCCCGCGAAGATCGAGCGCCAAGGGATATCGATGTCGTGACCTTTGCTCACCCTCCTCATGGAATGAGCAAGACGGATATCAATCAAATGATGGATGCTCGGCCCGATCTGTTCGATCTGGACCGATGCAAACATGAATTCCATTGCGACACCAACATTGTTAATCTCACAACGGCGCCTGAATGGCTGGTACAGCAAACACGTTATTGGTATGGCTTGTACTCCCATCGTCGAGGCGATGCACTGTGGAAAGGCATGCTGCAACTGCCGCTGAGTTCTGACGATGTCATCGCGCGCCCGATGCTCGATTCCCTGATGCCCCAAGGAGAACCCCATGTTGGCTCAGCTTGAGAAGCAATTCCTGCAGGCAGACCTGGCACAAGCACGGCAGTTGCTGGCCGATGGCCGGACCCATGAGGATCCGATCGCAGAACGCCAATACGGGCAACGCGTCTTGCGCCTCGAAAAAGAGCTGGCAGAACTGTCGAACGTCAGCGTGCAGGCGCCCGTTGGCGTCGCCCTGTTTTTTGGTGGCCGACCCGTCGTCGGCTCTCATGGGATCAAGGCCGCATTCGGCACGCAGGCGGTCGGAAAATTCCAGAAGCTGATCAGCCAGCGTTACGCCGCAGTGGAGACAGGCCCTCTTTCATCCCGCGGCCGGGTCCCCATGAGCCACGACACCCAATTGGTGGTCACCGACGTCGTGCGCGGATCATTTGGCTTCGTTCTGGAAGGCAACGAACCCGCTTCTGGCGATGTGGTGCTCAAGGAGGTGGTCGATCAGGTTGCCAACACCTTGTCGCGCATGGCCGCCGCAGACGATGCGCTGTTCGATGAAGCCTCGGCCGATGTCGACAACCGACAACTCGGGGCATTGAGAGAATTCTTCAAGTTGCTCGACGATGAAGGCGCCAGCCTTCGCGTGGTCGAGGGCGAGCGCGATTTCGAACTGACGACGCAGGCCATACAACGAGCGCGACAACGCGCCGAGGCCATGACGATCGAAGATCGAGTCGAAACATTTCAGGGTGAAATCATCGGCTGGGCCGAGCATTCATCGCGTTTCGAGTTGCGCCTGCACACGGATCGAAGTGTGATCGTCGGCACCGTGGCACACACTGCGATGGAGCGCTCGCTCCAGGACGGACTTGTTCCTCTGCATCGGCACGTGCGTGCCCAAGTCAAGGTGCGTGAGGCGCGGCTGCGAAACCGCGCGCCGCGCCGAACGTTTGCGTTGCAGTCGCTCGAGACCATCGACGCACCGGCGGACTGGCCCCCTCGGCCAGTCCAGCAGTCCATCTAAGCCCTTTACCCGAGCGCGTGGCGCGCGGCCCGCGCGATGCTCGCCGCGTCCACGCCGAAGAAACCGCGCAGCGCGGCGCGCGTGTCGCTGCGACCGAAGCCATCGGTGCCCAGCGTGAGGTAGCGGCGGCCTTCGGGCAGGAAGGCGCGCACGCTTTCGGGCAGGGCGCGCACGTAGTCGGTGGCGGCGACGATCGGGGCCTTGCCGCCCTTGCCGAGCTGCTGCGCGACGAAGGGCGTGCCGGCATTCTTCTCGCCGGCCAGCGCGCGCTGCTCGCAGGCCTGGCCGTCGCGTGCCAGTTCGCTCCAGCTCGTGACGCTGAACACCTCGGCCGCGATGCCTTCGTCGGCCAGTTGCTGCGCGGCCTTGATGACCTCGGTGAGGATCGCGCCCGAGCCCAGCAGCGTGACGCTCTGCTTCGCCTTGCCCGATGCCGGTGCGTACGTGCCGAAGCGGTAACAGCCGCGCAGGATGTCGGCCTCGGCGCCGGCCGGCAGGTCGGGCTGCGCGTAGTTCTCGTTCATGAGCGTGACGTAATAGAACACGTCCTGCTGCTCGACCATCATCTCGCGGATGCCCGCGTCGACGATGACGGCCATCTCGCCCGCGAAGGCCGGGTCGTAGGCCTTGCAGTTGGGAATGGTCGCGGCCACGAGGTGGCTGCTGCCGTCCTGGTGCTGCAGGCCTTCGCCGCCGAGGGTGGTGCGCCCCGACGTGGCGCCCAGCAGGAAGCCGCGTGCGCGCTGGTCGGCGGCAGCCCAGATGGCGTCGCCCACGCGCTGGAAGCCGAACATCGAGTAGTAGATGTAGAACGGCAGCATCGCCAGGCCGTGCACGCTGTAGCTGGTGGCCGCGGCCGTCCAGCTGGCGATGGCGCCGGCCTCGCTGATGCCCTCTTCGAGGATCTGGCCGTCGGTGGCTTCGCGATAGCTCAGCACCGAGCCGATGTCCTCCGGCGCATAGCGCTGGCCCACGCTCGAATAGATGCCCACCTGCTTGAACAGGTTGGCCATGCCGAAGGTGCGCGCCTCGTCGGCCACGATGGGCACGATGCGCGGGCCCAGGGCCTTGTCCTTCATGAGGTTGCCCAGCATGCGCACGAAGGCCATGGTGGTGCTCATCTCCTTGCCCGCGGCGGCCGTGGCGAACTGCGCGTAGGCCGCGATGTCGGGCTTGGGCACGACGTCGCAGGCGGTCTCGCGGCGCGGCATGGCGCCGCCGAGCGCTTCGCGGTGCTGGCGCAGGTAGCGCATCTCGGCGCTGTCTTCGGCCGGGCGGTAGAAGTCCATCGCGGTGGCCTGCGCGTCGGTGAGCGGCAGGTTGAAGCGGTCGCGGAACTCGATGAGGTCGACGTCGCCCATCTTCTTGTGCGAGTGCGTGGTCATCTTGCCCTGCGCGGCGCTGCCCATGCCGTAGCCCTTCTTGGTGTGGGCCAGGATCACGGTGGGCTGGCCCTTGTGGGCGGCAGCGGCGGCGTACGCGGCGTGGATCTTCACGAGGTCGTGGCCGCCGCGCTTCAGGCGGTCGATCTGCTCGTCGGTCATGCCTTCGGCCAGGCGCGCGAGCTCGGGGTTCTGGCCGAAGAAGTTGTCGCGGTTAAAGCGGCCGTCCTTGGCGGCGAAGGTCTGCATCTGGCCGTCGACGGTCTCGGCGAACACGCGCGCGAGGGCGCCGCTCACGTCCTGCGCGAACAGGCCGTCCCAGTCGCTGCCCCACACGAGCTTGACGACGTTCCATCCTGCCCCGGCGAAGAGCTTCTCGAGCTCGTCGATGATGCGGCCGTTGCCGCGCACCGGGCCGTCCAGGCGCTGCAGGTTGCAGTTGACGACCCACACGAGGTTGTCGAGCTTTTCGCGCGCGGCGAGCGTCAGGGCGCTCATCGATTCGGGCTCGTCCATCTCGCCGTCGCCGAACACGCCCCAGACCTTGCGGCCTTCGCAGTTCAAGAGGTTGCGGTGCGTGAGGTAGCGCATGAAGCGCGCGTGGTAGATCGAGCTGATCGGGCCGATGCCCATCGAGCCGGTGGGGAACTGCCAGAAGTCCGGCATCAGGTACGGGTGCGGGTAGCTGCACAGGCCGCGCGCGCCGCTGCCGTCGGTGAAGGCCGGCGCGGTGAGTTCCTGGCGGTAGTGGTTCAGGTCTTCTTCGCTCAGGCGTCCTTCGAGGTAGGCCCGCGCATACACGCCGGGCGCGCTGTGCGGCTGGAAGAACACGAGGTCGCCGCGGTGCGCCGGGCTGCGCGCATGGAAGAAGTGGTTGAAGCCGGTTTCGAACAGGTCGGCCGCGCTCGCGTAGCTGGCGATGTGGCCGCCGAGTTCGCCGTACGCCTGGTTGGCCTTGGCCACCATGGCGAGCGCGTTCCAGCGCATGAGCGAGGCGAGCTTTTCCTCGACCGCGAGGTCACCCGGGAACGGTGGCTGGTCGGCCGCGGCGATGGTGTTGACGTACGGCGTGGCCAGCTCGGGCTGCCAGCCGATGCGCTGCTGCCGCGCCAGGCGCGCCAGCTCGGCCAGCATCTGGCGCGCGCGCTGCGGACCTTGCGTCTGCGCCAGCGCCAGGAAGGCGTCGCGCCATTCGGCGGTCTCTTCGGGGTCGGGGTCGTGCGACGGCGGCGTGTCGAGCAACAGGGCGCGCATCTGGTCGGCGGAGATCGGGGCGTTCATGCCAGCACTTTAAGCCGCCTTGCGGAAAATTAGCTACCGGCACCTGCGACTTCATGGCTATTCGCAAGCATAAAATGCCGCGACTCAAGCGCTTTACGGAATTTCATGGAACTCGACGCCATCGACCTGCGCATTCTCGACGAGCTGCAACGCGACGGCGCCCTGTCGAACGTCGAACTGGCGCGCCGGGTGCATCTGTCGCCCTCGCCCTGCCTGGCGCGCGTGAAGGTGCTGGAGACCAGCGGCGTGATCGACCGCTACGTGGCGCTGGCGAACGCCAAGGCGCTGGGCCTGGGGCTCAACGTGTTCATCTCGATCAGCCTGACCACGCAGAGCAAGCAGTCGCTGGCCGACTTCGAGCAGCGCATCGCCGAGCACGACGAGGTGATGGAGTGCTACCTGATGACCGGCGACAGCGACTACCTGATCCGCATCGCCGTGGCCGACATGGCGGCGCTGGAGCGCTTCATCATGGAGCAGCTGACGCCGATCCCGGGGATCGAGAAGATCCGCTCGAGCTTTGCGCTCAAGCAGGTCAGATACAAAACGGCGCTGCCGTTGCCAGCAGCGCCGTTGTAATGGGTGCTCCCCCAGGCTTCGCGCACTTCGTGTCGCTGCGCCAACCCCCTCGCCGGGGGCAACACCAGTGGCCCGGCAAAGCCGGTTCCACGGTGTTTCCCGAAGGGGGTTGAGGGCGTTTACAGGCCGATCAGGCCGCCGTCGTCCTTCGTGATGACCACGGTGGCCGAGCGCGGGCGGGCGTTGCCGCCCTGCGGCCAGTGGCTCAGGAACTTCGTCGGATCGGTGATGTCGGCCCTGCCCGTACCTTCACCCGGATGCTGGATGTTGACGAACAGCGCACGGCCATCGCCCGATTCAGCGATGCCGGTGATCTCGCAATCTGCCGGGCCGACCAGGAAGCGGCGCAGGCCTTCCGTGCCGGGGGCCTTGCCCACGAAGGTGTTCTGCGTGCGGGTGGTGTTGGTCGCGGCATCGACGTTGGTGATCGCCTTCGCGCCGCCGTCCCCCACCTTGCCCGGCAGTGCGGCCAGCAGCATGCAGTTGGTGACGTCGGTGTAGGCGCCGTCGTCGGTCTCGAGCCACAGCAGGCCGGGCGCGGCCTGGCTGAACCACATGCCATCGGGGCTGGACAGGTCGTTGTCGGCCGTGAGCTGCGAGAGGTTGACGTCGGCCGAGGCCGTCGAGCGCGCGCCAAAGAGGTACACGTCCCACTTGAAGCTCAGCGACGTCGGATCAGCGTTGTCGTCCGCGAAGCGCACGATGTGGCCGTTCGGGTTGCCCTTTTGCGACTTGTTGGCGGTGGTCTTGTCGTCGTAGAAGCGCGGATTGGCGGCGTCGGTGCTGCCGATGGGGCGCGCGCTGGCGCTGGTGTTGGTCAACGTCACGTAGACATCGCCGGTCTTCGGGTTGACCGCGGCCCATTCGGGGCGGTCCATCTTGGTCGCGCCCGCGGCGTCGGCGGCCAGGCGGGCGTTGGTCACGACGTCGGCGGCGTCGGCGAAGGCGTAGGTCAAATTGCTGGAGGTAATGCCGTTCACGCCGAGCTTCAACTCGAGCCACACGCCCGTGCCGTCGGCGTTGAACTTCGCCACGTAGAGGCGGCCGTCGTCCATGTACTTGTCACCCGCGGCCATGCCACCGCCGATGTCGGCCGCATCCCAGTTCTTCGTGGAGACGAACTTGTAAATGTACTCGTTGCGCGAGTCGTCGCCCATGTACCAGACCAGCGGCTTGCCGGCCACGACCGGACCGAGACAGGCGCCTTCGTGGCCGAAACGGCCGAGGGCGGTGCGCTTCTTCGGCGTGCTCGTCGGGTTGAACGGATCGATCTCGACCACCCAGCCGTAGGTGTTGTGGCCATTGCGGTAGTCGTCGGTGGCGGTGGCTCCGACGACTTCGGTGTTCCAGCGGGCGTGGATGTCGTCGCCGCCGGCGACGGTGGCCCAGAGTTCGCGGCCGGTACCGGCGACGCCGTAGCGGCTGAACGACTTCAGTTCCTTGGCAGTGCGGTTCTTGTCGTCGTTGGTCATGCCCGCGATGCGACGGAAGTAGCCCGCCCAGTTCTCTTCGCAGGTCAGGTACGTGCCCCAGGGCGTGGTGCCGTTGGCGCAGTTGTTGAGCGTGCCACGGGTCTTGCTGCCGTCCGTCGAGTACTTGGTCTTCAGGTAGTCGGTCTTGGCGGCCGGGCCCGAGAACTGCATTTCGGTCAGCGTGTGGACGCGACGGTTGAAGCTCGAGTCCTGCTTGTAGCTCCAGGTGTTGCCGCTCTTGTTGACCTCGATCACGCTCACGCCGTGCAGGTAGAACTCGCGCAGCACTTCGTCAGGAACGTTGCGCTGCCCGTCGACCAGCGACGTGCCCGTTGCGCTGCTGTAAACCGGGTTGAGCGCCGTCTGCCCGTTGGGATGCAGGAACAGCGGCGTGATGGCTTCATGGTTCATCACCAGCAGGCCGCGCGAGGCGTTGGCCGCGTCCCACTTGTTGGTGGCGTTCATGCCGAAGAAGGTCATGCCGTCGTGGTGGTCGCCGGCGCGGCGGTCGTAGGTGGCCGGATCGTCGGAGCCGTCGTTCTTGTACGCGGCCACGCCGGCGGCGATCGGGTCGCCCAGACGGTAGAGCACGCTGGCCGTGTAGCCGGCGGGCACGGTCACGACGTCTGCCAGGCTCTTGGCAACGGCGTTGAAGCCCAGCTTCATCGGCGGGGGCGCCGGGACGGGAGCCGGTGCCGGCGCGGGGGCCGGTGCGGGCGGAAGGATCGGGAACGCGGTGCCGCCACCGCTGCCACCACCGCAGGCCTGCAGCAGCGCAGTGCCGGCGGTGCCGACGCCCAGCCCGAACAGATGGCGGCGGCTCAGGCGCGATGCGATCAGGTCGGTGAAGGACGGGTTCGCGGTCGGGTTGGTGCCGACATCGTCGAGATCGACGCCGTGGGCGTCCGTGCGGGTGTTTGCGGTCATGCGCAATATCTTTCGTGGGTTGGGATTGAAACCAGCCCGCGAAGTTAGGCACTTCGCATGACATGCGCGTGAAACGCTCGGCCGTTGGTTGGGGTACGGCGAGATTTCGTCAAAAAACCTTCACGTCCGCGCCACACATGGCAGCGCGGACGCTGCGCCCCTCAGGGCGCCGGCAACTGCCTCGGCCACAGCGCCCACAGCCGCAGCGGCTGGTTCACGCTCGCGGCCAGCCGTCCGGCCTCTGCGCCGGTGCCGGCGAAGTAGTCGGCGCGCACGGCGCCCAGGATGGCGCTGCCGGTGTCCTGCGCCACCACCAGCTTCTGCAGCTGCGCGGTCGGGCCGTTCGAGGCGAGCCACACCGGCGTGCCGTAGGGAATGCTCTCGCGGTCGACCGCGATGGAGCGCCCCGCCGTCAGCGGCACGCCCTGCGCGCCGCGCGGGCCGAAGGCGGCGTCGAGTTCGCTCATGGTCTCTTCGCGGAAGAACACGTAGCGCGGATTGCTCCACAGCAGCTGCGACACGCGCTGCGGGTTCTGCGCCACCCAGGCCTTGGTGTCGTCGGGCCACTTGCCGACCTTGGCGACGCCCTGGCTCATGAGCCACTGCTGCACGCTGCGGTACGGCTGCTCGTTGGTGGCCGCGTAGGCCACGCGCACGGTGTGCTGGTAGCCGTTGGCCTCGGTGATGCGCAGCCGGCCCGAGCCCTGGATGTGCAACATGAGCGCGTCGATGGGGTCGGCCATCCAGGCGATCTCGCGACCGCGCAGCGCGGCCTGGGCCTCGGGCAGCGTCTCGATCTCCTGGCGCGTGAACCAGGGGCGCTTGGGCACGAGGCCGTCGGGCGCCTGGTACAGCGGCACGCTGAAGCCGGCCGAGGGCACGCGCGAGGCTTCGTACACGGGCTCGTAGTAGCTGGTGAGCTTGCCTTCGCTCTGGCCCGCGAGCGATTCGACGCGGTAGGGCTGCAGCCGGTCGGTCATCCAGCGGCGCTGCTCTTCGGGCGTGGCGATGGCCAGCTGGCGCACCTCGCGGCACAGCGGCGCGAAGGCGGCGTTGGGGCGTGCGCAGTTGGCCAGCAGCGCGATCCACGCCTCATGCAGCGGGTCTTCGCTGAAGCCCGGCAGTTCGGACCAGCCCACGGGAACCCAGCGGCTTTTCGGATGCGCGAGCGATCCGGTCAGCGGACCGAGGTCGCGCGGCGGGGTGACGGTGGGTCGGGTGGGGGCGTCGGGGGCGCGGGGGCCGAGGGAACAGCCGGCGAGCGTTGCTACGATCGCAAGCCCGACCAGCCACTGGAGTCCATTTCTCATGGGTTTGATTCTGCTTGAAGCCCTCGCCGCGGGACTCGTCCTGATCTTGATCATCTGGTGGACCATGTTTTCCGGGCGTAACAAGGGTGAATTGCATGACGACCCCGACGCCGAGCGTGAGGACACCGATCCGCCGCCCAAAGTGTGAATTGCTCGTGTAGCCACACGGCGCGGCCCACTGTCGGACAAGCACCCTATTGCTACAACTTTAGTAGCAATCATCGCAGCATTCACGGGCGATGGCGAAAGTTTTCTTATTTTCCGTAGGGCTTTGAGCACGTACCATCGCATACCCGCCGGGGGCTAAGCTGTGGCCCGCTTGATTCAACCTTGAAAGGGATCGCCATGAAAAAGTTCGTTCTTGCAACCACCGCAGCTGCCCTCGTCCTGTCCGGCTGTGCCGGCGGAATGACCGACACCCAGCGCAACACCGGCATCGGTGCCGGCATCGGCGCGCTCGGCGGCGCCGCCATCGGCTCGGCCACCGGCGGCAACCGCGGTGCCATCGGCACGGGCGCGGTGGTCGGTGCGGCGGCCGGCGCACTCGGCGGCTACCTGTGGTCGCAGCGCATGGAAAACCAGAAGCGCCAGATGGAAGCCGCCACGCAAGGCACCGGCGTGGCCGTGACGCAGACGGCCAACAACGAGCTCAAGCTCGCCATTCCGAGCGACGTGTCGTTCGACGTGGGCCGCTCCAACATCAAGTCGAACTTCGCGCCCGTGCTCGACCAGTTCGCCAACGGCCTGCGCAACAACCCGAACGCCGAGGTGCGCATCATCGGCCACACCGACAGCACCGGCTCCGACGCCATCAACAACCCGCTGTCGGTGGACCGCGCCGCCAGCACGCGCGACTACCTGGTGGCACGCGGCGTGAGCGCCGCGGCGTTCCGCATCGAAGGCCGTGGCTCGCACGAGCCGGTGGCCGACAACAACAGCGACGCCGGCCGGGCACAGAACCGCCGCGTCGAGATCTACGTGGGCGAGCGCGCACAGCGCGGCTGATCGCCGCCCCACCGGGAAACCGGCCGCCCTATCGAACGGCCGGTTCCCGCTTCAGTTTTCATTGGTCCAAGCAGAGGGAAAATTCATGAGGAAGTTTGTTGTGTCTAGCGCGGCCCTGGCCGCTGTGTTGTTCATCGCGGGGTGCGCATCGTCGACCCCGCCGGCCGAAGCACCGGCCGCACAGCAGGCCGCACCGGCCAACAGCTGGACCGCCCGACTGGACGCGCTGAAGGCCGAGCTCGAAAGCTCCACCAAGGGCACCGGCGTGGTGATCTCGCAGACCGCCGACAACCAGCTTCACGTCGTGATTCCGAATGAACTCTCGTTCGACACCGGCCGCGCCAACGTCAAGCGCAACCTGGCGCAGGTGCTGGACAAGGTCGCCGAAGGCCTGAAGAGCGCCACCACCGCCAGCCTGCGCGTGGTCGGCCACACCGACAGCACGGGCAGCGAGGAAGGCAACGAGCGCCTCTCGGTGAGCCGCGCCGACAGCGTGCGCAACCACCTGGTGGGCCGTGGCGTGTCGACCACCGTGATCACCACCGACGGCCGCGGCTCGCGCGAGCCGCTGGCGGACAACGGCACGGCCGCCGGCCGCGCGCAGAACCGCCGCGTCGAAATCTTCGTCGCCGAGAAGATCTGAGCCCAGGTGCTGCGCGCACCTCGCGCGGCACCGTGAGGAAATCCCGCATGAGGGCACGGCACCGCCGGCCCTAACATCGCGCGGCCTGCACGCGGCGCGCGCACCGCGCGCCGGGCGGACACGAGAGGAAACTCCGATGAACGCCATCGCGCCGGCCCCATCGAGGGTCGCATCCCACGTCGCATCCCGTTTCGCCCCGGACATCATCGCCGCGGGCACCGGTGCGCAACCCCAGTACCTCGTGACCGGCGGCGACCAGCTGTTCGCCGCCCGCTGGCAGCAGGACGCGTGCTGGCTGCCCTTCCACGGCGCGGCGCATCACGTGCTGGTGCTGCACGAGAACGGCAGCACGGCGGTGCGCAAGTACGAACGCGGCAAGCTCGTCGCCTCGCGTTCGCGGCTGGGCAGCGTGAGCTTCATTCCCTGCGACGGCACCGAATGGGAGATCGGCGGGCGCTGCGGCGTGGTGCACCTGTACATCGGGCAGGCGCTGATCGCGCGCGTCGCCGCTGAGGAAGGCCTCGGGCCGGCGGCGGAGATCGACCCCTTCTTCGCGATCCGCGACCCGTGGCTGCAAGGCTTCTTCCAGATGCTGGTGAGCGAGGTGGAGCTGTACGGCAGCGTGCCCGCGAGCCCCGATTCGCTGCTGCTCTCGCAGAGCCAGCACCTGCTGGCCCATCACCTCGTGCGGCGCCACTGCGCACCGGGGCGCGGTGCGTTGCCGCGCACGGAGGGCGCGCGCCGGCAGCCGGTCCTGACGCCGCGGCAGCTGCGCCGGGTGACCGAGCACATCGACGCGCACCTGGCCACGCCGCTGGGGCTGGCCGACCTGGCAGGGCTGGTGCACCTGTCGCAGGACCACTTCATCCGCAGCTTCAAGGCGGCCAGCGGCATGGCGCCCTACCAGTACCTGCTGCGCCGCCGCCTGGAAGGCGCCGCCGAACTGCTGCGCACCAGCGACCTGCCCGTCGAGGCCGTGGCCGCGCGCATGGGCTTCGGCAGCGCCGCGTACTTCTCGACGCGCTTCCGTGCGTTCGTCGGCGTGGCGCCAAGCACCTATCGCCGCATGCGCTGAACGGCGCTGCAACTTGCGCAAAAGCGCGCCGCTTTCGACATCCCGTGCTTCGTTCGGGCCAACATGCCATGGCGTGGGAAGCCGCTCCTAGACTGGCTTCGCAGGCCGATCCCGGCCGCATCACCCACGGAGACACCATGACCCTGACCGCCCTGAAAGCCACGCCGCCCGCCAGCGCCGCCCATGCGCGCATCACGCTGCCGTACCCGCATTTCCAGAAGCTCGACAACTATCCGTGGAAGCCGTGGGTCATGCCCGGCGTGGCCTACAAGCTGCTGAGCATCAACCGGCGCAGCGGCGGCTTCACCTGCCTGCTGAAGGTCGATCCCGACACCGAGGCGCCGGTGCACCACCACCTGGGCGCCATCGAGGTGATCGTGCTCGAGGGCGACATCTACTACGAGCGCAACGACATCGGCCGCCCGGGCGACTACATGCACGAGCCCGCCGGCGACATCCACCAGCCGCGCTCCGACGGCGGCTGCGTGCTGTTCTGCGTGTTCGAGGGCGCGATTGCCGGGCTGGGCGAGGACGGCAACGTCGTCGGCATCGTCGACGGCCGCAGCATGCTGGAGATGGCCACGCGCGACGGCGCGGCGCAGCACGTGCACAGCTGAGGCCCGACCTGCGGTGCGGGCTAGAGGTCCCGCAGGCGGTTGGCCAGCTCCACCGCCGACTTCACTTCCATCTTCTCGAACACGCGCGCCCGGTGGACCTCCACCGTGCGCACGCTGATCGCGAGCTGGTCGGCGATGAGCTTGTTCGGCAGGCCCTCGACCACGAGGCGCATCACGTCGCGCTCGCGGTCGGTCAGCTCGGCGATGCGGTCGGCCAGTCCGCGGCGCACGCGCTGCACCTCGAGCGCGCGCTGCGACATGCCCAGCGCCTGCTCGATGCGGTCGACCAGCGCGTTGTCCGAGAACGGCTTCTCGCAGAAGTCGAAGGCCCCGCGCTTGACCGCCTCGACGGCGGTGGGCACGTCGGCATGGCCGGTCAGGAAGATCACCGGCATCTCGGCCAGCAGGCCGCGTTCGGCCAGCCGGTCGAACAGCACCAGCCCGCTCATGCCGGGCATGCGCACGTCCAGCAGCAGGCAGCGCGGCTGGTCGGGCAGCGGCGCCTCGTCCAGGTACTGCTCGAAGGCCTCGGCGCTGCCGAAGTGCTCGCTGGCCAGGCGGCGCGAACGCAGCAGCCAGGCCAGCGCCTCGCGCACGCTGGCGTCGTCGTCCACGATAAAGATCAAGCCATCGATCAGCGGTTGCATGCCATGAGGTCCAGCGGAACAGAGGAAACGAAGAAGTAGAAAAAGGCGGCTATCCCGCAGCCGGGAGCGTAAACCTGAAGACGGTGCCTCGGGGGCGGTTGGGCTCGAACATCAGCGCGCCGCCATGCTGCTCCACCACGGTGCGGCACAGGCTCAGGCCTAGGCCCATGCCGTCGGGGCGCGTGGTGAAGAAGGGCGTGAACAGGCGCGCCGCCACCTCCTCGCTGATGCCGCAGCCCAGGTCGGCCACGGAGAACTCGAGCCAGCGCCGGCCGTCGGCCGGCACGGTGGCGCCCACCGGCAGGGCGCGCGCCACACGCAGGCGCAGCACGCGGCTGCCGGGCGCGTGGTCGGCGCCGTCCATGGCCTGCATGGCGTTGCGCGCCAGGTTCAGCAGCACCTGTTCGACCAGCGTGCGGTCGCACACCACGGCGGGCAGGCGCTCTTCGCACACGATCTCGATCGTCACGTCGAGCTTGCGCGCCTGCAGCCGCACCAGCGGCAGCACGGCATCGATGAGCGCCTGCGGCGCCACGGCCTCGCGCATGCGGTCGCGCCGGCGCACGAAGTCGTGCACGCTGCGGATCACCTGGCCCGCGCGGTCGGCCTGCTCGGCGATGCGCTTCACGGCCATGGCCACCTCGGCCTGCTCGCCGCGCGCCTCGGGCCCGATCAGGTTGAGCGAGCCGGTGGCGTAGCTGGCGATGGCGGCCAGCGGCTGCGTGAGCTCGTGGCTCAGCAGCGAGGCCATCTCGCCCACGGTGGCCAGGCGCGCGCTGGCCTGCAGGCGCTCCTGGCTGGCGCGCGAGAGTTCCTCGACGCGGCGCTGCTCGCTCACGTCGATGAAGGCGCTCATCCAGCCGGTCTGCACCTTGTGCGCGTTGATCAGCGGGGCCTCGAAGATGAGCACCGGAAAGCGCGTGCCGTCCTTGCGCATGAAGACCGACTCGAAGCCCTCGCGCGGCGGCAGGCCGCCCGCGAAGCGGCGCGTCTGGCGCAGGTGGTATTCATGCGCCAGCTCGGTCGGCCAGTACGGCGCCTCGACGCTGTCGGCCATGAGCTCTTCGGGCGTGAAGCCGACCATCTCGCAGAAGGCCGGGTTGACGTAGGTGATGCGCCCCTGCAGGTCGCGCGCGCGCAGGCCGGTGATGACCGAGTCTTCCATCGCCTTGCGAAAGGCCAGCGCGTCAGCCAGGTCGCGCTCGGCGCGCAGGCGGCGGCGGGTGTCGCGCGCCAGCAGCACGAGCACCGACACGAGCGCGATCGAGATCGCCGTGACCAGCGCCGTGAGCATGTTCGGGAACAGGTCGGGCGCGGCGCGCCAGCCGTCCACGCGCAGCATGAGCGAGGCGCCCGGCAGGTCGATGCGCTGCTGCGAGGTGAACACGCGCGTGCCGATGCGCCGCGAGGTGCCCAGCGCCACCAGCCGCGTGCCGTCGGCCTCGGTGAAGGCGACCTCCTGGCCGCGCGTGAGCGTGGGGCCGACCAGCTCGACCAGCGTGTCGCGCAGCGAATAGCTGGCCACCAGGTAGTCGCCGGCGTCCATCGGCAGGCACAGCTCCATCACCTCGACGCCGCCGCCGCCGGCCACGGGCACGTAGTGGCTGGGCGAGTAGGCGGGCGCGCCGGCCTTGCGCGCGGTGGCGCAGGCCTGTGCCACGTCGGCCTGCGCGGGACCGCGGTTGCTCTCCTCGAGGATGCGCGTGCGGTAGGGCGTGTTCACGGCCTCGATGGGTTGCAGCTGCGCGTCGCGCCATTCGAGCCGCAGCCATTCGCGGTGCTCGCGCAGTTGCGCCGCCGCGCGGTCGGCCCAGTGCGTGCGCTCCATGCCCGGCGCCAGCGTGGCGCGCAGGCTCTGGGCGTTGCGCTGCAGGCCGCTGCGCAGGTCGACGACGGCGTCGGCGGTGTCGCGCTCCAGCGCGGCCTGCACCTGCTCGACCTCGTGCCGGCCGGCCAGCCACACGACGGTGACCAGCAGCGCCGACACCAGCACCGCCAGCAGCAGCCACAGAAACCAGCGCTTCCACAGCGAGCGCAGGCGCGCGAAGGCGACGACCCAGGCCCGGCGCTGCGGCGGTGCGGAAACCTCGAGCGCCTCGTCGGCCATCGTCAGGCGAGCACGCGGTGCGACAGCGCGGGCAGCTGGGCGCGCGTGCGCTCGACCTGCCGGGCGTCGAGGTCGAACAGCACCACGCCCTCTTCGGCGGCCTGCTGCGCGACCACCGCGCCCCAAGGGTCGATGACCAGCGACTGGCCCCAGGTCTGGCGGCCGTTCTCGTGCGTGCCGCCCTGCGCGGGCGCGACCACCCAGGCCAGGTTCTCGATGGCGCGCGCGCGCAGCAGCACCTCCCAATGGGCGGCGCCGGTGGTGCGCGTGAAGGCGCTGGGCACCAGCAGCAGGTCGGCGCCCTGCCCCGCCAGCGCGCGGTACAGCTCGGGAAAGCGCAGGTCGTAGCACACGCTCATGCCCACGCGCCAGGCGTGGCCGTCGCGCGAGGGCAGCTCGAACACCACGGGCTGCGCGCCCGGTGCGATGACGCGGCGCTCGTCGTAGCGCTCGGTGCCGTTGTCGAAGAAGAACAGGTGGATCTTGTCGTAGCGCGCCACGCACTTGCCTTCGGGCGAGAAGGCCAGCGAGCTGTTGAAGACGTGGTCGGCGTCGTCGCTCTCGATGGGCAGCGTGCCGCCCACGATCCACAGGCCGAACTCGCGCGCCGCGTCGGCCAGGAAGCCCTGCACCGTGCCGGCGCCGGCGGTTTCGCGCAGGCCGAGCTTGTCGGTGTCGCGCGCGCCCATCATGCAGAAATACTCGGGCAGCACCGCGAGCTCGGCGCCGTCGCGCGCCGCCTGCCCGAGCAGGGCGTGGGCGCGCACGAGGTTGGCTTCGCGGGCGATGGCGGACACCATCTGGATGGCTGCGACTTTCATTGCGTGGTCTCCGTTTTCTTGCCTTCGCTGGCGCCCGTCGATGTCGATCCACCCGGCAGGCCGGGCAGCAGCTGCAGCGAGCGCGGCACCTTGGCGATCTTGGGGTCGGCCCAGGTGCCTTCGACGTGGAACTCCTGCGTGGCGGCGGCCGCGAGCGGCTTGCTCAGCACCCACTGCGCGAGGAAGGTGCCCAGGCCGATGGCCGGGTTGATGGCCGTGGCCACCAGCGCGGCCGTGCCGGCGTTGATCTCGGGCACCACCACCACGCGCAGGTTCTGCGTCTCGCGCACGATGTCGGCCGAGCCGTCCATGAGCGCGGCGGCGTTCACGCCCTTCATCTGCAGGTTGTTGGTGCTGGCGATGCCCTTGTTGATCTTGGCGTCGCCGCGGATGAAGTCGAAGGCGAAGCCCTGGCTGAACACGTCGCGGAAATCGAGCGTGAGCCGGCGCGGCAGCGCCTGCAGGCTCAGCACGCCCAGCAGCTTGGCCAGGCCCGGGTCGGCCTTGAGGAACTGGCCCTGCTCCACGTCGACCTGCAGCTGGCCGCCCAGGCTCGGGTAGTCGAGCGAGAACGGCGAGCCGCGCCAGTTGACCTCGCCCTCGAGCCGCCCCTTGCCGCGGCGCAAGACGCCGGGCATGCCGAAGCGCGTGAGCAGGTCGCCGGCGTCGGCGATGTCGAGCTTGAAGTTCATGGCCGTGGTGCGGCGCTGGCCGGCGCTTGCGCCGCCGCCCGCCGGCGCGGCCCAGGTGCCCTTGGCGGTGAAGGTGGCCTCGGGCACGCTGAAGGCGAGCTTGTTGAGCAGCCATTCGCGCCCGCCGCGGTTGACGGCGTCGATCTCGGCGCGGCCCAGGCGCTTGCCGAGCAGCTCGAAGTCGTCGACCACGATGTCCAGCGCCGGCAGGGTGCCGGGTTGCTCGTCGAGCAGGGTCTCGACCTGCGTGGCCTCGGCCGGGGCGATCTTCAGCCGCGCGAGCCGCGCATAGAGCCGGCCGGCCTGGCTGTGGCTGTACTCGGCGTAGCCGCTGAGCTCGGAGGCGTCGACGTTGGCGCGCCACAGCGCACCTTCGCGCGTGCCGCCGAGCACCACGTTGTGCAGGGTGCGCCCCGCGATGCCCAGCTGCTGCGCGCGCACCGCGATGCGCGTGGGCAGGTAGGCCAGGTCGGGATCGTCGGCGCGCTCGCCGCCGCCGACCACCGCGGCGGTGCCCACCAGCGTCTGCCAGGCGCCCATGTCGAGCTTGGCGACGTTGACGTTGGCGAACACGCCGCGGTCGGGCGGCAGCGCCGTCTCGCCGGGCGCCAGCCCGACGCCGATGCCGCCGCGCAGCACATGCGCCTGGCCGTTGGCCGACAGCTCGCGCACGTACTGCACCGAGCCGACGCGGCCGAGTTCGAGCGTCAGCTGGTCCTGCGTGGCGCGGCGGGCGTCGCGCGCCAGCACCTTCTTCTCGATGCGCAGCGGCATCAGCTCTTCGGCCGTCTTGACCAGCGGCGTGGGCAGCGCCAGCGCCAGCCCCTGCAGGCTGCTGGTAAGCGAGAACTCGGGCGTGTCGTCGCGCATCGAGAAGGTGGCGGCGTAGGGCGTGCTGCCGGTGGCGTGCTTGGCCAGGCGCGCGAGCCAGTCGACCTCGCGCGCGCCGCGCAGGCCTTCGGCGCTGGCCGTGCCCTGCGCCTTCAGCGCCAGTTCGCGCTGCGGCCCGCTGAAGCGGCCCTTGCCTTCGACGCGCACCTCGCCGCCCAGCAGGCGGGCCTGCACGCCGGCCAGCGAGAAGCCGGTGTCGGTGAAGTTGAGCGTGCCGCGCGCCTGCGTGAACGGCGGCGCCTCGGGCACCACCTGGAGCTCGTTGTCGGCCAGCGTCACGGTGGCCTGCACCTTGGTGTTGTCGACGTTTTCCAGCGGCAGGTCCAGGCGCAGCTTGTAGTCGGCCGAGCCGGTAGCGCGCGCGCGCTGCAGGAAGGGCCCGGCCTCGCCAGCCAGCGGTGCGCCGGCGCGCAGCACCTCGCCCAGTGGGCCCTTGGCCTGCGCATCGACACGCAACAGCGCGGCGTGGTGCGACATGTCCGCGATCTGAGCCTCGGCCTTCGTGACTTCGACGCCGGGCGCGCCGGCAATGCGCCCGCGCGCGTTGCGCACCAGCATGCCCGCGCGCTCGAACACCAGCTCGCCCGACACGCCGGTGAGCGCCGGCCACACGGGCGGCGGCGCGGCGGGCGGGCCGGTGCGCGACGCCGGGGTCGCGGGCGCGGCGGTGGCGGCCGCGAGCGAGGGCGGCACGTAGGCGTAGTGCACGTCCGACACCTTGGCCGCGATGCGGAACTCGCCCTGCTTCGGGTCCATGAAGGGTATGTCGTGCAGGTCGCCGCGCACGCGGAAATCGACCGTGCTGGCGGTGCCCTTGACGACCGACTCGCGCACGTAGTCGCGCGTGTGCTGCGGAATGTCGAGCGGCAGGTAGCGGAACACGCGGGTGCCGTCGGCGCGCGTGAGCTTGCCCTGCAGGTCGAGCACGCCGGGGTGCTGCGCGCGGCTGCTCGAGGTGGCCGGGTCGCTGGTGCGCCAGTGGGCTTCGGCCTCGCCCTCGGCGTCGGCGTTGGCGAAGCGCAGCTTCGACACCTGCACCTGCATGGCGCCGTTGTCGAGCTTCCACTGCAGCTGGGTCGAGAGCCGGTCGATGGGAATGACCGGGTCTTCGAACACACCGGGGAATTCGAGCGTGCCCTTGGCCATGGCCAGCGTGGCGGTGCCGCCGGTGTGGCTGGCGTCGAAGTCGAGTGTGGCGCCGCTCAGGCCGGGGGTGCCGGGGTGCACGCGCGGCGGCGCGGCGGGGGCGCCGGCCGGTGCCGGGGTGGTCGGGGCGGTGACTGCAGGCGCCGGCTGCGAGGCCACGCGCAGGCCGCTGACCCGGCCCTTGGCCTGGTAGCGCGCGATCGCGTCGGGCGCGCCCTGCCAGTTCATGTCGATGCGCTCGACCAGCCCGCGCGGCGCGTAGGCGCCCAGCACGCGGTGCGTGGCCTCGCCCAGCGGCAGGCGGTCGGCGATGAGCGCCAGCGCCGCGAGGTCGAGCCGGTCGGCCTTCAGCGCGCCGTGCTCGGGCGTGCGGCCCTTGGCCGGCGTGTGCTGCAGCCACAGGTTGCCGCCGGGCCAGCGCAGGCCGTCGACGGTGTCGAACTGCAGCGCGGTGGTCGAGAACTCGAAGGTGTCCGCGTTCATCTGCCCCGCCAGCCGGCCGGTGACGGCGCGCAGCACCAGCGGCTGCAGCCCCTTGCCGAGCGAGGCGTCGATGCGGTTCAGGCCCAGGTCGGCCGCGCCGCCGACGATGCGCCCGTCGTCCACGTCGGCCCACAGGCGCAGCGCGCCGTTGCCTTCGCGGATGCGCGCGTCGAGCGAAACGTACTGGCCCAGGCGCGTGACGTCGATGTAGGGCAGGTCGGCATAGAGCTGGCCGTCCCAGGTCTGCCAGTGGCCGCTGCGGATCGACAGCAGCGGCTGGCGGAACTGGCCGCGCAGCGTGAAGCGCTCGCCCCAGCCGGCCGGCGGCGTGGCGTCCAGCCGCAGGCCGTGGCGACGCGCGCCGTTGCGGGACACGAAGCGCACGTCGGTCAGCAGCAGTGGTTCGGCGCGGCGCTGCTCGTCGGTCCAGCGCACGGTGCCGCCTTCGATGACGAACTCGCGCTGCGCGAAAAACCAGTCGGCGGCGCGGGTTTCTCCGGTCGTGTCGGTCTCCATGTGCAATCCAGCCACATGGAGTTTTCCCTGAGTGTCGCGGCGCACGTCGAGCTGCGGGCCCTCGATATAGAGCTGCTCGAAATTCAGGCGCCACAGCGAGCGCGGCGACACGCTCGCCACCACCCGCACGAGGCGAAGGGCCTCGCGCTGGTCTGCGTCCTGCAGCACCACGTCGCGCAATTCGAAGGCCGGAAATAGCCCTTCGGAACGGGCGGTGATGGCGCCGATGCGCACCGGGACACCGATGGCCTTGCTAGCCTGCGCCTCGAGTGCACCGCGAAAATCGCCGATTCGCGGCACAATCCACGCGTGCAGGACCACGACTGACAGTGCCAGCAGAAGCCACGCAGCGAAGAGCAGACCCAATAGCCAGCGCGCTGTCACAGCGGTGATTTGGAGCAGACGTGAAGGGGAAGACGCCGTGTCGTTCATTGAGGATCGCGCTGTGTCGGGAATTATGACCGCCAGCCTTGAGCCGGGTTCCGCGCCAACCCACACCAGTGTGAATCAGTTGCCATCCAATCCGACGCCTCCCGCGTTTTCTTCCAGTTCCCGATTCGTCCAGCGGCTGCGTCGCCGCTATGCGGCCGAGCTCGAATTGCTGCCGCCCGGCGAGCCCCGGCGCGAATCGATGACCGTCGCCTACGACGCCCTGCGCGCACGCGGCGTGGCCGTGGGCGATGCGTTGCGCATCGTGCGCCAGCTCACGATGGAACGTCTGGTCACACTCGACTGCGACCAGCAGGCCCCGCTCGCGGTGGTGACCACCGCCGTGACCGAGCTGGCCGAACTGGCCCTGGACATCGCCTGCCAGGACGCCTGCCATGAACTCGACGCCCAGCACGGCGCGCCGCTCGGCCCCGAAGGCCAGCGCTCGCAGCTGTGGGTGATCGGCATGGGCAAGCTCGGCGCGCGCGAGCTCAACGTGTCCAGCGACATCGACCTCATCTACCTGTACGACGTCGACGGCGACACGGCCGGCGATGCCGACGGGCGCGGCAAGCTGTCCAACCAGGAGTACTTCGCGCGGGCCGTGAAGCGCATCTATGCGCTGGTGGGCGACGTGACCGAGCACGGCTTCGTGTTCCGCGTCGACCTGGCGCTGCGGCCCAACGGCAACTCGGGGCCGAGCGTGGTCTCGCTCGACGCGCTCGAAGAATATTTCCAGGTGCAGGGCCGCGAATGGGAGCGCTTTGCCTGGATGAAGAGCCGCGTGGTCGCGCCGCGCGCCGTGGTGCTCGGCGGCCAGGCCCAGGCGCTGCGCAACGTGGTGCTGCCCTTCGTGTTCCGCCGTTATCTTGACTACAGCGTGTTCGACTCGCTGCGCATCCTGCACCGCCAGATCCGCGAACAGTCGGCGCGCCGCAGCGCCGGACGCCCCGAGCGCGCCAACGACGTGAAGCTGTCGCGCGGCGGCATCCGCGAAATCGAATTCACCGTGCAGCTGCTGCAGGTGGTGCGCGGCGGCCAGTTCCCTGAGCTGCGCACGCGCCCCACGCTCGACGCGCTGCAACGGCTGGCGCGTGCCAACCTCATGCCGCAGGACACGGCCGACACGCTGGCCGCGGCCTACGAGTTCCTGCGCCGCGTGGAGCACCGCATCCAGTACCTGGACGACCAGCAGACCCACGTGCTGCCGGTCAACGACGACGACCTGCGCTGGATCGCGCAGTCGATGGGCTACGCCGACTGCTGCCCCTTCCTCGAACAGCTCGACACCCACCGCGAGTTCGTGGCCCAGGAGTTCGACAAGCTGCTGGGCGGCGAGAAGCCCTGCAACGGCAAGTGCAACGGCAAGAAGGCCGCCGCGCCCGCCGACCTGGCCGACCTGCTCGACGACCTGCCGCCCGTGTTCGCCGAGCGCATCCGGGACTGGTGCGAGACGCCGCGTGTGCTCGCCCTGCGCGAGGAAACCCGGGGCCGCCTGCGCCAGCTGGTGCAACGCACCGGCCAGTGGCTGAAAGAGCCCGACGGCGAAGGCGCGGGACAGACGCCGCGCCACGTCGATGCCGCCATGCGCTGGGCCGACTGGATCGAGCCGCTGATGCGCCGCGAGAGCTACCTGGCGCTGCTGGTCGAACGGCCTGCCGTGCAGGAGCGCCTGCTGCGCCTGCTGGGCGCCGCGAAATGGCCCGCGCGCTACCTCATGCAGCATCCCGGCGTGATCGACGAACTCGCGAGCGACGAGATGCTCTCGGGCCGCTTCATCGCCGACGAATTCGAGCGCGAACTCGAAGCGCGCCACACCTCGCTCACCCGCACCGGCGAGGCCGACGAAGAGCGTTTGCTGAACCTGCTGCGCCACGCCCACCACGCCGAGGTGTTCCGCACGCTGGCGCGCGACGTCGATGGCCGCATCACCGTCGAGCAGGTGGCCGACGACCTGAGCGCGCTGGCAGACACCACGCTGCGCGTGACCGCCCGCTGGTGCTGGCCCCATGTGCGCAACCGGCACCGCGAGGTGCCGCAGTTCGCGATCATCGGCTACGGAAAACTGGGCGGCAAAGAACTCGGCTACGGCAGCGACCTGGACATCGTGTTCGTCTACGACGATGACGACGAGCGCGCCGGCGAGGTCTATGCGGCCTACGTGCGCAAGCTCATCAACTGGCTCACGGTGAAGACGCGCGAGGGCGACCTGTTCGAGATCGACACCGCGCTGCGCCCCAACGGCAACTCGGGCCTGCTCACCACCAGCTTCGAGGCCTACGAAAAGTACCAGCTCGGTCGCGGCAGCAACACCGCATGGACCTGGGAGCACCAGGCCATGACGCGCGCGCGCTTCGTGCTGGGCAGCGCCGACCACGGCGCCGAGCTGGGCGCGCGCTTCGACCAGGTGCGCGAAGCCGTGCTGGTGGCCCCGCGCGACCGCGAGGCGCTGAAGGCCGAGATCATCGGCATGCGCAACAAGCTGCGCGGCGCCCGCCCCGTGAAGGCCGACCGCTTCGACGTGAAGCACAGCCCCGGCGGCATGGTCGATACCGAGTTCGCGGTGCAGTTCCTGGTGCTGTCGGCCTCAGGCGCGCACCCCGAGCTGATTCCCAACCTGGGCAACATCGCGCTGCTGCTGCGTGCCGAACAGGCCGGACTGCTGCCCGAAGGCGTGGGCCGCAACGCCGCCACCGCCTACCGCGAGCTGCGCCGCGTGCAGCACACCGCGCGCCTGAACGAAGAGCCCACGCAGGTCACGCCGCCCGCCCTGAGCGCCGAACGCGACGCCATGCTGGCCTTGTGGAAGGCGGTCTTTGGCTGACCGCGCCCTCGCCTCCCGCGCGCTGACGGCCTGCGCCCTGGCCGCCGCGCTCGTGCTGGCCGGCTGCGCCAGCGGACCGCGCAGCAGTGGCGGCGGCGTCGCCAGTGGCCGCGACGGCCCCGGCAGCAACATCCCGTCGGACCTCGACCGCGTGCCCGACGCCGAACCCCGCATCGAGGCGATCCGCAGCAGCGGCGGCACCAGCAAGCCGTACACGGTGCTGGGCCGCGGCTACGTGCCGATCACCGACGACCGGCCGTTCCGCGAATCGGGCATCGCCTCGTGGTACGGCCGCAAGTTCCATGCAGCCTCGACCGCGAGCGGCGAGCCCTACGACATGTACGCCATGACGGCCGCGCACAAGACGCTGCCGCTGCCGAGCTACGTGCGGGTGCGCAACCCGGCCAACGGGCGCGAGGTGATCGTGCGCGTGAACGACCGCGGCCCCTTCGTGGACGGCCGCGTGATCGACCTGAGCTACACGGCGGCGCTGAAGCTCGACCTGCTGCGCGGCGTGGCGCCGGTGGAGATCGAGCGCATCACCAACGAAGACATCCGCACCGGCGCCTGGCGCCGCGACGCGGGCACGGCCTATGCCGCGGCGCCGGTGGCCGTGCCTTCGGCCTGGGTGGCACCGGTCGCAATGACCGCCGCTGCAGCCCCCGCCGCGACGATGCCCGTGGCACCGCAGACGCCGGTGATGGCCGCGGCACCGTCGGAACCCGAGGCACCGGCCGGGCCGCGTGAGGCGATGGTGGTGACCGACCTTGCGCCGCTGACTCCGCTCGCTGCGCCTGCCACGTCATCGGCGCCCTCTTCCGCTGCCGCCGGTTTCTGGGTGCAGCTCGGCGCGTTCCGAGAACGCGACGGCGCCGAGACCCTGAGAAGCCAGGCCGCGCGCGGCCTGCCCACGCTGGCACCGCAGCTGCGCGTGTTCAGCGAAGCCGGCACGCACCGCCTGCAGGCCGGGCCGTTCCCGTCGCGCAATGCGGCGGGCGAGGCCGTCACGCAGCTGCGCGACAACCTGCGCATCGCGCCGATGGTGGTCGAGCGGCGCTGAGGCTCAGGGCATCGCCTTGGCCACGACCTGCGAACGCAGGCCCACGCCCAGGCGGTTCCAGGCGTTGATCTGTGCCACGGCGAGCGACAGCTCGACGATTTCCTGGTCGCTGAACACGGCCTTCAGGGCTTCGAACTCGGCGTCGCGGTCGGCGTGGTGGTCGGCCAGGCGCGTGAGCGTTTCGGCCCAGTCCAGCGCGGCGCGCTCGCGTTCGTTGAACAGGCTCACCTCGCGCCAGGTGGCGAGGCTGTTGATGCGCTGCCAGTCTTCGCCCTGCACGCGCAGGTCGCGCACGTGCATGTCCAGGCAGTAGGCGCAGCCGTTGATCTGCGAGACGCGGGCAAAGACGAGGTCGATCAGCACCTTGCCGAGCGTGCTCGACTCGAAGCTGCCGTTGACGGCGATCATGGCCTGGAAGGACTTGGGGGCGAACTTGGTCCAGGCGAGACGGAGGGCGGGGGCTTGGCTCATGGGATGTACTCCAGGGTGGTTGAAGGAGGAAAAGCGAAATCTGCTTGCTACACCCTGAAGACGCACCGGCCACCGGCCCTGTGACAGGCCGCGCGAATTTTTTCTTCAAGCGCCCCGTTTGGCCGCGAACAGCTGGGCGATGCGCGCCAGCTTGTCGGGGTTGCGCTGGGCGCGGATGCGCACGATGCGCTCGCCCTCGATCTCGAAGGTCTGGGCCGATTCGAGTTCGCCGTCCAGAAAGCGCAGCATGCCGGGCTCGCCGTTGAGCTCGACCAGCTCCATGTGTACGCCGGCGCCCATGCGGCGCCAGAGCGAGAAGTACAGCTGCGCCAGCCGCTGGCTGCCGCGCAGGATCTTGCTGAAGGTCTGCACCTTGCCGCCGCCGTCGCCGATGAGTTCGACGTCTTCGGCCATCAGCGCCTTCAGGTCCTGCATGCTGCCGCGCGCAGCCGCGTCGGCAAAGGCGCGCAGCAGGCGCTGGTGGGTCTCGCGCGAGACCTGGAAGCGCGGGCGGGCCTCCTGCACCTGGGTCTTGGCGCGGTGCACCAGCTGGCGGCAGGCGGCCTCGCTCTTGCCCAGGGTCTGGGCGATCTCGTCGTAGTCGGCGTCGAACACCTCACGCATGAGGAAGGCGGCGCGCGCCTCGGGCGCCAGCCGCTCGAGCACGGCCAGGAAGGCGACGGAGATGTTGTCGGCGCGCTCGAGCGTTTCCTCGGGCGTGTCGGGCGACCCGGTGAGCGTGGGCTCGGGCATCCACGGGCCGATGTAGTGCTCGCGCTGGACCTTGGCGCTGCGCAGCCGGTCGATCGACAGGCGCGTGACGACGGTCACGAGCCAGGCTTCGGCGCTATCGAAACTGGCCTTGTCGGCCTCGTGCCAGCGCAGCCAGGCGTCCTGCACCACCTCTTCGGCCTCGGCCACAGAGCCGAGCATGCGGTAGGCGATGCCCTGGAGGCGGCGGCGGTGGCTGTCGAAGGTGAGGGTCGGGTCGTCCATGCCCGATTAGACGTTTGACGTCGCCGCGTTGTGACAGCCGTTGACCAAAAAAATCGCCCCGGCATGCGGGGCGATTTCATCGAGCTCTTGGGGGCGACTCAGGCGCCCTGGTATTCGGGCTTGGGGCCCAGCGTGGCCGAGACTTCCTTGCGGTAGCGGTTCAGCTCCTGCACGGTCTTGAAGCTGCGGTTCATCAACAGGCTCAGGTTGTGCAGGATGCGCTCGCCGACCTTGGTTTCCCAGCCGGCGTCGAACTTGATCTGCTTGTCCAGCCAGTGCTCGAGCCAGTCGGGATCGGGCATGCGGCTCTGGATGGTGTCGTTCGGGAACAGCGCCTTGTTCACGTGCAGGTTGGTCGGGTGCAGCGCCTGGGCCGTGCGGCGCGCGCTGGCCATGAGCACGCCCACCTTGGTGAAGGCGGCACGGGCCTCGTCGCCGAACTTTTCCATGGCGCGCTTCATGTAGCGCAGGTAGGCGCCGCCGTGGCGGGCTTCGTCCTGGCTCAGCGTGGTGTAGATGTGCTTGATGACCGGCTCGGTGTGCCACTGGGCGGCGCGGCGGTACCAGTGGTTCAGGCGGATCTCGCCGCAGAAGTGCAGCATGAGGGTTTCGAGCGGGGGCGCCGGGTCGAAGTCGAAGCGCACCTCGTGCAGCTCCTGCTCGGTGGGCGCGTGCTGCGGGCTGAAGCGCTTCAGGTACTCCATGAGCACCAGCGAGTGCTTCTGCTCTTCGAAGAACCAGATCGACATGAACGCCGAAAAGTCGCTATCGTGGCGGTTGTCGCGCAGGAACATCTCGGTGGCCGGCAGCGCCGACCACTCGGTGATGGCATTCATCTTGATGGTCTGCGCCTGCTCTTCAGTCAGCAAGGAAGCGTCGAACGACTGCCAGGGGATGTCCTTGTCCATGTCCCAGCGGACGGATTCGAGTTGTCTGAAGAGTTCCGGGTAGAGCATCAAAGTCTTTCAATGGCCGCCGATTTTAGTCGGGCCGTTTGGCGCGCCCGTGACAGACGCGCGATGATGTGCTTGCGCGCGCGCCCGCGCCATAGATGCACACCCCCCTTTTCGATCCAGGAGCCCGTCATGCGAACCCCCGCCCGATTGTCGATGCTGCGACGTTGCGCCACGGCCTTTTCCCTCGTGGCGGGCCTGTCCGCCGCCCTGTCGGCGGGTGCCCAGACGGCCCCCGCCGCCCCTGCCGCGCCCGCGGTGGGCGGCGCCGCCGGATGCCCGGCGATCCTGCAGCACAGCTTCCCGCGGCTGCAGGATGAAAAGCCCCAGAACCTGTGCCAGTACTCCGGAAAAGTGGTCCTGGTGGTCAACACGGCCAGTTTTTGCGGCTTCACGCCGCAATACAAGGGGCTGGAGGCGCTGGACATGAAGTACCGCGCCCGCGGCCTGGTGGTGCTGGGCTTCCCGTCGAACGATTTCTCCCAGGAATCGGGCTCCAACAAGGAAATCGCCGATTTCTGCGAAAGCACCTTCGGCGTGAAATTCCCGATGTTCGCCAAGTCGTCGGTGCGCGGCACCGACGCCAACCCGCTGTTCAAGCAGCTCGCGCAGGCTTCGGGCACGACGCCGAAGTGGAACTTCTACAAGTACCTGATCGGGCGCGACGGCAAGGTGGTTCAGGCGTGGTCGAGCATGACGGCGCCCGACGAGAACGGCTTCATCCAGGTCATCGAGAAACAGCTCGGCCCCAGCGGCGACTGACCGGCCCTGCAATGTGAACTTTGAGTCACAAACGTTTACCACTCGAACGGGAACCGTGCGGCGGCACCGCGCTCATACTTGAGCGTGGGCGGCCAAGGCCCACAGGTTTTCATGTTGCGAGGTCTTCCGGGCGCCTGCCGTCCGGTTGAAATCCCGAGGCGATTCTTCTCCTCCTCCCTCCCTCCCTCCTTCGTGTCGGGGCGCCTCGCAGCATTTTTGTCTTCCCGCCGACAGCGGGGCCCGCGATGACGCAGCGCCCCTCTCGGCCTTCCTGTACGCGGTGGCCCGAACGGCCCCAAGAAAAAAGCGCCCCGCGGGGCGCTTTGTCGTTTCAGGGCTGGGTGTCGATGAAGCTCGGCCGCAGCATGAGCTTGTCGTACAACTTGGCCAGGTTGGCGTGGTCGCCGCGCCAGTCGATTTCGGGAAACCGCAGCCCCAGCCAGCCCAGCGCGCAGCCGACCGCGATGTCGGACAGGCTCAGGTGGATGCCGCTGCAGAAGGGCTTGTCGCCCAGGCCCTTGGCCATGGCGGCCACGCCGGCCTGGACCTTGGCGCGCTGGCGCTCGATCCAGGCGGCGCTGCGCTCGGCGTCGGCGCGGCCGGTCCAGGTGGCTTCGAGGCGCCAGAGCACGCCGGCGTCCATGACGCCGTCGGCCAGCGCTTCCCAGGTCTTGACCTCGGCGCGCTCGCGGCTTTGCTGCGGAATGAGCTTGCCCACGGGCGACAGGGTGTCGATGTATTCGACGATGACGCGCGAATCGAACATCGCCTCGCCGCCTTCCATGATCAGGCACGGCACCTTGCCCAGCGGGTTCGAATGGGCGATCGTGGTGTCTGCGGACCAGACGTCTTCGATCACGAACTGGTAGTCGAGCCGCTTTTCGGCCAGCACCACGCGCACCTTGCGCACATACGGGCTGGCGGCGGATCCGATCAGTTTCATGAAGGCTCTCTCCCCATCGCTTGTTAACGTTTGTTCGCAGGCATTTTAGGTGAAGGGAAAAAGACAGCGCCCGAATTCCCCCGCGGCGCGGCCACCCGGCGGCCGCCTAAAATTCGGGCATGAGCTTTTCCACCGTCTCCGCCCTCTCCCCCCTTGACGGCCGCTATGCGGCCAAACTCGCGGCCTTGCGCCCGCTGATGAGCGAACAGGGCTATATGCACCGTCGCGTGCAGGTGGAGGTGGCCTGGTTCATTGCGCTGTCCGACTGCGGCTTTGCCGAGTTCAAGCCCCTCACGGGCGGCGCCCGCAAGTACCTGATGGGGCTGGTGTCGCACTTTTCCGAGGCCGACGCGCTGGCCATCAAGGACATCGAGAAGACCACCAACCACGACGTGAAGGCCGTCGAGTACTGGATCAAGTCGAAGTTCGAAGCCCGGCCGGAGCTGCTGGCCGCCGCCGAATTCGTGCACTTCGCCTGCACCAGCGAAGACATCAACAACACCAGCCACGCCCTGCAGATCCAGGCCGCGCGCGACACCGTGGTGCTGCCGGCCATCGACGGCCTGATCGCCAAGCTGCGCGAAATGGCACACCAGTTCGCCGACGTGTCGATGCTCTCGCGCACGCACGGCCAGACCGCCAGCCCGACCACCGTCGGCAAGGAAATCGCCAACGTGGCGGTGCGCCTGACCAAGGCCCGCGCGCAGATCGCCGCCGTGCAGCTGCTGGGCAAGATGAACGGCGCGGTCGGCAACTACAACGCCCACCTGGCCGCCTGGCCCGAGTTCGACTGGGAAGCCTTCAGCCGCAAGGTCGTCGAGACGCCCGCGCCGCTGGGCCTGGGCCTGAGCTTCCAGCCGTACAGCATCCAGATCGAGCCGCACGACTACATGGCCGAGCTGTTCGACGCCGTGGCGCGCGTCAACACGATCCTGGTCGACTTCTCGCGCGACATCTGGGGCTACGTGAGCCTGGGCTACTTCAAGCAGCGCCTGAAGAAGGGCGAGATCGGCTCGTCGACCATGCCGCACAAGGTCAACCCGATCGACTTCGAGAACGCCGAGGGCAACCTGGGTCTGGCCAACGCGGTGCTGCGCCACCTGAGCGAGAAGCTGCCCATCAGCCGCTGGCAGCGCGACCTGACCGACAGCACGGTGCTGCGCAACATCGGCGTGGCCTTCGGCTACGCCACGCTGGCTTACGCGAGCCTGGCCACCGGCCTGGGCAAGCTCGAAATCAACCAGGAAGCGCTGGCCGACGACCTCGAGGCCTCGTGGGAAGTGCTGGCCGAGCCGATCCAGACCGTGATGCGCCGCTTCGGCGTGCAGGGCGCCTACGAGCAGCTCAAGGAAGTCACGCGCGGCAAGACCGTGACGGCCGAGGCGCTGCACGGGCTGATCCGCTCGCTGGCCATTCCCGAGGAAGAGAAGACCCGCCTCCTGGCCATGACGCCCGCCAGCTACACCGGCAAGGCGGCCGAGCTGGCCCGTAGAATTTAGGCTTCCCCCGCGACGATCCGCCGGCCCGTGCCGCCCACGGCCGGTGCGCCTCGTTCGCCCATCGATACCTCCCAGCCAACGTGCCCTGTGCAGGGCACGCCAGCCGACAACCCTGACGGGACGCCTCGACGTCCCCGTTGTTCATGCGGCGCGCCCCACTGAGACGCTTCTGGCTCACGCTCCACCGATGGATCGGCCTCACGCTCGGGCCGGTGCTCGCCCTCACGGCGCTCCTGGGCGCCGTGCTGGTGGTGGCGCTGCCGCTCGACCGCGCGGCGCATCCTGAGCTCTTCGTCGCGCGCAGCAACAGCAGCACGGCCCCGGCGCCGCTGGAGCCGTTGCGCCAGCGCCTGCTCGCCGAGTTCGGCCCCGACACCAACCTCACGCTGCGCCCGCCGCGCCAGCCCGGCGACACGCTCTGGGTGCTGGTGCGCGGCCCGTGGGACGGCACGCTCTACCTCGACCCCGCCACCGGCGCCGAGCAGGGCCGCCGCGGCACACACGAAGGCGCCTACAACCTGCTGTTCGAGCTGCACAGCAGCCTGCTGCTGGAAGACACGGGCAAGGGCATCCTCGCCATCGCCGCGCTGGCCTACCTGTTCCTGCTGGTCACCGGCGTGGTGCTGTGGTGGCCGGCGCGCTGGCCGCCCTCGCTGCGCATCGTGCTGGACCGCGGCCTGCTGCGCGGGCTGTTCGACCTGCACCGCACCGGCGGCGCCGTGCTCGGGCTGCTGATCGCGGTGTCGGTCTTCACCGGCGCCTACATGGCCTGGCGACCGCTGGGCAGCTTCATCTCGACCGCGCTCGGGCAAACACCTGCCAAGGCACCCGGGGTGCCCAAGGGCACCGCCACCGGCCCTCGCCTGCCGCTCGACGACCTCGTCGCCCGCGCGCAGGCCGTGTTCCCCGGCCAGCCCATCGGCTACGTGCAGGTGCCCGGCCGCGCGGACCGGCCGCTGCGCGTACGCTTCCGGCTCGCCGACGACCCGCACCCGAACGGCATCGGCTCGGTGTGGGTGCACCCGGTCACGGGCGAGTTGCTCGGCGTGCGCCGCTGGCAGGACATGGACACCGGCAACGGCGCGGTGGTCGTGATCTATCCGCTGCACACCGGCGTGCTCGGCGGCGTGGTGCACCAGGCGGTCACCGCGCTGCTGGGCCTGGCGCTGGCCGGCCTCGGCCTGAGCGGCGTGTGGCTCTGGTGGCGCCGGCGTGCGGTGGCTGCGGCCGCGCGCAGCCAGGCACTGTCGCGCGGCGCGGCGCCCTGAACGACACACATCCCATCCCTTCATCCATCACAAATACATCGAGGAGGACTCCCCTTGTTCCCGCACAAAAAGACCGCCATCGCCCTGGCCCTGCTGCCCCTGAGCCTGCACAGCTTCGCGGCCGACGCCGAGCCGTCGAAGTCGCTCGAGGCCATCACCGTCACCGGCGACTGGCTCGGCACGCCCACCGAGACCAAGGTGCTCGAGCACGCCGGCGCGCGCAGCATCGTCGAGCGCCAGCAGATCCAGGAAAGCGGCTCGGCCAGCGTGCGCGACGTGCTGCGCCAGGTGCCCGGCGTGCAGGTCCAGGAAAGCAACGGCACCGGCGGCAGCGACATCTCGCTCAACGTGGGCGTGCGCGGCCTGACCTCGCGGCTGTCGCCGCGCTCGACCGTGTTGCTGGACGGCGTGCCGCTGGCCTACGCGCCCTACGGCCAGCCGCAGCTGTCGCTGGCACCGGTGTCGCTGGGCAGCCTCGAGGCGGTCGACGTGGTGCGCGGCGCGGGCTCGGTGCGCTACGGCCCCCAGAACGTGGGCGGCATCATCAACTTCGTGACGCGCTCGATCCCCAAGCAGTTCGCAGGCGAAATCGGCGTGGGCGTCGAGAGCGCCAGCCACGGCGGCGGCACCAAGACCACGCCCAGCCTGTTCATCGGCGGCACCAACGAGAACGGCCTGGGGCTGGCACTGCTTTATTCGGGTACGCACGGGGACGGCTTTCGCCAGAGCAACGACAAGACCCGCATCGACGACCTGATGCTCAAGGGCGCCTACCGCCTCTCGAAGACCGACGACATCGCGATCTCGCTGCACCACTTCGAAGGCAAGGGGCGCATGCCCGGTGGCCTGACGACGGCGCAGTTCGCGGCCAACCCGTTCCAGTCGGACCGCCCCTACGACGAGTTCACGGGCCGCCGCACCGACGGCTCGCTCAAGTACACGCACAACGACGGCGTGAACAAGTTCGAGATGCTGACCTACTACACGGACTCGTACCGCAGCAGCTACCTCGAGCAGGAAGGCACGGGCGCCAACGCCAACCGCCGCCGCCTGACCACCGCGCCGCGCAACTACAAGACCTACGCCTTCGAGCCCCGCTACTCGCGCCTGATCGACTCGGGCAGCGTGGTGCAGGAAATCAGCATCGGCGCGCGCTACCTGAAGGAAGAGGCCTCCGAAACGGCCACGCGCAGCAGCTACTACCGGCCGGCGCCGGGCTTCGACGCCTACGCGCTCGCGCAGCCCGCGTACCAGACCAGCAAGGGCGGCACGACCGCGCACGCGTTCTACATCGACGACCGCATCGACTTCGGCAACTGGACGGTCACGCCCGGCGTGCGCTACGAATCCTTCCGTTCGCACAACGACGTGTTCACGGTGGCCAACAACCGCATCACCAACGCGATCTACCCGAAGATCGACTCCAACGAGGTGCTGCCCACGCTGTCGGTGCTCTACCGCATGAGCGAGCGCTGGACGCTGTTCGCCAATGCCGGCGTGTCGTTCGGGCCGCAGCAGTACGCCCAGCTCGCGCAGTCGACCACCAGCCTGCACCCCGAAAAAGCCAAGACCTACGAGATCGGCACCAAGTACAAGGGCGAATCCTGGAGCGGCGAGCTGACGCTGTTCAACATCAACTTCGACAAGGAGCTGCAGCTGGCACGCTCCATCACCGGCGACGTCGGCCAGTGGACCGACCTGGGCGCCACGCGCCACCGCGGGCTGGAGTCGGCGCTGCGCTACGACCTGGGCAGCCTGAGCGACGCGCTCAAGGGGGTGTCGGTGTCGGGCACCTACACGTACACGCAGGCCACTTCGAAGGCCGGCGTGTTCGCGGGGCGCGACCTGCCCTTCTACTCGCGCCATGTCGCGACGCTCGGCGCGCGCTACGAGCGCGGGCCGTGGACGCTCAACGCCGACCTCTACGCGCAATCGAAGCAGCGTTCGCCGGGCTCGCCGGACGACGGCGCGAAGTACATCACCGTGGAAGACCCGAGCGGGCGGCTGGGCGACATCCCGGGCTACGGCACGGTGAACCTGCGCGCCGCCTACGACTTCGGCCCCTCGCTGAGCCACCTGAAGCTGGCCGTGGGCGTGAAGAACCTGTTCGACCGCCGCTACTACAACCGCTCGGTCGACAACAACGGCGGCAAGTACGTGGGCCAGCCGCGCACGGTGTACCTGCAGGCGTCGGTGGCGTTCTGAGGCCGGAGGGGCGCGCGCATACACTCGCGCACCCATGGCTCTCAAATCCACCATCTTCAAGGCCACCCTCGCGGTGGCCGACATCGACCACGGCTACTACGCCGACCATGCGCTGACCCTGGCGCGCCACCCCAGCGAGACCGACGAGCGGATGATGATCCGGCTGGTCGCGCTCGCGCTCAACGCGCACCAGCTGCAGGACATCTGCAACGGCGACGGCACGCTGGCCTTCGGCGCGGGCCTGTCGAACGTCGAGGAGCCCGACGTGTGGCTGCGCGACTTCACAGGCCAGACCAAGATCTGGATCGAGGTCGGCCAGCCGGAAGACAAGCCCATCATCAAGGCCTGCGGCAAGGCCGACGAGGTGATCGTCTACTGTTTCAACCACGCGGCCGAGATCTGGTGGCGCGGCATCGAGAGCAAGCTCACGCGGCCGCAGAACCTGAAGGTCTACCGCGTGCCGACCGAGGCCTCGCAGGCGCTCGCCAGGCTGGCGCAGCGCAGCATGCAGCTGCAGGCGACGATCCAGGAAAGCACGCTCACGCTGGGCGACGGCGTGAACAGCATCGACGTCGAACTGCTCAAGTGGAAGTAAGGGGTCCGCGCGGCTAGGCCGCCGGCATCATCTCGCCGCACTGCCAGCACTGCTCGAAGCCGCCTTCGACCTGCTCGCCGCACACGCACAGCCAGCTGCGCTGCGGGCGGTTCTGCAGTTCGTGCAGCAGGCGCTTCGCGAGCTCGTACTGCGATTCGTCGTCGATCCAGATCTCGGGCAGGCACTGGTCGGGCGGCAGCTGGCCCATGACCGCGCCGAGGAATTCGCGCTGCACCGTCGCGGCCACGCCCTCCTCGCGCAAGGCGTGCGCCCACACGGTCGCGATCGCGAGGTTGGGGGCTTGCGCGAGGCGGCGCATGGTCAGGGGGCCCAGTTCTTCTCGTCGTCCGGGTCGAACTCGGGCTCTGCAGTGGTGGGCTCGGCTTCGCGCGCGCGTTCGGCATAGCGGTTGAAGCGCCAAGCCGAGTCTTCCATGGTGATGCGGCGCCAGGTGACGCGCTTCTCGACCGGCGTCATGGCCGGCCAGTACTGCACCTCGTCGAAGGTGCGTCCGCAGCCCTTGCACTCGTCGTCGCCCTGGCTGGTCGAGCAGATCGCGATGCAGGGCGTGTCGGGCGTGCTGTGGTACCAGTCGAGCCAGGCGGCCCAGGCCTTGGCGGGAAAGCCGACCTCGTCGACCTCGTCTTCGTGGTGGAAGACCATGAGCGCGTAGACCTCGGCCAGCGCGCGCAATTCGGGTGCCAGCGTGATGCCGTCGGGCGAGGGAGACTTCTCGCGCCAGTGGTTGATGGCGGCCTCGATGTCGGTGATGTGGATGGCGGCCATGGAGAGTGAAAAAACAGCGAGCGGCGATCATAGTCCCGCAATGTCCCGCCCCTTCTTAGGGCCATAGGCGCTCCCAAAAATGGAGCATCAAATGCCCACTGCATGCGCCCTTCCGGACCTTTGCCTTCAAATGTAAAGAAAACTTTTGGTTGCCTCGGCGCGGTCTTCAATGCTCTAATCCCGCCCACGAAGGGGAGTAGCTCCCGATCGCTGTCCCCGGGCAGCGTGAATCGTCAGGTCGTCAATACGAAGCACAACACTTCCGGCCTGTCGGGCGACACACGCGCGGACGCAGGTCGGCGCGCTTGCTGTTGTCGAGCGAGACCTTCGATTTGAACCTGCGCAGGTTTGGTCGAAGCGTTCGCAAGTCCCCGGTGTCACCCGGCCTTCGCTCCCCCGCTTTCGACCGCACCCGCACAGGGTGAATCGAAACGCATCGGCATGCCGCTGCCCGTCGTGGTCCCCATCAGGGAGCTGCGGGCGTGGCGCCAAGACAAAGAGGAATCTATGGAACAGTTCATGGCCCCGGAATTCTGGGTCGCGGTCGGTCAGATCATCATGATCGACATTCTTTTGGGCGGCGACAACGCCGTCGTCATCGCGCTGGCCTGCCGCAAGCTGCCGCCCGCGCAACGCACCCAGGGCATCCTGTGGGGTACCGCCGGCGCCATCGTGCTGCGCGTGATCCTGATCTTCTTCGCGCTCACGCTGCTCGCGATTCCGTTCCTGAAGCTGGTGGGCGCGATCCTGCTGCTGTGGATCGGCGTGAAACTGCTGGCCCCCGACCATGACGACGCGCACGGCAACATCGCCGGCAGCGACCGCCTCTGGGGCGCCGTGAAGACCGTGATCGTGGCCGACCTGGTCATGAGCGTGGACAACGTGATCGCCATCGCCGGTGCCGCACAAGGCGCGGGCGACGGCCACCAGATGCCGCTGGTGATCTTCGGCCTGCTCGTGAGCATCCCGATCATCGTCTGGGGCAGCCAGCTGGTCATCAAGCTGATGGACCGCTTCCCGATGATCATCACGCTGGGCGGCATGCTGCTGGGCTGGATCGCCGGCACGATGGCCGTGTCCGACCCGGCCCTGGCGAACCCCGCCAACTGGACCTGGGTGCCGAAGGTGCCGCAGACCGACACCATCAAGTACGCCGCCGGCATCATCGGTGCGCTGCTGGTGCTGGCGATCGGCAAGTGGGTGGCTTCGCGCAAGCCGGCCCCCGCCACCCCGGCCCACTGAGCGTTCGTTGAACGATAAACGCCCCGCACTGAAACTTCTTGCATCAATCCGGTCTCTGTCACTCTAACTATCAAAGGAGAGCACTCATGGAAAAGATCATTCTTTACGTCGACGACGCCGTCTATGCCAGCGAGCAGTTCGCCGAACTGGCGCCGGATGCCGACAACGTCGTGGCGCGCCATTGGGTGCTCGTGGCCTGCGCGCCGCGCATGACACACCGGATCAGCAAGTGGGTGAGCCACAGCGCGCGCGAGAACTGGCGCGCCAAGTGGTTCAGCAAGGTGCAGGCGCAGATGCTGCCGCTGCTCGAACGCAACGGCGGCCAGGTGACGGCGGTGCTGGCCAAGGGCCCGCTGACCGACCTGACGCAGCAACTCAAGCGCGAGCACGCGGCCACCCACGTGGTCGATGCGCGCCGCCCGAAGATCGGCGTCGACCTGGAACCGGTCACGCCCGACCAGACCCCGCCCAAGCAATCGGGCTGGGCCTTTCCCGGCGCCGTGATGGGCATGGGCGCGCTGCTGGTGCTGGCCAACGAGCTGGCCGAGTAAGCCTGATCAGGGCCGCACGCCCTCCCGAGCCGACACAAGCCCCGCTGCGGCAACGCAGCGGGGCTTGTTCTTTTGTGCGGGCCCGTGGGGTATCCTGCGGCGCATGCGCATCCTCCTCAAATGGCTGCTCAGCGCCGTGGCGCTGCTCGCGGTCGCCTACCTCTACAGCGGCGTCCAGGTCCAGAGTTTCGGTTCGGCGCTGCTCGCGGCCGCCGTGATCGGCCTGCTCAACATGGTCGTGCGGCCCGTGCTGGTGATCCTGACGCTGCCGGTCACCATCGTCACGCTCGGGCTGTTCCTGTTCGTGATCAACGCCCTGCTGTTCTGGGCCGCATCGGGCCTGCTCGGCGGCTTCCATGTGAACGGCTTCCTCGCCGCGCTGCTGGGCTCGCTGATCTACTCGCTGCTCGGGCTGCTCATCGAGAGCGCGCTGGGCGGGCTGCTGTCCTCCCGGCGCTGAGCGCCGGCCCTCGTCGCTTCACTACTTCAGCGGCGGCTCCTCGGCCTGCTGCTTGACCAGCACGTCGACGGCGCGCGCGCGCGTGTCGATGATCGATGCCTCGTAGTGGTCGATGGGCGCGCCCGACTTGCGGACCAGCTCCTGTGCCGCCTTGAAGCGGTCGCGCGCCGCCGGGTAGTCGAGGATCGCCACGTTGGCCTCGGCGTCGGCACGAATGGCGCGCAGCGTGTCGTTCTGCGCGCCGTACAGATTGGCCAGCGTGCGCCAGGCCGTGGCGTCCCGCGGATGAACGGCCACCCAGTCGCGCAGCACGGGCACCATCGGCGCGGGCTGGCGCTGGGCGATCGCGGCTTCGGCTGCGAGGATCATCTCGGGCCGCTCCTTCGACTTGACGTCGAGCAATGCCGCCGCGCGAGAAGCGCCACCGGCCGCGAGTTCGATCTCGGCCTGCAGCCAGCGCGCCTGCTTGCTCGCGGCCGCATCGTCGGCCGTGCGGGCCACGAGCCGCTCGGCCAGCGCGCGCGCCGCCTTGAAGTCGCGCAGTTCCTTGGCCGCCATCGCCGCCGCGTAGAGCGTGCCCGCCTGCTGGGCTGGTGAACTGCCCGCGAACTCGCCGCTCGAGGCGGCATTGACCCACAGCCGCAGCACGTCGACGCCCGGGCGCGTCAGCACGCGAGCGCGCGAGGCGACCATGGCGTGGTCCATCACCAGCGGCACCGTCGGCGGTGCCGCTTCGGCACGGAACTGGAACCGGCCCTGCATGTCCGAGATGCGCTCGGTCGTCAGCGGGTGGCTGCGCAGGTAGGGGTACGAGCCGTTGTCATTCAGGCGCGAGGCGTACTGCAGCTTCTCGAACATCGCCGCGGCGCCCTGCGGCGCAAAGCCCGCCTGCGTCATCACGCCGAAGCCGATGCGGTCGGCCTCGCGCTCCATGTCGCGCGAGAAGCTCAGCTGGTTCTGCATGAACAGCGCCTGGCTGCCCATGATCACCGCCTGGCCGGCGTCGGAATTGCGGCTCTTGCTGGCCGCGATCATCCCCAAGATCAGGCCGGCGATCATCAGGGGCATCTGCTTGCCCTGCTTGCTCATGATGCGCGAGATGTGGCGCTGCGTGACGTGCGACAGCTCGTGCCCGAGCACCGTCGCCAGCTCGTCGCGGCTGCCGACCGCGGCCAGCAGCCCCAGGTTCAGCCCGAGGTAGCCGCCCGGCAGCGCGAAGGCGTTGATGTTGCGGTCGCGTCCCAGCAGGATGGTCCAGGCGAAGCGCTCGTCGAGCTCGGGCGTGAGCTCGCCGCGCGCGCGCGCAGCGGCCAGCAGCCGCTGCCAGATGTCCTGCACGTAGGCGGCGATCACCGGGTCGTCGATGTAGTCGGTGTCGCGGTACAGCTCGCGCACGATCTGGTCGCCCAGCCGGCGCTCGGCGCTGGCCGTCATCTCGCCGCCGTCACCGAGGCCCGGCAGGATCTGCTGCACCTGCGCCAGCGCGGGGGCCGGCAGCAGCACCTGGGAAGCTATCAAAAAGGTAGCGCACACCGCATGCCGGAGGGGCGTCGGGCGGGTTTTCTTGTGGGGAGAGGGAGTCAAGCGCGGCATTCCTCGTCTGTGGCTCGGGCTCGTATGATGCATCTTCAAAACGAACGTTCACCGATGAGCACCCTCACCCATTTTGACGCCCAGGGCCAGGCCCACATGGTCGACGTGGCGGCCAAGCCCGCCACCCACCGCGTGGCCGTGGCCACCGGCCGCATCGAGATGCAGCCCGCGACGCTGGCGCTGATCGAATCGGGCACCGCCAAGAAGGGCGACGTGCTGGGCATCGCGCGCATCGCCGGCATCCAGGCCGCCAAGAAGACCAGCGACCTGATCCCGCTGTGCCACCCGCTGGCGCTGACCCGCGTGGCCGTGGCCTTCGCGCTCGCCGAGGGCGGCCAGGCGCCGCAGGTGGCCTGCACCGCGACCGTCGAGACCGTCGGCCCGACCGGCGTGGAAATGGAAGCCCTGACCGCCGTGCAGGTCGCGCTGCTCACCATCTACGACATGTGCAAGGCCGTGGACCGGGGGATGCGGATCACCGACGTGCATGTGCTGGAGAAGCACGGCGGGAAGTCGGGCAGCTACGTCGCGACGGCGGGCTGAAATCCAGCGGCTACAGCTCGGGCGCGTCGTCCGGGCGGTTGTCCAGCCAGCGGGCGAACGCGGCTGGAAACGCTACACGGAAGCGCTCGGCCAGCGCTTGCGCTTCGGCATCGCGCCCCAGCAGCTCGGCGCTTTCGATCAACTTCATGATGACGCGCGGCTCGGGCGAAAAATGCAGCACGCGCCCGGCCAGGTCGTGCATGTGCGCGGCATTCACCGGCGTGACGGCTGTCAGCGTCACCTCGGCAAAATCCACCTGGCGTGAAAACAGCCACGAGCCCTGGAGCTTGGCGAGCGTGTCGTCGCGGTAGGCCGGCATGCGGGCGTCGCGCGGCAGGTAGATCTGGCTGATGCGGGTGTAGTCCCAGGCGGCGTAGCCAATGACGACGACCCAGGCCGCGGCGGCTGCGAACGCGGCGAGCTTTCTGCTGTTCGCGTTCGGGCGCTTGGGCGATGCCGGCCACAGGATGCCGAGGCACAGGCCGAACACCAGCTGGAACGGGCCGTACCAGAGCGGGTACTCGAGCAGGCTGTGCACGAGGATGACGCCGAGCAGGCCCCACGCCATCAGCCGCAAGGGGTCGCGCTCGCGCCACGGCTTCGCCGCACCCACTATCCACAGAAAGCCGCCGCAGATGAGCAGCGCCGCCGGAATGCCCAGCTCGACCGCGAGGTGCAGCGGCAGGTTGTGGGCGTTGTCGAGGATCACGGGGAAACGCGGGCTGTTGTACAGCGTGGCGAAGTGCGCGAAGCTGAGTTCGCCCCAGCCCCAGCCGGTGAGGGGGCGCTCGCTGATGAGCGAAAGCACGTTACGCCACAGCGTCACGCGGCTGTCTCCGCCGAGGGCAGCGGGTTCCAGGCGCTGGACCAGGGCGCCAGCTGAAGCAAGGACGTTCGCGCTCCCGCTGGCTGCCAACCGGGGCAGCAACCAGTTCGCGACGAAGTAGAGCGGGAGCATGGACAACAGCGCGAGAGGGTGCGGCAAGCTGAACGGTCCAATCTGGCGCTCCGTACGGCGCTGCCGCCACGCCACAAGGCTTGCCCCGCCAGCAATCAGCACGATTTGCAGCAGACCGGTGCGCGAGCCCGAAGCAGCCGTCGCCACCAGAAGGAGCACGCCGACGCCGCCGACCAGCACTGGCTCGCGCCGCGATTTGCGGGCCGCATGGAGCCACAGCGCAGCCACGAGCCCGAGGCTGATCAGCGTGGCAAATTGGTTGCGCTGGCGCAAGGTACCCCAGGCTCGGCCCACCGTCGGGGAGGTAACCCACGGCAGGAGCGTCTCGGCAAGGTCGAAGTACTGAAGCAGGCCGAGAACGGCGTTGATGACCGCAGCAGCCAGCACGCCCCAGGCCAGCGCCTCCCGGGCGAGGGGCATTCGAACCAGAGCAGCGCCCGTCAAGGCTGACACCCCGATGGCCGCCAGCACGGCGCACGCCAGCAGCCTGGCATCCACGGCGCCTTGGCCCGACAACGCGACGGCGGCGACGCACAAGCCCAGCCAAGCCATCAACCCCCGGGACATCGAGCCGCAAGCCGGAGACAAGAACAAGAACAGCGCAGCACACAGGCCGGAGGCGAACAGTTGCCAAGCGCCGGCAGAGGGACCTGCGACGAATGGGCACAAGAACGGGAACGCCACGAGACACGCACCAAGGACCCGGCTCGCGTGGTCGCGTGAAGGAGATGGGACAGAGGTCGCGACGAAGGTCATTGGAAGCGCCCGTCCTTGACCGCCAAACGCACCTCGGCTCGCCGCATAGCTGACCGCTGGACCCGACAGGCGGCAGGCCGTCGAAGACGGGCGGAATTCTCAATCGCCAACAAATAAAGACAATTATTCACCAATTGTTTCCAAATCTATTCGCTCGTGCATCCGAGCAAGGCGCCGGAACGGGGCCCTCTTTCCGAAAGGTACGACTTTGCAATCGACATCCTCCCACCTGCGTCGCGCCTCCGGTTTCACTCTCATCGAAGTGATGATCACCATAGCCATCATCGGCATCCTGGCGGCCATTGCCATTCCAAGCTATCGCGAATACGTATTGCGCGGCCAGATCGTGGACGCCACCAATGGCCTAGCGACCATGCGCGCCAATATGGAGCGCCACTTTCAGGACAACCGGACCTACGAAACCGTCGGCACCGGCGCCACCGCTGTCACCGCGCCCTGCGCGGTGGATGCATCCAAGCGAAAAGCCGGCACCTTCACGCTGGCCTGCAAGACCGGCACGCCCACCGCTACCACCTATGTGCTCGAGGCCACTGGCAGCGGCAGCACCAGCGGCTTCGTCTACAGAATCGACCAAGCGGACAGCCGCTCGACGACCATCACGGGCGTTTCAGGCTGGAATACCTGTGCCTCCGCCTGGGTGTTGAGGAAGGGGCAATGCTGATGCACACAAGCGGACGGAGCGCCGATCAGCATGGGAACTTAGGCTTCACGTTGATCGAACTCCTAGTCACCGTGACCTTGCTGGCCATTCTCATGATGCTGGCCGCGCCGTCGATGATGGAGTGGGTACGCAACAGCAAAGTGCGGGCCGTCGGTGAGGCGCTTCAGAATGGCCTGCGCGAGGCACAGAGCGAGTCGCTTCGACGCAGCCGCCAAGTCGTCTTCGCGTTGACCGACAGCAAATCCACCTCCGCCAGCCCTGCATTCACGGCAAAGGCTGACGGCAACCATTGGACGGTTCGCGCCCTGCCCTCGATTGCCGGCGAAAGCAGCGCGTTCGTTTCCTCGGGCGTCCTGACCGACGTTGGTGCTGGCGTGACGATCACCGGCCCTGCGGCCGTGTGCTTCAACTCCGTCGGTCGAATGGTGGCCAACGCCAGCACCGCGCTCACGACCCTGACGGGCGGGGAGAGCTGCAGCGTCGACATCGCAACACCGCCCGCCTACGACATCGCGCTCGAAGGCGCCGACCGCCCCTTGCGCGTTCTCGTGACACTCGGCGGGCAGGTGCGCATGTGCGACCCCAAGAAGACGATGTCCGATGCCAATCCTGACGGGTGTCCCGCATGACCATGCCTCGCTACTCGAAACATCAACGGGGCGTGGCCCTGATCGAAGTGTTGATGGCCGTTCTCATTTTTTCGGTCGGCATCTTGGGCCTCGTCGGCTTGCAGTCCCGTGCCATCCAGCTGTCGATGGACACCGAAGACCGCAACCGCGCGGCCTTGCTGGCCAATGAGCTCGTCAACGAGATGTGGTTGCGCCGCGCGCCCACGGTGCCTGCAGACGTCGTGACCGCGTGGAAGGCCAAGGTAGCCGCGACCACCCAGAGCGGACTTCCCGGCGGCGAGGGGGAGTATTCGGTGACCGGACGCCAAGCAGACGTGACCATCAAGTGGCAATCCCCCGGCGCCAGTGCCAAGAGCCAACTCACGACACGGGTGGTGCTGCCATGAAGGGCGCGAACTTGGATGGTCGCCGGCGCAACGGCGGCGTCACGCTGATTGAGCTTCTGGTCGCCATGGCCATCGGTTTGGTGGTCACGCTGGCGGTAACCAGCATGGTCATCGTGGGCGAAAGCCAGAAGCGCAGCACCACTTCTGTCAACGACGCCAACCAATCAGGCAACTACGCCGCCTATGTGCTGGACCGCGCGCTGCGCAGCGCGGGCTCGGGCTTCACGCAGGCATGGGACCTGGGCGTCTTTGGCTGTCGGCTGAATATCAAGCGCGACGACAGCACTGCCGTCTTACCCCGTACCACGGCATTTCCTGCGCCGTTTGCGGGCTTTCCCCAGACAGTGCGCGTCGCCCCCGTGCTGATCTACCGCCCCGCTTCGGGCTCCGACGTGCTGATGGTCATGAGCGGCAACTCGTCGGCCGGCGACATTGCACGCCCGGTGCTTTCTGCGGGTAGTGCGTCCAACAAGCTGCGACTGGACAACACCATCGGACTGCGAGAAGGCGACATCGGCCTGCTCAGCCGCAGCGGCACCGACGACTGCCTTGTTCAGCAAGTGCACGCCAATCCGGCGTTCGCCGATTCATCCGGCAACGACAACCTGCCGCTGGGCGGCACTTACTACACCACGAGCGGTGCGGACACCAGTCTGGCCACCCTCATCGCAGGTGGCACGGCCTTCTTCACGCCCATCGGCAACCTGCCCGCGGACAACCTGCAATTGCGGATGTTCGGCGTTAACGCCGATCGAACGCTGGTGAGCTACGACCTCATGCAAACCGCGGGAGGCGACACCGCAGCCAAACGCGATGAACAGGCACAGCAGGGCATTGCCGATGGCGTTGTCGCACTGCGTGCCGTCTACGCCATCGACAAGAACGAAGACGGCAACTTCGACCTAACGAACGATGCCTGGGTGGCGCCCGACGATGCGGCCTACAACATCACACAGATGATGAGTACGCCCGCCAAGGTCCGCCGCATTCTGGCGGTCCGTGTGGCCATGGTGCTGAGAAGCACCAACTACGAAAAGGACGTCGTGTCGAAAAGCAGCTTGACGCTGTTCGACGACCTGCCCGACACGCTCAACGAGTCGTACGCGATCTCCGGAGACGGCCTGCATTTCCGCCACCGCGTGGTGGAGTTCACCGTGCCGCTTCGCAACATGCTCCTGCTGCCTACATCATGATGATGAGAAATCGATCGTTCCCGCGCCGCTCACGCCAACGCGGTGTGGTTTTGCTCTTCGCGCTGGTCGTGCTGGTCATCCTGCTCGCAGGCGGCGTGGCTGTGATTCGCTCCATGAACACCTCGCTCGCCAGCGCGGGCAATCTTGCCTTCAAGCGTGACTTGGTCAATCAAGGCGAACAGGCCATCGCCACGGTGTTGAACACATTCAGCGGCAGTGGCGCATTGACTGCGGCAGCCACCCGCAACAGCAATCTGAAATCGGCGAATTACAGCGCGACGACGCTCGCAACCAATGACCGGGGTGTGCCCACTGCACTGCTGAGCGACTCAGTGTTCGATACCGTCGGCGTGGCCTCCAACGACATCGAGAACACCGACGCGAAGGTCAAGATCCGCTACGTGATCGACCGCCTGTGCAATGCAGCCTCGTCACCCGGCACGCAAGGCCCAGGGGGTTGCGTTTTTCCGCCCGCGGCGAATGACGTTCGCGGCGGCAGCAGCCAGGAAATGGGAACGCGCCTCCCGCCACCTCCTTCGACGACCTATCGCTTGAGCATGCGCGTGACCGGCCCCCGCGACACGCAAGTGTTCCTGCAAGCCTCTTTCGCCAGGCCTGAACAATAACCAGCCCCGGGACCCCTTCATGATTGCCTTGACTCGATACCCCCGGCTGCGCGCCCTCTCGTGCAGCGTACTGGCACTGGCGCTTGTCACCACCCATCTGCCAGCCATCTCGGCGACGGCACTGGCAAACCAGCCGATCTTTTCCACGTCGGAAGTGCCCGGCAACCTGGCACTCAGCCTGTCGGTGGAGTACCCCACCGCAACGCGCGTTGCGCATGTCGCCGACTACACCAGCACGCGGAACTTCCTGGGCTACTTCGATCCTTTGAAGTGCTACGAGTACAAGAAGAACACCACCCAGGTGACGACCGATGGCGGCACTGTGATTCCCCTCGACAAGGGTGACTCCAGCTATTTCCAGCCCGTGAGCGTCACCACGAACCGGATCTGCAATGGAAAGTGGAGCGGCAACTTTCTCAACTGGGCGACCCTCACGGCCATCGATCCCTTCCGCTGGGCGATGACGGGTGGACGCCGCGTCGTGGACACGCCGACCGAGACCATCGTCGAAAAGGGTTGGCATTCCGGCCAAGGCAGCTATTTCCCGGAGCGCAATCAGGACGCCCGTACCGAGGGTCGGCTGCCGTTGACCGAGGCTGCCGGCGCGACACCCTTCGCGAATGCCAAGACGATGCGGGTCATCGTCAACGGCCGGGGCTTCGCCATGCAGTTGGTCACGACCAATGGTGTGCGCGGGCAGTACTACGCGGGCGTGAGCCAGACCCCGACACCCGACACGCTCCGGTGGACAAACAGCAACGACACGATCGACAACAGCTGGGGTAGCAAGACCGGCCCCGGAAACAGCGTACCGAATGACAATTTCACCGCGATCTACACCTACTCGGGTATTGCCCCCGCCACGGGGACCTATAAGTTCCAGACGTACGCCGACGACGGCGTAGTGCTAAAGGTCAACGGCACCTTGTTGATCGATGACTGGACTTCACACGGCGCCGAAAATCGCGAAGGGACTATCAGTCTTGTCGCCGGCCAGAGCTACGATCTGGAGCTCAAGTATTTTGATCAGACTGGCTCGGCCGTGATTCGCCTCAATTGGCAGCCGCCTGGGCAGAACAACTACTCGCTGTTTTCTTCCGCGGTGGGCGCAGCCTCGACGCAGAACTACACCATGCGCGCGAAGGTCTGCGATGCTACCGTGGGCCTCGAAGCCAACTGCAAGCAGTACCGCGACGGATGGAAGCCGGAGGGTTTGATCCAGCAGTACGCAGACAAGATGCGCTTCAGCGCCCTGGGCTACCTGAACGACAGCAATGAATACCGCGATGGCGGTGTGCTGCGCGCGCGCCAGAAATTCGTGGGGCCGACCCACCCTGAGCCGGGCCAAGCTCCGAGAGACAACACCAACAAGGAATGGGCGGCCGACACAGGCCAAATGGTACGCAACCCGGATGCTGCGGACGCCACGGCCACAACCGCTGCCAGCGCGACTGAAGTGACCGAACGCGTGACCATTGCCGACAGTGGGGTGATGAACTACCTCAACAAGTTCGGCCAGCTCATACCGGGCGACTACAAGGGCATCGACCCCGTCAACGAACTGTATTACGCCGCCTTGCGGTATTTCCGTGGCTTGGAGAGTGTGCCGTCGTGGACCTCCATGGCTGGCGCCAGCAAGGCCACGAAGACGACCTACCTGGATGGTTTTCCGGCGATCACCGACTGGAGGGCTGCAGACCCCGTCCAGTACAGCTGCCAACGCAATTTCGTTCTGGGCATCGGCGATATCTACACCCATCGGGACAAGAACGTCCCGGGCAACTCGCTGACAGACCATGAGCCAACCATGCCCACAGAGGTAAGCGCGGACACCATGTTCGACGCAGTCAAATCGACGAACAATGCCAAATTTCTGCAGGGTATGGGAACCGGCAAGGCGACCGCCGCTACGGGTTCGAGCTACTCGACCGACTACATGGCCGGCTTGGCCTTCGAGGCCAATACCAAGGACATTCGCCCTGATCTGATCGGCAAGCAGACCGTACAGACCTATTGGGTCGACGTTCTGGAACAGCCCTTCTCCCGGAATAACAAGTTCTACCTGGCCGCGAAGTTCGGTGGTCTGAACCAGAAGAAATTGCCAGCCGATTTCGATCCTTACACCTTCGCCGGGACCATCCCGCTGGACTGGTGGTCGACAAGTGGCGACACCCTGACGGACGCTCGAAACACCCCGGTGACAGTGCCTCGTCCCGACAACTACTTCGCCGCAGGACAACCCGACACCATGGTGGCGGGCCTGAAGCAGGCGTTTGAGCGGATCTCGAACGAGATCTCGGCCTATACCACCTCGTTCTCGCTCTCGAGCGCGCAGGTGTCGTCCACTGGCGCAGCCTCCTATGCGGCCCAATACGACTCGAAGAACTGGACCGGTCTTCTCAGCGCCAGCCGGCTCACTTTCGATAGCAGCGGCAACCCCTCTGCAACCTTGGTCTGGGAAAGCAAGACCAAGCTCGAAGCGCAGCTCGCTGGCACCGGATGGAACGACAGCCGCAACATCGTGACGCGCGGCGCCACCGCCGGCGTGCCCTTCCGCTATGCCAGCCTGTCGGCCGACCAACAGGCGCTGCTGAACACCAGCTACGTCACCGGCAACGACGCGGAGAACTACGTCAACTGGCTGCGCGGGGACCGTGCCAACGAGCGCACCTCCACCGACGCCAGCAAGGCTTACCGGCAGCGCGACCTGCTGCTGGGAGATATCGTGAACGCCAAGGTAACACCGGCGGGCCCTCCGGCGCTTCCCTATTCCGATTCGGTCAATCCTGGCTACGCCGCCTTCAAGACGACCTGGAGGAATCGACCGGTGATGGTGTATGCCGGCGCAAACGACGGCATGGTCCATGCCTTCAACGGTGCGCTGACCGGCACAGATGCCGGCAAGGAACAATTCGCTTATGTGCCGAGCTTCCTCTTTGCGAAGGCCGCCTCCAGCGATGCGGACGGATTGCTGTCGCAACTGGGCAACCCGTACTACCAGCACCGCTTCTTCGTCGATGCCACGCCTTCCACTTTCGACATCGATTTCAATAGCGCCGGCGGCACTTTCACCACGACGAGCGCGGCCACTTCTGATTGGCGCACCATCCTGATCGGTGGACTGGGCAAAGGGGGCAAGGGCTTCTACGCTCTCGACGTGACCAACCCGGCAGGCATGAACACCGAGACCAACGTCGCGTCCAAGGTGCTCTGGGAATTCACCGATGCCGACATGGGCTACAGCTTCGGCGCACCCGTGGTCGTCAAGACGCGAAAGCACGGCTGGGTGGTGATCTTCACCAGCGGCTACAACGGCGGCGGAACGAGCAGCCACCTCTACATCGTGAACCCGACCAACGGCCAGCTCATCCAGAAGATCAGTACCCCGACGGCTTCTGAAGGCATGGCACAGGCGTCGGCTTATGTGCAGGACTTTTCGGATGGCACCGCCGATGCCGTGTATGCGGGAGATCTCAACGGACAGCTCTGGCGCTTTGATCTCACCGCTGCCAAAACCGCCACAACCTCCTACCCCGCCCCCACCCTCATTGCCAACCTCACCGATGGCGCGACGACACCACAAGCGCAGCCGATCACCACGCAGCCGTTGATCGAGATCCAGCCATTGACGAAAAAGCGCTACGTGCTGCTGGGCACCGGCCGCTTGCTCGATGCCAGCGACATTCAGTCCGCTCAAGAGCAGAGCTACTACGCCCTCATCGACGGCACAGCCAACGCGTTCACGCCGGTCAGCACTGGCAACTTCCCCATCGCACGCAGCAACCTGCAGGCGGTGACCGACTTGACGCAAGGCATTGCGCTGACGGCGACCAGCCGCGGCTGGTACACCGACCTGGGTGTGACCAACAGAGTGGGCTGGCGCGCAGTCAATGCGTCGACCTCGTACAGCGGCGTGGTGGCGTTCTCCACGCTGCAGACCGCAGGCGATGCCTGCGCCCCCTCGGGTACCAGCCGCGTCTATGCAATCGACTTCGGTACGGGCAGATCGGCGTTGGTGGACGCCAACGGCAACCTCATTGCATATGCGGCAGCGGGTGCGGCGGTGAACGACGTGCGGTTCCTTGGCGTCGATGGTTCCACGCGGCTTGTCAGCGGGGATGTGAAGGGGAACATGCAGAACAACCCCATCAAATTGCCTGGAGCTTTGGGGTTGCGGCTACTCAATTGGCGGGAGGTGCCGACCGTGGATTGATGGAGTGGTGCAAGAGGTCGCGCGCATGGCCTCGATAAATCCCAGCTGGCTGCAGCAAGACACGGCGGCCAGGAGTTGATCTCGCTGAGCGCCATGCGCTCCTCAACCGCGACTCGACGTGTGACGCTGGTGCTGGGTGGTCCCGGGAGTCATGCCTCCAGCCATGCATGCTCAGCGGTGAATGAGTCCTTTAGTCAGCGCTGGGTTCTGTTGCCAATTGGCGCGGCACCCTGATGCTGACGTACGGCACGGCTGTCTCGTCGAACTGCTCTCGCGATTGAGCGTCGAAGAACTTGGGCGAGTGATCACCGACAAGAACTACCTGAAGACCAGGGATGGGGGCATGCTCCAATTGGGCTTTGAGCACGTGCATGAAGTCGTACAGCAGTGCAGCATGGGCACAACGCGCTCCATCGAGCTTGAGGAAAGGGCACACCTGATCTTTCACTTTCGGATTGCTAAGATCCGACTCGCGATAGGGTGTATGGGAATTGAGGGTCATCCAGTAGGTGAACTGCTTGCCGTTGCGTCGCAGGCTGTCTACTACGCGCGGAGCGATGCTGTAATCACAAACCCCAGGAATGTTGGCGCACATCGAACTCCCGAGCATCAACTGCTGCATGAAGTAGCTGTGCTCAAAGCCAATTTCTGGATACCACTGATCGCGGCGATACATCTTCGATGAAGCGCCATGAAACGCTTGCGTTTGCCAGCCTTGGCTTTGTAGTTGACGAGGAAGGCAGTCGTTGGCTTGAGGAACCACGTCAATCCGAAGCGTATGCGGGAACAGCCCACACAATTCCCGGAACTCGCCTTGCAGGGTTGCCCCCATGAACTCCAGCCTTCCACCTTCGTGTGCCCACGCGGGGGAGTTCCATAGGTCCTGCCAGAACTGGTTTTCTGCCTTGTCGTGGGCAAGCCCCCAGGACTCCACAACAATCACAAGCAGCTTGTCTGGAGGTACGTCATTGCCCAGCACCTTCTTGACGGCCGACCTGTCAGCGCCCAGCTTGACGAACTTGCCCAGGTCGTCCGCATATCCTTCCTCGTAGAAAGAAAAGGTGTCACGGAGGAATTGGCTGTCCAGCACCCACGAACCTGCCAGCTTGGTCGTGCGGACCCCATAGATCTTGCCTTCGCTGTGCTCAAAGCCATTGCGCGTCGGCCATAGCAGTGCAAGGCCGAGCAACGCGATCACCCAAAGCAGCATCCCATGGCCCGGGGACGCTCGCTGGTGGACCTGCACGCACAGTCCCCCCCATAGCAACAGGACAAACAGTCCCGCAATGCCGGCCATGATCCAGGTCACGTTCGTGTGCGGGATGTAGCTCAGCAAATCCAACACATCGGCATAGCTGGACGATAGATTGATTTGGGCGAATATGAACAGGAAATCTGCCGACCAAAGCAGCGCTAATCCAAGTGCGAAAAGCCAAGGCCGGCCACGAGTCAACGCGACCAGCACCAGAAATTCCGCCCAGAACCACGGCCTGTAGAGCTGGAGCCATTGCGCAGCCACCACGCCTGGCAGCATAGGCAGGAGCAGTGCAAGCAGTTGCATCAAGCCGACTGCCTTCACGATGAAAAATGGGCGTCGTTGCATCCTCAATGGAAGCCTTTGAGAAAAGCCCGTTCGATAAATTCGGAAGCACGCAATGGCTGCCCGACGTCACCAGCGCCCAGCCACACAATGAAGTTCCCGGCGTCATCGGACAAGAAAAGAGCCGACATGCCGTACAGATAGCCTCGCTGTAGCCAGACCTGATGGTCACCGACACGGCGCCGCTCAAGAAATCCATCTTGGCAACTCTCGGGCACGGTTTCGTTGCAGGGGATGCTGGAGTCATGCATGCCGCGCGAACGGTCCAGCAGTGGGCGATTGTCAGCAATGAAGCGCGCCAGTCCTTCTGCACTGCCTGTCATGCCCATCGGAGCACGAAGCGCTTGCCAGTCGAAATGCTCGACAAACTCTGGCCCGTGCAACTCGTTGTGCATGAAGTTGTATGCGAGCGGCGAGTCCGCTTGGTCCATGTAGCCGATGCCGTATTGCGACAAGCGCATGTCCTGCTCGAGCGCGCTCCATAAGCTGCGGCCCGCGTGCCGTTCATAAGCGACTGCAGCCAAACAGTAGCCCAAGTTCGAATAGGCATGGCGAGAGCCCGGCGTGAATTGAAGCTGCGCCTGTGCCAGCTCTTGCACCTGGCCGGGACACCAAGGCTTCTTGTCGTTGATGACCATCGGGTCCTCGGCGCGCATGCGGTCGAAGCCGGCGGAATGATTCAGGAGATGGCGGACCTGTATCTGCGCAATGTGCGGGTCTCGAAAAGGAGGACCCAGGTCCAGCACGGCTGCCAGCGGCTGGTTCAGCCAATCTGCTTGACCATGGACCACGCCAAAGAAGGTGACGATCTTTGACAAGCTGGCCAAGCGAAAGCTGGAGCCAGTTGCCACGCGTTGGCTGATAAGGGGATAGCGCTCCCAACCGTTGACACATCCTGATCGACTACCAGCCTTGTCCACGAACACGAGTTGATTTGCCGGAGAGTCAAGCCGGGTGGGCAACTGGCGGGCCAACTCTTGAAGCCAACTGGGAGTATGGGCATCGCATCGAGTCGAAAGTGCGGACAAATGCCCTGTGATTGGATAAGCCCAGCGTCTGACCATGTTGCGATCTGTCTCCCATGCGAACCAGGGGAGAAAGATCGCACTGATGAGCACGACGTAAAGACAGATGCGAGTCTTTTTACGCATGACGTGAAAAGAGCGCCCTAAAGGGCGCTCTTTCATTTGCTAGATCGAAAGCGAGGTAGTGTTACGGAGTAGTGCCGCTGCCGCCACCGGTGCCGCCGCCGCTGGTAGCAGCCGTGCTGGACGAGCAGCCAGCGGGGCGGTACTTCGACTCAACGGTGGTCGAGCAAGACCACGTGCCCGAAGCAGAGAGGCGCGTCCAGGTCAGCGTCTTCCCGGTGATTGCCGCAGCTGCATTGCCGCCAAAAGTGGCCACGAGTGCACCGTTGTTCGTGGCAGTGCCAAGGTCGGCGGTAAGGCCCGTGCTAATCGTGACTGCGGCGCCCAGCAGATTGCTCGCGGTCGAGCCTAGATTGCACTGGACATTGGTAGGTGTTGCGGTCGAGAGAACAGGCGTGAGCTTGCCATCAAGAATGCAAGCCTCTGCCGCAGTGCGCAGCGAGGCGACTTCAGACATGACGCGCGCAACTTGCGATTTGGCAACGTACGTCTGGTACTGCGGAATGGCAATGGCAGCCAAGATACCAATGATCGCCACAACGATCATCAGTTCGATCAGGGTGAAACCCTTTTGCACATTGCGTGCGATAGAACGACGGTTCATTCATTAACTCCAGGTTGGTTTGTAGAGCCCGGGAACCAGCCCGGAGCGAGGAACCTTCCGCAGCATCCGTGCCACCCGGTTTCCCCACTCTGCAACCCTCGATCGGGCCGTCTTTGGTCACAAGATGGTTACATGATGTGACACAACTCGCACTCAGATGCCAATTGTGTCGACAAATTTGTCATGCCCGACCGTTTCCGGTCAGAAGGTCAGCACCCCATCCGCCTTGAGCCAGCGGATGTCCCGCTGCGCCAAGCCCGCCACCTCCCGCCCCGCCAGCATCTCGATCTGGCTCATGATTTCTTCGGTCTCCGCCGGCTTGGTGTGGGTGATGTAGATCGGGTACTGCTTGCCCGGATCGATCTGCGCCAGCTCGTGCGCCAGGGCCACCGGCGACAGGTGCAGGCTGCGTTCGGCCAAAGCCTCCTCGCGGGAGCTGAAGGCCGTTTCGATGACCAGCATCGCCACGTCGATCGCGTTGATGCGCTCCCAGAACGGCGGGTTGCGTTCGGTGTCGCCGCTGAAGACCCAGTGGGCGCCGCCTTCCGCCCGGCGGATGGCGAAGCCGCAGGCCGGCACGGTGTGGACCGCCGGCAGCACCTCGATCAGCTTGGGAGCGTCGCTGCCCAGTTCGAGGCGTTGCCCGACCGTGATCTCGTGGAAGCTCACGAAGGGCGATTCGGGGCTGGGAATGCGTTCGAAATTCGGCCAGATGACGTTGTTGAACACATGCGCCCGCAGTGCGTCGATGGTGGCCGCCAGGGCATGCACGCGCAAGGGCCGGGTGCGGCGGCTGCCGACGGCGTCGAGCATCAGGGGCAGGGCGGCGATGTGGTCGAGGTGCGAGTGGGTGAGCACCACGTCGTCGATGGCGGCCATCTCGTCGAGGGTGAGGTCGCCGACGCCCGTGCCGGCGTCCACGAGCAGGTCCGCATCGACCAGGAACGAGGTGGTGCGGCAGTCCTTGGCGATGGCGCCCGAGCAACCCAGCACGCGAACCTGCATTGTGGAAGACCCCTTGTATGCGTCTGTCGTCATTTGGTGTCGAACCGGGTGGCGCCGTCCCAGTCCGGGTCCTGCGGGCGAAGCGCCATCGAGGCTAAACGCTGGGCGTAGAGCTGGTAAAGGACTTTTTTCGCATCCGCGGCGAGCAGGGGAGCCAGCAAGTTCCGGCCCAGCGCCCAATCCTGGCGGCGGTAGGCGGCGAGCACCTGGCTCCAGCGGTCGAGTTGCTGCCGTGTGTCCTGCGCCTCGGCCGCAGCTTCCGGCACGAGCGGGGTGTAGATGGCGACGGCCTGGGCCTTGCCCTTGACGCGCACGCTGTCGAGTTCCTGCCAGACGAAGCCGGGCGCCGCCTCGCGGGTGGTGCCGCTGGCCACGATCTCGACCCCGTAGTGTCCGCTCAGGCCCTCCAGCCGGGACGCGAGATTGACCGCGTCGCCGACCACGGTATAGCTGCGGCGCGCGGTCGAGCCCATGTCGCCGACGCTCATGAGGCCGCTGTTCAGGCCGATGCCCGCGCTGATTTCGGGGCGGCCGTTGGCGCGGTGCTGGCGGTTGATGTCATGCACGGCGGCCGCCATGTCGATCGCCGCCTGAACGGCGAGCGCGGCATGGCCGGGCGTGTCGATGGGTGCGCCCCAGAAGGCCATGACGCAGTCGCCCATGTATTTGTCGACGGTGCCGCGGTGTGCGCTGATCACCTCGGTGAGCCGGCTGAAGACGGTGTTCAGGAAGGCCTGCAGCTCGGCCGGCGCCATCTGCTCGGACAGCCGGGTGAAGTCGCGCATGTCGCAGAACATCACGGTCATTTCCTTGCTCTCGGCGCGCATGCTGTAGCGGCCGGGGCGCACGAGCATTTCGTCGACCAGCTGCGGCGGCACGTAGGTGCCGAAGAGCCGCACCAGCCCGCGCCGCGCGCGCGATTCGACGAAGTAGCCCCAGCTCATGTTGAGCGCGAAGGCCAGCGCCACCATGACGAGCGCCGACGCCAGCGGAAGCACGAGGCTGTGGCCGACGTAGAGCCAGGTGTTGAGGCCGACCAGCGCGGCGACCACGCCCGCGCCGAGCAGCACGGCGCGCGATGCGGACAGCAGCGACAGCCCGAACGCGAGCAGCAACCCCGCCGCCAGCACGGTCAGCACTTCATAACCCGGCGCGTAGTCGGGCACGGCCAGCAGGCGCCGGTCGAGCAAGCCCGAGACGATGTTGGCGTGCACTTCGACGCCCGGGAACGCGGCGCCGACCGGGGTGGCGCGCAGGTCCTGCAGGCCGGGCGCGGTGGCGCCGAGCAGCACGATCTTGTCCTTGAGTTCGCCCGGCGCCAGTCGGCCCTCGAGGACGTCGGCAGCGGCCACGTAGCGGAACGATCCTGCGCGCGGCCCGCCGGGGCCGCGAAACGGCACCTGCAAGCTGGCACTCTGGTCGACCGGGATGCGCAGCGACCCCAGCACCAGCGCCTGCAGGCGCGGAAAGTTGCCGTCGCCGGCCACGAGCGCCGGCCGCACAGGCGGCGAGCCGTTCGCCAGCCGGTACACCGCCAGCGCCAGCGACTCGTAGTGCCCGGGCGACGCATGCTCGCCTTCGTAGCGGGCGATGAGCGGCACGCTGCGGATCACGCCGTCGTCGCTGCCGTCACCGACAAGCGTGTTCAGGAACCCCGCGACCGGCGCCGCGCGCCCCAGCACCGGCAGACTGGCGCCGAAGCCGTTCCAGAGCGTGACGAAGGAGGCGTGGGGCGGAAAGGCGTCGGACGGCAGCACGGGCGTCGCCGGCAGCAGCCCCTTGGCGCTGGGCTGTTCGGTGCGGGTGAAGTAGTAGCCGAGCGCCACGGGCTGGCCGCGCAGGGCCTGGGCCAGTGTGGCGTCGTGGTCGAGGGTCGGCGCAAGCTGGTCGATTTCGGCAGCGAGGCCCGGCACGCCGCTCAATGGCCCGGCTGCGATCTCCTTCAAGCGCCCGAGGCCGGAGCTGCGATCGGGCTCGAGAAACATCACGTCGAAACCGAGCACGGCCACGTGCTGGCGGGCCAGCAGTTCTGTCGTGAGGCTGGCGATCTTGTCGCGCGGCCAGGGCCACTGGCCTTCGCGCGCCAGGCTGGCGTCGTCGACATCGACGATCACGACCCGCGTGTCGGGCGTGCCCGGCATGGTGGCGCGCAGGCGGGCGTCGTAGATCAGGTGGTCCAGGTGCTCGATCACGCCCAGCCGCCAGGCGCCGGTGGCATGGAGCAGCGCCAGCAGCACCGGCAGCAGCGTGATGGCGATGCGCGGCCAGTGCCGCCGCAATGCGCTCATGGCTGGTCAGCCTTGGACAACAAATGCCTGCCGGCGAGAAAACGGGGAGCGGAGCAGGGCGTCCGGGCCGGCTCAGATCCGGACGAACTGCATGCGCGAGGCGCCGCCGAGTTCGAGCACATCGCCTTCCTGCAGCGCGACGGCTTCGGCGCCCAGCGGGGCGCCGTTGAGCGTGACGCAGCCGACGACGGTGGCCGCCACGTAGCCCTGGCGGCGGCGGGTGACGACGGCCACGGCGACGCCGGGCTTGCCGATGGTGGTGACCACCTTCTGCAGCGGGACGTCCTGGCCTTCGTTGGCGCCCGAGAGCACGCGCAGCACGGGCACGCCCAGCTCGACCAGCGCGCCCGATTCGGTGGGTGCCGACGAGAGCGGCATCGGCGCCGAATACTCGGAGAGCGAGGCCCGCACGGAGCCGGGGCCGGCCATGAGGTTGCTGTGCGAGCGGAAATGGATGCGGCAGCCGCCGACCTCGATGACATCGTTGTCCTGGAGCGCCTGCTTCTGGACGGCCAGCGCATTGACGTAGGTGCCGTTGGTGCTGTTGAGATCTTCAATTTCGACTTCGCCGCCGCTCATGTGCAGCACGGCATGCTCGCCGCTGACGGCGAGATTGTCGATCACGATGTCGTTGTAGGCGCGCCGGCCCAACGTCGTGCGGTTCTTGGCGAGCGCCACTTGGCCGATGACGACGCCATCGACCGAAATGATCATCTTCGGCATGGCCGATTACTCCCCGTTTGCAAAGATCCAGCACCGTCAGGCGGCGCAAACGGTCCGCCGCCTGGGTTGGCTGCTACATGGCCCCGCGGGTCGCTTCGCTGACGCCCGCCTTGGCCAGAACAACTGAAATGTTATCCCGTCCGCCATTGTCGTTTGAAATTGCAACCAAAAGTGAGGCCATCTCCTTCAGCCCCAGATCACGGCTCAAAAGCGTGAAAAGCTGCGCATCCGGCACCATCTCGCTGAGCCCGTCGGAGCACAGCATGTACAGGTCGCCCGGCCTGGCGCTGTGCTCGTGCATCTCCAGCAACACCTGGGCTTCCACGCCCACGGCCCGCGTCACGAGGTTGCGGGTGGGGGAGTTCAGGGCCTCTTCGGGCGTGATGGCGCCCGCGTCGAGCTGCTGCTGGCGCAGCGAATGGTCGCGCGTGAGCTGCTCCAGCTTGTTGTTGCGCAGGCGGTAGCAGCGCGAATCGCCGATGTGGCCGACCACCACGCGCTGGGGGCGGAACGCCGCCAACACGAGGGTCGTGCCCATGCCCCGCAGTTCTTCGTGGGTGATGCCCGCCTGGAGGATGGCGCCGTTGGCCTCGTCGGTGGCCGCCTGCAGCGCACGCCGGACCACGCGGGCGGGCGCCTGCATGCCGGCCTGGGCGAACCAGCGGCCGAAGCTCGCATGCATCAGCGAAATGGCCATGGCACTGGCCACCTCGCCGCCCTTGTAGCCGCCCATGCCGTCGGCCAACAGCGCCAGGCCGAGGGCCGGGTCGACATGCACCGCGTCTTCGTTGTGGGCGCGCAGGCGCCCGACATCGGTCAGCGCCGCAAACTCCCAGCTCAGCGCCGGTCGACTGGAGAAAAGGGAAACGCCAACACCTGCCATCGTTTGTCAGCGCTCGCTTTTTAAGGGATCAGTGCGCAGCAGCGCGTGCGCGCCGTTGCAGGAAGCGGCCCAGGGCCACGACAAGCACCGCGCCGGCGATCGCGCCCACGTAGTGCATCCAGGGGTTGGCCGCCAGCGCCTCGTGCAGCGACACGTCGCTCACGATGGTCTCGCCGCCGACCCAGCCGATCAGCGCGGCGCCCAGCATGACGATGATCGGGAAGCGTTCCATGAGCTTGATCATGAGCGTGCTGCCGAAAATCACCAAGGGGATGCTGATGGCCAGGCCCAACACCAGCAGCACCATGCTGCCTTGCGCGGCGGCCGCCACGGCGATCACGTTGTCCAGGCTCATCACCAGGTCGGCCAGCAGGATGGTCCGCACGGCCGCGAACATGCTGCCGTATTCCTTGGAATCGCCGTCGCCTTCGTCTTCCTCGCTGAGCAGCTGCAGGCCGATCCACAACAGCAGGGCGCCGCCGATGATCTGCAGGTAGGGCAGCGCCAACAGCTTGGCCGCCACCACCGTCAGCACGATGCGCAGCACGACGGCCGCGCCCGAGCCGAACAGCACGGCTTTTTTCTGTTGCGCGGGCGGCAGCGATCGCGCCGCCATGGCGATGACGACGGCGTTGTCGCCCGAGAGGATGATGTTGATCCAGACGATCTTGATCAGACCGATCCAGAAGTCCGTGCTTTGAAGAAGTTCCATGTCTCTGATTCCACTGTGTTGTAGTTAAAAAAGCGCCCGCAACTCAATGCGGGCGCTTTTTCATTTCTGCGTGGTAATGCGAGCGGCGGGAATGCCGCCAGCGGTGGGTGTGCTTTTTACAGCTTGCCCTTGAGCAGCTTGGCCAGCTCCGAGAAGTTGCGCGTCACGGTGAAGCCGCACTCTTCCATGATGGCGAGCTTGGCTTCGGCCGTGTCGGCACCGCCCGAGATCAGCGCGCCGGCGTGGCCCATGCGCTTGCCGGGAGGGGCGGTGACACCGGCGATGAAGCCGACGACCGGCTTCTTCATGTTGTCCTTGCACCAGCGGGCTGCGTCAGCCTCGTCGGGGCCGCCGATTTCGCCGATCATGATGACGGCGTCGGTGTCCGGATCGTCATTGAAGGCCTTCATCACGTCGATGTGCTTCAGGCCGTTGATCGGGTCGCCGCCAATGCCGACTGCCGACGATTGGCCCAGGCCGATTTCCGTCAGTTGAGCCACGGCTTCGTACGTCAGCGTGCCCGAGCGCGAGACCACGCCGATGCGGCCCTTGCGGTGGATGTGGCCGGGCATGATGCCGATCTTGATTTCGTCGGGCGTGATCAGGCCGGGGCAGTTCGGGCCCAGCAGCAAGGTCTTCTTGCCGCCGGCCGCTTCCTTGGCCTTCATCTTGTTGCGCACTTCGAGCATGTCGCGAACCGGAATGCCTTCGGTGATGCAGATCGCCATGTCCAGGTCGGCTTCGACAGCTTCCCAGATGGCGGCCGCGGCGCCTGCCGGCGGCACGTAGATCACCGACACGGTGGCGCCGGTCTGCGTGGCGGCTTCCTTCACCGAACCGAAGATCGGGATGTTGAAGATCGACTCGCCGGCCTTCTTCGGGTTCACGCCGGCCACGAAGGCGTTCTTGCCGTTCGCGTATTCCTGGCACTTCTCGGTGTGGAACTGACCGGTCTTGCCGGTGATGCCTTGCGTGATGACTTTGGTGTCTTTGTTGATGTAGATCGACATGACTTGTTCCTTAGGCCTTCTTGACTGCTGCCACGACCTTCTGGGCCGCGTCCGCCATGGTGTCGGCGCTGATGATCGGCAGGCCCGACTCGGCCAGCAGCTTCTTGCCTTCGACTTCGTTGGTGCCCTTCATGCGCACGACCAGCGGCACTTGCAGGTTCACGGCCTTGCAGGCTGCGATCACGCCGGTGGCGATGGTGTCGCACTTCATGATGCCGCCGAAGATGTTCACGAGGATGGCTTCCACGTTCTTGTTCTTCAGCATGATCTTGAAGGCTTCCGTGACCTTCTCGGGGGTGGCACCGCCGCCCACGTCCAGGAAGTTGGCCGGCTCGCCGCCGAACAGCTTGATGGTGTCCATGGTGGCCATGGCCAGGCCGGCGCCGTTCACCAGGCAGCCGATGTTGCCGTCCAGCGAGATGTAGGCGAGGTCGAACTTCGAGGCTTCGACTTCGGCCGCGTCTTCTTCGTCCAGGTCGCGCAGGGCCACGATTTCGGGGTGGCGGAACAGCGCGTTGCTGTCGAAGTTGAACTTGGCGTCCAGGGCGACGACGTTGCCCTTGCTGTCACGGTTGAGCGGGTTGATCTCGACCAGCGAGGCGTCCGTCTCCATGTAGCAGGTGTAGAGCTTCTTCAGGATGTCGACCGTCTGGGCGGTCGAATCGGCCGGCATGCCGATGCCGTCGGCGATTTCCTTGGCTTGTGCGTCGGTCAGGCCGTCCTTGGGGTCGGCGTAGACCGTGATGATCTTCTCGGGGGTGGAATGGGCCACTTCCTCGATGTCCATGCCGCCTTCGCTCGAAGCGATGAACGCCACCTTCTGGGTGGCGCGGTCGGTCACGGCCGAAATGTAGTATTCCTTGTTGATGTCGGCGCCGTCTTCGATGTAGAGGCGACGCACCTTCTGGCCTTCAGGGCCGGTCTGGTGGGTCTTGAGCTGCATGCCGAGGATCTCGCCAGCCAGCTTCTTGACGTCTTCGATCGACTTGGCGACCTTGACGCCGCCGCCCTTGCCGCGGCCACCCGCGTGGATCTGGGCCTTGACGACCCAGACCGGGCCTCCAAGCTTCTGGGCGGCCTCGACCGCCTCCTGAACCGTATAGGCCGGGATGCCGCGCGGCACCGGCACGCCGAACTTGGCAAGGATTTCCTTGCCTTGGTACTCGTGAATCTTCATGAGGGATGTCTCTCGGAAGGAGGAGGTTGAGAACGGGAGATCGGGAGTGAGACTGTTGTTTCTGCTCTGTTGTTCGCGGGCGACGGCAGCCTGACGGCTGGGGGCGGCGAACAACCGCGGACTGTATCATGGTGCGCCGCACCAATACTTGATGCGCGGTTGCGGTCAATACGTACTTTCTTCTAGCCACCCTACGCATACTCCGATATGGCCAAGGTTTTCATCGACGGCGAAGCCGGCACCACCGGCCTGCAAATTCGCGAGCGGCTGCAAACGATGCCGCAGATCGAGCTCGTGAGCATCGCGCCCGAGTTGCGCAAGGACGTGGCCGCCAAGCGCGAGCTCATGGCCGGCGTCGACCTCGTGGTGCTGTGCCTGCACGACGACGCGGCACGCGAGTCGGTCGCGCTGATCGACCAGCTCCCGGGCAAGAAGCCCAAGATCATCGACGCCTCGACCGCCCACCGCATCGCGCCGGGCTGGGTCTTCGGCTTCCCCGAGCTCGTCGAAGGCCACTGGCAGGCCGTGGCCCAGGCCGACCGCGTCGGCAACCCCGGCTGCTACGCCACCGGCGCCATCGCCATGGTGCGCCCGCTGGTCGACGCGGGCCTGCTGCCGGCCGACTTCCCCGTGTCGCTGCCTTCGGTGAGCGGCTACTCCGGCGGCGGCCGCACGATGATCGAGGACTACGAGGCCGGCAAGGCGCCGCTGTTCGAGACCTACGCGCTGGGCCTGAAGCACAAGCACATCCCCGAAATCATGACCTACACCGGCCTCACGCGCCGCCCGGTCTTCATTCCGTCGGTGGGCAACTTCAAGCAGGGCATGCTGGTCCAGCTGCCGCTGCACCTCGACCTGCTGCCCGGCAAGCCCAAGGCCGGCGACCTGCAGGACGCCCTGGCCGCGCACTACGCCCGGAGCAACACGCCCGAGCAGTTCGTGAAGGTGCTGCCGCCGACCGAGAACGGCAAGCTCGACGCGCTGGCGCTCAACGACACCAACCAGCTGGAAATCCGCGTGTTCCCGAACGAGGACCACCGCCACGCCGTGGTGATCGCGCGCCTGGACAACCTGGGCAAGGGCGCCAGCGGCGCCGCGGTGCAGAACCTCAAGCTGATGCTGGCGCTCTGAGCCACGTCAAGCACTGATAAGAGAAAGGCCGGCCCGCAAGGACCGGCCTTTTTTGCTTTCAGTCGGCCCGCATCGTGCCCGTGTCGCGGTAGCGCACGTGCCACGAGAAAGCCTCTTCCAGCCGGTGCGGCGTGTGGCCGCCGCAGGTCGCGACGGCGCGCGCGTGGTAGTCCTGCAGCATCGCGCGGTACGGCTCGGCCGCGCAGTTCGCGATGATCGCCGCCGCCCGTTCGCGCGGCGCCAGCCCGCGCAGGTCGGCCAGGCCCACCTCGGTGACCAGGATGTCGACGTCCTGCGGCGCATGGTCCACGTGCGACACCATCGGCACGATGCTCGACACCGCGCCCTGCTTGGCGACCGACTTGGTCGCGAAGATCGACAGGTAGGCGTTGCGCGCGAAGTCGCCCGAGCCGCCGATGCCGTTCATCATGTGCGTGCCCAGCACGTGGGTCGAATTGACGTTGCCGTAGATGTCGGCCTCCAGCGCCGTGTTCAGCGCAATGATGCCCAGGCGCCGGATGATCTCCGGGTGGTTGCTCACCTCCTGCGGCCGCAGCACCAGCCGGTCCTTGTAGCGCTCCAGGTCGCCGAACACCTGCCGCGCCTTCGCGGGCGACAGCGTGATCGACGAGCCCGAGGCGAAGTCCAGCTTGCCGGCGTCGAACAGGTCGAAGGTCGAGTCCTGCAGCACCTCCGAGTACATCGTGAGGTGCTCGAACGGCCCGGCGCCCAGCCCCGACATCACCGCGTTGGCGACCGTGCCGATGCCGGCCTGCAGCGGCAGCAGCCGCTCGGTGAGCCGGCCCTGCGCCACCTCGCGCTCGAAGAAGGCCACCAGGTGCGCCGCGATGGCCGCGGTCTCGGCGTCCGCCGGCAGCACGGTGGAGGTGCTGTCGGCCTTGTCGGTGATGACGATGCCCAGGATCTTCTCGGGCGGGATCTCGATGGCGCTGGTGCCGATGCGGTCGTGCGGCGCCACCAGCGGCATCGGCTCGCGCTGCGGGCGGTGCTTGGGAATGAAGATGTCGTGCAGCCCTTCGAGCGCGGTCGACTGCGAGGTGTTGATCTCGACGATCACCTTGTCGGCCAGGATCGCGAAGCTCGCGCTGTTGCCGATCGAGGTGCTCGGCACGAGCGCGCCGGTCTCGGTGATGGCCACGGCCTCGATGATCGCGATGTCGATCGGCGGAATCTGCCGCGTGCGCAGCATCTCGACCGTTTCCGACAGGTGGTGGTCGATGAACATCACCTCGCCGCGGTTGATCGCCTGGCGCAGCACGGTGTCGACCTGGAACGGCATGCGCCGGCTGATGGCGCCGGCCTCGGTCAGCTGGCGGTCCACGTCGCCGCCGAGCGAGGCGCCGGTCATCAGCGTGATCTTCATCGGCTCGCGGCGTGCGCGGGCTGCGAGTGCCAGCGGCACGGCCTTGGCGTCGCCGGCGCGCGTGAACCCGCTCATGCCGACCACCATGCCGTCGCGAATCCATTCGGCGGCGGCCTCCGCGGTGGTGATCTTGCTGCGCAGGGCGGGCAGGCGGATGCGGTCTTCGTGCGACATGGAGGGAAAGCGTCTTTCTTTCGGGAAGGGGGAAGCCGGCACCGCGCGCGCGGCGGGTGTCAGCGCAGGAAGTAGTCGACCGGCACCAGCGGCGCCGGCGCCGGGGCGCCCACCGACTGGCACAGGTCGATCTCGAGCGTGCGGCACAGGGCCTCGAGCGGCAGGTCGTTCGACTCGGTGCCGAAGGGCTCCTCGATCTCGTCGCCGAGCGCGTCCAGGCCGAAGAAGGTGTAGGCCACGATCAGCACCACCACCGGCGTCATGAACCCGACCGAGTCCACCAGCCCGAAGGGCAGCAGGTAGCAGTACAGGTACGCCGTGCGGTGCAGCAGCAGCGTGTACGAGAAGGGAATGGGCGTGCTGAGGATGCGCTCGCACGACGCGGCCGCCGCGCTCAGCGCCGACAGCGTGCCGTCGACACCCGCCGCCAGGGCCGGGTCGATGCGCCGCGCGCGCAGCGCCTCGCGCAGGTCGGCGCCCATGTGCATCAGCAGCGCATGCGGCCGGTTGGCGACCTGCGTCAGGCCCTGCCACTCCGCCTCGCGCAGGAAGGGCTTGGTGTCGCTGGCGGCGTCGGTGCCGCGCAGCTGGTGGCGCAGCGCATGGGCGAAGGCCGCGGCGCGCAAGGTCATGCGCACGCGCAGGTCGTCCAGGCGGCGGACGGTGTCGGCGCTGGCGCTGGCGTTCACCGGCGCATCGCCCTCGATGAGGCTCTGGCACTGGCGCGCCAGGTTGCGCGAACGCAGGATCACCTCGCCCCAGAGCTTGCGCGCCTCCCAGAAGCGGTCGTAGGCCGCGGTGTTGCGAAAGCCCAGGAAGATCGCCAGCGGCAGGCCGAGCAGCGCGAAGGGCACGGTGCCCAGCGGAATCTTGATGGAGCCGAAGCGCCCGTGCAGCACCGTGACGACGATGGCCACGATCACGTTGAGCGTCAGCGCCGCAGCGATGCGCGGCAGGACGGAGCCCCGCCAGGACAGAAACAGCTTGAGCCCGGACGGGCGTTTCCGGACGATCATGAAAGCGGGGGGCAGGGGAGACAGGCAGGCATGGAGGCCGCGCACACCGCAAGGCCCGCGCGGGCGCTGATTGTCGCCGAGGCGTCAGCGCGAGGGCGGCGGGCCGCCCCAAGACCGACGAAGACGGTCGGGCTCAGCGCACGAGCCACAGCCCTATGCCCAAGAGGACGGCCTGCGCCACCAGCGCGATGTAGAAGAGCTTGCGCGAGGGCGTCGACATCTCCTGCAGCACCTCGTGGATGCGGCGCGTGAGCAGGGCGCGCAAGGCGGGGTCTTCGCCCGTCGCCGGCGTCGTCGCACCGTGCGCGGCACGCTCCTGCTGCCACTCGGCCAGCATGTCGCTCAGGGGCAGGCGGCCCAGCACGAAGCCGACCACCGCGCGCACGGCCCGGCCTTCGCCGAGCACCGGCGCGAGCTGCTGGCACAGGGCGTCGGGCGAGAGCCAGTCGGCCACGCGCTGCAAGCCGCCGTGGGTGCGCGGCATGGCTTCGATGCGGCCCGCGATGGCGTCGCCCAGCCGCTGCGACACGGCCTCGCCGCGCGCCGCGACCAGGTGCTGCATCGCGCGGGCGCGGCCCCGCTGCACGCCGAGCAGGAAGTACACGCCGACGAACAGCGACAGCAGCACGGCCACCAGCAGCGGCGGCGACATGAGCAGCGCCAGGATGGCGCCCGCGCCACCGGCCCGCGCCGCCGGGATGCCCGGACCCTGCAGCTGGCTCAGGTAGTAGAAGAACACGCCGCCGCCGAGGAACAGGCCGATCAGCGCGCCCTTGATGGCCGAGCCGGCGAAGGCGAAGCCGGCCTTGGCGCCGGTGCGAACGAGGGACTGCGGGTGGGCGGGTGGCGACGACATGAAGGGTTCCTCCGGTTTTTCTGGAAAGCCGCCTCCTGGGAGGCCGGTCGCTGGCGATCATGCCACCGCCTTCCCGCACCATAATCGCGCGACACAACAACGAGGAGGATCGTCATGGGAACCGTCAAGTTTCAGAAACCGACCGGCGCATTCGTCGCCGCATCCTGGGCCGCGCTGATCATCGGCGCCATCGTGTACCTGCTCGGGCTGTGGAATGCCGCGATGCAGCTCAACGAGAAGGGCTACTACTTCACCATCCTCATGTACGGCCTGTTCTCGGCCGTGTCGCTGCAAAAGACGGTGCGCGACCGGCTCGAGGGCATCTCGGTCACCGGCATCTACTTCGGCCTGTGCTGGGTCTCGCTGCTGCTGTCGGTGGGCCTGCTGGCCGTGGGCCTGTTCAACGCCTCGCTGGCCGCGAGCGAGAAGGGCTTCTACGCCATGGCCTTCCTGCTGAGCCTGTTCGGCGCGGTGGCGGTGCAGAAGAACGTGCGCGACATCGCCGCGTACAAGGCCGAGAACCCGCTGGCCGACGACGTCACGGCCACCGAGTAAGCCAGGCCGGGCTCAGCCCGCCTCGAGCAGGCGGCGCAGGGCCTGCAGGTCGCGCGCGATCCATCCGGCGTCGCGCGCAAAGGCCGCATCGTCCATGTGCGGCTGGCGCAGCAGCGTGAACTGCAGCTCGCACACGCCGGGCGCCACGCCGATCACGCGAAACGGCAGGTAGACCTCGGGCACGCCTTCGGGCGCCACCCAGTGGTCGAGCACGCCCAGGTCGTTGGGCGCCGCAAAGCGCATGCGGGCCTCGCCGCTTTCGGGCGTGCGCACGATCCAGTGGTCGCCGTGCGGCACCAGCGCACTCTTCGCGAGGCCGCTGGCCCAGTCGAGCAGCCGCTTCGGATCGGACGCGAGCGCATAGGCGTCGCGCCATTCGCACTGCACGCGCTGCGTGATGACGCGGGACAAGGCCGCGTCGCCTTCATTCGCCGTTGGGGTCGTCGCTTGGGTCATCGAAGTCGCTCCTGAGCACCTTGGACACGACGGCGCCCGAGAAACCGCGCGCCATCAGGAATCGCATCTGTTTCGCGCGCTCCTTCGCATCGGCGGGCGGCGCGTCGAAGCGGCGGCGCCACAGGGCCGTGGCGCGCTCGACTTCGGTCTCCTGCAAGCCAGCCACCGCCTGCGCGATGGCTTCGGGCGCGATGCCCTTGGCCTGCAGTTCCTGCTTCACGCGCAGCGCGCCCGAACGGGCGGCGCGCTGGTGCAGCACCGAGGCGACGACGCGCGGCTCGCTGATGAAATCCTTGGCGGCCAGCTCGTCGAGCGCCTTCGCCAGCGTGCCGGGCTCTTCCTCGTGCTTGGCCAGCTTGCGCTCCAGCTCCGCGCGCGAATGCTCGCGCTGGCTCAGGAGGCGCAGGGCGCGGCCTTTGAGGGAGGGGGCACTGAAGGCCATTCGGGGGTGGTGGGTCGCTCAGGCGGCCCACGCAACACGCGAAGGCCGCTCCGTCTCACTTACTCCGCAGCCTTGTCGGCCTTCGATGCCTTGGCGGGCTTCTCGGCCTTCTCGGGTTCGGAGCCGGCGTCGGCCGCGAGCAGCGGAATGCCCAGCGACTCGCGCACCTTGTTCTCGATTTCGCGCGACAGGTCGGGGTTCTCGCGCAGGAACTCGCGGGCGTTGTCACGGCCCTGGCCGATCTTCTCGCCGTTGTAGGCGTACCAGGCACCCGACTTGTCGATGATCTTGGCGTTCACGCCCATGTCGATGATCTCGCCCTCGCGGCTGATGCCTTCGCCGAACAGGATGTCGAACTCGGCCGTCTTGAACGGCGGGCTGACCTTGTTCTTCACCACCTTCACCTTGGTTTCGTTGCCGATGGCTTCGTCGCCCTTCTTGATGGTGCCGATGCGGCGGATGTCCAGGCGCACCGAGGCGTAGAACTTCAGCGCATTGCCGCCGGTGGTGGTTTCGGGCGAGCCGAACATCACGCCGATCTTCATGCGGATCTGGTTGATGAAGATGACCATGCAGTTGGTCTTCTTGATCGTGGCCGTGAGCTTGCGCAGCGCCTGGCTCATCAGGCGGGCCTGCAGGCCGGGCAGCGAGTCGCCCATTTCGCCTTCGATTTCGGCCTTGGGCGTGAGCGCGGCGACCGAGTCGACCACGATCAGGTCGACGGCGCCCGAGCGCACCAGCGAGTCGACGATTTCGAGTGCCTGCTCGCCGGTGTCGGGCTGGCTGATCAGCAGGTCGGACAGGTTCACGCCGAGCTTCTGGGCGTACTGCACGTCGAGCGCATGCTCGGCGTCGACGAAGGCGCAGGTGCCGGCCTGCTTCTGCATGGAGGCGATCACCTGCAGCGTGAGCGTGGTCTTGCCCGAGGATTCCGGGCCGTAGATTTCAACGACGCGGCCACGGGGCAGGCCGCCGACGCCCAGCGCGATGTCCAGGCCCAGCGAGCCGGTGGAGACCACCTGGATGTCTTCCAGCGCCTCGCCTTCGCCCAGGCGCATGATCGTGCCCTTGCCGAACTGCTTTTCGATCTGGGCCAGCGCGGCCTGCAGGGCCTTGGCCTTTTCACTGTTGGCGACCGAGATGCTTGCGCCCTTGACGACTGCGTCCATGTGGAAATCTCCTTGAATATCAACGGTTTGTGTCGGGATTCATCCATCTGCTTTTAACCACAGGCTGGATGCTTGAACAGTAGTGTAGGGGCTCATGGCGTTTCGCAAACCCACTTTAAAGTCAGTTTGCCTTACCATCTGAGGCCATGGCCGACCCCGCCTTTCCCACCGATCCCGACGCCTGGCGCCAGACCCACCTGGGCCGCCTGCTGGGCCATGCGATGCGCCGCTTCGACGAGCGTGTGCTGGCGCTCATGGCGCACGACATCGACGTGCCGCTGGCGCTGTCCAACCTCGCGGCGCGCGCGCAGGTGAGCGCGGCGCACATCCACATCACGCGGCACCTGGCGCGCGAGGGTTCGCGCCTGACCGAGCTGGCCGAGCGCGCCGGCATGACCAAGCAGGCCATGGGCACGCTGGTCGACCAGTGCGAGGCCTGGGGGCTGGTCACGCGCGGGCCCGATCCGCTCGACGCGCGCGCGCGGCGCGTGCTGTTCACGGCCGACGGGCTGGCCTGGCTCGACGCCTTCCGCCGCGCCGTGACGCAGACCGAGCGCGAGTTCCGCGCCAGCGTGGGCGACGAGATCGCCACCGTGGTAACCATCGGACTCGAAGCCTATACAGCGGGCTAGACTCGCGTTGAGACAAATGTGAACTGCGCCGGCATGGCGCCTGAATCCGCCGGAGGTGGCTCATGCGAATACTGATTGCCGAAGACGACCAGGTGCTGGCCGATGCCCTGCTGCGCAGCCTGCGCACCTCGGGCGCGGCGGTCGATCATGTGGCCAACGGCTCGCAGGCCGACACCGCGCTCATGACCCACAGCGAGTTCGACCTGCTGATCCTCGACCTCGGGCTACCCAGCCTGCACGGCATCGAGATCCTCAAGCGCCTGCGCGCACGCGGCTCGCAGCTGCCGGTGCTGGTGCTCACGGCGGCCGACAGCGTGGAAGAGCGCGTCAAGGGCCTGGACCACGGCGCCGACGACTACATGGCCAAGCCCTTCAGCCTGCAGGAGCTCGAGGCGCGCGTGCGCGCCCTCACGCGGCGCGGCATGGGCGCCACCAGCAACGCGATCCGCCACGGCCCGCTGGTCTACGACCAGGCCGGCCGCGTGGCGACCATCGACGGCAAGATGATCGAGCTGTCGGCGCGCGAACTGGGCCTGCTCGAGGTGCTGCTGCAGCGCGCCGGCCGGCTGGTCAGCAAGGACCAGCTGGTGGACCGGCTGTGCGAATGGGGCGAAGAGGTGAGCATCAACGCCATCGAGGTCTACATCCACCGCCTGCGCAAGAAGATCGAGAAGGGACCGGTGCGCATCGCGACGGTGCGCGGGCTAGGCTACTGCCTCGAGAAGATTCCCGGTTGAGCGTGCCCCGCCCGCGCGAAATGCCGTCAGGGCTGCTTGCGCAGGTTGACGAGCAGCGTGGCGCCGGTGTTCGAACGGATCAGGAACATGAGGCTGCGGAAGTAGCCGTTGCTGTCGTACACGCCCGCCGGCACCAGCCCGATGATGGCCGGCCCGGCATAGCTGCCGGTGGCGGCGGGGGTGAGCTTGCAGTCGTTGGTGCTGGCCGTGGCGGTATTCACGGCCTTCAGCGTGAGGCTGTACATGTTCTTGGCCGAGCCGGGCTGCGCCAGGGCGACAGTACCCGAGAGCGTGCACTGGCCGATCTGCACGCCGCTCGTGCTACCGGTGAACACGCCCTGGCCGTCGACCTGCACCGTCACGCCCAGGCTCGGGCTGCTGTCGGTGTTGGACCACGTGCCGGTCATGCTCGCCTGCGACACCGCCAGCGCGTTCTCGATCGTGTAGGCCAGCGGGCCGACATCGGACGGCCTGCGGTTGTCGTAGGCGTAGGTGCCATCCACCGACTTCTTCGGCGCGAAGGTGCCCGAGCCCGTCACCGGATATGCGTTGGGCGGAACATACAACTCGGTGTCCGGGTTGAACGACCAGTCGAGCCCCGTGACCTTCAGCGAACCCCACATCGTGCCCCCGAGGAAGCTGCCCGCCAACGAACCGTTGGTGCCGACGAAGGCAATGCCTCGCACGCCCGCGTAGATGCCTTCGCTGTCATTGCCCACCGCGGCGGTGGAGCCGGACTGCGGCGCGCTCAGCGAGGGCGACGGCTCGGAGCCCGGCACGGCGGCGCGGTTCTCGGCCGGTGCGGGCGCGGGCGCCGGGGCCGGGGAGGGCGCAGGGGCGGGCGCCGGAACCGGTGCGATCGGCAGCATCGGCATGCCACCGCCGCCTCCGCCACCTCCACCGCCGCATGCAGTCACACCCACGCTGGCGGCCAACACGGTCGCGGCCATCCAGAGCGGCTTGGGGCAGCCGCCCACGGTCTTTTGCTTCATGATTTCTCCCTGATGTTTTTGAATTGCAGAAACTGCACGTCAAGGCTACAACCAGTCACACCTTGTCAATGAAACGTCACACCTGCGAATCGCAGTACTAGTTCACGCTCGCCCGCGTTCTTTCGTCTTGCCAGGAACTCCCTTGAAGCTCTTCCAGCGCGCCCAGCGCTCCCTGTTCGGCGAGATCCTCGACTGGATGCTCACGCCGCTGCTGCTGCTCGTGCCGGTGAGCATCGGCGTGACGTGGCTGGTGGCGCAGGGCATCGCCAACGCACCCTTCGACCGCGCGCTGGAGCACAACGTGAAGGTGCTGGCCGAGCTGGTCACGGTGAAGCAGGGGCAGACGCACTTCGTGCTGTCGCAATCGGCGCGCGAGATCCTGCGTGCCGACGACGCCGGCCACATCTACTACCAATTGCTCGACGGCCACGGCACGCTGCTGCACGGCGAGCGCGACCTGCCGCAGCCCAACGTGGACGACCCGCCCGGCACCAACGTGGTCCTGCTGCACAACAGCACGGTGCACGGCCAGCCGGTGCGCGTGGCCTCGCTGTGGATTCCCAGCGGCAGCGAAGAAGTGCCGCCGTCGCTGCTGCAGCTGGCCGAGACGCGCGAGAAGCAGGCGGTGCTCGCCACCGAAATCATCAAGGGCGTGCTGCTGCCGCAGTTCGCGATCCTGCCGCTGGCGGTGCTGCTGATCTGGCTGGCGCTGGTGCGCGGCATCAAGCCGCTGTCGGTGGTCGAGGCGCGCATCCGCGAGCGCCGCCCCGGCGACCTGAGCCCGCTCGACGAGTCCTCGGTGCCGCTCGAGGTGGTGCCGCTGGTGTCGTCGGTGAACGAGCTGCTCGACAAGCTCAACGACTCCATCTTCACGCAGAAGCGCTTCCTGGCCGATGCCGCCCACCAGCTGAAGACCCCGCTCGCGGGCCTGCGCATGCAGGCCGACCTGGCGCAGCGCGAGGGCGCCAATGCCGACGAGCTCAAGCAGTCGCTCAAGCAGATCGGCCGCGCCAGTGTGCGCGCCACCCACACCGTGAACCAGCTGCTGTCGCTGGCGCGCGCCGAGGGCACCAGCGCCATGACGCACTGCCAGCCCTGCGACCTCGCGCGGCTGACCATCGAGGTGGTGCGCGAGGCCGTGCCGCGCGCGATCGAGAAGCGCATCGACCTGGGCTACGACGGCGTCCAGGCCGGCGCGCCCGGCGTGATGGTCGACGGCAACCCGACGCTGCTGAAAGAGCTGGTGCGCAACCTGGTCGACAACGCGCTCAACTACACGCCCTCGACGCCCGAGCGCCCCGGCGTGGTCACGGCGCGCGTGCTGGCCGACCCCTTCGGCCACGTGCAGCTGGTGCAGGTGGAAGACAACGGCCCCGGCATCGCCGAGGCCGACCGCGAGCTGGTGTTCGAGCCCTTCTACCGCGTGCTCGGCAACGAGGCCGACGGCTCCGGGCTGGGCCTGCCGATCGTGCGCGAGATCGCCAACCAGCACCGCGCGCGGGTCAAGCTCGAAGACGCGCACCCCGGCAAGCACCCGCCGGGCGCGCTCTTCACCGTGCGCTTCGAGGAGGCCCCGTCGGAATGAATCCGCTCGACAAGCTGCGCCAACGCTTCCTGGAAATCCGCCTCGACACCGACGTGTCGGACATGTTCGACTTCGGCGCCGATCTGCTGGAACAGGATTCAGCCGAGGCGCTCGCCTTCCACTACACGCTGCTGCACGACACCGGCATGGACAGCGAGCTCTACGACTGGCTGTGCCGCAAGTTCGGCGAGCGCGGCGACGAAGCCGAAGACCACCTGCTCGCGCAGTTCGACCGCGAGCCCGACCCGGCCATGCAGGCCACGGTGCTGCAGCTGCTCGGCGGCTTCAAGTACCGCAAGGGCCGCCGGCTGAAAGAGACCGCGGCCCTCGCGCGCGCCGCGCTCGCGTCACCGCACGGCGACCTGCGCTGCAAGGGGTTGTGGGTGATCGGCTGGCTCGGCGGCACGACGGACATCGCCAAGGTGGTGCCGCTGCTCGCGCACGACGTCGTCGCCACGAACCGCCGATGGGCCGCGAGCGCGCTGATGCAGATCGTGTTCAACCGCCGCAGCGCTGCGCCCAAGGCGCTCGAGCCCTTGCGCCAGGCGCTCGACACCGAGACCGATCCGGCCGTGCTGGGCGGCATCCTGGTCGCGGTGCAGGAGATCGCGGGCAAGAAGTTCGGCCTGAGTTCCAGCTCACACGAGCCGCCGTCCGAAGAGAAACTGCAAACCGCGCTGGCCAAGGCGCGGCGCATGTTCGCGCGCGCTGCCGCCGCCTGATCAACTCAGGGCGCGGGCGTGCCCGAAGGCTTGGCTTCCTTGCGGATCTGCACCCACTCGGGGTGGATCTGCCGCGCCATGCGCTGCGGCTCGCGCTCGTCGAGCGCCGCGGGCGCAAGCCCGAAGCCGGCCAGGTCGCCGCGCGTCCACAGCCAGTAGCCCGCGTTGGCGGCGAGCAGGGCGATGAGGACCAGGCGCAGCTTCATGCCCTCGCTCAGAAAGACATGCCGCGCGGGCGCACGCTCACTTCGTCGCTCGAGATCAGTTGCAGGCCGGCGTCGGTGCGCACCTGCAGCTCGCCGCCCCAGGCCACGCCTTCGCACAGGCCGGCGGTGCCGTCGCTGAGCGTCACCTCGCGCCCGCGCAGCACGTCGCGCGCCGCGAAGCGTTCGGCAAAGGGCGCGAAGCCCTGCGCCTCGAAGGCAAGCACGCTGCGCACCAGCGGCTCGGCCAGCGACAGCAGCACCTCGGGCGCGGACGCGTCGGGCTGCCACTGGCGCAGCCAGGCCGGCGGCGTGCGCATGCCGTCGCCCTCGCGCGGGCCGATGTTGATGCCGATGCCGACCACGAGGTAGCGCGCGGCATCGGGCCGGGCCGTCTGCGGCATCGCCGTCTCGATGAGGATGCCGACCAGCTTGCGGTCGTTCACCCAGATGTCGTTGGGCCACTTCAGGCCGACCTGGTGCGCGCCCGTCGGGTCGAGGCTCTCGGCCACGCTCACGCCCACGGCCAGCGACAGGCCCGACCAGTCGGCCGGCGCCAGCGGCATGCCGAGCGAAAAGGTGAGGGAGGCGGGCGCCTCGGGCTGCTGCGCGCTCTGCCACGGGCGGCCGAGGCGACCGCGCCCCGCCGTCTGGCGCTCGGCCACGAGGAGCACGGGGTCGGTGCGGCCGGCGCGCGCGCGGCGCATCAGCTCGGTGTTGGTGGAATCGATTTCGGCCACGGCCTCGACCGCGAAGCCGGGCAGCAGCGGCGCGACCGTCGCGGCGATCCGGTCTTCGAACCAGGCGCTGGCCGGCGTCGTGGCCATCGTCAGTCTCCGGCGGCGGCCGGGGCGTCGCCCTTGGACTTCTTCTTGCCGCCGGCCTTTTTCTTGTCGGCCTTCTTGTCCGCTTTTTTCTTCTCGGCTTTCTTTTCAGCCTTCTTCGCTTCCTTGGCCTCGGCCTTCTTCTTCTCGGCCTTTTTCTTGGCCTTCTTCTTTTTCTTCTTGTCTTTTTCCTCGTCCTCGTCCTTGGGCGTCAGCAGCGTGCCGCGGCACATCTCGGAGCCGCACCAGCACGGGAACTCGGACAACAGCTTCTCGGTGTACGGCTCGTCGATGATCAGGCCGTAGTCGTAGTTCAGTTCCTCGCCGGCGGCGATGTTTCTCAGGGCCTTGATATAAACGCGCCCATCGACTTCGTCGGCCTCGCAGTTCGGCTCGCACGAGTGATTGATCCAGCGCGCGTCGTTGCCCTTCACATTGCCGTCGATCACGCGGCCGTCGTCGATGTGGAAGTAGAAGGTGTGGTTCGGCTGGGTCGGGTCGTGCGGATGGCGGCGCAGCGCCTCTTTCCAGCTGATGACCTCGCCCTTGTATTCGATCAGCGTTTCACCTTCGGCCAGGTCCTGCAGGGCGAACACGCCGTTGCCATGGACGTCCGATCGGCGCATCTGGATGCGCCGGCCACCGGAGCGCGTGGCGCCGGAACGCGCCTCCGGCTCGGTCACGGGGGCGGCTTCCTTGTCGCGGCCGGCGGAAAGTGGGGATTTGGAAGGCATCGCCGAAGTCTGTTAGGTTGAATATGCACACATGCGTGTGCGCGCGTGCGCACGCGGAAGCCGCAGAGTATAGAGAGCCCTCAGATGACAAAGACTTTGGTAATCGCAGAAAAGCCGTCGGTGGCCCAGGACATCGTCCGGGCCCTCACGCCGGTGGCCGGCAAGTTCGACAAACATGACGAGCATTTCGAGAACGACACCTACGTCGTGACCAGCGCCGTGGGCCACCTGGTCGAGATCCAGGCCCCGGAGGAATTCGACGTCAAGCGCGGCAAGTGGAGCTTCGCCAACCTGCCGGTGATCCCGCCGCACTTCGACCTCAAGCCGGTCGACAAGACCAAGACGCGCCTGAACGCCGTGGTCAAGCAGGCCAAGCGCAAGGACGTGACGCAGCTCATCAACGCCTGCGACGCGGGCCGCGAGGGCGAGCTGATCTTCCGCCTCATCGAGCAGTACGCCGGCGGCAAGAGCCCGCTGGGCAAGCCGGTGAAGCGCCTCTGGCTGCAGTCGATGACGCCGCAGGCGATCCGCGACGGCTTCGACGCGCTGCGCACCGAAAAGCAGATGCAGGGCCTGGCCGACGCCGCGCGCTCGCGCTCCGAAGCCGACTGGCTGGTGGGCATCAACGGCACGCGCGCCATGACGGCATTCAATTCGCGTGACGGCGGCTTCTTCCTCACGACCGTGGGCCGCGTGCAGACGCCGACGCTGTCCGTCGTCGTGGAGCGCGAGGAGCAGATCCGCAAGTTCGTCTCGCGCGAGTACTGGGAAATCCACGGCAGCTTCGCGGCCGAGGCCGGCCAGTACCCCGGCAAGTGGTTCAACCCCGACTGGAAGAAAGCCAACGCGCCGCTGCTGGCCAACGGCGAACCCGATGCCGAGCAGCGCGCCGACCGCGTGTGGTCCGAGCAGGAAGCCCGCGCCATCGCCGACGCTTCGCGCGGCAAGCCCGCCACGGTCACCGAAGAGAGCAAGCCCACCACGCAGGCCTCGCCCGCGCTGTTCGACCTGACCTCGCTGCAGCGCGAGGCCAACGGCCGCTTCGGCTTCAGTGCCAAGACCACGCTGGCGCTGGCGCAGAGCCTGTACGAACGCCACAAGGCGCTGACCTACCCGCGTACCGATTCGCGCGCGCTACCGGAAGACTATCTGCCGGTGGTCAAGCAGACCATGGAGATGCTCGCCGGCAGCGGCATGAAGCACCTGGCGCCGTTCGCCCAGCAGGCGGTCGACGGCAACTACGTCAAGCCCAACAAGCGCATCTTCGACAACGCCAAGGTGTCGGATCACTTCGCCATCATCCCGACGCTGCAGGCCCCCAGCGGCCTGAGCGAAGCCGAGCAGAAGCTGTACGACTTCGTGGTGCGCCGCTTCCTGTCGGTGTTCTTCCCGAGCGCCGAGCACCAGGTGACCACGCGCATCAGCACGGTGGAGCAGGGCGGCAAGAAGTACCCCTTCCGCACCGACGGCAAGGTGCTGGTCAAGCCGGGCTGGCTCGCCATCTACGGCAAGGAAGCCCAGGACGACGAGAAGGAAGACGACAAGGACGGCAAGCGCCTCGTGCCGGTGAAGCCGGGCGAGATCGTGCAGAACGAGTCGGCCGACCTCAAGGGCCTGAAGACGCGCCCGCCCGCACGCTATTCGGAAGCCACGCTGCTGGGCGCCATGGAAGGCGCCGGCAAGACCATCGACGACGACGAGCTGCGCGAGGCCATGCAGGAAAAAGGCCTGGGCACGCCAGCCACGCGCGCGGCCACCATCGAAGGGCTGATCGCCGAGAAGTACATGCTGCGCGAAGGCCGCGAGCTCATCCCGACCGCCAAGGCCTTCCAGCTCATGACGCTCTTGCGCGGCCTGGGCGTGGAAGAACTGTCCAAGGCCGAGCTCACGGGCGAGTGGGAGTACAAGCTCGCGCAGATGGAGAAGGGCGCGCTGAGCCGCGACGCCTTCATGCGCGAGATCGCCGAGATGACGGAGCACATCGTCAAGAAGGCCAAGGAGTACGACCGCGACACCGTGCCGGGCGACTACGCCACGCTCGCCACGCCCTGCCCCAACTGCGGCGGCGTGGTGAAGGAGAACTACCGCCGCTACGGCTGCACCGGCAAGAGCGGCACGGGCGAAGACGCCTGCGGCTTCTCGTTCGGCAAGTCGCCGGCCGGGCGCACCTTCGAGGTGGCCGAGGCCGAGCAGCTGCTGGCCAACAAGCACATCGGCCCGCTCGAGGGCTTCCGCTCCAAGGCGGGCTGGCCCTTCACGGCCGAGATCATCCTCAAGTACGACGGGGAAGAAGCCAAGAACTGGAAGCTCGAGTTCGACTTCGGCGACGACAAGAACGAAGACAGCGGCGAGATCGTCGACTTCAGCCAGCAGGACACCGTGGGCCCGTGCCCGGTCTGCGGCGCACCGGTGTTCGATCACGGCAGCAACTACGTCTGCGAGAAGTCGGTGCCGACGAACGAGCAGCCGACCCCCAGCTGCACCTTCAAGACCGGCAAGATCATCCTGCAGCAGCCGGTCGAGCGCGACCAGATGGAAAAGCTGCTCGCCACCGGCAAGACCGACCTGCTCGACAAGTTCGTGTCGATGCGCACGCGCCGCGCCTTCAAGGCCTTCCTCACGTGGAACGCCGACGAAGGCAAGGTGACCTTCGAGTTCGCGCCGCGCGAAGGCGGCAGCAAGTTCCCGCCGCGCAAAACCTTCGGCAAGCCGGCCGCCAAGACCGCGGCGGCCAAGAAGGTGGCGGCGAAGAAGACGCCCGCCGCCAAGAAGGCACCGGCCGAGAAGAAGGCAGCCAAGCCGCGCAAGCCGGGCGCGGGCCTCAAGCCCAGCGACTCGCTGGCCGCGGTGATCGGCGCCGAACCGGTGGCGCGCACCGAGGTCATCAAGAAGCTGTGGGACTACATCAAGGCCAACAACCTGCAGGATGCGACCAACAAGCGCGCGATCAACGCCGACGCCAAGCTCAAGCCGGTGTTCGGCAAGGACCAGGTGACGATGTTCGAACTCGCGGGCATCGTGGGCAAGCACCTCTCGGCGCCCGACGCGGCCTGACGACGCATGCAGCGCCGACACCTCGCCACCGCGCTGGCCGCAGCGATGCTGCTGGGCGGCGCGGGCCTGGCCCAGGCCGCCGCGTGGCCTGACAAGCCCGTCAAGCTGGTCGTGCCTTTCCCACCCGGACAGGCCACCGACATCTTTGCCCGCGCGCTCGCCGAACAGCTCGGCAAGCGGCTGGGCCAGCCCGTGATCGTCGACAACAAGGCGGGCGCGGGCAGCAACATCGGCACCGAGTTCGTGGTGCGCGCGCCGCCCGACGGCTACACGCTCGTGGTGGCCGGCAGCGCGATGGCGGTGAACCAGACGCTCTACGCCAAGCCGGGCTTCGACCCGCGCAAGGACCTGGTCGGCATCTCGCTGATCGCGAAGGTGCCGCTGGTGTTCCTGGCCACGCCCGAGAGCGGCATCCGCACGCTGGCCGAGCTCACGGCGCGCGCCAAGGCCGAGCCCGGCAAGCTCAGCTACGCGAGCGCCGGCATCGGCGGCACGCAGCACCTGTCGGGCGAGATGTACAAATCGGCGGCGCATGTGTTCATCACGCACATTCCGTACCGGGGCAGCGGGCCGGCGCAGGCGGACTTCCTGGGCAACCAGGTGCCGCTGATGGTCGACTCGGTGACGGCCGCGCTGCCGCACATCAAGTCGGGCAAGGCGGTTGCGCTGGCGGTGACGTCGGCCACGCGCTCGTCGCAACTGCCCGAGGTGCCCACCGTGCGCGAGAGCGGCGTGGCCGGCACGAAGAACTTCGAGGCCGTGGGCTGGCTCGGCCTGATGGCGCCGCGCGGCACGCCGTCCGAGATCGTGGCCCGGCTGAACCACGAAGTGACCGACATCCTCAAGAGCGAGCAGATGGCGCGCTTCATCCGCGACCGGGGCTCCGAGCCGGCGCCCACGAGCGGCGCCGAGTTCGACCGCTTCGTGGCGAGCGAGATCGGGCTCTGGGGTGCGGCGGTGAAGGCTTCGGGCGCGAAGCCCGAGTAACTTTTCAGGCCAACGCGACCGGCGGCAGCGCCGTCGCTTCCCCGCTGCGGTCGACCTCGGCCAGCAGCCAGTGGCGGAAATGATCCAGCGTGGCCAGCTGGCCGCGCCCCTCGGGGTAGCAGAACCAGTAGCCCTCGCTGCCCCGGTAGCCGCCATGGGGCAGCGGCTCTTCCACCAGCCCCGACGTGATTTCGTCCTGCACCAGGCAGCGCGGCACCAGCGCCACGCCCATGCCGGCCATGACGGCGCGGATCATGGTCTGGAACTGGTCGAACTGCAGCCCGGCCAGCGGGTCGAGCCCGCGCACGCCGTGCGCCTCGCTCCAGTGCAGCCACGACTGCGGCACGCTCACGTGGCGCAGCAGGGTGCAGCGCGCCACGTCCTGCGGCGTGCGGATGGGGGCCTCGGCCTGCGCGGCGCGCGGGGCGATGAGCGCCACGTCCTGCCCCGCGAGGTAGTGCGAGCGCGCACCGGGCCAGTGGCCGTCGCCGAACAGGATGGCGCAGTCGAGCTCGGGCCGCTCGAAGTCGTAGCCGTGCACGAAGGGCACGAAATGCAGCGTGATCTGCGGGTGACGCTGCTGGAAGTCGGGCAGGCGCGGAATCAGCCACTTGGCGCCGAAGGTGGGCAGGGTCGACAAATGCAACGCACCGCCGCCGTCGCCACTGGTGATGAGCTCCAGCGTGGCCGCCTCCAGCTGCGCCAGCAGGGCGCGCACGGCCTTTTCGTAGCGCTCGCCGGCGGGCGTGAGCGCCAGGCGCTTGCGGCTGCGCTCGAACAGCGGCGCACCGATCCAGCGCTCGAGCTCCTGCACCTGCTTGCTCACCGCGCCTTGCGTGAGGTGCAGCGCCTCGGCCGCGCGCGACACGCCGCCGAAGCGCACCACGGTGGAGAAGGCGCGCAGCAGGTTCAGGGGCGGGTTGAGGCGTCGCAGCGGCATGGGGGAGCCCATCAAGTCATTCCAGATTGGAATGATATCGGGTATATCCTTTGCTTCAGGTGAGCTGCAGCTTTGCACATTCACTCATCGTTCCATTGGAAGAACCCTCATGCAACGTCGTCATTTCCTCTCCACCCTGGCTGCCGTTTCTTTCGCCCCAGGAATATCCTTTGCCCAAGGCAAGCCGATCCGCCTGGTCGTGCCCTTCCCGCCCGGCGGCGCCACCGACATCACGGCCCGCGTGCTCTCCGAGCCCCTGGCCAAGATCCTCCAGCAGCCCGTGGTGATCGACAACCGCGCCGGCGCGGGCGGCTCGATCGGCATGGCCGAGCTGGCACGCGCCGCACCCGACGGCCTGAGCTTCGGCGTGGCCACGCTGTCCACGCACGGCGTGAACCCGGCCGTGTACCAGAAGCTGCCCTACGACCCGATCAAGGGCTTCGCCGCCGTGACCGAGCTGGTGAAGGCTCCGGGCGTGATCGTCATCAACCCGGCTGTGCTGCCGGTCGGCAGCTTCGCGGAACTCGTGAAGTACCTGAAGGCCAACCCGGGCAAGGTGTCGTACGCCTCGCCGGGCAACGGCACCATCGGCCACATGTGGGGCGAGCTGTTCAAGAGCAGCACCGGAACCTCGATGGTGCACATCCCCTACCGCGGTGCGGGCCCGGCCATCAACGACGTGCTCGCAGGCCAGGTACCGGTGTACTTCGACCAGGTGGCCTCGTCGCTGCCGCACGTGAAGGCCGGCAAGCTGAAGGCGCTGGCCGTGTCCTGGAGCGGCCGCCTCGACGTGCTGCCCGAGGTGCCGACGTATGGCGAGCTGGGCTACGCGGCCAGCAACGACCCCTCGTGGTTCGGCATGATCGCGCCCGCCGGCACGCCGCCCGAGCTGGTGCTGCGCATGCAGCAGGCCGTGGCCACGGCGCTGAAGGACCCCGCGGTGCGCGAGCGCCTGTCGCTGCAGGGGCTGTACGCCTCGGGCACCACGCCGGCCGAGTTCACGAAGCAGATCGCGAGCGAGATCGAGAAGATGAAGAAGGTGGCCGCCTTCGCGCGCATCCGATTGGACTGACCGACACCGCCTATGCATCCAGTCCTGAAACTGATTCAAACCCGCGCCCAGGTGACCAGCGTCGCCGGGCACACCCCGCTGGTGCTGGACTCTCCGCACAGCGGCACCGTCTACCCCGAGGACTTCCGGCCCGTGTGCGAGCTCGCCACGCTGCGCCGGGCCGAGGACACCCACGTCGAGAAGCTCTACGCCTTCGCGAGCGACATGGGCGCCGCCTGGATCGAGGCGCACTTTCCGCGCAGCTACCTCGACGCCAACCGCGACATGACCGAGGTCGACACCACCATGCTCGACGGCCCGTGGACCGAGCCGGTGTCGACCGACCCGCGCGTGCTGTCGAAAGTGCGCCTGGGCAAGGGCCTGATCTGGAAGCTCACCGACGAGGGCCTGCCGATCTACGACCGGCCGCTCACGGTGGCCGAGGTGCGCCAGCGCATCGACCAGTGCTGGCGCCCGTACCACGCGGCGGTGGCGCAGGCCATCGACGACGCGCATGCGCGGCACGGCTACAGCATCCACATCAACTGCCACTCGATGCCGGCCATCGCGGGCAGCCACGCCACCGACTTCCCGGGGCTGGTGCACGCGGACTTCGTGATCGGCGACCGCGACGGCAGCACGGCCGACCCGGCGCTGTCGCACAAGTTGTGCGAACACCTGCGCGCATGCGGCTACAGCGTGGACTACAACCACCCGTACAAGGGCGTGGAGCTGGTGCGCCGACACGGCAACCCGGCGGCGAACCGGCACAGCATCCAGGTCGAGATCAACCGCAAGCTCTACATGGACGAGGCCACGCTGGCGCTCGACGAGGCCGGCGCGACGCGGCTGCAGGCCGACCTGCGATCGATGGTCGAGATGCTGCTGGCGACCGACCCGCGCGTGGCAGGCTGAACACCGCCGCCCCTGCGGCGGCTGGTGTCTTTGTTACAGGGTGGCCGGAGCCCCCGGCCTATAGTGGGACGTCCTTAGTTTTCTGGAGTCCTGCCGTGAAGTCGATCCTTGCCGCCCTCGCCGTCCTTGCGACCGGTCTGCTGGTCTCGGGCTGCGCCGGCACCGCGCCGTCGCCGTCTTCGTCCTCCTCCACGTCTTCATCGGGCAGCGGCGTGACGGTGTTCGGCACCATCGACGCCGGCGTCAGCGGCACGACGAACAAGTCGTCGCGCTGAGCGAGAGCCTCAGGCCACCGTCGCCAGGTAGCCCCGCAGCGCATCGCGCAACTGGCGTGACAGCGTCTGCAGGTCGGGCCGCCCGCCCGTGCCGATGTGGGTGTGCGCGACCAGGCCGTAGATGATGGTCTGGCACACGCGTGCCGCTTCCTTCTTCTGCGGGGCGTCGGCCTTCACGTCGCCCGCCGCGTCCAGCACGCCCACCCATTCGGCCACGAAGCGGTCGTACATCTTGCGGTAGGCCTCGGGGCTGGAGAGGTGGCGCTCCAGCAGGTAGTGCGCGCCCCAGGCCACGGGCTGCGTGCGGTGCGCGTCGAGCTGCGCATCGATCACCGCGTCGACGATCTCGCGCCACGGTCGGCCTTCGTTCGTGGCCACGACCGCGCGCATGTCCAGCAGCAGCGCCTTGGAGCGCAGGTGCAGGCACACGCGCGCCAGGTCCTCCTTGTTTTCGAAGTACTCGTAGAAGCTGCCCAGGCCCGTGCCCGCCACGGCCACGATCTCGCGGATCGTGATGGCGGCGTAGCCCTTCTCGACCAAAAGCCGAACAAAGGCTTCCTGCAGCGCCTGCGAGGTGTGGCGCGCGCGGGACTGGCGCGGCTTCCTCCTCGGGGCGGCGGCGGGTGCGCGGGCGCCGGTCATGGCCGCCGAACCCGAACACCTCGCGGGCGGGTTGTTCCTAGAATTTTTGATCCCATCGAAAGGCATTCTGCAATGACCTCGCCCGACCGCGCCCCCGAGACAACGCCCCCCGCCGTCTACACCGGCGAGGGCGATGCGTGGCTGCCCGACGCGCTCTCGCGCGGCCCCTGGGACCCGCGCGCGCAGCATGGCGGCGCGCCCGCCGCGCTGCTCGCGCACATCGCCGAACGCGCGGCGCCCGGCCCCGGCTGGCAGCTGGCGCGGCTCACGCTCGAACTGGTGAGGCCGGTGCCGGTGGCGCCGCTGACCACGCGCACGCAGTCGCAGGCCTCGCGCGCCACGGTGCGCGTGGGCATCGACCTGCTCGCGGGCGACACGGTGGTGGCCCGCGCGCACGCGCTGCTGCTGAAGACCTCGCCGCTGACCTTGCCGGCGAACCTGCCCACGGGCGACGCGCCGCGCGAACTGCGCCCGCTGCCCGAGGACTGCACCGAGCGCCTGCGCATTCCCGGCCTGCCCGACGGCCTCTCGTTCCACCAGACCGCCGTCGAGTCGCGCCTGGCGCAGGGCGACATCGCCCGGCCCGGCGCGGGCGCCGCGTGGTTCCGGCTGGCGGTGCCGCTGGTGCGCGGCGTGGCCACCTCACCCGCCATGCGCGCGGCGGCGGCGGCCGACTTCGGCAACGGACTGAGCTGGGTGCTGTCGCCCGCCGACTTCCTGTTCTCGAACGCCGACCTGAGCCTGAACCTGTTCCGCGTGCCCGCGGGCGAGTGGATCGGCCTGCGCGCCAGCACCGAGATGCACGCCGGCGGCGCGGGCCTCACCGTGTCCCACCTGTACGACACGCGCGGCCTCATCGGCCTCGCGACCCAGACGCTGGTGGTGCGCGAGCGCGCCGCCGCCACCTGAACACGCCCCTCTTTCACCGATTCACGGAGACAACGCCATGACCATTCCCGGCATCCACCCCGACAACCAGGTCCCCGAGCTCAAGGACTACAACGTCTACACCAGCGACCCCGCCCTGCGCGGCGCGGTGGGGCGCGGCGGCGCGGCCTGGCGCGACGACGAACTGGTGCGCCAGGGCGCCGAGTACGGCGCCGAGGCCACGCTGCGCGCCGCCGAGGACGCCAACCGCCACGAGCCCGAACTGCACACCCACTCGCGCACCGGCACGCGCATCGACAGCGTGCAGTTCCATCCCGCGTGGCACACCATGATGTCGATCGCGCGGCGCAACGGCATCGCCAACCTGCCGTTCTTCGACGAGCGGCCCTCGGCCTGGGTGGGCTACGGCGCCTCGCTGTACATGCACAGCCAGATCGAGTCGGGCTCCACCTGCCCGACCACCATGACCAAGGCCTGCATCCCCGTGATGCGCCGCAACGCCGCGCTGTACGCCGACCTGCGCGACAAGCTCGCCGCCCACGTGCACGACCCACGCGACATCCCGCTCGAGGGCAAGACCTCGATGACCGTCGGCATGGGCATGACCGAGAAGCAGGGCGGCAGCGACGTGCGCACCAACACCACGCGCGCCGTGCCGGCCGGCAGCGGACCGTGGGGCGAAGAGTTCCTCATCACCGGCCACAAGTGGTTCTTCTCGGCGCCGATGTGCGACGGCCACCTGGTGCTGGCCAAGACCGACGAGCACGGCTCCTCGTGCTTCTTCGTGCCGCGCTGGCGGCCCGACGGCAGCAAGAACGCGATCCACATCCAGCGCCTGAAGGACAAGGTCGGCAACCGCTCCAACTCCAGCAGCGAGGTCGAGTTCAAGGAGGCCTGGGGCGTGCTCGTGGGCGACGAGGGCCGCGGCATCCCGACCATCATCGAGATGGCCACCGTGACGCGCCTGGACTGCGCGCTCGCCAGCGCCGGCTTCATGCGCCAGGGCTTCGCGCAGGCGCTGCACTACACGCGCAACCGCTTCGCCTTCGGCAAGGCGCTGGTCGACCAGCCGGTGATGACCGAGCTGCTGGGCGACATGGCGCTGGAAACCGAAAGCGCCACGCTGCTGGCGATGGAGCTGGCCTCGCGCTTCGGCTCGCCCGCCCCGCTGGACACGGCCTGGCGCCGGCTGCTCACGCCCGCCGCCAAGTTCTGGAACTGCAAGCGCGCGGTGGCGCTCACGGGCGAGGCGATGGAGGTGTTCGGCGGCAACGGCTATGTGGAAGACGGCCCGATGGGCCGCCTGTTCCGCGAGGCGCCCGTCAACTCGATCTGGGAAGGCTCGGGCAACGTGATGTGCCTCGATGTGCTGCGCGCCGTGTCGCGCAACCCCGACGACGCGCACCTCGTGCTCGACCACCTGCAGGACGTGACCGCCGGCGAAGTGCGCCTGCAGACCGAGGTGCAGGCCCTGCGCCAGATGGTGCAGCTGGCGCCGCAGGACCTGGAACGCCAGGCGCGCCGCTTCACGCAGCGGCTGGTGCGCGCGGCGCAGGCCGGCCTGATGCTGCAGCACGCGAGCCCGCTCGCGGCGGCCGCGTTCGTGTCCAGCCGCTTCGATCCCGACTGGGGCCCCGTGACCGGCATCAGCGCCGGCACCAGCGACCCCGGCGCGCTGGTGCGCGCCGCCTGGCACTGAGCACGCGGAGACAACCCGGATGGATTTCGTTTCCCTGCTCGACCAGCACGCCCGCACCCAGCCCACCCACGAATGCCTGCGCGCCGCAGGCCGCGCCTGGACTTATGCCGACTTCGCCGACCTCTCGCGCCGCGCCGCCACCGTGCTGCGCGACCAGGGCGTGGGCCCTGGCGACAAGGTCGCGCTGCTGAGCTTCAACACGGTCGGTTTCGTCGCCGCGATGTTCGGCGCCTGGCGCCTCGGCGCGGCGGTGGTGCCGGTCAACCACAAGCTGCAGGCGCCGGAGATCGACTACGTGCTGGCGCACGCCGGCGTGCGCCTGTGCGTGGCCGACGGCACGCTCGCCACGCAGGTCGCCACGCGCATCGCACACCGCTGCGACTGGCTCGCGACCGACAGCGCCGCCGACGGCCTGCCGATGTTCGACGACCTGGCGGCGCAGGCCGCACCGCTGGGCGGTGACGACACAAGCGCCCCGGCGCCCGGCACCGACACGCTGGCCCAGGTGCTCTACACCTCGGGCACCACGGGCAAGCCCAAGGGCTGCCTGCACAGCCATCGCAACGTGTTCATGGCGGCGGTGTGCACGGCGGCGGGCATGTCGCTGTCGCGCAACGAGCGCACGCTGGTCGCGATGCCGGTGTGGCATTCGTCGCCGCTCAACAACTGGCTGCTGGGCACGCTGCTCATGGGCGGCACCGTGGTGCTGCTGCGCGAGTACGCGCCCCAGGCCTTTCTCGACACGCTGGCCGACGAGCGCATCACCTTCACCTTCGGCGCGCCCATCGCCTTCCTGGCGCCGCTGTCGGTGGTGCCCGACGTGCAGCGCTACGACTTCAGCGCGATGCGGCTGTGGGCCTACGGCGGCGGCCCGCTCGGTGCCGACATGGCGCGCAAGCTGGCCCACAGCTACCGCAGCGACCGCTTCGTGCAGGTCTACGGCATGACCGAGTCGGGCCCGCTGGGCACCGTGCTCTATCCGGAAGACGCGATCGCCAAGGCCGGCTCGATCGGCCGCGCGGGCGTGCCCGGCGTGGCCATCGAGGTGCGCCACCCCGACGGCCGGCGCTGCGGCGCGGGCGAGGTCGGCGAGATCCACCTGCGTTCGCCGGCCGTGATGCAGGGCTACCTCGACAACCCGCAGGCGAGCGTCGAGGCCTTCGACGCGCAAGGCTGGTACCGCACGGGCGACCTCGCGCGGGTGGACGAGGACGGCTTCCTGTTCATCGTCGACCGGCTGCACGACATGATCATCACGGGCGGCGAGAACGTCTATTCGAAAGAAGTGGAAGACGCGCTGGGCGCCCACCCCGACGTGCAGGACGTGGCCGTCATCGGCCGCCCGCACCCCGAGTGGGGCGAGACCGTGACGGCGGTGCTGGTGGCGCGCGGCGGGCGCGCGCTCGAGGCGCGCGAGCTGGTGCGTTTTCTCGAGGACCGGCTGGCGCGCTACAAGATTCCGCGCATCTTCGAAGTGCGCGAGAGCCTGCCGCGCACGGCGACGGGCAAGCTGCTGAAGCACCTGCTGCGCGACGCGGGCTGAGCGTTGGACAGTGCGGTCGTGGATCGGCCGCACACCAGCGCTGCACCCCGTGCGCAGGACACTGGGTGCTTCCCGCAGCGAAATCAAGGAGGAGGCCGAAGGCCGGGGGACATTCGCGGAGGGAAGTACCCGGTGGCCTGCGCACGCGCCCCGAACAGCAGCACCGTCAGCGCCGCAACAACGCCTGCCGCAGCAACCGCGCCGCTCGGTTGCGAATGCGCCCCTGCATCTCGCGCATGCTCGTGCGCGGCGCCACGCGGGCGGTGGCGCAAGCCCATAAAAAGTCGTGCAGGATCGGCGTGTCGTCCACCGTCTCGGTGCTGCCGTACTTGTGGAACTCGGGGTGCCACTGGGTCGCCGCGATGTAGCCGCGCCCCTTCTCTGGCCGACGACGGATCGCCTCGGGCACGCGGTCGGGCAGGCTCCAGGCCTCGATCTCGAAGCCGGGCGCGAGCCCCTTGATGCCCTGGTGGTGGATGCTGTTGACGCGCGCCGTGCGCACCTCGGGGTACAGCTTCGCCAGGCGCGTGCCTTCGACGATCTCGATCTGGTGGAAGTTCTGGTCGTAGGTCACCGGGTCGCGGTGGCGCACCGTCTCGGGGTGGCCGTGCTGTTCCTCGATGTCCTGGTAGAGCGTGCCGCCGAAGGCCACGTTGATCAGCTGCAGGCCCCGGCACACGCCGAAGATCGGCTTGCCGGCCTGCTCGAAGGCCTCGACCAGCGCAAGGTCGTACAGGTCGCGGATCTGGTCGCCGATCCAGGCGTCTTTCAGGGGTTCCTCGCCGTAGCTGCCGGGCCAGACGTCGGCGCCGCCGTGCATCACCACGCCGTCGAGCCACTCGGCGTAGTGCGACAGCTTGGTGTCGCCGCGCGCCGTCTCGCCCGTGGGGCAGGGCACCATCACCACCATCGCGCCGGCCGACATGAGCCAGTGGGCGATCGATTGTTCGACGTACTGCAGCGTCTTGTTCGTGAAAAGCGAGCGGGCCGGGTCGGCGTGCGAGAAGCAGGCGGACAAGCCGATCTTGAGCCGGGCGGCGACAGGCTGAGACATGTCGATGGGTTCCCTGTGGACAAAGTTCATTGTGCGCCCATCGAACTTCGGTCGTGTGTCAGCCGAACCCCCGAAGTATGCTGTGCGGCGCATCAGGAGACACGCATGAAGACGATCAAGGGGCCGGGCATTTTCCTGGCCCAGTTCGCGGGCGACACGGCCCCGTTCCACTCGCTCGACGCCATCGCCGGCTGGGCCGCGGGCCTCGGCTACCAGGGCGTGCAGATCCCCAGCTGGGACACGCGCCTCATCGACCTGAAGCGCGCCGCCGAAAGCAAGACCTACTGCGACGAGATCAAGGGCACGTTGGCCGGCCACGGCCTGGAGATCACCGAGCTCTCGACCCACCTGCAGGGCCAGCTGGTCGCGGTGCACCCGGCCTACGACGCGGGCTTCGACGGCTTTGCGGCGCCCGAGGTGCGCGGCAACCCCGTCGCGCGCCAGCAGTGGGCGGTGCAGCAGCTGCACCACGCGGCCAAGGCCTCGGCGAACCTCGGGCTCACGGCGCACGCGACCTTCTCGGGCGCGCTGGCCTGGCCGTACCTGTATTCGTGGCCGCCGCGTCCGGCCGGCCTCATCGAGGAAGCCTTCGACGAACTGGCGCGCCGCTGGCGCCCGATCCTCGATGCCTTCGACGCCGTGGGCGTCGACGTGGGCTACGAGATCCACCCCGGCGAAGACCTGCACGACGGCGTGAGCTACGAGATGTTTCTGGAGCGCGTGAACAACCACCCGCGCGCCTGCCTGCTGTATGACCCGAGCCACTTCGTGCTGCAGCAGCTCGATTACCTGGCCTACATCGACCACTACCACGAGCGCATCAAGCTCTTCCACGTGAAGGACGCCGAGTTCAACCCAACCGGCAAGCAGGGCGTGTACGGCGGCTTCCAGAGCTGGATCAACCGCGCGGGGCGCTTCCGTTCGCTGGGCGACGGGCAGGTCGACTTCAAGGCCATCTTCTCGAAGATGGCGCAGTACGACTTCCCGGGCTGGGCGGTGCTCGAATGGGAGTGCTGCATCAAGCACCCGGAAGACGGCGCGCGCGAAGGCGCCACCTTCATCCGCGACCACATCATCCGCGTGGCCGACCGCGCCTTCGACGACTTCGCGGCGGGCGGGGCGGACGTGGCGGCGAACCGACGGATGTTGGGAATCGGCTAACTCGTCGAGCGGATCGCGTCGTCGAGTATTTCCAGGCCGCGGTCGATTTCTTCCGGCTTCACATTCAGCGGCGGCGCGATGCGCCACACGGCCGCCATGCCGCCGACGGCCACGATGTTCATGCTCAGGCCGCGCGCCATGCAGGCGTCGGTGATGGCCCGGCCGCGCTCGGCGTCGGGTTCGCGGGTTTCGCGGTCCTTCACCAGTTCCACGCCCTGCAGCAGGCCGTGGCCGCGCACGTCGCCGATCACCTCGTGCCGCGCCTTCAGCGTGGCCAAGCCCCGGCTCAGCCGCTCGCCCATGGCGGCGGCGCGCTGGTTGAGCCCTTCTTCCTCGAGCACGTCGAGCACCGCCAGGCCGACCTCGGCCGGCAGCGGGTCGGACACGTGCGAGGTGACGTGCACGAAGCCCTTCTCGTGGCAGTCCTGTTCGATCGCTTCGCTGGTGACCGTCGCGCCGATCGCCAGGCCGCCGCCCAGCGTCTTCGACACGGTAAGGAAGTCGGGCACCACGCCCGCCTGCTCGAACGCGAAGTTGCTGCCCAGGCGGCCGAAGGCGGTCTGCGCTTCGTCCAGGATCAGCAGCATGCCGCGCTCGCGGCACTTGGCCTGCAGCTTCGGGAAGTAGCCGGCGGGCGGCACGATCACGCCGCCCGAGCTCAGCACCGGCTCGGCGATGAAGGCCGCGAGCGAGCCGCTGGACTGCGCATCGACCATGTCGAAGCCGACATCGAGGCAGGTGGTGTCGCAGGCATCGCGGCAATGGCGGATGGGGCAGCGGTAGCAGTTCGGCGCGGGGATCGACATGGTGCCGGGCTTGCGCGGCCCGTAGTCGACGTGGTGCCGGCCGGCGAAGGTGAGCGCGGCCATGCCGCCGTTCACGCCGTGCCAGCCGCCGTTCAGGCCCACAATCTCGTAGCGGCCGGTGGTCACGCGGGCCATGCGTGCGGCGGCCTCGTTGGCCTCGCCGCCGGTGGACAGGAACAGCGACTTCGACAGCGACGGCGGCAGCATCGCCGCCAGCCGCCCGGCCAGCGCCGGCACGGCCGGCCCGACGAAGCCGCTGTACAGGTGCAGCGCGCCCTCGCAGGCCTTCTCGATGGCCGCGACGATGCGCGGGTGGTTGTGGCCGATGGTGGCGCACATCTGGCCCGAGGTGAAGTCGAGGATCTCGCGCCCCTGCGCATCCCACAGCGTGGCGCCGCGCGCCTTGACGATGACATGCGGGCTCAGCCCCATGCCGTAGCGCACGAGGTGCTTGCTGACCACGGGGTCGTAGGTTGCGCCTTCGGCCATCGGATGCTCCTTGTTCGTCGGGGGAGCCCCAGCGTAGCCATCGGCCGAGAAATCCGGTGTCGTTGTGCGGGCCCGAAAACGAAGCCGATTGCGCGCACCTTGCGCCACACTGGCGGCACCATGAAAACCGGCACCCTCGATCGCATCGACCAGTGCATCCTGGCCGAACTGCAGGCCGACGCGGGCCTGCAGAACCAGACGCTGGCCGAGCGCGTGAACCTCTCGCCCTCGGCCTGCCTCAAGCGCGTGCAGCGGCTGCGGCGCGCGGGCGTGATCCGCGAAGAAGTGGCGATCCTCGACGCCGCGCGCGTGGGCTTTCCGGTGCTGGTGATCTCGCGCGTGTCGCTGCGCAGCACCACGCGCGAGGCGATCGGGGCCTTCGAGCGCAAGGTGCATGCGCTGCCGCAGGTGCTGCAATGCCACTGCGTGGCCGGCGAGACCGACTTCGTGCTGGTGATCTGCGCGCGCTCGCTGCCCGACTACCAGGCCTTCGCGCAGGAGCAGCTGGGCGACGCGCTGGAACTGGAGAACTACTCGAGCGACATCGTGCTGTCGACCACCAAGTTCACGACCCGGCTGCCGCTGGACAGCGCCTGATCCCACGCGCTACAGCAGGCGCACCAGCCGCCGGATGGCGCCGTCGATCTGCGATTCGGCGATCAGGCCGTAGCCGAAGGCCAGCCCGTTGGGCGCGTCGGGCGCCTGCGGATCGAGCGCGAAGCGCGACAGCGGCGGCAAGGTGATGCCGGCCGCCGCGGCACGTTCGACCACCACATGGTCGCGCGCGCCGCCGTGCAGCCAGGCCGACAGGTGCAGGCCGGCATCGGACGGAATCGCCTCCAGCCGGCCCGCGCCGTGGCGCGCCAGCGCGTCGAGCAAAGCGCTGCGCCGTGCGCCGTACAGCTTGCGCATGCGGCGGATGTGGCGCGCCAGGTGCCCTTCGGCAATGAAGGCCGCGAGCGCCTCCTGCCCGAGCACCGGGCCGTGCCAGTCGGCCAGCTCGCGCGCCCGCACCAGCGCCGCGCGGGCCCAGGGCGGTGCCACCACGAAGCCCAGGCGCAGCGCGGGGAACAGGCTCTTGGAAAAGGTGCCGACGTAGAACACCGAGCCGGCGCGGTCGAGCGTCTGCAGCGCGTCGAGCGGGCGGCCGGCAAAGCGGAATTCGCTGTCGTAGTCGTCCTCGATGAGCACGGCGTTGCGCGCCCGCGCAAAGGCCAGCAGGGCGGCGCGGCGCGGCGGCGACATCGCCACGCCGGTGGGGAACTGGTGCGAGGGCGTCACGCAGACCACGCGCGCCTCGGGCGGGATGCGGTCCACGCACAGGCCTTCGTTGTCGGTCGGCACCGTGACCACCTTCGCGCCGGCCGCCAGCATCGCCTCGCGCAGCGAGGGATAGAACAACTGCTCGACCGCCACCACCGTGCGCCCCGGCACCACCAGGATGCGCGCGAGCAACCCGAAGGCCTGCTGCGCGCCGGCCGTGACCACGATGTCGTCGGCCGTGCAGCCGACCGCGCGCGTGAACGACACGTGCGCCGCGATCGCCTCGCGCAGGGCGCCCTGGCCCTGGGGGTCGGCGTAGTCGGCGGTCTGGCGCGCCACGCGGCGCAGTGCGCGGTCGGACAGGCGGCGCCAGATGTCGAACGGAAAGGCGCCGACGTCGGGCAGGCCGACGCGGAAGTCGTCGCGCGCGGCCCGCGGCTGCAGCGTGGGGGCGAGGTCGGCGCCGGGCACGTTCAGCGGCACCAGCCGCGGATCGCGCCGGGGCGCGGCGCCCGCCTCCTTGGGCGCGGCCCGGCCGCGCCGCAATGCGGGCAGCGTGTCGGCCACGTAGGTGCCGGAGCCCGGGCGCGCCAGCAGGTAGCCCTCGCTCAGCAGCAGGTCGTAGGCCGCCAGCATGGTGTTGCGCGACACACCCAGCCGCTGCGCCAGCGCGCGCGTGGCGGGCAGGCGCGCGCCGGGCTGCAGCCGGCCATCGAGGATGGCGTCGCGCAGCTGGCGGTGCAGCGCGCGCAGCAGGTCGCGCGAACCGGCGACCGGCAGGCGCAGGGCAAGCTCGAAAAGTGGCTCCATGATCTTTGCCGATTGTGGTTCTTTTGAAGAGCCGCCTGCAATCCTATTCTGGAGGCCTTGGAACACCCACCCATGGAGTCCTTCACCATGCACACCGCTCCTGAAACCTCACCGCAACCGCCCGCCGAACGCCTGCCCCTGGGCCTGGCCTGGCTCGCGCTGGGCGCCTTCGCCATCGGCACCGAAAGCTTCATGGTCGCCGGCCTGCTGCCGGTGCTGGCGGCCGACCTGCAGGTCAGCGCCGCGCAGGCCGGCCAGCTGGTGCTGCTGTTCGCGCTGAGCTATGCGATCGGCTCGCCGCTGATGGCCGCGCTGCTCGCGCGCTTCGGGCGCCGCCCGCTGCTCATCGCCAGCCTGGCGACGTTCGCGGGCCTGACGGCGGCGGCCTCGATGGCGCACGGCATCGCGCAGCTGGCCCTGGCGCGCGTCGCACTCGGGCTGGTGGCGGGCGTGTTCCTGCCGACGGCCAGCGCGGTGGCGGCGGCGATGGTGTCGCCCGCGCTGCGCGGCCGGGCGCTGGCCATCGTGACCGGCGGCGGCACCGTGGCGGTGGCGCTCGGCGTGCCGCTGGGCGCCTGGATCGCGGGCTGGGGCGGCTGGCGCACGGCCTACCTGCTGATCGCCGCGGTGGCGGCGCTGGCCACCTGGGGCCTGTGCGTGGGGCTGCCGCGCACGCTGGCGCAGGCGAAGGCCGACGCGGCCCCGCGCACCTCGGCCTTCGCCGTGGCGCGCGAACCCGACGTGGCGCCGGCGCTGCTGGCCACCGTGCTGTGGGCCACGGGCGGCTTCAGCTTCTACACCTACATCGCGCTGTTCCTCGGGCACACGCTGGGCTTCGGGGCCGAGGGTGTGGGCGCGGTGTTCTTCGCGATCGGCTTGGCCGCCGCGCTGGGCACCGCGACCGGCGGCTGGGCCACCGACCGTTTCGGCGCCGACCGCATGGCGCGCGGTTTCGCGCTGGCGTTGGTGGTGATCATGGGCGGGCTCTCGTTCGCCGCGCAGATGCTGCCGCGCGGGCTGGCGCTGCCGCTGATCGTGGGCCTGTCGGCGCTGTGGGGCTTCGCCGGCTGGGGCTACGGCCCGGCGCAGGCGGTGCGACTGATCCGGCTGGCACCCGAGCGCGCACCGATGACGCTGTCGCTCAACGCCTCGGCGGTCTACCTGGGCATCGCGGCGGGCTCGGGGCTGGGCGGCGCGACGATCGCGTGGTTCGGCGTGAGCGCGGTGGGCTGGGTGGGCGCCGCCGCCCAGCTGGCGGGGCTGGTGCTGCTGTGGCGCGCGGCGCGGCGGGCCCGGTCGGCCGCGCCTGTGGCGTCATCGGCACCGGCTTGCGCCTGATCCTGCGGCGGGTTGCTATATTTTCAATAGCTACATTGATAGGATGGATGGCCCTTCGGGGCCTTTTTCATGCGGACGTTGTTTTTAAGACAAGCAACTGTCATGCCCTGCAAGCTATAATGTCGGGTTCGTTTCGATACCACGACGAAGAATTTCGTCACCCCCGCCGGCCGATCTGCGTTGCCATCCGAATCCGGGTTCCAGGATTCATCAGGCTTCTCGTTTCCAGCCCTCGGGCCACGCCGGCTTTCACAGTGTGTTGGAGCGCCAGACCGGGCGCCCATGAATGCCACCACTGCCTTCGTTCCTGTTGAAGCGAATCGCGCGTGCGGCGCGTCCGTTCTCACTAATTTTTCGGCATTGCGCGCCCCGCACCGGCACGCAGCGCCCCAGGCTTCATGGACACTTTCGCAACAGCATCGCGGTGGGCAGGTTTCTGCTTCCCGCACCGCAACGACAGATTCCTGGACGCCGGCTGACCCGCCGGCCGACTGAAACCAACACGCCCATCTTCATCTCCAACACACATCGAACGATTCAGAGGTAATCACACATGCCCAAGGAAGAACTGATCGAAATGAACGGCGCAGTGACCGAAGTCCTGCCCGACTCGCGCTACCGCGTCACGCTCGACAACGGCCACCAGCTGATCGCCTACAGCGGCGGCAAGATGCGCAAGCACCACATCCGCATCCTGGCCGGCGACAAGGTCTCGCTCGAGCTGTCGCCCTACGACCTGACCAAGGGCCGCATCACGTTCCGTCACCTGGAACGCCGCGGCCCCCCGCCGACCAACTCGGGCAACAACACGCCCCGCCGCTGAGCGACGCCCGGCCGGCCTTGCAGAGCGCCCTCCCGGAGGGGCCCTGCAAGGCCTTTGTCTTTTCCGGGCCGTCACTTTTTCCCCTTTGCGTTTTCCTGTCTGTCTGTCTCCGGCTGCCGAACGATGAACTCCACCACCTCCCCAGCCGGCGGCCTCCAGGCCGAACCCCACGGCTTTGCCACGCTGGCGCTGTCGCCCCAGATGCTGGCCAACCTCACCCAGCTCGGCTACACGCAGATGACGGCCATCCAGGCCGCCGCGCTGCCGCCCGCCCTGCTGGGCAAGGACCTGATCGCCCAGGCCAAGACCGGCAGCGGCAAGACCGCCGCTTTCGCGCTGGCGCTGCTGTCCAACCTGAACCCGCGCCGCTTCGCCATCCAGGCGATGGTGCTGTGCCCCACGCGCGAGCTGGCCGACCAGGTCACGACCGAGATCCGCCGCCTGGCGCGCGCCGAAGAAAACATCAAGGTCGTCACGCTGTGCGGCGGCGTCGCGCTGCGCGGGCAGATCGCCAGCCTGGAGCACGGCGCGCACATCGTGGTGGGCACGCCGGGCCGCATCATGGACCACCTGGAGCGCGAGAACCTCGACCTCTCGGCGCTCAACACGCTGGTGCTCGACGAGGCCGACCGCATGCTCGACATGGGCTTCTTCGACGACATCGTGAAGGTGGCGCGCCAGTGCCCCAAGGAACGCCAGACGCTGCTGTTCTCGGCCACCTACCCCGAAGGCATCGCCAAGCTCGCGCAGCAGTTCATGAAGAACCCCGAGCAGATCACGGTGCAGGCCCAGCATGAAGGCAGCAAGATCCGCCAGCGCTGGTACCAGGTGAAGGACAGCGAGCGGCTGCACGCCGTGAGCCTGCTGCTGGACCATTTCCGTCCCGTGAGCACGCTGGCCTTCTGCAACACCAAGCAGCAGTGCCGCGACCTCGTCGACGTGCTGCAGGCGCAGGGCTTCAGCGCGATGGCGCTGTTCGGCGAGCTGGAGCAGCGCGAGCGCGACCAGGTGCTGGTGCAGTTCGCCAACCGCAGCTGCTCGGTGCTGGTGGCCACCGACGTGGCGGCGCGCGGCCTGGACATCGCCCAGCTCGAAGCCGTGATCAACGTCGACGTGACGCCCGACTCCGAAATCCACATCCACCGCGTGGGCCGCACCGGCCGCGTGGGCCAGCAGGGCGGCTCGGAAGGGCTGGCGCTGAACCTGGCCAGCATGAACGAGATGGGCTTCGTCGGGAAGATCGAACAGCTGCAGGGCCGCGAGTCCGAATGGCACCAGCTTACCGAGCTCACGCCCGCCAAGGGCGCACCGCTCACGCCGCCCATGGCCACGCTGCAGATCGTGGGCGGGCGCAAGGAAAAGATCCGCGCCGGCGACGTGCTGGGCGCGCTGACCGGCGACTGCGGCTACACCAAGGACCAGGTCGGCAAGATCAACGTCAACGAGTTCTCGACCTATGTCGCGGTGGACCGCGGCATTGCCGAAGAAGCCGCCCGCAAGCTCGGCAACGGCCGCGTGAAGGGCAAGAGCGTCAAGGTGCGCCTGCTGACACCGCAGTCGACCTGACATCCCTCCCATGCTCCTGTTTGGGCGCTTGGCAGACGAAATCTGCCGATGTGGCCTAATCGGGGGTCGAACATCTTTTTTATCCGAGCTTTCCATGCCCAAGAAAATCCGTACCGAAGCCGACCGTCTTGCCAGCCCGAAGCCGACGCCCATGCCCGGCTACACCGTGCCGCGCAACGGTGGCGGCCAGAAGATCAGCCTCGAGCGCGGCACCGCCACGCGCAGCAAGAAGAACCCGGGCAAGCGCCCGAGCAAGGGCGGCTGATCCAGCCCCCGCGGCTCTTTTTCTTCGGAGCCACGACGAACGCGCCCCCGGGCGCGTTTTGTCATTGGGGCCTGCCCTGCATCACGCGCCGCCATGTCCGACGACAACCAGATCTACATCCCGCCCTCGTTCTTCGCGGTCTACAGCGACGCGCGCCAGCGCCTGCGCGAACCGATCGACGTGGTGCGCGCGCGCTACGAGATCTGCGAAGACCTCGCCGGCCACCTCGTGGGCCATGCGCAGATCCAGCACCACACCGAGGTGCCGGTCGAAAGCGAGATCCTGCGGCGCATCCACGCGGGGCTGGCCACGCCGGAATCGGGCGTGTCGGTGCCCGAGGCCGGCTGGATCGTGCATCGGCTGGCCGAGCTGCTGGGGTGGGAAGCGCCCGAGATCGCCGAGCCGGCGGGCGACTAACCTTCGCGCGCCTCAACGCGCCGCGAACCGCTCCAGCAGGAAGTCGACGAAGGCGCGCGTCTTCGCCGCCAGGTGACGCGACGGGTACACGGCGTACACCGGCGTGCGATCCGCCTCCCAGTCGGCGAGCACGGCTTCGAGCCGGCCCGCCGCCAGCTCCGGTTCGACATAGATGCGCGGCACCAGGCTCAGGCCGAAGCCCGCGAGCAGGGCGTCGCGCACGGCGATGCTGGAGCTGACCTTGTAGCGCCCGTCGATCGGCACCGCCACGCTGCGCCCGGCGCGGCGGAAGGTCCATTTGTTCGCGTGGCCCGACAGCGTGAACTGCACGCACTCGTGGGCCTTCAGGTCTTCGGGCGCGGCGGGCCGGCCGTGGGCCGCGAAGTAGCCGGGCGCACCGCACAGCACGTGGGTCATGGTCATCAGCTCGCGCGCGACCAGGCTCGAATCTTCAAGTCGGTCGCTGCCGCGGATCGCGAGGTCGTAGCCCTCGCCGATCAGGTCGATGCGGGTGTCCTGCAGGTTCAGCTCCAGCCGCAGGTTCGGGTGGCGCGCCATGAAGGCGGGGATGTGCGGCGAGATGCAGGTCAGCGCGAAGGTCAGCGGCGCGCTCACGCGCAGCACGCCGCCCGGGCTCGCGCCCACGGGCGCCAGCGCGGCGTCGGCCTCGTCCAGGTCGTCGAGGATGCGCGCGAGCCGTTCCACGTAGGCCGCGCCGGCCTCGGTGAGGCTCATGCTGCGCGTGGTGCGGTTGATCAGCCGCACCTTCAGGTGCGCCTCCAGCTCGGCGATGTTCTTGCTGACTGCCGCCGCCGACAGCCCCAGCTGCCGCGCGGCGCCGGCGAAGCTGCCCGCCGCGGCGGTGGTGCGAAAGACCTTGAGGGCGGTGAGATGGTCCATGGGCCGGCGCTCGATTGACGACTGTCAGTAAAGAATCAATTCATTATTCGAGCATTCACAACCACAGGTCAACGGCCTAGATTCGAGCCATGACCTCCCGCACCACCGACCTCCTGCTCACCGCGATCGCGCCCGCGGTCTGGGGCAGCACCTACATCGTGACCACCGAGCTGCTGCCGGCGAACTACCCGCTGACGGTGGCGCTGTTGCGCGCGCTGCCGGCGGGCCTGCTGCTGATGCTGATCGTGCGCCAGCTGCCGCCCCGGGCGTGGTGGGGGCGCATCCTGCTGCTGGGCGCGCTGAACTTCTCGGTGCTGTGGGCGATGCTGTTCCTGGCCGCCTACCGGCTGCCGGGCGGCGTGGCGGCCACCATCACCTCGGTGCAGCCGCTGTTCGTGGTGTTCCTCGCCGGCCTGCTGCTGGGCGCGCCGGTGCGCGCGCTGTCGGTGGCGGCGGCCGTGATCGGCATGGGCGGGGTGGCGCTGCTGGTGCTCACGCCGAATGCCACGCTCGACGCGCTGGGCATCGCCGCGGCGCTCGCGGCGGCCGTGTCGATGGCCTTCGGCACGGTGCTCAGCCGCCGCTGGCAGCCGCCGGTGTCGGCGCTGACCTTCACGGCCTGGCAGCTGACGGCCGGCGGCCTGCTGCTGTTGCCGGTGGCGCTGTGGCTGGAACCGCCGCTGCCGGCGCTCACGGCGATGAACTGGGTCGGCTTCGCCTGGCTCGGCCTGGTCGGCGCCGCGCTCACCTACATCGTGTGGTTCCGCGGCGTGGCGCGGCTGGAGCCCTCGGCGATCGCGCCGCTGGCCTTCCTGAGCCCGGTGACGGCGGTGATCCTGGGCTGGGCCTTGCTGGGCCAGAGCCTCTCGGGCTGGCAGATGGCGGGCATCGGCATCGTGATCGCGAGCATCTGGCTGAGCCAGCAGGCGCAGCGCGGTGCGCAGCCGGTGGCGGCGGTGCAGCCCGCACCCAGCCGCTGAAGGCTTACGCCACTGGCGCTGCCTGGCGCAGCAGCTGCAGGTAGCCGGGCTGCACTTCCATGCGCGCGGTCGCGCCCTGGCGCTGCAGCAGGCGGTGCGCCTTCGGCAGCGCCCAGCAGGGCAGGTTGGTGAACATGTGGTGCTCGCAGTGGTAGTTGACCCAGTAGGGCGCCACGAAGATGCGTTCGAGCCAGCCGGCATGCGTGGTGCGCGCCTGGCGCAGCGGGTCGGCCTCGTTCTGCGCCACCAGCGCATGCTCGGCGATGTTGCGCACGCGGCTCACGAGCGGCAACCAGGTCGCCATCGGCAGCAGCCACATCGCCACCCAGGCCCACCCATAGCCCGCCACGGTGAAGGCCAGCAGGCCCAGGCCGTTGCCGACGAGAAAACGCCTGTCCTTCGCGAGTTCGCGCCCGAACACGCGCAGCGCCGATTCGCCCGGTGCACGTTGACGAATGCCGTCAGCGATGTGGCCGAAGCGCTGCTTGTAGAAGGTCTGGCCGCTGAGGTCGCGCACGACCTTGCGCCACATCGAGTCGCGCGAGATCGGGAAAGGCGCCGACAGCACGAGGTCGGGGTCTTCGGTCTGCTGCACGAAGCGGTGGTGTTGCAGGTGATACGGCCGGTAGTCGCGCAGCGTGGGCGAGCACAGCCAGTAGCCCACCCAGTCGTTGACCTTGCGGTTGCGGTGCAGCCCCGCGTGCGCGGCGTCGTGCATGAGGATGAACAGACCCAGCTGGCGCGTGCCGACGATCGGCACCATGAGCGGGATCGTCCACGGCCACACGATGCCCACGAGCATCGCGGCGCCGATCACGCCCCAGCAGTGCGCCACCAGCCACAGGCCCCGCCAGGACGAACGCGTGGTGAGCGATTGCCACTCGTCGGGGGTGAAGAAGTCTTCGGGTCGAGCGCGGGGTGCAGCGGCCATCGGGCCAGTATGCGGCGAAGGCGCGGGCAGATCACGCGTAGTTCCCCGGTGTGGGCGCCTGGGAGCGAGGCCCTTCGGCCTACTTGTCGATGATTTTTCGGGCGAAGACTTCGAGGTAGTCCATGAGCCGCTCGGCGCCCGCGATGGCCGCGGCCTCGTCGCCGGTGGCGATGCCCTGCGCCAGTTCGAGGTGCGCGTTGGCGCCCTCGACGATCTCGCCCTCGTGCTGGTAGGCGTACCAGAAGCGCCGGCACTGCACGATCAGCGGCACCACCGCCTTCACCGCCGAGTCGTTGTGGCTCGCCTGGTGCGTGACGAGGTCGAGCGCGCGGTCGGCCTGCATGTAGTCGTTCAGGTCGCCGCGGCCCGCGGCTTCGACCATGGCCTCGGCGCAGCGCACGATGGCCTGGCGCTGCGGCGCGGTGGCGCGGCGCGCGGCGCAGGCCGCAATCAGCTGCTCGAGCACGCGCCGGGTCTGGATCACGTCCAGGTGGTCGGCCAGGTCGATGGTCGACACCAGCAGGCCGCGGCGCGGCTGCTGCACGATGAGACCGATCGACACCATGCGCATCAGCGCCTCGCGCACCGGCGTGCGGCCCAGGCCCGTGCGCTCGGCCAGCTCTGCCTCGACGATCTGGCTGCCGGGCTCCAGCTGCATGGTGGACAGCAGCGCCTCGATGGCGTCGTAGGCCAGGTCGGCCGCGCGGCGCTTGGGCGGGGGTCGGGGAGCGGTCTTCGGGGCGGCCATGGTGGGGATGTGGGTGTGCTCGTGCGTGTACTGAGGCGGGGCCGTCATTGTCGGGCGTCGCCGGGCGCTGCGAGCCCGGCCAGTGTCTCGATGCGGACCGGCACCAGCGGCGGGCGCGGCGCGGGCGGCGTCCAGCCGAACAGGAACTGCGCTGCGTCGCCGCACACGCGCCCCTGGCAAGCGCCCATGCCGCAGCGGCGGTGCAGCTTGGCATCGGTCCAGCCGGTGCAGGCCGCGAGCGCGGCAAAGGGCACGTCCTCGCAGCGGCACACGAGCGTGTCGGGGCGGGGCAGGGCCTTGAGGTCGTCGGCCAGCGCGAAGCGGCGGTGCAGCTGCGCGGCGAAGGCGTCCCAGCGGGCGCGTTCGCGGTCGTGAGTGCGGGCCTGGGCGGTCTCGCCGACGGCGGCAAGGCCGGCGATGGTGCCCTGCACCAGCGCGCGCTCGCTGCCGCCGAAGCCGGTGCACTCGCCGGCCGCGTAGATGCCCTCGACGCTCGTGGCCTGCAGCGCATCGACCGCGAGCCCCGGCCCCGCGAGCGCGCAGCCGAGCAGCTGGCCGAGCTGCGTGTTGGGCGTGAGGCCGAAGCCGCAGGCGATGCGGTCGCAGGCCATCTCGACCTCGCGGCTGCCTTGGCGCAGCCGCACCGATTCGACCTGCGCCGTGCCCTGCGCGGAGACCACGCGCGTCGCGGTGCGGTAGCGCCCATCGGCCAGCGTGAGCGCCTGCACGGCCTTGCCGGGCCAGCGCACGAGGCTGGCACCGAAGGCCGCGACCGAGGCGAACGAGGCCTGCTCGGCGATGCGCAGCACCTGCGCACCCGCCGCCTTGGCGGTGGCGGCGGCAGCCAGCAGCAAGGGCCCGCTGCCGGCGATGACGATGCGCTCGCCCTCGACCGGCAGGCCGGCCTTGATCAGCGCCTGCAGCCCGCCCGCACCCGTCACGCCGGGCAGCGTCCAGCTGGGGAAGGGCAGCAGCAGTTCGCGGGCGCCGGTGCACAGGATGAGCTTTGTCCATTGCATGCGTGTGGCGCCCTCGGCGTCTTCGAGCAGCAGTTCATGCGCAGCAGGCGCAGCGACCACACGCGTGCCGCTGCACACGCGGAGGTTCGCGTGCCGTGCGAGCGCCTCGCGCCACTGGCGTGCCGCCGGCGGCAGCGACGCGCCGGGGCCGTCGCGCCAGATCTGTCCGCCGGGCACGGGGTTGTCGTCGATCACCACGACCGATGCACCGCTGGACGCCGCCGCCACGGCCGCGGCCATGCCCGCGGGGCCCGCGCCGACGACCAGCACATCGCAAGCTTCGCGCATGACGCCGCTCATGCCGTCGTCTCCACGCGCATGCCTTCAGCGCACACGGTCTGGCAGGCGAGGCGGCGGCGCCCGTCGATCTGCACGCGGCATTCCTGGCACACGCCCATGCCGCAGAACGGCGCGCGCGGCTGGCCCGTGACGGAGGTGCGCGCCGCGCCCATGCCGCCGGCGATGCGCAAGGCGGCGGCGACCGAACTGCCCGCTTTCACGCGCACGGGCTGTCCGTCGATGTGCAGCAAAGTCTGAGCGCTCATGCCCTCTCCCGCAGGCCGCGCGGCGCATACGGCGCGGCGTCGAAATCGGGCGCTGCGCCGGTCATCAGCGCCGCGAGCACATGCGCGCTGCCCGGCGCCGTGGTCACGCCCAGCCCTTCGTGGCCGACCGCGAGCCAGAGCTTCTCGCGCCACGGATGCCTGCCCAGCAGCGGCAGGCCGTCGGGCGAGGCGGCGCGCAGGCCGGTCCACGCGCGCACGGCATTCAGGTCGGCGAGCCCCGGCAGGTAGTCGAGCGTGCGCTGCAGCATGCGCGCGAGCATCGGTGCCTCCACGGCCAGGTCGGTCGTGTCGAACTGGCGCGACGAACCCACCAGCAGCTGCCCCGTGGGCCGCGGCTGCACGTTGAAGGCGACCGAGTCGCCGTCGCTGTGGTGCGCGCTGGTCACGTAGCCGAGCTCGACGAGCTGGTGGCGCACCGTGCCCGGGTAGCGGTCGGTGATGAGCAGGTGGCCCTTCTTCGGGCGGATCGGCAGTTCGGGGCACAGCGTCGTCGCCTCGATGCCGTTGGCGAGCACGACCTGCGGCGCCGTGCGGCGGCTGCCGTCGGCCAGGCGCAGCGTGCCGTCGTCCTCGATGGCCTCGACCTTCGCGTGTTCGACCTGCACCGACGCCGCGTGCTGCGCGAGCAGCCAGCGCGCCGCATTCGGCGCATAGAGGATGCCGTCGCCCGGCACTTCGAGCGCGCCCGACAGGCCGGGGCGCAACGCGGGCTCGGCGCGCGCGAGTTCGACCGCGCCCAGCAGCCGGCTCTCGATGCCGAGCGCGCCCAGCCGGTGCTGCTTGCGTTCGGCCTCGGCCATCTCTTCGTCGTTCGCCGCGATCCAGAGCGTGCCGCAGGGGCTGTAGGCGCAGTCGACGCCCAGGCGCGGCGCGAGGGCGCGCCATTGCGCGACCGAGTGGCGGCTGAGTTCGAGCTCGGCCGCGTTGTCGTCCATCACCACGAGGTGGCCCATGCCCGCGCCGGTGGCGCCACCCAGGCGCGCATCGAGCACGCACACGCGGCGCCCGGCCTGCGCCAGCGCATGGGCGCACGCCGCGCCGACGATGCCGGCGCCGATGACGATGACGTCCGCGTCCATGCGCCCCGGTGTCAGAGGCGGATGCCCCAGCCGAAGGGGTCGTTGTCGTCGATCAGCAGCGTGGCCTCGGCGCTGATGTGCGCGCGGCCGCGCAGCGTGGGAATGACCTGGTCGCCGTCCATCGCGTAGCTCGCCTCGAAGACGCTGCCGATCACGCTGGCCTGCCGCCACACCGCGCCCGGCGCGAGCTTGCCGTCTGCCGCGAGGCAGGCGATCTTGGCGCTGGTGCCGGTGCCGCAGGGCGAGCGGTCGTAGGCGTTGCCGGGGCACAGCACGAAGTTGCGGCTGTCGGCGCCTTGGTCATCGTTCGCGAAGAGTTCGATGTGGTCGATCTCCGCACCGTTCGCGCCCGTGATGCCCTGCGTCGCCAGCGCCTTGCGCAAGGCGGCCGTGTAGTCGGTCAGCGCCGCGAGGTTGTCGCTCGCCACGCGCTGGCCGTGGTCACTCACGAGGAAGAACCAGTTGCCGCCCCACGCCACGTCGCCGCGCACGGTGCCATGGCCCGGCAGCTCGACCGCCACCTGGTGCAGGTGCCGGTACGCGGGCACGTTGCGCACGCTCACCGAGCCGTCTTCGTGCAGCGTGGTCGTGACCGTGCCCACGGGCGTCTCGATGCGGTGCTCGCCCACGCCGATGCGCCCCATGTGCGCCAGGCTCGCGACCAGCCCGATGGTGCCGTGGCCGCACATGCCCAGGTAGCCGGCGTTGTTGAAGAAGACCACGCCGGCCGCCGCATCGGGCGACACCGGCTCGCACAGCAGCGCGCCGACCACGACGTCGCTGCCGCGCGGTTCCAGCACGGCGGCTGCGCGCCACTTGTCGTGCTGATCGGCCAGCAGCGTGCGGCGCTCGGCCATGGAGCCTTTCCCCAGATCGGGAAAGCCGCCGATCACAAGGCGCGTGGGCTCGCCGCCCGTGTGCGAGTCGATGACCTGGATGCGTTGCATGGGTGTGGGGCTCACTCAGTAGCTGGCGATCGGCACCGGGGCCGCGTTCTTGAACGTGAAGACGGTGATGGGCGCCTGCTTCATGTTGCCCTTGTCGTCGTACGCGTAGGTGGCGGCCACGCCCTTGTAGGTGGCCTTGTAGAGCTCGGCGCCGACCTTGTCGGGGTCGATGGCATTGGCCTTCTTCATCGACTCGCCGATGAACAGAACCTGGTCGTAGTACGAGGCGGCGTACGCGTCGGGGTCGACATTGAAGCGCTTCTTGAACTTCTCCTTGAAGGCCGGACCGCTTTGCGCCTTCTCGAGCATGGAGCCGCCCTGCGCGCAGAACACCAGGTCGTTCACCGCGTCGCCGCCGATCTTGCCGGTGGCCGGGCTGCACACGGTGTCGCCGCCCAGCAGCTTGCCGGGCACGGCCAGCTGCTTCATCTGGCGCGCCATGGGCGCGGCCTGCGGCGCATAGCCGCCGAAGAAGATCGCCTCGGGCGCCTTGCCCTTCATATTGGTCAGGATGGCGGTGAAGTCCACGGCCTTGTCGGTGGTGAACTCCTGGCCCACGATCGTGAGGCCCTGCTTCTTGGCCTCCTTGGTGAACTCTTCGGCGAGGCCCTGGCCGAAGGCCGTGCGGTCGTCGATCACGCCGACCTTCTTCACCTTCAGTTCCTTGGCCGCGTACACGGCCATGGCGCCGCCGATCTGGTTGTCGCTGGCGATGATGCGGTACAGGTTCTTGTAGCCGCCCTGCGTGACCTTCGGGTTGGTGCCCACGGTGGACACCAGCGTGCCGCCGTCGCTGTAGATGCGCGAGGCCGGAATGGCCACGCCCGAGCAGTACGGGCCCATGACGAACTTGATGCCGTCGTCGACGAACTTCTGCGCCACGCTGACGCCGGTCTTGGCGTCGCACTGGTCGTCTTCGGAGACCAGCTCGAACTTCAGCGTCTTGCCGCCGACGCTGAGCTTCTTCGCGTTGAGCTCCTCGATGGCCAGGCGGATGCCGTTTTCATTGTCCTTGCCCGCAAAGGCGTTGGGACCCGACAGCGGACCGCTGTGGCCGATCTTGACCACCTGCTCCTGGGCCTGCGCGGGGCTGGCCACGGCCAGGGCGACCAGGCCCGCGAGACTGAGTGAGGAAACCATGCCTGCTTGTGACTTCATGCTTCTTCCTAGGGTTGGGAACAATGAAAAACGACAGGGCCCTCGTGCATGGAGACCTGTCTCAGTTTAAATATATTAAGTACATATCTTGTAGATATCTGTGGGGCAAGCGCTCTTTCGGTCGCTGGGGTTCTGTGATATCTGTGAACGAACGGGCCGTTCGGGGCGCGATCCCGCCGACGGGGCACCTTGCTCCGCGAATGTCCCCCGGCCTGCGGCCTCCCCCTTGATTTCGCTGCGCAAGGCACCCCATCGACGTGATCGGGTCAGTGCGGTGGTTGATCAGCGGAGAACCCACAGCGTGTCCCGTGCCCGGGACACTGGGTGCTTCCCGCAGCGAAATCAAGGAGGAGGGGCGCAGCCCCGGGGGACATTCGCGGAGGGAAGTACCCGGTGGCCCGGGCACGCGCCCCGGACAACAACAAGAAGGTCAGTCGACCTTGGCTCCGGAAGCCTTCACCACCGCCCCCATCGCATCCCAATCCGCACGCAGCAGCTTCTGGAAGGCTTCGGCACTCTGGCTGCGCGGCTCCACGCCCAGGCGCTTGAAGCGTTCCTGGATCGCCGGATCGGCCAGCACCTTGTTGGCCGCCGCATTGATGCGCTCGACCTCGGCCTTCGGCGTGCCCGCCGGTGCCAAGAGGCCAATCCACGAATCGAAGGCGTAGCCCGGCAGGCCGCTCTCGCCCACCGTCGGCAGCTTCGGCAGGAAGGGGCTGCGTGCCTGGCCCGTGGAGGCCAGCAGCTTCACGCGTGCGTCGTCCTGGAAACCCATCACGCCGATGCTCGACGAGATCACCGCCTGCACCCGGCCCGCGAGCACCTCGTTCACGGCCTCGCCGGTCGACTTGGTCGGGATGTGCGTCATCTGCAGCCCCGCCTTCGCGAGGAACGACGCCATCGCCAGGTGCGTGGCGCTGCCGTTGCCCGCCGAGGCGTAGTTGTACTTGCCGGGGTTGGCCTTGACCTCCTTGATGAAGTCGGCCGTGGTCGACACGTTCATGCCGCTGGCCACCGCCAGCACGTAGCCCGCGTTGCCCACGTTGGCCACGCCGACGAAGTCCTTCAGCGGGTCGTAGGGCAGCTTGCTGTACAGGAAGCCCGCGATGTTGTGGCTGGCCGCCGCCAGCACCAGCGTGTTGCCGTCGGCCGGCGCCTTGGCCACCACCGCCGCGCCCACCGTGCCGCCCGCGCCCGCGCGGTTCTCGACGATGGCGCTGCCGCCGAGCGCAACGCCCAGCTCGTTGTTGAAGGCGCGCGCCACCGTGTCCTGCACGGCGCCCGTGCCGAAGGGCACGATGATGTGGATCACGCGCTGCTGCGCGTGCGCGGCACCAAGGCCGCCCAGGGCCACGGCGGCTGCAAGCGCAGCCAGCGAACGTCGGGTGAACAGGGGAAAAGTCATCGAGGTGGCCGCTTTCATCGTCAACAAAAAAGTTGTTTTTCAGGTGCCCGACGGCAGCCAGCGCTGCACCAGCTTCACGAAATAGCTGGCACCGATCGGGATGATCTCGTCGTTGAAGTCGAACGAGGTGTTGTGGATGATGCAAGGGCCGGGCCCATGGCCGTCCAGCCGGTGGTCGCCGTCGCCATTGCCCAGGAAGGCGTAGCAACCGGGCCGCGCGAGCAGCATGTGGGCGAAGTCCTCGGCGCCCATCACGGCGGGGAAGTTGTCGGTGACCATGTCGTCGCCCACCACCTCGCGCATCACGCCGGCGGCAAAGCGCGCCTCGGCCGGATGGTTCACCGTCGGCGGCGAGGAACGGTTGAAGTACACCTCGGCCGTGCAGCCATGCGCCGCTGCCACGCCGGCCGCCACTTCGCGCAGCCGCGCCTCGAGCTTGTCGATGGCCTCGATGGAAAAGGTGCGGATCGTGCCGCCCACCGTCGCCACATCGGGAATCACATTGGGCGCATCCGAGCCCTGCAGCTGCGTGACCGCCAGCAGTGCGCGCTCGGTGCTGGGAATGGTGCGCGCCACGATGGTCTGCAGCTGCTGCGCCAGCGTGACCACCGCGGCCACCGGGTCGATACCGGTGTGCGGCATCGAGGCGTGCGTGCCGCGCCCGCGCACGGTGATCTTGTAGGTGTTGCTCGATGCCATCAGCGCACCTTCGTTGAGCGCGAAGCGGCCCACGTCGCCGACGGGAAAGTTGTGCAGCCCGAAGACCGCGTCGCACGGAAAGCGCTCGAACAGGCCCTCGTCGATCATCTTCTTGGCGCCGGCCTTGCCCATCTCCTCGGCGGGCTGGAAGATGAAATGCACGGTGCCGTCGAAATCATCCGGCCCTTGTTGCGACAGGTGCCAGGCGGCGGCCAGCAGCATCGTCGTGTGGCCGTCGTGGCCGCAGGCGTGCATGCGGCCGGGGTTCGTCGACTTGTGGGCGAACTCGTTGGCTTCGTGCAGCGGCAGCGCGTCCATGTCGGCGCGCAGGCCGATGGTGCGGCTGCCCGTGCCCTTGCGCAGCACGCCGACGAGGCCCGTGCCCGCGATGCCGCGGTGCACCTCGATGCCCCATTCGGTGAGCAGGCTCGCGACCTTCTCGGAGGTGCGGTGCTCCTCGAAACCGAGTTCGGGGTGCGCGTGGATGTCGCGCCGGATGTCGATGAAACGGGTGGCGTGGGCGGCGAAGGCGTCGACGAGATTCATGGCGGGCGGCTGCGGGATCGTTCGCGAAAAACAGAAGCGAACGATTCTGGCGCAGCCGCCCGCGCGGCGCATGCTGGCTTACGCGCGGTTCGTCGCTCAGGCGAGCCGGCCTTGTGCGCGCAGTGTGGCGCCGATGCGGCGGATCTCGGCCTCGCCCCGGTCGAGCGTCGCGCGACTGGTGTGGACCGAGTAATGGCCCATCACCAGCTCGTGCGGATGCGGCACCGCCGAGCCGAGCACGAAGGCCGTGTCGCCCTGCGCCACGACGTCGATGGCCGCACCGGACTCCTCGAACACCGCGAGCTCGCCCGTGCCGATGGGGCCGCCGGTGCCGTCGCCCGCGTCGAGCCGGCCCGCATTCACGGCCACCCAGCCCACCGTGTGGCCCGCGGGCGGCGTGTAGCGCCAGCGTTCGCCGTCCTTCAACTGCACGGCCAGGTAGTTCATCGGCGAGGGCGCCGGAATGGGGCTCTGCGCCGCGCCGTAGCGCCCGAGCAGCACGCGCGCCGGGCCTTCCTGCGGCACCTGCGAAGGCGCGAGGTACATGCTCTGCGCGGGCGCGTTTTCTTCGGCGGCCGGCAGCGCCACCCAGAGCTGGAAGCCCTGCACGCGCGTCACGCCCGGCGCCGGTGCGCCCGTGTGCCACACGCCGTTGCCGGCGCGCATCCACTCGACGCCGCCGCCGCGCAGCACGCCCTGTTCGCCGGTCGTGTCCTCGTACAGCGTGTCGCCTTCGATGAGCCAGGTCAGCGTGGCGATGCCCGAGTGCGGGTGCAGGCCGAAGCCCTTGTGGCCGCCGTCGACATCGAAGCCGAACAGGTCGAGGAACACGAAGGGCTTGAGGTATTCGCCCAGGTCGCCGGGGCTCATGAGCCGCGTGATCGGCCCGTGCTTCGCGCCGCGCGTGCGGTAAACGATGGCGCGGGTGTCGGTGGCAACCACTGCGTTCATACGGCCTCCCTGGCGGTCTTCAGTGCGCGGGTCCACCACGCCATGTCGTCGAGCAGGCCCGTGGCCGACTGCGCCAGGTGCGGGAAGTCGCCGAAGCTCTTGCCCTGCTGCCAGATGCCCAGGAACTCGACCATGCCGATGTGCACGGCGTTGCGCACGGGTGCCATCTGCATCTCGACCGCGACCAGCCGCAGCTGCTCCACGGCCCGCGCCGCGCCCACGCCGCCGTAGCCCACGAAGCCGATCGGCTTGCGGATGAACTCCTTGTAGGCCCAGTCGATCGCGTTCTTCAGCACCGCGCTCGGACCGTGGTTGTACTCGGGCGTGACGATGATGAGCCCGTCGAAGGTCGCCAGCTTGGCCTGCCAGCGCTGCGCGGCCTCGTTCTTCACCGGGCCCCAGGCGGGCGCGCCGGCTTCGTTGAAAAAGGGCAGCGGGTGCTCGCGCAGGTCGACCAGCTCGAAGGCCAGGTCGGTGCGCTGCTTCGCGATCTCGTGGATCCAGTGCGCGGGCTTCTCGCCGAAGCGACCTTCGCGGGTCGAGCCGATGACGATGCCGATGCGGGGTTGTTGTGCGCTCATGGGGTGCGTGCTCCTGAATGAATTGGGGGTGGTCGAAGGCCGGGAAGGCCATGGACTGAAGGTTAGGCACGCACGCATTGATCGACTAGACGGTAGAGTCGGATTGCACTCGTCCACGAACAGAAGGAATAAGCCTCGCCATGCTCGACCTCAACGACATCGCCGTCTTCGTGCAGGTGGTGCGCCACGGCAGCTTTGCCGAGGCCGGCCGCCGACTGGGCCTGCCGCCCAACACCGTGAGCCGGCGCATCCAGCAATTGGAGGCGCAGCTCGGCACCCGGCTGCTGCAGCGCTCGACCCGCAAGCTCACGCTCACCGGCGCCGGGCAGGCGTTTCACGAACAGTGCGCCGAGGCGGTCGACGGGCTGGTCGAGGCCGGGCAGGCGCTCATCACTGGCAGCCAGGAACCCAGCGGCCGGGTGCGCGTGGCGGCCACGGCCGATTTCTTCGACTTCTTCCCCATGGCCTGGGTGGCCGATTTCCTGGCCGCGTACCCGCTGGTGCGCGTCGAGTTCGTGCTCAGCGACGCCAAGGCCGACCTGATCGCCGAGCAGATCGACATCGCCTTCCGCGGCGGAGCGCTGGCCGACTCGGGGTACGTCGCCCGCCAGCTGCTCGGCCCGCGCACCGACGGCCTCGTCGCCAGCCCCGCTTACCTGGCCGCGCGCGGCACGCCCGCCACGCTGGGCGAGCTGGCCGACCATGACTGCGTGACCCCCGCCCACCCCAGCGGCCGCACCACGTGGCGCCTGACCGGGCCCGGCGGGAAGGAAGAAGAAGTACAGGTCGGCGGCCGCTTCAGCGGCAACACCGCGCAGGCCTTGCGCAAGGCCGCCATCGCCGGCCTGGGCATCGCGCTGCTGCCACCGGCCATGGGGCGGCTCGATGTGGAGGCCGGGCGGCTGGTACCGGTGCTGCCGCAGTACCAGCGCACCGGGCACGGGCTGAGCGTGGTCTACCCGAGCCGCAAGCACCTGCCGCGGGCGGTGTCGGCGTTCATCGGGATGGTGACGCAGAAGCTGCGGGAGGAGGAGGCGTTGCCGGATGTGTGGCGGGCGCGGATGACCTGACTTCGGACGCGGATCGATTTCCACAGAAAATGCCCGCCATGAAAATCGAAAAAGACACCGTCGTCACCCTCAAGTACAAAGTCGCCGACGCCCAGGGCAAGCTCATCGAAGCCAGCCCCGAGCCGATGGCCTACCTGCATGGCGGTTACGAGAACACCCTGCCCAAGATCGAGCAGGCGCTCGACGGCCAGGAAAAGGGCTACCAGACCACGCTGAACCTCGCCCCCGAAGACGCCTTCGGTCAGCGCGACGAAGCGCTGGTGCGCACCATCCCCAAGACCGAGTTCCCGCCCGGCGTGAAGGTCGGCGGCCAGCTGCAGGGCCGGCTCGACGACGGCACCGAGCACGTCTTCACCGTGACCAAGATCAAGGGCCCGGTCGTGCTGCTCGACGGCAACCACCCCTGGGCCGGCAAGGCGCTGAAGTTCAGCCTGCAGGTGACGGACGTGCGCGCGGCGCTGCCGGTGGAGATCGAGCACCGGCATGTGCATGGGGCGCATGGGCACCATCACTGAGTGACAGGGTCGGTGACGAACGCCGAGGGCCGCGTGGCCCGGCGTTCGCTTCGCCAGTTGCTTCCTGGTTACTTCTTCTTCCAGAACCTCGGCGCCTCGCCGATTCTCTCCAGCGCCTCGCGACACGCCGTCGCCCCCGCCGCGCGGCGCGCGCTGAACCATCCCACCGCAAACCACGCACGCGGGTCGCGCGATGCGACCTCGCGGTACAGCGCGAGCGCCACCGCTTCGTCGTTGAACGCGCCCAGTGCGTCCTGCGCGGGGCGCAGGGCCTTCAGGTAGCGCTCGGCCGCGTCCTTCTTCTTTTTGCCGCCTTCCGCCTCGGCGAACAGCGGCGCCGCGAACTCCGCCAGGTAGCGCAGGCGTTTGAGCCGCTTGCGTGCGCGGTGCTGGTGTTCGGTGGCGAGCGATTCGAAGCGCCGGCCGTCGCGCACCGCCTGTTTGTGCAGGCGCTGGAGCCGCTCGCGCAGCAGCTGAAGGGCCTCGTCAGCGGCGAGTAGTGCCGGGCCCGTCGACTCGGGTGCGGCGGCAGTGAAGCCGATCAGCGACACCAGCACGTCCTGGAACGCGGCGGCGCGCACGATGTCGCCGGGTGTCGATGCCTGCGCGGCAACAGCAACCGCATCGCCTGCCAACGGATCGACCTCCGGCGCCCCCGCTTCACGCAGCCGCGGCTGCGCGAGCTTCACGACCTGTTCGCGGTCGCGCAGTTCGCCGAGCGCGCGGAAGGCGTCGACCAGCGGCGGCTCCCAGGTGGCGGCGTCGAAGCGGCTGGCGTCGGCGTCGAGCCCCGCCAGTTCGCGCAGCGCGGTGCGCAGGCGGCGGATGCCGATGCGCAGCTGGTGGATCTGCTCTTCGTCGGTGCTGCCCGCGGCGATCTCGCTGGCGTTGGGCAGCATCTGGTCCAGGCACGACGCGACCACGGCCTGCTGGATGGCGCGGCCGTCACGGCCATGAGCGGGGAAGCGCGGCGCTTCGGCCTTGACGGCGGGCACCGTCTCCAGCTCGGCCAGCAGGCGCATGCCGCGCTCGGCCTTCGAGACGGTGCTGAACCACAGGCCGTGCTGCTGCGACCAGCGCCGCGCCAGCGCCACGAGCCCCTGCACGTCGCCGCTCTTGAGTTCGAGCTCCAGCTCGCACACGGGCGAGGCGCGCTGCGCGGGCGTGCCCGCGTGCGCGACGACCTTGCCGACGTCGAGTGCCATCTCGACGACGGCGCCGCCCGGGCCGCTCACGCGCAGGTCGCGCGTGAGCCGCACGATGTCGGTCGACTGGCGCTCGACCAGCGGCACCGCGCCGCCGTCGGCCGCTTGCAGCAAGCGGGCCAGCCGCTCGCCGACGGGCGTGCCGGCATGGCGTGCGGGGTCGATGGCGGGCGTGGCGGCGCCGGTGCCCAGGTCAACGTTGTGCTCGAGCCGGTGCAGCGCGTTGTCGCCGGCGGCCTTGACGGTCTGCACCCAGCGCCGGCCCTCCTTGCGCAGCCGCAGCACCATGCCGTCGGCGACAAGACGCTGGTCGGCGGTGTCGAAATAGCGGGCCTGCAGGCGCGTGCGCACGACGGCGCCGCGCCGCAATGCGGCTTCGACGGCCTTCAGGCGGCCGGCGGGAATGCAGAACTTGAACTCGATTTCCATGGTGTTCATGATGCCCGCTCTTTTTCCCCCTCAGCGAGGTGGTGCCGGCCGATTTCCGGTGCGCCGAAAAATCATGTGGACACCGTCCATTTTCTTTGATATCTTTTGTGGACGGCGTACACAAGACGTCGGAAAACACCCCATTCACCCTTCATCAGCACAGGAACCCCACCATGGCCACCAAGCAGATCTTCGTGAACCTCCCCGTCCGGAACCTCGACAAGAGCAAGGCCTTCTTCGGCGCGCTGGGCTACACCTTCAACCCGCAGTTCACCGACGCGAACGCTGCCTGCATGGTCATCCACGAAGGCAGCATCCACGCGATGCTGCTGATGGAGGACTACTTCAAGACCTTCACGAACCAGGGCATCGCCGACGCCCGCAAGGAGAACGAGGTGCTGGTGTGCCTGTCGTGCGAGAGCCGCGCCGAGGTCGACGAGCTGGTCGCCAAGGCGGTGGCCGCCGGCGGCACGACGCCGCGCGAGCCGAAGGACTACGGCTTCATGTACGGCCACGGCTTCCAGGACCTGGACGGCCACATCTGGGAACTGGTCTACATGGACCCGAACGCCGAGATGCCCTCGCAGTGAACGTGGGGGCCGGACGATGCCCATCGTTCCATATGCGCTCTTGATCGTTGCGCGGAAGGCACCTACCGAAAGGCGGCGCCGCCCCGATATTCCTGGTTCCGGCGCGGCCCGCATGGCGGCCGTGCCTGCCTCACCAAGGAATACCGACATGTCCGACAGCAACGACAACCGCAGCGCGTCTCCCATCGTCCAGGTCCAGCCGCTCGGCTTCCCGTGGCAGACGCTGGACCCCTTCCTGTTCTGCGTTTATCACGACGACGCGTACCCGAAGGCCAACGGCCGCATGGGCCCCGAGGCCTCGCTGGCCGGCCGCCAGATCGGCCAGGACTTCAGCCGCAAGGACGGCTGGAGCATGTACCACGGCGAGACGGTGCCGGGCTTTCCCTCGCACCCGCACCGCGGCTTCGAGACGGTGACCATCGTGCGCAAGGGCCTGGTCGACCATTCCGACTCGCTGGGCGCCACGGCGCGCTTCGGCGGCGGCGACGTGCAGTGGCTCACGGCCGGCAAGGGCATCGTGCATTCGGAGATGTTCCCGCTGCTGGACGCCGGCGCGCCGAATCCGCTGGAGCTGTTCCAGATCTGGCTCAACCTGCCGGCGAAAAACAAGATGGCCGAGCCGCACTTCACGATGTTCTGGTCGGAGGCGATTCCGCGCTTCGCCTCGGACGATGCGCAGGGCGGCCGCACCGAGGTGGCGGTGATCGCCGGGCGCTTCGGCGGCGATGACGCGCAGGCCCAGGCGGCCATCGACCCGCTCGCGCCGCCGCCCGCTTCGTGGGCCGCTCAGGCCGGCGCCGACCTGGCGATCTGGACGCTGCGCATGACGCCCGGCGCGCGCTGGACGCTGCCGCCCGCCACCGGCGAGGGCACGCGGCGCATGCTGTATTTCTTCAAGGGCGCCACGGCGCAGGTGGCGGGCCGGCGCATCGACGGGCCGGCGGCCATCGAGCTGCGCGCCGACGCAGCGGTGGAGCTGTGCAACGGCCCCGAGGGCGACGGCGAGTTCCTGCTGCTGCAGGGCCGCCCGATCGGCGAGCCGGTGGCGCAGTACGGCCCCTTCGTGATGAACACGCAGGCCGAGATCGCTCAGACGATGGCCGACTACCGCCGCACCCAGTTCGGCGGCTGGCCCTGGGCCGACCCGGCGCCGGTGCACGGCGCCGAGGCCGCGCGCTTCGCGCGGCACCCGGACGGGCGCGAGGAAGTGCCGGGGGCCTGATCGGCTTCCGAGGCTGCGCGGCTCTCAGTAGCCGCGCAGCACCTCGACGCTCAGTGCGGTCATGCTCGGGATGAACTCGATCACGTCGGTGCGCGCGACGCCGCCTTGCACGAAGGGGTCGCGCGCCAGCACCGCCTCGAGCCCCTCGCGGTCGCCCGAGCGCGCGAGGATCACGCCGCCCTTGCGCGGCACCTGGCGCCCCGAGGCCACGAACAGGCCGCTGGCGTAGTGCTTCTTGAGCCAGGTGACATGCGCATCCATCAGCGCGTCGAGTTCCTCGAGCGGACGGATGTAGGTCAGGGTGACGATGAACATGGCAAAGGCAGGTCGATGCGGAAGATGACCCGATCCTATGACCTCGCAACGACCGTGGCGGGGCGAGAGTGTGTCTCGCGGGTAACTGTCGCATGCGGCATGTGCATGCCGGCCTTGTCGCCCACCGGACCTGCGCACCGGCGTGCGATCTCGTAGATTCGGTCGTTGCATTCCTCAGTTCATGTCACTTCACCGGAGACCCTGTTCCATGATCCAAGTCGTTGCCGTCATCACCGCCAAGCCCGGCCAGCGCGCCCTGCTGCTCGAAGCCTTCAAGGCCAACCGCGCCGCCGTGCTCGCCGAAGAGGGCTGCATCGAGTACGCCGCCACGATCGACGCGCAGGGCATCCCCCCGTCGAAGGCCAGCTTCGGGCCCGACACCTTCGTGGTGATCGAGAAGTGGGCCTCGCTGCCGGCCCTGCAGGCGCACGCGGTCGCGCCGCACATGGCGGCCTTCAGCGCCCAGACCAGGGAGCTCACCGAGAGCAAGCGCATCCACGTGCTCGAGCCGATCTGACCCTGCTGCGCCGCCGCCACCTTCGCGCGCGGCGCGATGCCTGCTACCCTCGCGCCGGGGAGAAGAAGACATCTCGGACGAGGGGGTTCAAGACATGGCGATCGTCTCCAGACCGCAGGGTCTGCGCTGGCGCACCGGCGCGCTCCTGCTGGCGGCACTGGCCACGGGCTGCGCACAGCTCGGCGCACCGCCCTATGCCGCCGACTACGAGGCGCTCGACCGGCTCGAGGCCCACAACCCCGGCAAGGTCGCGGTGGCCAAGGTGCAACCGACCGACCCGAACGACAAGATCAACACCCTGGGCCTGCGCCGCGCCAGGCTCGTGTCGCCCAGCGGCACCTTCGCCCAGTACCTCGAAGACGCGCTGATGCGCGACCTGGGCGAAATCTCGGTCTACGACCCCAAGGCGCCGACCCGCATCGCGGCGCGCATCCTCGTCAACGAGCTCGACCTGGGCGTGATCAACGGCTCGGGCCGCATGGACGTCGAAGTCACCGTCACGCGCAACGCCGCGCAGACGCTGCGCAAGACCTACCGCGGCGAGATCGCCTTCGATTCGAGCTACGCCAACATCGTGGCCGTGCCCGCCGGGCAGGCCGCGTACCCGCGCTTGGTGCGGGCGCTGCTGCGGCAGGTGTATGCCGATCCGCAATTCGTCGCGGCCATCGCGCCGCCTGCGCAGTAAGGCCGGGAACGCACCATGTCGCTTCTTTCTTCCCTGACGCCCCGACTGGCCGCCGCACTGGCAACCGCCGTGCTGCTGGCGGGCTGCGCCCACCCGATCACGATGATCACCGAGACCGCACCGCCCCGGTCGGCCGCCCACCTCATCCCCAAGAAGGTGGCCTACGTGATGACCGATGCGCAACGCGATCTGCAGGTGACCACCGCCGGCGGCAGCGGCGACCGCGTGAGCTACTACCCGTACCGCGACCTCGAGAAATCGATCCGCGACGCGCTGCGCGCGGTCTACCGCAACGTGGTCGTGCTGCGCACTGCCGGCGATGCCAAGGCCAACGAGGCAGCGGGCGTGTCGCTGGTGTTCACGCCGCAGATCAAGACCGATTCGAGCTCGTCTTCATGGATCACCTGGCCGCCCACCGCCTTCACGGCCGAGGTGGCCTGCGTGGTGACCGACACCGCAGGCGCCGAAGTCACGCGCGTGCGCGCGGTCGGCAACGGCACGGCGGAGTTCGGCGAGTTCAACGGCGACTACGGCCTGGCCGCCCGACGCGCGGCCACGCGGATGACGGCGCAGCTCAGCAGCGAGATCCGGCGCAACGAGAAGCTGCGCTGAGCCGTTCAACGACCACTCGCCCAATAAAAAAACGCGCCCGAGGGCGCGTTTTTTGTGGGAGCCGCGAAGTCTTACTTCGACACGACCTTCACCATCTCGAGGCACTTGTTCGAGTAGCCCCACTCGTTGTCGTACCAGCTCACGAGCTTCACGAAGGTGCCGTCCAGCGCGATGCCAGCTTCGGCGTCGAAGATCGAGGTGCGCGGGTCGCCGCGGAAGTCGGTGGCGACGACCTTGTCTTCGGTGTAGCCCAGCACGCCCTTCAGCGCGCCTTCGCTCTGTGCCTTCATTTCGGCGCAGATCTCGGCGTAGGTGGCGTCCTTGACGAGTTCGACGGTCAGGTCGACCACCGACACGTCGGAGGTCGGCACGCGGAAGCTCATGCCCGTGAGCTTCTTGTTCAGCTCGGGGATCACCACGCCCACGGCCTTGGCAGCGCCAGTGCTCGAGGGAATGATGTTTTCCAGGATGCCGCGGCCGCCGCGCCAGTCCTTGTTGCTCGGGCCGTCCACAGTCTTCTGCGTGGCGGTGGCGGCGTGCACGGTGGTCATCAGGCCGCGCTTGATGCCCCACTTGTCGTTCAGCACCTTGGCCAGCGGGGCCAGGCAGTTGGTGGTGCAGCTGGCGTTGCTGATGATGGCTTCGCCGGCGTACTTCTTGTCGTTCACGCCGTAGACGAACATGGGGGTGTCGTCCTTCGAGGGGGCCGACAGGATCACCTTCTTGGCGCCCGCGTCGATGTGCTTCTGCGCGGTTTCCTTCGTGAGGAAGAGGCCGGTCGACTCGAGCACGATGTCGGCGCCGACTTCGTTCCACTTGAGTTGCGACGGGTCGCGCTCCTGCGTCAGGCGGATCTTCTTGCCGTTGACGATCAGCGTGTTGCCTTCGACCGTGACCTCACCCTTGAAGCGGCCATGCACCGAGTCGTACTGGAGCATGTAGGCCAGGTATTCCGGCTCGAGCAAGTCGTTGATGGCAACGATTTCGATGTCGTTCTTGAAGTTCTGCACGGCTGCGCGCAGCACGTTGCGACCGATGCGGCCGAAGCCGTTGATACCGAGTTTGATAGCCATCTGACTTGCTCCTAAGGTTGAAAAACTTTTGATCGGACGGGAAGAGGACGAACCGCGCGACGCTCAGTCGCGCAGGGCCGCTTCCACGGTGGCGGCCACGTTCTCCGCCGTGAAACCGAAGTGCTTGAACAGCACGGGCGCGGGGGCCGACTCGCCGTAGCTGTCGATGCCGACCACGGCCGCGCAGCCGTACTTCCACCAGCCGTCGGTGCAGCCCATTTCGACCGCGACGCGCGGGATCTTCTTGGGCAGCACGGCCTTCTTGTAGGCCAGGTCCTGGCGGTCGAAGGTGGTGGTCGAGGGCATCGACACCACGCGCACGGCGATCTTCTTGTCGGCCAGCAGCTTCTGGGCGGCCAGCGCGAGCTGCACTTCGGAGCCGGTGGCGATGATGACCGCTGCCGTCTTCTTGTTCTTGAGGCCGACGTTCTCGGGCTCGGACAGCACGTAGGCGCCGCGGCTGATGTCGCCCAGGTCGCTCTTGGCGGCGTAGGCGATGTTCTGGCGGCTCAGCAACAGGGCGGTCGGGCGCGTGGCGTTCTGCAGTGCGACAGCCCAGGCCACGGCGGTTTCGGCCGTGTCGCCCGGACGCCAGACGTCCAGGTTGGGAATGAGGCGCAGCGAGGCGGCGTGCTCGATCGACTGGTGCGTCGGGCCGTCTTCACCCAGGCCGATGGAGTCGTGCGTGAACACGTGCACCACGCGGCGCTTCATGAGCGCGGCCATGCGGATGGCGTTGCGGCTGTAGTCGCTGAAGGTGAGGAAGGTGCCGCCGTAGGGGATGTAGCCGCCGTGCAGCGCCACGCCGTTCATGATGGCGGCCATGCCGAATTCGCGCACGCCGTAGTTGATGTGGCGGCCGATCTCGCCGTGCGGCGGCTCGACGGCATCGCCCTGCGCGGCTTCGTCTTCGCCGCCCTGGGGCACCACCGGTGCGGGGGGCGCGTTCAGCACGACGGCGCCGGTCTTGGCGTCGAAGCGCAGTGCGGCGGTGCTCTTGGTGTTGGTGAGGTTGGAGCCCGTGAGGTCGGCGCTGCCGCCGAGCATTTCGGGCAGCGCGGCCGTGAAGGCTTCCAGCGCGAGTTGGCTGGCCTTGCGGCTGGCCACGGTTTCGCCCTTGGTGTGGGCGGCGACCACGGTGTCGAACGCAACCTGGTGGAAGTTCTTGGGCAGCTCGCCCTTCATGCGGCGCGTGAACTCGGCGGCGAGTTCAGGGTACGCGGCCGTGTAGGCGGCGAAGGTGTCGTTCCAGGCGGCTTCGGTCTTGGCGCCTTCGGCCTTGTGGTCCCAGTCGGCATACACCTCGGCCGGGATTTCGAAGGCGGGGTAGGGCCAGCCGATGGCTTCGCGCGTGAGCTTGATTTCTTCGGCGCCCAGCGCCTCGCCGTGCGCCTTGGCGGTGCCGGCGCGGTTCGGGCTGCCCTTGCCGATGGTGGTCTTGCAGACGATCAGCGTGGGCTTGGTGGCTTCCTTCTTGGCCTTGGCGATGGCCTTGGCCACTTCCTTGGCGTCGTTGCCGTCGATGGGGCCGACGACGTTCCAGCCGTAGCCCTTGAAGCGTTCTTCGGTGTTGTCGATGAACCAGGGCTTGACCTGGCCGTCGATGCTGATGCCGTTGTCGTCGTACAGGGCGATCAGCTTGTTCAGGTGCCAGGCGCCGGCGAGGGCGCAGGCTTCGTGGCTGATGCCTTCCATCATGCAACCGTCGCCCAGGAAGGCGTAGGTGTGGTGGTCGACGATGGCCAGGTCCTTGCGGTTGAACTCGGCGGCCAGCAGCTTCTCGGCCAGCGCGAAGCCCACGGCATTGGTGATGCCCTGGCCCAGCGGGCCGGTGGTGGTCTCGACGCCGGGGGTGACGTCGACTTCGGGGTGGCCGGCGGTCTTGCTGTGCAGCTGGCGGAAGTTCTTGATCTCGGCCAGGGGCAGGTCGTAGCCCGTGAGGTGCAGCACCGCGTAGATCAGCATCGAGGCGTGGCCGTTGGACAGCACGAAGCGGTCGCGGTCGAACCAGTGCGGGTTGGCGGGGTTGTAGCGCAGGTGCTCGCCCCACAGGGCGACGGCCATGTCGGCCATGCCCATCGGTGCGCCCGGATGTCCGGAATTGGCTTGTTGAACGGCATCCATTGCCAGCGCGCGGATCGCGTTGGCCATCAGGGCTTGGTTTGCCATGGGCAGTGGGCTTTCGGGGGAAAAGGGTGGGTGGGGGATACGGGAGAACCCGAGATTTTACCGGGCGAGCCGCGCCCGGCCTCGATACAGGGCCAACACCCCGCTGATGCTCTCTTGTGTCGCAGGCCCGGCTGCTAGAGTTGCCCCCCATGCAAGGGCTGCACCTCACCGCCGATCTCCACGACTGCCAATGCGGCCTCCAATGGCTCACCGACGGGCGCGCGCTCGGCGAGGTCTGCACCAAGGCCGTGGCCGCCGCCGGGCTGCAGGCGGTGGGCAAGCTGGTCCATGGTTTTCCGGCCACGCCGCAGGGGCCGGGCGGCGTGACGGCCACGCTGCTGCTGGCCGAATCGCACCTGTGCATCCACACCTGGCCCGAGCAGCGCGGCGTGACGCTCGACGTGTACGTCTGCAACTTCGGCGCCGACCACTCGGCCAAGGCGCATGCGCTGATGGCGTGCCTGGTGGCCCTGTTCCAGCCCCGCCACAGCGAACGCAACGAACTGCAACGCGGCCGTGTGGCCGGGTCGGTGCGGTGATGGCGGTGCGCGCGATGATCCTGGCCGCCGGCCGCGGCGAACGCATGCGGCCGCTGACCGACGCCACGCCCAAGCCCCTGCTCGAAGTGCGCGGCAAGCCGCTGATGCAGTGGCCGATGGAAGCGCTGGCCGAGGGCGGCTTCACCGAACTGGTGGTCAACACCGACTGGCTCGGCGCGCAGGTCGCCGCCCGGTTCGGCGCGAACCCCGTGCTGGCGGGGCATGGCGCGCTGTCCATCTCCTATTCCGACGAGGGCCGCGACTTCGGCGGCGCGCTCGAGACGGCCGGCGGCATCGTGCGCGCGCTGCCGCTGCTGGGCGAGGTGTTCTGGGTCGCGGCCGGCGACGTGTTCGCGCCCGGCTTCCGCTTCACCCAGGCCGCGGTCGACCGCTTCCTGGCCAGCGGCAAGCTCGCCCACCTGTGGCTGGTGCCGAACCCGGCGCACAACCCCAAGGGCGACTTCGGCCTCTCGGCCGACGGGCTTGCGCTGAACCAGGCGGCCGAAAAATACACCTTCTCGACCATCGGCCTGTACCGCGCCGCGCTGTTCGCGCCGCCGTACTGCGACATCCCGGCCGGCAATCCGGACGGCATCAAGGCCCCGCTGGCACCGATCCTGCGCGCCGCGATGGACAACCAGCAGGTGAGTGCCGAGCTCTACACCGGCGACTGGACCGACGTGGGCACGCCGCAGCGCCTGCAGCAACTCAACGCCGGGGTCGCGCCGGCAGCGGGCGCATGACGCTCGCGCCGCTGCCCGACGCCCTGCGCCTGCTGCCGCAGCGCCTGCAGGACCTGGCTCTGGCGACCGCCGCCGAACGCAACGACGGCGCGCCCGAAGACCCGCTGACCGTGCCGCTCTACGTGAGCGACTTCACGCACCTGAGCCTCGCGCCCATGCGCCAGGGCTGGCACGTCGAGTACTTCGGCGACACCTGGGGCGACGCCTTCGATGAAACCCTGGCCTGCCTGAGCCGGCAGGACGTGGCCGACTGCATCACCTCGCTGTCGTTCAGCGGCCCCGACAGCGGCGCCAACGGCTCGCGCGAATGGATGTTCACGCCGCTGCTCGAGAGCCCGGTGATGTTTCCCCGCCTGCGCTCGCTGTTCATCAAGCCGACGCAGCCCGAGGACCACAACCAGTCGCTCGTCTGCACCAGCGACGGCATCCTCGAGGAAGGCGGCGACATCGCGCGCTGGGTGCGCAAGACGCCGCACCTGAGCGAACTGACGGTGCCGAACGCGCCGAACGCCGACTTCTTCGCCGTGCCGCTGCCGCAACTGACCAGCCTGTGCGTCGGCGCCCATTTCGCCACGCAGTACTTCATCCGCCACCTGGCCGCCGCGACGCAGCTGCCGGGCCTCAGGTTGCTGGATTTTTCCGAGTCCACCGAGCAGCAGATGGCGTGGCCGGCCGACCGGACGCCCGGGGGCATCACGGCCTTCGAAGACTACGAGGCCTTGCTGCACAGCCCCGTGGGCGCGCAGCTGCGCGTGCTGAGGCTGCGCAACACCTGCCTCGACCTGGCCCAGCTGCAACAGCTGCAGAGCGTGCGGCAGCGGCTGCAATTCATGGTCATCCAGTCAACGATCGGCGGCTACGTCAGCCACTTTGCACAGGATGTGTTCCCATGGCGGCATCTGGTACCCGCGGACCCCGGACTTGCACCGTATCGAAAGTGAAATCCCATGCTCAATGACACCACGATCTACGCCGAGCGCCGCGCGCGCCTCGCCTCGCAACTGGGCAAGGACGGCATCGCCATCGTCCCCACCGCGCCCGAGCGCCAGCGCAACCGCGACAGCGACTTCCTGTTCCGCCACGACAGCTACTTCTACTACCTGACCGGCTTCACCGAGCCGAACGCGTGGCTGGTGCTGGCGGGCGACGGCCGCGCCACGCTGTTCTGCGCACCGAAAGACCTGGAGCGCGAGATCTGGGACGGCTACCGCCTCGGCCCCGACGCCGCCCCCGCCGCGCTGGGCGTGGACGAGGCCTTCTCGGTGAACGACCTCGACGCGAAGTTGCCGAAGCTGCTCGAGAACCGCTCGACCGTGTGGTTCCCCTTCGCCACCCACAAGGGCCTGGAAACCCGCATCGACGGCTGGCTGCAGTCGGTGCGCGCGCGCGTGCGCTACGGCGCGCTGTGCCCCGAGGAACAGCGCGACCTGTGCGGCCCGCTCGACGAGATGCGCCTGGTCAAGGACGCGCACGAGCAGGACATCATGCGCCGCGCCGCACAGATCAGCGCCCGCGCCCACATCCGCGCGATGCAGCTGTCGGCCCGCATGCTGCGCGAGGGCAAGGACGTGCGCGAGTACCACCTCGACGCCGAGCTGCTGCACGAGTTCCGCCTGGGCGGCTCGCAGTACCCGGCCTACGGCTCCATCGTCGCGGCCGGCGCCAACGCCTGCGTGCTGCACTACCGCGCCGACGCCGCGCCCGTGCGCAAGGGCGAGCTGGTGCTGATCGACGCCGGCTGCGAACTCGACGGCTACGCCAGCGACATCACCCGCACCTTCCCGGCCGACGGCAAGTTCAGCGGCCCGCAGCGCGCGCTGTACGACCTGGTGCTCGCCAGCCAGGACGCCTCGGCCGCCGCCACCAAGGCCGGCAACCGCTTCAACGACCCGCACGATGCGGCCGTGAAGGTGCTGGCGCAGGGCATGCTCGACCTGGGCCTGCTCGACGGCAACAAGGTCGGCAGCGTCGACGACGTGATCGATTCGCGCGCCTACTTCCAGTTCTACATGCACCGCACCGGCCACTGGCTGGGCATGGACGTGCACGACTGCGGCAGCTATGTCGAACCCACGCAGGTGGGCGAGGTGAGCGAGCGCAAGGACCCGCTGTCCAACGAGCTCATCAAGAACCGCCCGAGCCGCATCCTGCACCCGGGCATGGTGCTGACGCTGGAGCCCGGCATCTACGTGCGGCCCGGCGAAGGCGTGCCCGAGAAATTCCACAACATCGGCATCCGCATCGAAGACGACGCGATCGTCACGGCCACGGGCTGCGAACTGATTTCGCGGGGGGTGCCGGTGAAGGCGGATGAGATCGAGGCGTTGATGCGGGGGTGAACACCGTCCGCAAGCGGCGCGCCAGGCTGGTGGACGACCGCCCGCCGTATTGGATGCAGCAGTGGCTGCTGCATCACAAGGAATCGGACCGGTTCGATGGACGTGAGTACCGCATCTACGACGTCCACGCGTCCAAGGGGACGCCACTGTCCTCGGTCTGCGCCGAAGGCGTGATTTCGCGGATCAGCGATACCGCACTGGAATTGCGGGAGCCCGAGTCCGTCGTGTCCGCCTATGCGATCTGGTTCGGTCTGCTGATGGCCGCGCCGCTGGTGGCATTGCTGTTCCATGTAGACATACCCCAGACGATCATGGGCACGCTGATCGCGCTCTGGTTGATCGGCGTGACGCTGTACGCCGTGATTTTCGGCGCGCGCTCGATTTTCATGACCTTCAGGGAGGTGCTGCGCCCCTCGCCGTTGACCGTCGGGATTCTGTGCGACCGGCGCAACCAAAGGCTGTGGTGGCGCGAGGAAGGGAAGGACCGCTGGGTCGCGTGGGAGCGCATCCGTGTCGCCCATCGCAAGGGATGCCCCGCGACGCAGACCTCCGAAGACTTGCGTCTGCTGATGCTGAACAAGGACGATGCCCTCGTCACCACAATGGAGCAGGGCACGGAGCCATTGACGTTGCCGCTGCCGAGCTGGGGCTTCGGTCATCGATGCACGCAATCGCATGAGAACGAGACGTGCAAGGCCGTCGTCGACTTCATCGCGGTGTTCATGCGTCACGGCCCCGAGCAATTGCCCGCCACCCGCTGGCGGACACCGGAACACGACCGCGAACGCCTGTTCCTGGACCTGGCTGGCACCCTGAATTTTTTCGCCGGGCCTCGTGCGCATGCATCAAGACCGTTGCGCGCCTTCTGCGCCGTGCTGATGGCACTGGCCGCACCGCTCCTGCTGCCACCGCAATGGCTGCATGCGCTCGCCGAATTTCGGCGTCGGCCGAGCGAATGGTCGGAAGCCACCCTGCAGGCGGTCGGGATCGATTCGCCGACGACCCGCCTGGCCGTGCCCGCGGGCAGCCGCCCGTTGCACGCGCCGCTCGATCAGGAGCAACGCGCTCTGGCGTGGATCTGGATCGCCACCGCCTTCGCGACCTACCTCATCGTGGGTTGGAAGATCGTCCACTGAGTGCGCGGACGGGTGCGGGCCCGGATGCCCGCGCGATCACAAGCAGAACAGCAGACTGAGAAACGCAACGCCCCCTGCTGCAGACGCGATCCAGTGAAAGCGATGCGGCAACCCGCTCAGCAGCCCCACCGTCGCCAGCGCCGCCGCCGTGAGCGCCCCGAGCCACAGCACCCACCCCACCGACCCGCCCGCCGCCTCCAGGCTGGCCCACAGCGACAGGCACAGCAGCGCCGTCCCGCCGAGCTGCAGCCAGCGGCGCCAGGCACCCGGCGTGCTGCCGCGGCCGAAGACGTCTTCGCTGTGGCGGTCCATCGCGAGGCTCAGCGCACAGAAGCCGGCCAGCGAGGCGGCGAACACCAACCCGAGCAGCGGCATCACGACCCCTGGCCCGACGCTGCGAGCTCTGTCGGCGGCGGCTTGACTGCCTTCTTCGGCGCGGCCAAAGCCTTGCGGCGCTTGCGCTCCACCAGCCAGGTCGCACCCGCCAACCCCAGGCCGAGCGCGATCGCCACGAGGTCGAAGCCCGCCACCGAACTCGGGCCGCTGCGCAAGCTCACGGTGAGCGGCGCGGGGCCGGTGAAGGCGTTGAGCACCGGCAACAGTGCGAACAGCAGCGCGCCGAGCGCAAGCTGCGCCTGCCACATGCGCAGGGTCGGGCGCAGCAGGCCCAGCACGGCGGTGGCGCCCCAGACGATGAAGAACCAGCGGATCTCGGCCTCGTTGCGGCCGGCCACGTCGACCGGCAGCAGGCGGTTGGCCCAGAAGAAGGCGGCCATCGCCACGGGCAAGCCCGCGATCGCGCCGAGGTTCAGGCCGTCGACGAGCCGCAGGCCGAAGCCGATGCGTCCGCCCTGCTTGAGGGTCTTGGCGTATTTCTGGCGCTCCTTCACGGCCCACAGCAAGAGGCCCGTCGCCACCATCAGGCAGCCCGCCAGGCCCGACACGAAGAACAGCGCGCGCAGCAGCGGATCGGCAAAGCGGCCGATGTGCAGGCCGTAGAGCACGCCGCGCGTTTCGGCCGCGGCCTTGGGCACGTCGCCGAAGGTGCCGATGAGCGCGCCGGTCGTGCCGTTGAACTGCATGCTGGGCTGGTCGTACGACAGGTGCCGGCCTTCGGCCCGCGTGAGCGAGACCACGGCGTTGGCGTCGTTGGGCTGGTGCACCACGATGCGGCCGACGGGCGCGCCTTCCCAGTGGGCCGTGGCCTGCGCCACCATGGGCGCGAGGGGCGCCAGCGCGGCCTTCGTGCCCGAGGCCTTGATCTGCGTGCGCACGCCGCCCGGGAAGGCCTCGGCGAAGAAGGTGTCGTTGCCGCCGTGCGCCTTGTAGGCCACCTGCGGCCCCCACGGCATGTACATGAACATCAGCGTGACCAGCCCGGTGTAGGTGATCATGGCGTGGTACGGCAGCGCGAGCACGGCGGTGACGTTGTGCGCGTCGAGCCACGAGCGCTGGCCCTTCTTCGGGCGGAAGGTGAAGAAGTCCTTGAAGATGCGCTTGTGCGTGACGATGCCGCTGACGATGGCCACGAGCATGAACATCGCGCAGAAGCCGACGATCCAGCGCGCCCAGAGCGCGGGCATGTAATGCAGGTCGAAATGCAGGCGGTAGAAGAACTCGCCGCCGCGCGTCTCGCGCGGCGCGGTGATCGCCTGGCCCGTGGCCGGGTCGAGCATGGCGCGGTCGAAGCTGCGGCGCCGGTCCACGGGCGGCGAACCGGGTGGCGGCGGCTTGGCCCACAGCAGACTCACGCCGGGCTCGCGCTCGGTGGGCAGGGTGATGAACCAGCGCGTGGCATCGGGCGCGTGGCGCTGCATGAAACCCAGCGCGTTGTCGGCGGCCACCGGCTGCGGCACCGTGCCAGGCGCCACGGCGTGCAGCTCCGGCTTCATCCAGAAGGTGATCTCGTCCTTGAAGTACGAGGCCGTGCCGGCCGCGAACACCATGAAGAGCACCCAGCCGACCAGCAGGCCCGACCAGGTGTGCAGCCAGGCCATCGACTGACGGAATCCTTCCTTCATGCGGCACCTCCGCCGCCCTGGGTCCACAGCAGCAACAGCAGACCCTGCAGGGCCGCCGCGATGGCAAGGCCGGTCCAGGCGCGCCACGCCGAGCGCGCCGCGAAGACCCACATCACGGCCACGGCGTAGACGAGGAAGGAGGCCAGCGTGCCGGTCAGCGCGGCTTCGCTGCGCGCCATGCCGAAGAGGGCAGGCAGGCCCAGCGCGAGCACGGCGGCCGACAGCGCGGCGACGCCGTAACCGCCCGCGATGGCGGCGACGGCCCGCGACGCGACGCCCATCCGGTAGCGGAGGCCGGCGCTCACGACGGGCGCCGGACGACGTGCGAGGTCGTTCGGAAATTCATGGGACAGAGGGAGAGGAGAAACCTGGAGAATGAGAATCATACTCATCTTCTGGGTTTTTCTCGCCCCCGCCCATCCCGCGAGCGGGGCCTTGAAAGGCGGGCGCCGCCGTACGCCTTACTTCGCCTGCAGCAACGCGCCGGCTTCGAGCAGTACCAGCTCGTTGTCGTCTGCCTTGTTCGGCTCGCGGCTGCTGGAGAACGGCAGGTTGTTGTCGTTGCCGACGACGATGTGGGTGGCGTCGACCACGTCGACGTTCTCGATGGTGAAGAACGGGAACTTGAGCACGCCGTCGTTCAGCGGCTTGCGCGCGAGCTTGTTCGGGTCGGCGATGTTCAGCAAGTCGATGTAGCCGATCTTGCGCACCGCGCCGCCCACGTTCGCGTCGCTCAGCTCGACCTTGTAGACGCGCTTGAACTTCGCGATGTCGTGGAAGCAGTCGGTGCGCTTCTGGCCTTCGGGGCAGGCCTTGTCGCTCGTGCCCTCGCCGTTGTCGCGCTCGATGATCAGGCCGGTGGTGCCGTCGATCATGTTGAAGTCGCCGATGGCGTGGCCGTTGGCTTCGAGCACGTACTTCCAATGGCGGCCCGTCCACTTCTCGGTCGCGACGTCGAACTCCAGCACGCGCAGCGCTTCCTTGCCGTCGACCTTCTCGTAGTCCTTGACCTCGGCGTTCCACACCGGGCCTTCGAGCAGTGCATAGAGCTTGCTGCCGTCCTTGGACGAGGCCATGCCTTCGAAGCCCTTGGAGCGCTTGATCTGGAAATCGACCGCGCCGCCCGGCGCGCCCGGCGTGGTCACGGCCGGATGGTCGGGCGAGCGCACGGCCTTGCCGTCCACCTGCGTGTCGAACACGGCGAGCACCTTGCCCTTCAGGTCGGCCTTGATCAGGAAGGGGCCGAACTCCTCGCCGATCCACAGCGCGCCGCCGGCGAACTGGAAGCTCTCGGGATCGAAGTCCGAACCCGTCAGGTAGCGCTGCTTCGTGCCTTCGTGAACGATTCGGAACGGCACCTTCTTGTCGGGGTCGTGCAGGAAGATGGTGTTGATGCGATTGAACTTGCCGCTCTTGAAGTCCACCTTGTAGTGGTTCAGGTAGAGCATGAAGTCGGGCGAGTTGGCCTTCGCGCCGGCGCCGTTGTCGGTGAGGATCCAGAACGAGCCGTCGTCCATCTTCTTGATGCCCGAGTGGCCCTGCAGCGGTTGGCCCTTGAAGGGCACCGAGACGCCAGTGCCGCGGCCGGCCGAGAGGCCTTCGACGGTGCCCAGCGCCTCGACGCGCTTGCCCGAGGTGAACTTGCCGCTGACCTGCAGGTCGGCGGGCGCGTCTTTCGGTGCGGCAACGAAGCTCTGCGCGGGCAGCACGGCGTGGCCGGCGAGCGTGGCAGGGAAGGCGGTCTGTGCGGCCGCGCCACCGCAGGCGAGTGCGGTGGCCAGGGCGATGAAGGAGAGGGAGGCGAGACGCGTCATGGGCAGAAGAAAGGTTTCAGTCGAAACGCGAGACCATGCCGATTGCGCGTGACGGCGCCGTGACATCCACCGGCTTCAAGGTGCGATGTCCACCGTCACTTCGCGCGACTCGGCACGGCCCTGGTCATCGACCGCACGCAGCACGTAGCGCCGGCCTGAATCGGCCATGTCCGGCATCCAGGTGATGCCTTCGCCGGGCGCGGCCTTGCCGACCAGTGCGTCATCGGCGAACCAGTAGATCGTCTGCGTGCCCGCCGCTGCTTCGGCGCGCAGCACGAGTGGCTCGGGCTTCTTCACGCGCAGCGTGTGCCGCACGCCGCGCAAGGGCGAGGTGATGAGCGGCGCCGTCTCCGAAGCCTCGCCCTTCTCGCAGCCGTCGGTCGGCAGGCTCGCGCGCGGCAGGCCCGCCTGGCGAAACAGCCGCCGCATGTCGCTGCCCCATTGCTCGACCACCTGCTGGCGCGCGTTGGGCTGCGGCCCGCACACCACCTTGCCGGTCGTCTCGTCGACCCACACGGCGCGGTGCAGGTTGCTCACCTGGATCGGTGACTTGCCGGCGATGAACCATGTGGTGGTGCGGACCGGGCACAGTGCATCGGGCAACCCGCCCGTCGCGGTGCACACCTCGACCTGGCGCAGATCAGGCGGCTGGCGCGTCGCGATCTCGCCGGGATCGAGCCGCTCCGCGCGCAGCGCATCGACCATGCGCAGGAACAGCGGCGCGGCCGCATCGACGCCCACCAGCGCGGGGTTGCTCGTGCCATCGAAGTTGCCGACCCACACCACCAGCACATGGCGACCGAACACGCCCGCGGTCCACGCATCGCGAAAGCCCCACGACGTGCCCGTCTTCCATGCGATGGCGGGGCGCGCGGGCAGCGTGGTGTCGGGGCGCGGCGTGTGGCGCAGCATGTCGAGCGTGATGAACGAGGCCTCTTCGCTCAGGAGGCGAAGCGGCTGCACCGGCCGCTCGTCGGACGCGGGCTGCGTGTAGCGCAGCGGCTGCGAGATGCCGCCGTTGGCCAGCGTGGCGTAGAGGCCCGCGAGCTCCTCGGGCGTGACTTCGCCGCCGCCCAGCACCAGCGCGAGGCCGTAGTGCGATTCGCTCTGCAGCTTCTGCACGCCCGCGAGCCGCATGAAGTCGTAGAGCCCCGGCTTCGACAGCTTCGCGGCGACGGCCACCGCGGGGATGTTGCGGCTGCGAATCAGCGCCTCCTGCGCGGGCAGCGGGCCAGCGAAGCGATGGTCGAAGTTCTCGGGCGTGTAGGGGCCGAAGGAGGTCGGTGCGTCCTTCAGCATCGTCTTCGGATGCAGCAAGCCCTGGTCGAGCGCGAGTGCGTAGATGAAGGGCTTGAGCGTGGACCCCGGCGAGCGCTTGGCCTGCGTGCCGTTGACCTGCCCCGCGATCGCGTCGTTGTGCCAGTCGGCCGAACCGATCAGCGCGCGCACCTGCATGGTCGAGGCGTCGAGCAGCAGTGCGCTCGCGTTGGTCATGCCCACGTCGGCATGCGTGCGCAGGTACTGGCCCATCACGCGTTCGAGCGTGGCCTGCATGCGCAGGTCGATGGTGGTACGCACTTCCTGCACACCGCGTTCCTGCGCGAGCAGCATGTCGGTGGCGTGCGGCGCAAGAAAGGGGAGGCTGCCGCGCGACTGTGCCGAGAGCGCGAGCTGTGCATCCGGCGCGTGCTGCTTCGCGGTCGGATCGCGCTCGGCCCACAGCGCCCACAAGCGTTCGCGTGCCGACTGCAGCTCGGCATTGCGACCGCGCTCGGCGATGCGCTTGACGGGGTTCTGCGGAATCACCGCGAGCGTCAGCGCCTCGGGCAGGCTGAGCTTGGCGGCGTCCTTGCGGAAGTAGATGAGGCTTGCGGCCTGCACGCCTTCGATGTTGCCGCCGTAGGGCGCGGTGTTGAGGTACGCCTCGAGGATCTCGCGCTTGCCGAAACGCGCTTCGAGCCAGAGCGCCGCGCCGATCTGCGCGATCTTGCCCATGGCCGTGCGGCTGTCGATGCCGTAGACACGCCGCGCCAGCTGCATCGTGAGCGTCGAGCCGCCCTGCCGGCGCTCGCCGCTGGCGATGCGCCACGCGCTGCGCACGAGCGCGGCGGGGTTGACGCCGGGGTGCGCGTAGAAGCGGCGGTCTTCGTACAGCAGCACCGCATCGACCAGCGTCGGCGAGATGCGGTCGAGCGGCACCCAGAGGCGGTATTGCTCGTCGCTTGCGAGCGTGAGGCGCAACAGCTCGCCGCCTTGCGCGTACACGGCGCGCGAGCTGCCGACGGTTTCGCTGAGCGGGGCGTGCGGCCACAGGCGCAGCAAGGCGAGCAGGAAGGCAACCGCCAGCGCCCACAGCGCTGGCTTGCGCAGCCTTCCCAACTTCACGCCCAAGCGCATGACGGCCTCCGCTGCCTGGCGTCAGTTCGCGACGACCTGGAAGCGCGCACCCGCCGAGCGCGAATACACGCGCCGGTCGTACATCGCCTCGCCATACGCCGCAGGCACCACGAAGTCGCCGACGTTGGTGGCGCGCGCCTTGTAGGTCACTTCGAGCAGGTTCTTGTCGACGGCGCCGTAGAACACCACGCGGTCTTCGCGGATGTCGGCGTACTGCACCTTCCACGAGCCGCCGCCACCGAGGCGCTTCTTCCAGATCGGCGCATCGGCATTGGCTTCCTGGTCGTCGCCCACGGCCTGCAGCACCGGCTCCAGGCCGCCTGGCAGCAGGTCGACCAGCGCCACGTCGTTGAGCTGTGCGCGCTCCAGGCTGCGCACGCGCACCCGCACGGTGACCTCTTCGCCAAGCTTGGCCTTGGTGATCGGGTTGCCCTTGGCATCGAGCACTTCATGGAAGATCTCCAGGCCCTGGTTCACCGGCGTGGTGGGCACGTTGCGCTCGAAGCCCTGTTCGGCCCAGCTGTAGTACAGGTTGAAGTCGCTGTCGTTCGAGAGCTTGAGCTTGGCCGTGCCGGCGGGCACCGCGGCGCGCGTGATCGGGTTCACCGAGCCCAGCGCGAGCGCCGCAGCCTGCCCTTGTGCATTCACGGTCTGCGCCGTGAGCTTGCCCTCGGCGTTCTGCGCCACCGCTTCGAAGTACGCATCGACCGCGAGCAGCATCGAGGCCGACGACAGGCTGTTGTACCAACCGTCGCGCACCATCGCACCCATGCCTTCCCACACTTCGGGCTTCAGCGTCTTCAGGCGCGAAGGGAAGTGGCGGCCCACCAGGTGCAGCGTCATGCTGTCGTGCACCAGCGGGTCGTAGTACGCGCCCCACACGTTGCGGCGCTGCTTCTTTTCGGTGCGCGCGAGCAGGTCGGACCACACCGGGTTGAGCAGCTCGTTGGCCACTTGCTCCTGCTTCACGAGCTGATAGCTCGCGGCGAGGTACACGGCGCCCAGGTCGTCGCTCCAGCCTTGGGTCTGCTTGTTGCGCCACGCTTCGCGCAGGTTGGCCAGTGCGGCCGGCGCGATGATGCCCTGGCGCGTGAGCAGGTAGGCCGCCTGCGTGCGCTGGCGCCAGCCGTCGAGCGAGGTGTCGCCGCTGCCGAGCCAGCCCTGCAGGTACGTATTCGCCTTCTGCAGCAGGTCTTGCGGCACGGGCAGCTTGTGGTCCTTGGCTTCGATGAGCAGGTGTACCGCGTAGAGCGTGGCGAAGGCATCGGTGCCCGCGCCAGGCCACAACGAGAAACCACCGTCGGCCGTCTGCCGTGCGCGCAGTTGCACGAGGTAGCGCTCGAAGGTCTTGCGCGCCTCGGGCATCGGGCCCTGCTCCGGCGTGCGGCCGCGCGCCATTTCCTTCACCAGCTCGGGTCGGCCCGACAGCAGCACGGCCGGGAAGGTCTGGCTCGTGATCTGCTCGGTGCAGCCGTGCGGGTACACCTCCAGGTACTGCATGAGGCCGGTCGCGAAGGCCCACGGCGCGGCGGACACCGCCACGTCGCTCTTGCGGAAGTTCGGGTACAGGTCGGCCTTGCTGCTCAGCTCGCCCGCGCGCTGGAAGCTGCCCGCCTGCACCAGCGTGACGAACGGCGACGCAGGCCGCACGCTCACTTCGGTCGAGAGGCGCGCGCTGAAGGTCTTGTGCGTCGAGGTGAACACCAGCGCCGACGAACCCAGCACCGCCTGCTCGCCCGGCTTGGCGCGCACGTTGAACCTGGTGCTCGCTTCGCCGCGCTCGTTGACCTTGAGCGTCTGCGTCGCATCGCCCACCACTTCGAGCCCGCCCGAGGCGGTGAGCGTGAGCGCAATGGGCACGTCCTTGCCCGAGCCCACGATGTTGTTCGCGAGGCCCACGCCCACTTCGACGGTGTCGCCGGGCGCCATTGCGAGCGGTGCGTTCGGCAGGATCACCATATCGCCGCGCACCACGGTGCGGGTGCTCTTGGCGGCGGTGGTCTCGTCGTTCACCGCGACGGCCATCACACGCAGGCTGCCGTTGAAACTCTCGGGCACGGTGTAGCTGAACTCGCGGCTGCCGTTCACATCGACCAGCCCCGACCAGTAGGCCACCGGCTTGTCGCGCTTGCGCTTGAACGGGTTCAGGTGCTTGCCGAGCTCGCCTTCGCCATCGCCGCCGGGCGCTGCACCCTGCATGAGCTTCTTGAACTCCGGCAGGATCAGGTCGAGCGTCTGCAGGGTGCCCACCTCGAGCGCGCGCTTCTGGAAGAAGTGCTTGAGCGGATCGGGCGTCTTGTAGCGCGCCACCTGCAGGATGCCTTCGTCCACCGCGAACAGCACGGCGCGCGTGGGCTTGTCGCTGGTGAGCTTCATCTTCACCGTCTGCCCGGGCTTCACGAGTTCGCTGCTGGTGAGCTGCAGGTTGGCGGTGCGCTTGGCCAGGCTGGTGGCGAAGGGCACGACGCCGTACGACAGCGGGCTCATGTAGACCTCGTCCGAGGCCGGGTCGCGCACGAAGTGCACGTTGATGTAGCCGGTGCCCTCGAAGTCCTTGGGCAGCACGATCTTCTGCACCGAGGCGGTCTTGTCGGTCTTGAACCATGCGTGGGCGTAGACCTTGTCGCGCTCGATGGTGATGAGGCCGGCGCCCACGTACGGCGCGCGGATGCTCACCTCGATCTCCTGGCCCGGCTCGTAGTCCTTGCGGTCGAGCGTGAGCTGCAGCTCGGCGTTGCGGTCCAGCGAGCGCGAGACGTTCGCGTTGCCCGCCACGCTGTACTCGACGCGGTTCAGCTCCAGCCCACCGGCATTGCGCACCACGTAGGCGAAGTTGCCGGGCGTGGAGGTGTTCAGCGCAATGGTGTTGCCGGCCGCGACGATGGCCAGCGGCTTCTCGTCGATCACGATTTCCTTCTTGCGCGACTCGTAGCGGTAGAGGCCGTTGTCCTGCTTCACGAGCACCGACAGCACCTTGCGCTCCACGCGCTCGATCTTCAGGGCGTCCACGGCCGTCTTCTTCGCCTGCGGGTCGATCGCGATCACGGTCGCATTGCGCGCGGCGCCCTTGCTCACGTAGCTGGTGTCGCCATCGACCTTCACGCCCACGAGGTAGGGCATGTCGCTCACCAGCGTCTGCGCCTCGGCCGAGACGCTGCGCCCGCCCTCGGGCTCGAAGGCCTTCGCGAGCACGTGCACCTGGTAGGTCGCCGCATCGAAGCGCGAGAGGCGCAGGTCGAACTCGGCCTTGCCTTCGGCGCTGGTCTGCACGCTGCCCAGGTCGTCGACCTGCTTCTCGGTGGCGCGCTGCGGATCGAAGAAGGCGTAGTCGGCGAACGCGCGGAACACCGGGAAGGCCGGGCTCAGCGTGAGCGTGCCCTCGACCTTGCGGTCGGGCGCGGGCGTGCCGAAGAGGTTCTGCACGTCGATGAGCGCCTTCAGGTCCTTGGGCCTGACCCAGCCTTCGGCGACTTCGCTGCTGAGCTTGGCGACGACCTTGGTGCGGTCGGGCAGGAACTCCTGCACCTTCACCGTGGTGCTGCCGATCAGCAGGCCCTGCACCTCGGGGTTGCCGGGCGAGGATTCGCGCGGCAGGTAGAGGTTGACGGTGTAGTTGCCGGTGGGCGAGGTGTCCTGCGTGGCGTGGGCGATTTCCGCCGCGCCGCCGGGGCCGAGCTTGAGCTTCTCGCGGCGCACGCTGAGTCCGCGCGCATCGATGATCTCGGCCTCGAGCGGCAGGTCGCGCAGCGACGTGGCCCAGTTGCCGGCCTTGACCATCATCGCGATGTGCATGGTGTCGCCCGGGCGGTAGATGCCGCGGTCGCTGAACACGTAGGCGGTCATCTGGTTTGGCACGCCGGCCGCGCGCAGGCCGCCGACGTCGAAGCGCGAGATGTCGAGCGTGCGGTCGCTGCGGTTGAAGGGCAGGAAGCTCAGGTCGCCGTCCTTGCGCACCACCAGCACCACCGGCGCCTTCTCGCGCTGGTAGCCGGCGAGGTTCGGCAGCTTGGCGGCGCCCGTGGCGTCGGTGGATTGCGACGCGACGATCATGCCGTTGCGGCCCCACACCTCGACCAGCGCACCGGCCACGGGCTGTCCGTTGGCGATGCTCTGCACGAACACGTCGCGCGTGCCGTCGAGCGACTTCTTGGCGACGATGCCCAGGTCGGTGACGAGCACCAGGCGCTGGTCCTTCTGGTCTTCGGGGTTGCCGCTTTCGGGGTCGCCCTCGCCCTCGTACTGTTGCTGTTCTTCCTGTTGTTCTTCTTCAGGCTGGGCCTGCGCCGCATCGCCTTCGGCCTTCTTCTTGGCCTTGGGGTCGAAGCCCTGCACCTTGAGCAGGAACACGCCGCGGCGGTCGGCCACGTCGCTGCGCAGGTACTGCGCGAAGTCGACGGTCTCGTAGTGCGCCTTGCCGGCGGGGATGCTGAGCGGGATCTCCTTCTGGAAGCGGTCGACGAGGTTGTCCGACTGCAGGCCGCCGTTGAACTGCGGATGCGCGAAGTCGCCGTTGGTCTGCGTGACCAGGTGCTGCAGCTGCTGCGGCAGCAGGCGTCCGATTTCCAGGCGGATGCCGGGCAGGTCGCGCACCAGGATCGGCAGCTTGCGTTCACCGGAAAGTGCGAGCAGCGAGCCCTGGCTCATGATGGTGAGCTCGGGCGCGAAGGTCTTGAGCAGGCGCACGTCTTGCCGCGCCGCGCCGAGCTGGTAACCGCCCGGCGTCTTCAGGCCCTTGGCCACGCGCACCAGCAGGTAGCGGCCGCCCTCGGCCTGGGGCATGCGGAAGCTGACCATCTCGGTCACTTCGCGCTCGCTGGCGATGGGCTGCAGATTGATCTTCTTCGCGCGGCGCAGCACGGCGTCGGTGACCTTCGCGGGGTCGGCGGACCAGTCGAACTTGTCTTCGGGGTCGCCCTTGGCTTCTTCCGTGGCGGGCAGCAGCCAGGCCTGCACCACGCGCGCCATTTCGCGTTCGTGCACCGGCATCGAGGCCGTGACGTGCATCACATGCTCGGGCTCGCCGTTCTCGCCCGTGACGATGGTGGGGTCGATGCTCGCGATGTCGAGGCTGAAGAGGCCGGGGATGTCGACCGCGCGCGAGAGGTCGCTGCGCTGGCCGGGGCCGCCCTTCTGCGCGACCGCGCCGGAGGTGAGGCTGAGCACCACGGGGCGCGTCTTCTCGGGGATGGGCAGCGGCTCGGACTGGAGGGTGGCGGTGAGGCGCAGCTTGTCGTAGCTGACGGTGAACTTCTCGCTCGCGCATTTGCCCACGCTGAAGATCGAGGTGCCGCAGGCCTGGTCATAGGTCAGCACCAGGCGCTTTTCGAACTCTGCCGTGTTCACGGGGTGCGAGAAACGCACCTGGAAGAGCGCGCGCCGCACGTTGGCCTGCACCGGGTCTTGGTAGAACTCCGCGCCCGCGATGCGCGCGCTGAATTCGGGCGAGGTGAACTCGTACTTGCGCTGCTCGATCTCGATGTGCGGCGCGAGCGCGTCCTTCGCCAGCTGCACCTTGTAGGGTTGGCCGACCGGCCAATCCTGCGCGGGAAGGAATTCGAGCTTCTTCTGGCTGCTCCACGACCAGCGCCCGGCAATGGCCGGCTCGATGCTGACGCCGGTCGCCTCCAGGCCGATGCGCGCGATCGGCGCGACCGAGGCAGAGAAGTTGATGACGACCGGGTTGGGCCCCTTGTCGTTTTCGATCTGCGTGCGCGGCGGCGCCACGATCTGCGCGGTGGAAACGACGGGCTCGACGCGATCGGGCGTGAGGCCGTGCCACCACTTCAGCACCTGCGGGCTCGCGAACCAGCCGGCCAGCACCAGCAGTGCCAGCACCACCACCCAGGCCAGCCGTTGCTGCAACCACTGCAGCCCGAAGAGAAGAAAGGCGCCCACGATGCGCAGCCACCCCGGGGGTCGCCAGGAACCGATGAGTCCGCGTGCCAGCGGACGCAAGAACCCGAGCACACGGCTGAGGCCGGTGAAGAGCACGTCGCTGAGCGACGCGAGTTTTCGATTGGCAACTTGAAGCATGGACGCTCCCCCGATGTTTTTGTTGGCGCCTGACAGTCTCTGCCCGGTCTGTGAAGCCATGGCGCTGTGTGTGAAGTCTGCGTGAAAACCGCACAGGGCCCGCGCACCGGCCCGTCTCGAACGTCAGAACGAAAGTGCGGGCTTGTTCACCATCAACCAGAACACGACGGCCATGGCCACGAAGGCCGGATAGCCGAGCAGTTCCCAGTAGCGCTGGTAGCGCAGATACAGCGACGGCAGCGCGGTGCTCTCGCGATGCGCCTGCCCCGCCAGGGCCGCCATGCGGATCTGCAGCCACACCACCGGCAGCCAGCATGCCCCCGCGAACGCGAACAGCCCCAGCGAGAGCGCCAGCCACGGCGTCGACAGCGGCCAGCCCGCCAGGTGCGCCAGCGCGAAGCCGGTGACCGGCTGCAGGATGACGGTGGGCGTGGTGAACCACCAATCGGCCCGCACCACCAGCCGGCTCACCACCGCCTGCGCCGGCACGCTGCCGCTGCGGTTGGCAAAGAACATGTAGAAGGCCGACCCCAGCCCCGTGCCGACCATCAGCACGCTGGAGACGATGTGCAGCCACTTGAGGACGAGGTAGGTGTTCATGGCGTGGCGCGTCGATGCAGGTGCCAGAGCAGCGCGGCAATGGGCAGGTTCTTGAGCAGCGGGCCCAGCGGGTGCAGCCACAGGTCCGGCTGCAGCACGGTCGCCACGAGCGTCATGGCGAGCATCAACGCGAAGGCGGCCAGGTAGACGGTGCGGCCGGGTCGCAGCCACAGCGCCAGGCCGATCGCCAGATCGGCCGCCGCGCCGCCGACGATCAGCACCTGCACCAGCCACGGCGGCGAGGCGATGCCCGCGTCGGCCAGCACACGGCGGCTCTGGCCGTCGAGCTCGACGATGCTGGCGACGGCGGTGAAGAGCCAGACGGCGACGAGGCTCAGGCGCAGCAGGCGGTCGTCGCCGTCGACAGCCGGGCGCGTCATGGCGTGGGCGCCCCTTCGTCGATCACGTCCGTCACCATGCCCCAGCGCGCGAACTCGGGGCCGAACTCGGGCAGCGCGAGCAGCCCGGCGCAGGCGTGCGCGCCCACCGGCAACGCCTCGCCGCGCGCGAGCCGGCGCGCCAGCAGGATGGCGGCCATGCAGGGAATCTCGGGGCCGTGGTTGTCGTCGGCCGCGATGTGCCAGGCGCGGCGCGCGATGGCGCCGTGCGCATCGGTGCCTTCGACGCGCACCACCATGCCGCCCAGCGCGGTGCCGAACGCATCGAACACGCCGCCCGTCGCGTGCAGCAGCGGGGCCAGCTTCTGCGGTGCGCGCAGCAGGCCTGTGCGGCGCAGGAACGCCAGGAAAGCGAAGGCGTGCTGGGTCAGGCCGACCTCGAGTGCGGCGCGGAACATGACCGACTGCACGCCGGCGTAGCGCGTGGGAAAGAGTTCGAGATCGGGGATGTCGCACAAGGCGCCGCGGCGCGGCTTCATGCGCGCGAACTGCACCTTCGCGGGATGGGCCCAGCCGGGCTGCTCGGTCCAGCGGCCGCCCTGCCAGACGCGGATCGGCGCGCCGCAGTAGGCGAGCACGCCCGCGAGCGTGGCTTCGCCGCGCGGTGCGCCTTGTGCCGGCGCGATGCAGATGTCGATGCTGCGGATGCCTTGCCAGCCATTGGTGAGGTGATCGACCACCGCCGACGACAGCGCCGGCACGGTGCTGGCGCCGGCCACGGCGGTGCGGCCCGCGCGGCGGAAGGCCGCGTCCATCGCGGCGGGAAAGTCGCAGACGAAGCGCCGGCCGTCGGCCAGGTCGATGTAGTGCGCGCCGGCGGCTGCCACGGCCTGCGGCACGCGGTAGTCCTGGCCCTGGAACGGGCCGGCGGTGTGGATGACGAGGTCCACGCCCAGAAAACCCAGCCCCTGCGCGAGGTCGGGCGACTGCGCATCGACGCGCACACCGCGTGCACTGCCGCCCAGCGACTGCGCGAAGGCCGTGGCCCGTTCGAGGTCGCGCCCGCCGACGTACAGCTCGATGCCCGCGTCCTGCGCCAGTGCGCGGCTGATGCGCGCACCGAAGTTGCCATAGCCGCCGAGCACCAGCGTCTTCATGCGAGGTTCGCTCCGGCGATGTGGCCGCGCGTGAAGGCTTCCTCGAAGATCGAATAGCCCGACCAGTCCGCGTGCGCGAACGACAGCCGGCCCGCGGCCACGCGGTCGCCGTGCGCGCCGATCTGCGCGAGCAGACCGGGCCGCGGGATCGACATGGCGTGGCCGTAGCGCGTGATCTCGACGCGCGTGGCGAGCGCGGGCAGGTCGGGGTGCGGCACCGACAGCTCGGCCAGCAGCTCGTCGCGCCATGCGGTCCACGGGCGCTCGAGCAGCAGCTGGCGGCCGTCGCCGGTGTCGTAGCCGCTCGGGCCCAGCGGGCGGTACCAGCTGAGCACGGTGCCGCGCGGCGTGGGGTCGAGCGTCTGGTGGCGCGCATCGACATACCCGAGGCCGCGCGTGCCGTAGATCACGTTGTCCCAGCTCGGCGCGGCGCCGACGCGGTCGGCCAGCGGACCGCGCAGGTGCACGTTGGCGACCAGCCAGGGGGCGTAGCGCACGTGCGCGGCGGCGCTGGTCAGCAGCGACGGCGGGTTCTCGACCACGCGCGCGGCGATGAAGACGGGCAGCGCGACGATGCAGCGCTCGGCCTGCCAACGCACCATCGATTTCGAGGCGGCATCCCACGCATCGACCTCGACGCCGGCGCGTCCTTCGGCGATGCGCGTGACGACCTGGCCGGTGTGCAGGCGCCCGCCCAGCGGTGCGGCCAGCTGCTTCGTGAGCCAGCCGTTGCCTTCGGGCCAGGTGAGCACGCCGTCGCGGTCGGGGTTGGTGTCATTGACGCTGCCACTCGCGTCGCCCGGCGCATGGAAGCCGTGCCGGCTCGCGAAGTAGTGGATGCCGGCCCAGGCCGACACCTGCGCGATGCCGGCGCCGTAGTCGTCGCGGCAGCAGTAGTCGAGGTACCAGCGCAGGTGGGCATCGTCGAAGCCTTCGCGGTCGAGCCAGCCCGCGAAGGGCAGGGCGTCGAGCGCGAGCAGTTCGGGCGTGACGGCGAAGCGCAGCGTGGGAATGGCGAAGTGGGCGGCGTGCTGCAGCGCGTCGATGCGCTGTGCGAAGCGGCGGTATTGGGCGTGCGTTTCATCGCCCACGTCGTGCACGGGCAGCAGCCCGTCCTGCCATTCGCCACGGAAGAAGAGGCGCTCCTGCGGGCTGTGGCAGAGGTGGCGCTCGTCATACGTCCAGCGGCCGGCGACGCGGCGGCGCAGGCCGAGTTCCTCGAGCAGGTCCTGCACCTCGTGCGCGTCGTCGCCGGGCGTGGGCAGGTAGTGCGCGCCGAGCGGGCAGGCGATGCCGCCGACCGAGCCGCCGCGCGCGTTTCCACCGGCGGTGTCCTCGAGTTCGAGCAGCGCGAAGTCGTCGATGCCCGCGAGGCGCAGCGCACGTGCGGCCGCGAGGCCGGCGACGCCGCCGCCCGCGATGACGACGCGAGTGCGCTTGACGGTGGCCGGGGCCTGCGACCTGAGCGCGCCGTCGCGCATCGCGTGGCCGCGCGCGACATCGATGCCGGTGAAGCCGCCCTCGATGGGCGGTGGCGGCGCCTCGCAGCCGGCCAGCGCCAGGGCGCCTGCACCGGCAGCGACGCCAAGAAAGCCACGACGCCTCATGGCACACGGTTCCTTCGTGGAACACCGCGGAACCGGCTTTGCCGGGCCGCAGGTGTTGCCCCCGGCAGGGGGTTGGCGAAGCGACACGAAGTGCGCGCAGCCTGGGGGCGAGCCATATCAGTGCGCCATGACCTTGCCCCACTCCTGCTCATAAGTGGTGACCAAGGTCTGGTTCGACAGGCGGTTCACTTCGGTTGGCACCCGTGCCATGTCGAGCGGAAAGTCGAACATCAAAGGCAGCGTTGCCGGCGTCAGAAAGCGCATGCCGCCCGGCAGCGCGTCGGGCTGCCGGTAGGGCCGGTGGCTGGCGATGATGTAGCCCCATTCGCCGAAGCTGGGCACGTGCGCGTGGTACGGCGTGGCCTTCAGGCCGACCGACTCGATGGTGCTTGCCACGGTCCAGTAGCTCTTGCGCGCCACCAGCGGCGAGGTGGTCTGGATCACGGCGTAGCCGCTGGCCGACAGGCGCCGGTCGAGCAGCGCGTAGAAGCTGTTGGTGTACAGCTTGCCGATGGCGAAGTTGGTCGGGTCTGGGAAGTCGACCACGATGACGTCGAAGGTGTCGCCGTCCTGCTGCAGCCACTGGAACGCGTCGGTGTTGACCACCTTCACCTTCGGCGACGACAGCGCGTGCCCGTTGAGCGCAGCCAGCGTCTCGTGCGTGGTGAAGAGCTGCGTCATGTTCGGATCGAGCTCCACCAGCGTGACCGACTCGACCGAGGGGTACTTGAGGATCTCGCGCACCGCCATGCCGTCGCCGCCGCCGAGCACGGCGACTTTCTTGGGCGCGCCGTGCGCGGCCATCGCGGGGTGCACCAGCGCCTCGTGGTAGCGGTACTCGTCGCGCTCGGCGAACTGCAGGTTGCCGTTGAGGAACAGCCGGTGGCCCAGCGCGCCGCGCGTGACCACGATGCGCTGGTAGGGCGAGCTGGCGCTGAAGACGATGCGGTCCTGGTAGAACTTGTCTTCCGCCAGCGTGGTGATGTGGTCGGCGCCCCAGAAGGCGCCGATGAGCGCGGCCAGCGTGAGAAAGCAGGCCACCGCGTGCGCGCCGGCGCGGCGCAGCTCATGGCGGAACAGCCACAGCGCCCACACGGCCACCGCGGCGTTCATCACGCCGAACAGCAGGCCGGTGCGGATCATGCCCAGCTGCGGCACGAGGATCAGCGGGAACGCGACCGACACGGCAAGCGCGCCCAGGTAGTCGAAGGTCAGCACCTGCGACACGAGGTCCTTGAGCACGATGTTGCGCTTGAGGATGCGCATCACCAGCGGAATCTCGAGCCCCACCAGCGTGCCCACCACCACCACGAGGCCGTACAGCAGCAGCCGGAACGCGCCCGGCACGTAGGCGTTGGCCAGGAACAGGATCGCCGGCAGCGCGCCGCCGATCAGCGCCACGAGCAGTTCGATGCGAAGGAAGTGCGCCGGCAGCTGCCGGTCGAAGTAGCGCGAGAGCCACGAGCCGACGCCCATGGCGAACAGGTAGGTGCCGATGATGGTGCTGAACTGCAGCACCGAGTCGCCGAGCAGGTAGGAGCTCAGCGCGGCCGCGCTCAGTTCGTAGACGAGGCCGCAGGCCGCGACGACGAACACGCTGGCGAGCAGCGCGATCTCCACGGGTTGCGGCCCCCGCGCATCCGGGGTGCGCGCGGGCAGGGCCGCGTCGCTCAATGGATTGCTGCGGCCACGATGACGCTGATGCCGAGGCACATGGCGGCCACGACGAGCGCCAGCGCCCTGTTCTGCTTCTCGACGATCTCGCCCCACAGGTCATAGGGGGTGATCTTGTCGATGATCAGAAAGCAGATCCAGAAGACCACCACGCCGATCAGCGCATACACGAGCGACCCGAGGACCACGCCCGGTTTCAGCCATTCAATTCCCATGGGGACCTCCAGTCGTAGCAATAAAGAAAGAAGTGAGAGAAGAGCAGCGCCTGCGCGCGATCTTCGTCATTTGTGGCCGCCGCCGCTCGAGTAGCCGCCGTACGAACCGCCCGAACTGCGGTACCCGCTCGAGGAGCCGCCGCTGCAGTTGCTCATCATGATCAGCACGAAGAGGATGACCACGATGACGAGGATGATCGTGCCGCAGCCCATGCCCGACGCGGCGCTCACGGGCAGCGCGTCGCCGCGCGAGAACAGGTCTTTCTTGGCGTCGAGCTTGAAGGCCGTGGCCACGGCGCCGCTGTCGATCTTGCTGCCCGAGGACCAGGTCAGCTCGTTGGCCGAGCGCTCCATCGAGAGCAGTGCGCCACCGCTGGCGAAGTCGCGGTTGAAGGTCTTCTGCCCGCGCTCGACCTGCCAGTAGAACTCGCCGGCCACGTAGGTGGTCTCGGCGTTGTAGGCGTACTGCTGCTGGTAGCGCTTGTTGAGGTAGGTGGCGGTGGTGCCGTTCTCGGCCATCACGGGCGCGCCGGTGGTCGGCTTGACCATGCTCCAGCCGTCTTCGGCATCGACCAGGAAACTGAAGCCGCGCTTCTTGTTGTACAGCAGGTACTCGTCCCAGCCGAACTGCTCGTCGTCGCCGGGCTCCTGGCCCATGCGGTGCTGGAAGCCCACCACCTGCCATTGCGCGCCCTGCAGCTGGCCCATGCTGCCCAGCGCGATGAGCGGGCGCACCGGCTCGTTCTGCTCGGCGTGCTTGAGCTCGCCGCCGATGCCTTGCGACAGGTCGATGATGCTGTTGCACGAGCCGCAGGTGATGCTCTTGCTGTCGGCCAGGTTGACCGTGACGGGCGAGCCGCAGTTGGGGCAGTTGAAGCTGCGGCCCTTTTCGTCCTTCGCGGATTCGTCGCGCAGGCCAGTGAGCTGCAGATCGTCCAGCTGCACCGAGCGGCCGAGGTAGGCCGTGGGCGGGGCGGTGCCGTAGTCGATGCTGAGCACCAGCCCCTTGTCGTTGCGCAGCTCGACCATCGCGAACGGTTGGCCGAGCTCGGGCAGGTGCGGCAGTTCGCCCTGCGCGGAGGTCAACGCCACCTGTTCGTTGGAGGCGACGGTGTAGCTCTGGCCGGCGAAGGCGGTGGTGGCGCCCACGCGCAGGTCGGCGGGCGGTGGCGCGGCACGCTGCAGGTCGAAGGGCAGCGCGAAGACGTAGGCGCCGTTGTCCTCGCTGAGCACGCCGGTGCGGTCGCCGTCGAGCGCGGCGATCCACTCGGTCCAGCGCCCGCCGGGGTAGGTGTACTGCAGCCGGCCGATCAGCGTGAAGGGCTTGTCCTGGATGCGGCCGGCGGCGAACAGCTGCAGCGGGCTGAAGTCGTCGAACAGCTCGGCCATCTTGCCGGTGCGCGCGAGCGTGTCGCCCTGGCGCACGACGGTGCTCTGGCAATACGGGCAGACCGCGTGCGTCGATTGCGCCGAGCGGAATTCGACCGGCGCGCCGCAGCCGGGGCAGGGCGCGCGGTAGTAGCGTTGGGAGCCGGTTTCCTCAGCCATGGCGCACCGGGTGCGATGGCGCGGCCGGCCACGAATGATTCAAGCCCAAAAGGCCTCTGACGCCCGCTGGGCGGGCGTCAGTCGCTATCGAAAACATTGCGACGAATCAGACGAGCTTTTTCAGCAGTTCGGCCTTCTTGGCGTCGAACTCTTCCTGCGTGAGGATGCCCTTGGTCTTGAGTTCGCCGAGCTTCTCGAGCGTGGTCATCACGTCGGCGGCGCTCACCACGGCCACGGCCGGCTGCTGCGTCGTGGCCGCGGCCTGGGCCGCGGCGTTCGGGCTCAGGCCCTGCGCGAGGTTCTGCGCCAGCACCTGGCCGAGCGCCACGCCGGCACCCAGGCCCATCGCGTCGCCCGCGATGCCGCCGCCACCCGCTGCGCCTTCGGCGAACTTGGGGATGGCCTGCGCCGTCTGGTACTGCATGAACTTGCCCATGTCGTTGCCGACCATGCCCATGCCGATCTTCTGGTCGAGGATCTTCTGCAGCTCTTCGGGCAGCGAGACGTTCTGGACCGTGATGTTCTCGAGCTTGATGCCGATCTTTTCGAACTCGGGCACCAGCTGGGTGGCCAGCGCGGTCGCGAACTGGATCTGGTTGGCCGCCAGGTCCAGGAAGGGCAGGCCGCTGGAGGCGATGGCGTTGCTGATGTTCTGCAGCACCAGGCCGCGCAGCTGGCCGTCGAGGTCGGCCACGGAGTAGATGTCGCGCGTGCCGGAGATTTCGGTGTGGAACAGCTTCGGGTCGCCGATGCGGAAGCTGTAGTTGCCGAAGGCGCGCAGGCGCACGGCGCCGAAGTCCTTGTCGCGGATCGTGATCGGCTGGGGCGTGCCCCACTTCTGGTCGACCTGCTGGCGGGTGCTGCAGAAATAGACGTCGCTCTTGAAGGGGGATTCGAAGAGCTTGTCCCAGTTCTTCAGGTACGTGAGCACGGGCAGCGTCTGCGTCGTGAGCTTGTACATGCCGGGGCCGAACACGTCGGCCACCTGGCCTTCGTTGACGAACACCGCCATCTGCGACTCGCGCACGGTGAGCGAGGCGCCGTTCTGGATTTCCATCTCGGCCATCGGGAAACGCCAGGCCAGCGTGCCATCGCCGGACTCGGTCCACTGGATGATGTCGATGAACTGTTTCTTGATGAAATCCATCAGGGCCATGGTCGTTCCTCTCGAGATGTTGTCGGTTTGTGTCCCAGCCACACATATTGCCACAGGGCCTTGACGGTGCCCCGTGCTTTTGGTCATGCCTGCCACCGGCCATGCGGCGTAGGGCGGTATGGACCGAGGTCTACAATCGGCGCCCCCAGAAGAAGCGCCACCAGGAGCAACGGCACATGTCCGATTCGACCGCATCGTCCCCTTCGACCCCCACCCCGGAAGACAAGCGCGCCCTGTTGCGCCGTGCCGCCCTCGAGTACCACGAGTTTCCCGTCCCCGGCAAGATCGCCATCGCGGCGACCAAGCAGATGGTCAACCAGCGCGACCTGTCGCTGGCCTACTCGCCCGGCGTGGCCGCGCCCTGCGAGGAAATCGTCAAGGACCCGGCCAACGCCTTCAAGTACACCTCGCGCGGCAACCTCGTGGGTGTCATTTCCAACGGCACCGCCGTGCTGGGCCTGGGCGACATCGGCCCGCTGGCCTCCAAGCCGGTGATGGAAGGCAAGGGCGTTCTCTTCAAGAAATTCGCCGGCGTCGACGTGTTCGACATCGAGATCGACGAGAAGGACCCGGTCAAGCTGGTCGAGATCATCGCCTCGCTGGAGCCCACCTTCGGCGCCATCAACCTGGAAGACATCAAGGCCCCGGACTGCTTCTACGTCGAGCGCGAGCTGCGCAAGCGCATGAAGATCCCGGTGTTCCACGACGACCAGCACGGCACGGCCATCACCGTGGCGGCCGCCATGCTCAACGGCCTGAAGGTGGCCGGCAAGAACATCGCCGAAGTGAAGCTGGTCACCTCGGGCGCGGGCGCCGCGGCGCTGGCCTGCCTGAACCTGCTGCTCAAGGTGGGCCTGAAGCGTGAAAACGTGTTCGTCACCGACCTGGCCGGCGTGGTCTACGAAGGCCGCGAAGAGCTGATGGACGACGACAAGCGCCAGTACATGCAAAAGACCGACATGCGCAAGCTGTCGGAAGTGATCGCCGGCGCCGACGTGTTCCTCGGCCTGTCGGCCGGCGGCGTGCTCAAGCCCGAAATGGTCGCAAAGATGGCGCCCAAGCCCGTGATCTTCGCGCTGGCCAACCCGAACCCCGAGATTGCCCCCGAAGACGCCCATGCGGTGCGCAACGACGTGATCATGGCCACGGGCCGCACCGATTACCCGAACCAGGTCAACAACGTCCTGTGCTTCCCGTACATCTTCCGCGGCGCGCTCGACTCGGGCGCCACCACCATCACCGACGAGATGGAGATCGCCGCGGTGCACGCCATCGCCGAGCTGGCCCAGGCCGAGCAGAGCGAGCGCGTGGCCGCCGCCTACGCCGGTGAAAAGCTGAGCTTCGGCCCCGAATACCTGATTCCCAAGCCCTTCGACCCGCGCCTGATGATGAAGATCGCGCCGGCCGTGGCCAAGGCGGCCGAGGAAAGCGGCGTGGCGCTGCGCCCGATCAAGGACCTGGACGCCTACCGCGACAAGCTGCAGAGCTTCGTCTACGCCTCGGGCACCACCATGAAGCCGATCTTCGACGCCGCCAAGCGCGCACCGAAGAAGCGCGTAGCCTACTGCGAAGGCGAGGAAGAGCGCGTGCTGCGCGCCGCGCAGATCGTGGTGGACGAAGGCCTGGCGCGCCCGACGCTGATCGGCCGTCCGGCCATCATCGCCCAGCGCATCGAGAAGTTCGGCCTGCGCCTGAAGGAAGAGCTCGACTATGACGTGGTCAACGTCGAGCAGGACCACCGCTACCGCGACTTCTGGCAGACCTACCACCGCATGACCGAGCGCAAGGGCCAGACGGTGCAGACCGCCAAGATCGAGATGCGCCGCCGCCTCACGCTGATCGGCGCCATGCTGCTGCACAAGGGCGAGGTCGACGGCATGATCTGCGGCACCTGGGGCACCACGCTGATCCACCTGCACTACATCGACCAGGTGATCGGCAAGCGCCCCGGCGGCTGCGCCAGCACCCCGCAGGACGTGCCGGTGTACGCCTGCATGAACGGCCTGCTGCTGCCCGACCGCCAGGTGTTCCTGGTCGACACGCACGTCAACTACGACCCGACGCCCGAGGAACTGGCCGAGATCACGACCATGGCGGCCGAGGAAATGATGCGTTTCGGCCTCAAGCCGAAGGCCGCGCTGCTGTCGCACTCCAACTTCGGCACCAGCAACGAGCCCAGCGCCGTCAAGATGCGCCGCACGCTCGACCTGCTGCGCGTGCAGGCACCCTGGCTCGAAGTCGATGGCGAAATGCACGGCGACGTGGCCCTGGACAGCAAGCAGCGCGCGGTCGTCATGCCGCACAGCGCGCTCGCGGGCGACGCCAACCTGCTGGTGTTCCCCAACATCGACGCTGCCAACATTTCTTACAACCTGCTCAAGACCGCAGCCGGCGGCAACATCGCCATCGGCCCGGTTCTGCTCGGCGCGGCCAAACCTGTGCACATTCTCACGGCGAGCGCGACTGTTCGCCGCATCGTGAACATGACGGCCTTGACAGTGGCCGACGCAAACGCCGAGAGATAGGCCATTTGGCGAGAGTGGACGCCAACTTAAGGCGTCGCTTTCCGCCCCCGCGACTGCTCAAACTTTGGGCAGTCGCTTGCTATTTTCGCCAGCGTGGTGCACACTCGCGGGCTTGAATTTGCGGGTTAACCCCGAGGTTGAGCGCAATTCAAACCCCCCGCTCTTTTCTTGTGGTGCCCCATGGCGGCTTACGCCTCGATCACGTCCTCTGTCACTAAGTTTGCGCTCACCAGCTTGATGCTGGTGGCTCTGACGACGGGGGCCGAGGCCCGCGGATGGTTCGGCGCCGACAAAACGTCCTCCGAGGCATCGATTGCCCTGACCGATCTGCCGGTCCAGGGCCAGCGAACCTACCAGGCCATCCTTGACGGTGGCCCCTTCCGGTACGACAAAGACGGTACGGTATTCGGCAATCGCGAACGCATCCTGCCAGCGGCACGCCGCGGGCATTACCGCGAGTACACGGTGCCAACGCCCGGCGCGCGCAACCGCGGTGCCCGGCGGATCGTTTGCGGTGGCGAGCAGCGCACGGCGCCCGAAGCCTGCTGGTACACGGCGGACCACTATGCGAGTTTCAGACGGATTGCGCCATGAGCGATGACAACGACCTGAGCGGCGCCCCGAAGCGCCCCGACGAGATGATGATGACTATGGAAAGACCAGCGGATATGACCTTATCCCTTCGAGCCGTACGCCCGAACATCGTGCAATCGATCCGCGCGTTCCGCGTGAACGACCTGCAGGATGCCGCCAACGCGGCCGGCCAGCACTTCCTGTACGCCAACCTGGGCAACGCCCAGACCAAGCAGGACGTGCTCGACCTGATTGCCCAGCAGTTCACCTTCCCGGCGCACTTCGGCAAGAACTTCGACGCGCTGTACGACTGCATGACCGACCCGTTGCATAAATCGGGCCCGCAGCCTGGTTTCGTCATCGTGCTCGAACAGATCCCGGCCAACGCCAAGTTCGACAAGGAAGCGCGCGAGCAACTGCTCGACATCTTCCGCGACGCTTCGGACTACTGGGGCGATCGCAAGGTCCCGTTCCGCTGCTTCTATTCTTTTCTGTAGCCCGTTCTGCATCCACCAGCCAAGCAGAACGGGCGAACGAGGCTCAGCCGACCGCTGAAACCCTCGATGGCATCGAAGTCAACACCACCGCCACGGCAGCCGCTGCGGTCACTCCCGCCGCCGGCACCGAGCCGGCCGGCGAGAAAATGCCGACCGACAAGCTCGTCGACGTGTCGCCCCTGGCGCTGCGCATGAGCAGCCCCTTCAATGCGGGCTACTGGCTGGCAGCTGCGTAACTGCAACCGCTCGCCGCCACAAAAAAAGCCCGTCGACGACGGGCTTTTTTCATGGGGGAACGGCCTGGGCCAGTGCGACGTATTCGGCCACCGGCACCTCCTCGGCCCGGCGCTGGATGTCGAACTCGCCGGTGAAGCCGTGCTCCCCGAGCCATTTGCCCAGCGTGTGCCGCAGGATCTTGCGCCGCTGGCTGAAGGCCACCTGCACGATCTCGCCGAGCCGCGCCGCATCGACCGCCGGCGGCTGCGCGAGCGGCACCATGCGCACCACGGCGCTGTCCACGCGCGGCGGCGGGTCGAAGCTCTCGGGCGGCACGAACAGGACGTTCTCCATGTCGTAGCGCCACTGCAGCATCACGCTCAGGCGGCTGTAGTCCGAGGTGGCGGGCCGGGCCACCATGCGGTCGATCACTTCCTTTTGCAGCATGAAGTGCTGGTCGGCGATCAGGTGGGCATAGCCCAGCAGGTGGAACAGGATCGGCGTGGAGATGTTGTAGGGCAGGTTGCCCACCACGCGCAGCGGCTTCGGCTCGGCCTTGGCCGCGAGTTCGTCGAAGTCGACCTTGAGCACGTCCGACTCGATGACATCCAGCTGCGGATGTTCGCGCAGTCGCTTGGCCAGGTCGCGGTCGAGCTCGATGACCGTGAGCCGGCCGAGCCGCTCGACCAGCGGCTGCGTGAGCGCCGCCAACCCCGGCCCGATCTCGACCATCGCGTCGCCGGGCTGCGGCGCGATCGCCTGCACGATCCCGTCGATGATCCCGCCGTCGGACAAAAAGTGCTGTCCGAACCGCTTTCTTGCAATGTGCTGTGCCATCGCGGCCTAAGACGCTGCCGCGGCCATCAGGACTGCGGCGTCTCGCGGTATTCGACGTAGGCGCGCGCGCGCACTTCCTGCACCCAGGTGGTGAAGGCTTCTTCGACGCGCTGTTCGCGCAGCGCGGCGCGCGCGGCTTCGCGCTGCTCCGACTGGCTCAGCTTGGCTTCGCGGCGGCCGACCACCTGGATCAGGTGGACGCCGAAGCGCGACACCACGGGGTCGCTGATCTGGCCCGGCGTGAGCCGGTCCATGGCTTCCTCGAACTCGGGCACGAACTGGCCGGGGCGCGACCAGCCGAGGTCGCCGCCTTCCTTGGCGCTCGCGTCCTGCGAGTTGTCGCGCGCCAGGCCGGCGAAGTCGGCGGTGCCGGCCTGCACGCGGCGCTTGAATTCCTGCAGCTGGGCCACCGCCTGCGCGGTCGTGCGCTTGGGGTCGTTCAGCAGCAGGATGTGGCGCACCTGGGTCTGGGTGATGGACGCATCCGACGAGCCCACCTGCGCCTTGGTCAGCACCTTGAGCACGTGGAAGCCGGCGCCCGAGCGCACGGGTCCGGCGATGCCGTTCACCGCGGTCGATTGCGTGGCCTCGACGAACACGGGCGGGTAGCGGTCGGCGCTGCGCAGGCCGAGCGCGCCGCCGTTGGCGCGGTCGGGCGAATCGGAGTTTTCGCGCACCAGCTTGGCGAAGTCTTCGCCGCTGCGCGCGCGCTGTGCGAGGTCGGTGGCCTTCTTCTGTGCGGTCGCGACCTGCGCCTCGGTGGCGTTCTCGGGCACGGCCACCAGCAGCTGGGCGATGTTGAGGTTGAGCAGGGCGTTGTTCTTGACGGCGCTCTCGCGCTGGTCGCGCAGGTACTCGTCGGCCTCGGTGTCGCTGATCTTGACCTTGGACTCGACCTCGCGGTCGCGCAGGCGCGTGAGCAGCAGCTGGTCGCGCAGGTCGTTGCGGAATTCGCGCGGCGAGATGCCTTCGGCCGCGACGCGGCTGCGCAGCTCGGTGAGGCTGATCTCGTTCTGGCGGGCCACGGTCTGCTCGGCCTGGTCGATCGCCACGTCATCGACCTTGATGCCGTTTTCCTTCGCCAGCTGCAGCTGTGCGCGCTCGGTGATCAGGCGCTCCAGCACGAGGCGCGTGAGTTCGGCGCGCGGCACGCGCTCGGCGTCCGGGTTCTCGCGGATCAGGCGCGTGACACGCGACTGCACTTCGGTGTTGGTGATGGGCTCGGAGTTGACCAGCGCCACGATGTACTCGGCCGCGCGCTGCACAGGCGCCGCCGCGGGACCGGCCGGGCGCGCCGCCGGCGGGACGACCCGGGGACCGGCACGCATGATGTCCGTGATGCCGCTGCCGGAACGAAAGCCCTGTGCGCCGGCCGTTGCGGCGATGGCCGCAAGGCAACCCAGGGTGATGAGGGAACGGATGTGTTTCATGGCGTGAACGGTCGTCGTTTCAGTCGTAATTGGTGAAGCGGCTCGGGGCTTCGGTCGGTTGACGCAGCGGCTGGTAGCGCTGGATGTTCTGTCGCAGCGCCTGCATCGGGCTCGATCCGATGCTGGAGAAACCGACGAATTCGAGCTGGAACATGATGCGGGTGTTGGCCGTCACCTGGCCGGTGGTGATGCGCTGCAGCACCACGCGGCTGATCCAGCAGCAGCCGTCGTACTCGACCCCGAGCACGCCGTCCGTGAGCTTCTTGTCCTGCAGGCTGTAGTTCAGGCGGCCCACGGCGTACCAGCGGCCGCCGCCTTCGCCCTTGCCCGGCCCGAGGTCCTTGCCCTTGTCGCCCCACAGGTCGTTGAGCGGCCATTGCCAGCCGAAGTCGATCGACTTGTTGCCATCGGTGGCGGTGGGCGTGCTCGGCGCCTGGTAGCGGAAGGCGGCGCTGAGGTTGCGGTACGGGCCCGGGTTGTAGCGCGCGCTGATCGCGCTGCGCGTGGAACGGCGCGAATCGGGGTTGTACTGGAGCAGCGTGTCCAGGCTCCACTTGGGCGTCCAGTTGATCTGGGCGCCCAGCAGCAGGTCGCTGGTGCGGTCGGTGACCGGTGCGACGCCCGGCAGCGTGACCTTCTGGTCGGCAAAGCGGAAGCGCTGCGCGATGCCGAAGCGCACGGCTTCGACGCCGGTGCCCGGATCGATCAGGCGGGACGTGACGCCCAGCGTGAGCGCGTTGGTGTCCGAGATGCGGTCGGCGCCCGAGAAGGCGTTCTCGGTGTAGATGGTCGCGAAGCTGAAGTCGTTGGCGGCCGAATCGTAGTTCGGCAGCATGCTCTGGTTGCGGTACGGCGTGTACACGTAGTACGCGCGCGGCTCCAGCGTCTGGCGGAAGGCGCGACCGAAGTAGCTGGCGTCGCGCTCGAAGACCAGGCCGCTGTCGAGGCTGAAGGTCGGCACGACGCGGTTCGACGAGGTCGGGAAGAAGTACAGCTGGCTCGGGTTGTACGGCATCCCGTTCACGTAGTCGATGCCGTTGACCGACACCTTCGGAATGGACGACTGCGGCAGGTAGTAGTTGTACGAGGTCGCGTGCAGCTGCAGCTTGGGGATGACGAAGGAACTCGGCGTAAGGAACGGCCGGCTGATCGCCGCCTGCGCGAACACGCGGTCGCCGTCGGGCTGCGACTGCTGATTGAGGTCGAAGCCGGGCTGGCCGGCCAGGATGCTGTTGACGCGAAAGCGCGAGTAGTCGGTGTTCAGCGAGACGTCGAAACCGTGCCAGTCGTACTTGGCGTAATTGGCCGTGATCTGCGGCACGCGGTCGTACGAAGGCACCACCGGCGACAGGTTGTACTGCAGCGTCTGGTAGCGCAGGGCGCGCACGGCGCCGCTCCAGTCGCCCTTGGTCCAGTTCAGCGAGCCTTCGTTCGGCAGCTGCCGCTGCGCGAGCGTCGGCGTGCGTGTGAAGTCGCGCCAGTAGTCGTTGTCGCTGACGCGGTTGATGTTGAGGCTGGCGGACAGCGAGTCCAGGCCCAGCGCCTTGGCGTCGAAGTCGTGGTGGTGGTTGAGCCACAGGCCCCAGCGCTTGCTGCTGTCGGGCGGCTTGCCGAAGTTCAGGTCCTTGAGCGCGATCTCGCCGTTGTTCAGCTTCTGCAGCTGCTCGGCGCGCGCCTCGTTGTAGCGCTGGCCCACGAGGCGGTCGCTGCCCATCAGGTCCAGGCGGATGCTGCCGCTGTAGTCCTTCTCGAGGTAGCGGAATTCGCTGGCCAGGTTGAGCCCGCGCTTGCTCATCAGCGTGGGCGTGAAGGTGGCGTCGCGGTTGGGCGCGATGTTCCAGTAGTAGGGCTGCGCGACCTCGAAGCCGTTGGTGTTGTCCAGCCCGATGGTGGGCGGCAGCAGGCCGCTCTTGCGCTCGTTGGACAGCGGGAAGGTCACGCGCGGGATCGGCGGCGTCGTGATGCCCATGAAGCTCATGCGCGCATCGATGGCGACGCCTTCGTTTTCCTCGGTGTCGGTGGTCAGCGTGGCGGCGGTCAGCAGCCAGGCCGGCATCCAGCCGGGGAAGTCCTCGCGGCGGCAGGTGGTGTAGCTGGCGCGCCGCGCGATCGAGACGTTGGAGTCGACGAAGTCGATGCGCTCGGCCTCGCCGTGGCCGCCGGTCGCGAGGAAGCGGTAGCGCACGTTGTTGAAGAAACCCTCGAAGGTCTCGAGCTTGAGTTCCAGCTCCGGACCTTCGTACACGTTGCCGGCCTGGTTGACCCGCACGTTGCCGGTGGCCTTGGCGCGGTCGTCCGGCTGGTAGTACTCGAGGCGGTCGGCCGTGATGGCGACCGGGCCACGGCGCAGCGTGGCGTTGCCCTCGACCACGGTCTCGAGGTCGGGGCGACCGGAAATGCGGTCGCCGGTGACGAGGCTGGGCAGCTGGCTGCGTTGCACGGGCGTCAGCGTCTCGGTGAGCAGCGGCGTGCGCTTCAGCGTGAGCGGCCCCTCAAGCACACCGGCTTGCTGGGCAAAGGCGCCATGCGCGTGCAGCAGCGCCAGCGACAGCACGGCCAGTGGCAGCGGCGGGCTCGAACGTCGCAAGGCAGCGCGTGGGGTCGTAGGCATCGATTCGGAACGAAAAATCGTCGGGACGGCGCGGCAAGCCGGCGGGTTGCGGGGTCCGGCAGCCACCCCGCCCGGTCGGATCGACCTCGAGCAGGGGTGCCGCGCCAGGCGGATTTGTAGAATTGATTATCCATGACAGCACCTTCGACCCCGGCGTCCACGACCCCACACCCCGCCCAGGCCATTCTCTGGACAGATCCGCAGCGGGCCGAAGCGTTCCGGGGCTGGCTGGCCGGCATTGCCGACACCCGGCAACTGCGCCCGGACACCGTCCGGCTGGCCTCGGCCGACGCGAGCTTTCGCCGCTACTTCCGCCTCGACACCACCGACGGCCGCACGCGCATCGTGATGGATGCGCCGCCCGACAGGGAAAACAGCGCCCCCTTCGTGCAGGTGGCACAGCTGATGGCCGAAGCCGGCGTGACGGCGCCGCAGGTGCTCGAATGGGACCGCGACCACGGCTTCCTGCTGCTCGACGACCTGGGCCGCCAGACCATGCTCGACGTGATCGATCCGGCCCGCCCGGACGCCAACCGGCCGCTCTACGACCTGGCCATCGACGCGCTGATCCGCTGGCAGCTCGCCTCCAAGCCCGGCGTGCTGCCGCCCTATGACCGGGCCCTGCTCGAGCGTGAACTGGCGCTCTTTCCCGAGTGGTACATCGGCAAGCACCGCGGCGTGGCCGTGGAGGGCCAGCTGAAAGAGCGCCTGGACCGCGCCTTCGCGCTGATCGTCGAGAACAACCTCGCGTCGCCGAGCGTCTACGTGCACCGCGACTTCATGCCACGCAACCTGATGGTGGGCGACGACGCCGGCCAGCCGCTGGGCGTGCTCGACTTCCAGGACGCCGTCTACGGCCCGATCACCTACGACATCGCCAGCCTGATGCGCGACGCCTTCCTCAGCTGGGACGAGGAGTTCGTGCTCGACATCACCATCCGCTACTGGACCGCCGCGCGCAAGGCCGGGCTGCCGGTCGACGAGGACTTCGGAGCCTTCTATCGCGCGGTCGAATGGATGGGTCTGCAGCGCCACCTCAAGGTGGCCGGCATCTTCGCGCGCCTCACGCTGCGCGACGGCAAGCCGCGCTACCTGGCCGACACACCTCGCTTCATCGCTTACATCCGCGCCACCGCCAGCCGCTACGTCGAGCTGAAGCCGCTGCTGCGCGTGATCGACGAGGTCGAGGGCACCACGGCCGTGACCGGCTTCGCCTACGGCCGAGTCTGAAGAGAAACTGAAAAAAGCCGAAAAAGAAAATCCCTGTAGCGCCCGCACCACGGGCACCGCCAGCTCCTGATTTCATCGCATGCCCCGTTTTCACTGCTCCGTGCCGCTGACCGCCGGCGCCAGCCTGGCGCTGCCGCCGGGCGCCGCGCGCCATGTGCAGGTGCTGCGCATGCAGCCCGGCGACACGCTCACCCTGTTCGATGGCGCGGGCGGCGAGTACGCAGCGACGGTCGAGCGCATGGGGCGCAGCGAGGTCGCCGTGATGGTCGGCGCCCACACGCAGGTGGAGCGTGAAGCGGCCCGCGCCGTGCACCTCGCGGTCGGCATGCCGGCCAACGAGCGCATGGACTGGCTGGTCGAGAAAGCCACCGAACTCGGCGTGACCAGCATCCAGCCGCTGGCCACGGCGCACGGCGTGCTGCGCCTGTCGGGCGAGCGCGCCGAGAAGAAACGGGCGCACTGGGACGCCATCGCCGTCGCGGCCTGCGAGCAGTGCGGTCGCAACCGCGTGCCGGTGATCCATCCGGTGCAGTCCTTCGCGGGCTGGCTCGGCAGCGCTGCTGCCGCGGATACGGCAGCGACGCGCTTGGTGCTGAGTCTGGCCGACGGCACGCGCGCCGTCACCGCCGTGGCCGCGGAGACACCCACCGCACAACCGGCGCTCGTGCTCAGCGGCCCCGAAGGCGGCCTCAGCGCCAGCGAGGAGCAGGACGCCATCGCGCGCGGCTTCGCACCGGCCACGCTCGGCGCGCGGGTGCTGCGCGCAGAAACCGCGGCACTCGCGGCGCTGGTGTCGCTCGTCGGCGCCTGAGCGGTTCGGGGGGTGTTTTCCGCGAGGCGCACACCGGGCGCCTGCGGAACAATGGCCGCTTCGTTTTTCCTTGTTCAATCCGCCTCCCGGAAGGACCGCTCCCCCCATGCCTCGTTCATCCCGCGCGTTTCGTCTCGCCCCCCTCGTCCTGGCCGCGCTGTGCGCCATGCCCGCCGTTCACGCCCAAAGCCAGGCCGTTGCGCCCACACCGGCGCAGGTCAGCCCCGCGGTCGACCAGGCCTACACCCAGCTCATGGCCTCGCCCGCGATCCGCAAGCTGCTGGAATCGGTCAAGGCCGACCACGAACGCACGGTCGAAGAACTGAAGACGCTGACCGAGATCGAGGCGCCGCCCTTCAAGGAGCAAAAGCGCGCCGAAGCCTTCCTGGCCCGACTGAAGGCGCTCGGCCTGCCCGACGCGAAGATCGACGCCGAGGGCAACGTGGTCGGCCTGCGCAAGGGCACGGGCAACGGCCCCAAGCTGCTGATCTCGGCGCACCTCGATACGGTCTTTCCGGCCGGCACCGACGTCAAGGTGAAGGAGCGCGACGGCAAGCTCTTCGCGCCTGGCATCGGCGACGACACGCGCGGCCTGTCGGTGCTGCTGTCGTGGCTCAAGGTGCTCAACGACAACAAGATCCAGACCGTGGGCGATCTGATGATCGTTGCCAACGTCGGCGAGGAAGAACTGGGCAACCTGCGCGGCATGAAGGCCATCTTCCGCGACCACCTCGACATCGACGGCATGGTCGGCCTGGAGCCCTCGCCCGACGGCCACGTGCTGGTGCTCGGCACCGCGAGCCACCGCTACGAAGTGACGTTCAAGGGCCCGGGCGGCCACAGCTTCGGCGCCTTCGGGCAGGTGCCCAGCGCGATCCACGGCATGGGCCGCGCCATCGCCAAGATCGCCGAGGTGCGCACGCCCAGCTTCCCCAAGACCACCTTCACCGTCGGCACCGTCGGCGGCGGCACCTCGGTGAACACCATCGCGCCCGATGCGCGCATGGCCATCGACATCCGCTCGGACGACATGGCCTCGCTGCTCGAGACCGAGAAGAAGATCCTCGCCACGCTCGACGAGGCCGTGGCGGAAGAGAACAAGCGCTGGAACGTGAGCAGCCTGAGCGTGAGCACCAAGCTCATCGGCGACCGCCCGGGTGGCCGCACGGCGCCCGACTCGGTGATCGTCGAGGCCGCCACACGTGCCAACAGTGCTTTCGGCCACAAAACGCTGCTGCGCGGCGGCAGCACGGATGCGAACGTTCCCATTTCGCTGGGCATCCCGGCCATCATCATCGGCGGCGGCGGCAAGTCGGGCGGATTCCACTCGCTGGGCGAGTCGATTGACGTGACAGATGCATGGAAAGGCGCGCAGAATTCGCTCGTCACCGTGCTCGGCCTGGTCGGTGTGCAGGGCGTCAGTCCCGCGCTCCTGCCGAAACGCGCAGCACGCAGCAAGTAATTTGTCACGTTGCCAGTTCGAAAGTGGCCGCGCCACTTTCGGCAAGCGGGTCGCCACATTGGAAAATGTGAGCGTTTCTGTCACACACCAAGGAATGGTCATGGGGTTGCTCGATTCGGTACTCGGTCAGGTGCTAGGAGGCGCTGCACAGCAGCAGCAACCGCAAGGCGGTGGCCTCGGGGGATTGGGAGATCTCGGAAGCCTCGCCGGCGCCCTGGGCGGCCTGCTTGCCAACAACGGCGGGCAGGGCGGCCTCGGCGGCATGGTCTCGAAATTCGAGCAGGCGGGCATGGGCGACGTGATCGGCTCGTGGATCGGCAACGGTGAAAACAAGCCGGTGTCGGGCGATCAGCTGCAGAACGCGCTGGGCGGCGACACGATCGCCGCCATCGCCTCCAAACTCGGCATCAACGCACAAATGCTGCTGCCGATGCTGGCCACCATGCTGCCGGCCCTCATCAACCAGCTCACGCCGCAGGGCAAGGTGCCCGAGCAAGGCCTCGGCAACCAGGACGACCTGCTGGGCTCGCTCAGCGGACTGCTTCAAGGCAACAAGCCGACCTGACCTGCCATCCGGCGAATTTCATTCTCAGAATTCCGGCGCCCGCGAGGGCGCTTTTTTTTGGCCGGCGCCTTGCCTTCGCCGGCCAATCGCGTAGAACCGCGCCCCATGAATCGCAATCTGTGGCTCCTGGCCATCTGCCAGGGCCTGCTCCTGACCAACAACGTCACCTTCATCGCCATCAACGGTCTCGTGGGCCTGGGCATCGCGCCGCAGGGATGGATGGCCACGCTGCCTGTGATGGGTTACGTGGTGGGCGGCGCGCTGAGCACGGGGCTGGTGGCGCGCACACAGCAGCGCTTCGGCCGCCGCGGTTCGTTCCAGATCGGGCTGGCGGTGGCGGTCGGCTCGGCGCTGCTGTGCGCCTACGCGGCGTCCTCGAAGAACTTCTGGCTGCTGTGCTTCGCCACCGTGGTCGCCGGCTACTACAACGCCAACGCCGGGCTCTACCGTTTCGCGGCGGCCGAACTGGCACTGCCGGCCTGGCGCGAGAAGGCCGTGTCGATGGTGATGGCCGGCGGCCTGATCGGTGCGGTGGCGGGGCCGAACCTGGCGACCTTCACGCGCGACGCCCTCTCCGTGCCCTTCGCCGGCGCGTACATCGCGTTGGCGGCGGTGGCATTGCTCTCGATGGCGGTGATGCATTTCATCGAGTTCCCGCCGTCACCGACCCGCAAGGAAGCCGGCGGCGGCCGGCCGCTGGGCGAGATCATGCGCCAGCCCGTGTTCATCGTGTCGGCCGCCGCAGGCGCGCTGAGCTACGGCGTGATGAACCTGCTGATGGCCGCCACGCCCATCGCGATGCAGATCTGCAGCCTACCGTTTTCCGACGCGGCGCTGGTGCTCGAATGGCACGTGATCGGCATGTTCGCGCCGGGCTTCTTCACCGGCCACCTGATCCGCCGCTTCGGCGCGCTGCCGGTGATGGGGGTCGGGCTGGCGCTCAACCTCGGCTGCATCGTGGTGGCGCTGTCGGGCGTGGACCTGCACCACTTCCTGGTCGCGTTGTTCCTGCTGGGCGTGGGCTGGAATTTCCTCTTCACCGGCAGCACGACGCTGTCGCTCACGGCCTACACCGCCGAGGAGCGCGACCGGGCCCAGGGCGCGCTCAACTTCTGCGTGTTCGCGACGCTGGCGCTGACCTCGTTCGCCTCGGGCGTGCTGGTGACCACGCAGGGCTGGCAGCTGTTGAACTACGGCTCGCTGGTGCCGGTGGTGCTGACCGGCGCGGCGCTGCTCTGGCTCGCGCAGACGCAACGCCGGCGCGCGCCGGTGGCCAAGGCCTGAGCCTCAGGCCACGCGCGCGGAGACAGCCGCCGCTGGAAACCGCCGGTCGAGCCAGCGCTGCAGCGTGTCGAAGACGGGCTCCGCATCGAGTTCGTTGAAGAGCTCGTGGTACAGCGCGTCGAAGCACTTCGCCTCGACGTTGCCGCTGGGCGCCGCGGCGGCCGCGAAGGCGCGGCTCGCTGCCGGCCGCACGAGCCGGTCGTCGCCCGCGTAGATCAGCAGCGTGGGCACCGGCCAGCGCGCCGCGTGCTGCTGCACCGTGGCACCTTCGTAGGCGAGAAAACGCGCCAGCCGGCTGCCGATGCGGTCGTGCGTGAGCGGATCGTCGCGGTAGGCCTGCACCACCACCGGGTCGTGCGAGAGGTAGTTGTCGTCGAGCCCGTTGCCCACGCGCAGGTTGGGCGCGATGCGCGGCAGCACCGCCAGCAGCATCTTCTGGAAACCGTTCAGCCCCGGGTCGAGCCCCGGCGACGACAGCACCAGCGCATCGACCGGCCGCACGCCGCGCGCCACCAGGCTCGCGGCGACCAGGCCGCCCAGGCTGTGGCCCAGCAGCACCAGCGGCACGCCGGGGTTCTCGCGGCGCGCGTCGTCGATCACCAGCGCCAGGTCGTCGACCAGACGCAGCTCGCCGGGCAGGCCGCCGCGCGCGCCGGTGGATTCGCCGTGCCCGTGATGGTCGTGCGCCCAGACCGCGAAGCCCCAGGCATGCAGTTGCTTGGCGAGGCCGTGATAGCGCCCCGCATGCTCGCCCAGCCCGTGCACCACGACCACCACGGCGCGGGGCGTGCCCGCGGCGGGCAGCCGCCGCAGCGCCAGCGTCTCGCCGTCCGGCGTGGACAGCGACACGCGGTGCGGCAAGGGCAGCGCGTCGCTCAAACGGCCACCGGCTCCGACGCCGCGGCGCGGTGCGCGACGGGCAGGGCGGCGATGACCTCGGCCACGGCGGCCGTCAGCTTCTTGGCGTAGGGCACGTGCAGGAACTCGTTGGGACCGTGCGCGTTGCTCTTCGGGCCCAGCACGCCGCAGACCATCATCTGCGCCGTCGGGAAACCGGCGCTCAGCATGTTCATCAGCGGGATCGTGCCGCCCTGGCCGATGTAGCCGCAGGAGGCGCCGAAGTGCGCGCGCGAGGCCTTGTTGAGTGCGTCCTCGAACCACGGCGTGATGGTGGGCGCGTTCCAGCCGGTGGCACCGCCGCCGCTTTCGAAGGTCACGCGCGCCTGGTAGGGCGCGTTGTCTTCGAGCAGGGCCTTGAGCTTTTGCACCGTCTCGGCCGCATCGACCAGCGGCGGCAGGCGCAGCGAGAGCTTGAAGGCGGTGTAGGGGCGCAGCACGTTGCCCGCGTCCTTCAGGGCCGGGAAGCCTTCGGCGCCGGTGACCGACAGCGTGGGCTTCCAGGTGCGGTTGAGCAGGGCCTCGACCGGGTCGGTGGTGGTCGGCAGCGCGAACATGGTCGAGCCGCCGCAGTCGTAGTGCGCCCACGGGAAGCGCTTGTAGACCTCGTCGCCGAGGATGGCGGCGGTGGCCTTGGCCTGCGCGAGGCGGTCGGCCGGCACTTCGCAATGGAAGCTGGCGGGCAGCAGGCGGCCGGTGGCGCTGTCTTCGAGGCGGTCGAGCACCTGCCGCATGATGCGAAAGCTCGAGGGCACGAGGCCCGAGGCGTCGCCCGAGTGGATGCCTTCGGTCAGCACCTCGACCTTGAGCGTGCCGCTGGCCATGCCGCGCAGCGAGGTCGTGAGCCACAGCTGGTCGTAGTTGCCGGCGCCCGAATCCAGGCAGATCACCAGCTCGACCTCGCCCAGGCGCGGACGCAGCGCGTCCACGTACGGCAGCAGGTCGTAGGAGCCGCTTTCCTCGCAGGTCTCGATGAGGCCGACGATGCGCGGGTGCGCCACGCCCTGGGCCTTGAGCGCCTGCAGCGCGGCCACGCTGGCGTACACCGCGTAGCCGTCGTCGGCGCCGCCGCGGCCGTAGAGCAGGCCGTTCTCGTACTTGGGTGTCCACGGGCCGAGGTCGTTGCGCCAGCCGGTGAACTCGGGTTGCTTGTCGAGGTGGCCGTACATGAGCACGGTCTCGGTCATGTTCGTGCCGGTGGCCGGCACTTCGAAGAACAGCACCGGCGTGCGGCCTTCGAGGCGCACGATCTCCAGCTTCAGGCCCTCGACCTTCTGCGCTTCGACCCAGGCCGCGGCGTTGCGCAGCACGGTCTCCAGGTAGCCGTTGGCCGACCAGTCCTTGTCGAAGCCGGGCGACTTGGCGGGGATGGCGATGTAGTCGGTGAGTTGCTTGACGATGTCGCCGTCCCATCGGGCGGTGACATCAGAGAGGGCGCGCGTCGCGTCGAGCGTGCCGGCGGGCATTTCACGGTGCAGGGGGGCGTTCATCGGGGGATTCTCCGCGGGGACGAAAAAACGCATTTTGCGCCTCGCGGCGAGCGCGCGTAGAGTGCGGGCGATCTCAAAACCCGGAGCGCAATGTGAGCAAGGCAACATCGACGCGGATCAAGGTGGGGATCGGCGGCTGGACCTACGAGCCCTGGCGCGACAACTTCTACCCCAAGGGCCTGGCTCACGCGAAGGAGTTGAACCACGCCAGCCGGCAGGTCAGCGCCATCGAGATCAACGGCACCTACTACAGCACCTTCAAGCCCGAGACCTTCCGCAAGTGGCGCGACGACACGCCCGACGACTTCATGTTCTCGATGAAGGCCTCGCGCTTCACCACCAACCGCAAGGTGCTGGCGACCGCGGGCGAGTCGATCCAGCGTTTCATCGACAGCGGCGTGGCCGAGCTGGGCGACAAGCTCGGGCCGATCGTCTGGCAGTTCATGCCGACCAAGCAGTTCGATGCGGAAGACTTCGAGGCCTTCCTGGAGCTGCTGCCCAAGAAGGAAGGCAGCCGCGCGCTGCGCCACGTGATGGACGTGCGCCACGAGAGCTTCATCACGCCCGCCTACAAGGCGCTCGCGAAGAAGCACAAGGTGTCGACCGTGTTCACCGACGCCGACAAGTTTCCGTCGTTCGAGGAGCCCGAGGGCGATGTCGCCTACGCGCGGCTCATGATGGCCGACGCGTCGCTCGCGACCGGCTACGCGCCCAAGGCGCTGGACACCTGGGCCGCGCGCGCGCAAGGCTGGACCACGACGCCGAAGGCGCGCGACGTGTTCGTGTATTTCATCAACGGCGCCAAGGAAAGGGCACCGGCCGCGGCCGGTGCCTTGCTGCAGCGCCTGGGGTGGGCGCCGCCGGTTGCAGACGCAGCAATGGCCGCCGCCGCGGACAAGCCGAAGCTGGCGGCCAAGAAGGCCCCACCGAAAAAGAAAGCGCCCTGATCGACGGTCGTCAGACCGGGCGCGTCAGGTGCCTCAGGCGGCGGCCTGCAGCGACGGCTTGGCGCCGAAGCTGATTTCGCCGGACAGCTGGCCGCCTTCTTCGATCACGATCTTGCCGTAGCGGATCTTGCCGGTGACCTTGCCGGTCGAGTGGATGACGAGCTTCTCGCGCACGGTGAGGTTGCCGTCGAACACGCCGCGGATCTCGGCGATGTCGATCTCGGCCGAGCCCTTGAACTCGCCCTGTTCGGCGATCTGCATCAGGCGCGAATCCATCGTCGCCTCGACCAGGCCTTCGACCACGAGCGTGTCGCAATCGGTGATCTCGACGCCCTTGAGCTTGATGTTCGGGCCGACGGTGAGCTTGCTGCCGCCTTCCTTGACGGGCGCAGCCGCCGGGGCCAGGCCGGCCTGCGCGGTCAACGAGGAGGGATTGACGGGAGTGCCCGAGAGATTGGTGCCCGAACCAACCAGCGGTGCGGGACGGGACGTCAGCGAGTCGGTGTCACGATCACGCTTGCCGAAAAAGGGGGACTGTGTGGCCAATGGGGAGCTCCTCAAGAAAGGGGACTATCGTAAGAACGCACTCACGGCATGCGGCACTTCATTGCGCAATAAGCGTAACTGAATAAGTCGCCCGGGGCCCCTGACAATGCCCCGCATGACCCGCCTGATCCGACCGAACATCGAAGCCCTGTCCACGCCCGCCGCCACCGACTCGCGGTTCGACAAGCCCGCGCGCGGCTGGCGGCGCACGCTGTTCACCGTGATCTTCGAGGCCGACACGCCCGCCGGCCTGTGGTTCGACCTGACGCTCATCGCGGTGATCGTGATGAGCGTGCTGGTCGTCATCCTGGACAGCGTGCAGTCGATCCGCGACCAGTGGCGCCCACTGTTCAATGCCCTCGAATGGGTGTTCACGATTCTCTTCACGCTGGAGTACATCGCACGGCTGTGCTGCGTGAACAAGCCGCTGCGCTACGCGCTGAGCTTCTACGGCGTGATCGACCTGCTCGCACTGCTGCCGACCTTTCTCGTGGCCTTCGCGCCCGAGCTGGCGTACCTGATCGACGTGCGCATCCTGCGGCTGCTGCGCGTGTTCCGCATCTTCAAGCTGTCGCGCTATTCGGTGGAGTACCGCGCGCTGGTGTCGGCGGTGGCATCGAGCCGCCGCAAGATCACGGTGTTCGTGGGCTTCGTGATGCTGGTGGTGCTGGTGATGGGCACGCTGATGTACGTGGTCGAAGGCCCGACGCACGGCTTCACCAGCATTCCGGTGGCGATCTACTGGGCGATCTCCACCATGGCCACGGTCGGCTTCGGCGACCTCGTGCCCAAGACCGACCTGGGCCGCGCGATCGCCTCCGTGATGATGCTGCTGGGCTGGGGCGTGCTGGCCGTGCCCACCGGCATCGTGACGGCCGAGATGACGCGGCGCGGTGTCGACGAAGACCTGGCCGAGCCGATCGCGCTCGCATCGCGCGGCGTGCTCGCGCTGGCGGCGGAGCCGACGCCAGGCAAGGCGCCTGCGAAGCGGCTCACGCCGTCGGCCAGACGACGCGCCCTTGCGCAGCATCGTCGAGGCGCGCGATGAAGGCATCAGCCTCGGGCGCGGGCAGCGCGAAGGCAAAGCGCACGTCATCGCCGTGCTGCACGTCTTCGAGCACCGCGCCGATGGCGGCCAGCTCGCGCCGCACCAGCCCCTCGAGCGCGTAGGGCACGGCGCACTGCAGCTGGCGCTGGCGCACGAGCGGCACCAGCGTGGCACCGAGCAGGGCCTGAGCGACGGCGTCGGTGTAGGCGCGCACGAGGCCGCCGGCGCCGAGCTTCACGCCGCCGAAGTAGCGCACCACGGTGGCGAGCGCGCCTTCCACCTGCTGGTGGCGCAGCACCTCGAGCATGGGGCGTCCGGCCGTGCCGCCAGGTTCGCCATCGTCGTTCGCGGCCGACTGGCCGCCGGCCATCAGGGCCCAGCACACATGCGCGGCGCCCGGGTGTTCAGCGCGCAGCGAGGCGACCACCGCCAGCGCGGCCGCGCGGTCGGGCACCGGTTGCACGCAGCCGATGAAGCGGCTTTTCTTGATGAGCAGGTCGCTGTGAACCGGCTGCGCGAGCGTGAAGCTCATTCCGACCCGATGTCCGTGCGTTGCAGGGGTGGCGTGCTCAGCCGCCCCGCTCGAACTTGAACACCGCCGTGCTGGCGCGCGCGTTGGGCAGCCAGCGCACGTCGCGGCCGTTCTGCAGGCCGAAAGCGTCGAGCACGCGCAGGTTGTTCTTGCCGGCCAGCACCTCGAAGTCCTTGTAGGTGCCGACGCGGATGTTGGGCGTGTCGTACCACTGGTAGGGCAGGCGGCGCGTCACGGGCATGCGCCCGCGCGCCACGCTCAGGCGGTTGGGCCAGTGCGCAAAGTTGGGAAAGGCGACGATGCCGAAGCGGCCCACGCGCGCGGTCTCGCGCAGCATGACCTCGGCATTGCGCAGGTGCTGCAGCGTGTCGATCTGCAGCACGACGTCGAAGGTGGCGTCGTCGAACATCGCCAGGCCTTCGTCGAGGTTGAGCTGGATCACGTCGACGCCGCGGCGGATGCACTGCAGCACGTTGCCGTCGGCGATCTCCACGCCGTAGCCGGTGCAGCCGCGCTCGCGCTGCAGCAGGTCGAGCAGGGCGCCGTCGCCGCAGCCCAGGTCGAGCACGCGCGAGCCCTGGGGCACAAGCTGTGCAATCAGTCGTTGGTGTGCAAGGTCGCTCATTGGAATTCCTTGGCGACGCGTTCGAAGTACGAGCGCACCACGCCCATGTAGCGCACGTCGTCGAGCAGGAAGGCGTCGTGGCCGTGCGGCGCGTCGATCTCGGCGTAGCTCACGTTGCGGCGGTTGTCGAGCAGCGCCTTCACGATCTCGCGGCTGCGCGCGGGCGAGAAGCGCCAGTCGGTCTTGAAGCTCACGAGGAGGAACTTGGCCGTGGCCTGCGCGAGCGCCGTGCTGAGCTGGCCGCCGTGGTGGCGCGCGGGGTCGAAGTAGTCGAGCGCGCGGGTGATCAGCAGGTAGGTGTTGGCGTCGAAGTACTCGCTGAACTTGTCACCCTGGTAGCGCAGGTAGCTCTCGATCTGGAACTCGACGTCCTGCGTGGAATAGCGGTAGTCGAGCCCCGCCACCTCGCCCTCGACGGCGCTGCGCAGGATGCGCCCGAACTTGGCGTTCATCACGTCGTCGCTCAGGTAGGTGATGTGGCCGATCATGCGGGCGATGCGCAGGCCGCGCTTGGGCACCACGCCGTATTCGTAGAAGTGGCCGCCGTGGAAGTCGGGGTCGGTCACGATGGCGCGGCGCGCCACCTCGTTGAAGGCGATGTTCTCGGCCGTGAGGTTGGGTGCGCTGGCCACCACCACGGCGTGGCGCACGCGGTCGGGGTACTGCAGCGTCCACGACAGCGCCTGCATGCCGCCGAGGCTGCCGCCCATCACCGCAGCGAGCGTCCGGATGCCGAGCGCGTCGAGCAGCGCCGCCTGGGCGTCGACCCAGTCTTCGACCGTAACCACCGGGAAGTCGGCGCCGTAGACGCGGCCGTTGGCGGGGTTGACGTGCATCGGCCCGGTCGAGCCGAAGCAGGAGCCGAGGTTGTTGACACCGATCACGAAGAAGCGGTCGGTGTCCAGCGGCTTGCCCGGCCCCACCATGTTGTCCCACCAGCCCTCGGAGCGGGCCTGGCCCTCGTACACGCCCGCGACGTGGTGCGAGGCGTTGAGCGCATGGCACACCAGCACCGCATTGCTGCGCTCGGCGTTGAGGGTGCCGTAGGTTTCGTAGGCGAGCGTGTAGCCGCTGATCGAGGCGCCGCTGCGCAGGGCCAGCGGGCCTGCGAACTGCATCGACTGCGGGGTGACGACCAAAGGTGACGACGACATGAATGAAAAAACCCGGCCTCGCCAAAAACGAGCCGGGTTCGGCAGCCGTCTTTAGCAGAATTTATAAAGCGCCCGCAAGCTGAAGCAAATCGGCGCAGGGCAAGTATAGCCCCGTGACTTTTTCCTGCTACCAGCCAATGATCATCACGACGCCCAGCACCAGGAAGATCGCCGCCGAGATGCCGTGCACGAGCTTGATCGGCACGCGCCGCACGATCTTGTCGCCCAGCCACACCACCGGCGCATTGGCCAGCATCATGCCCAGCGTGGTGCCGACGACGACCCAGGCGTAGTCCTGCGTGAAGCGGGCGGCCAGCATGACGGTGGCGATCTGGGTCTTGTCGCCCATCTCGGCCAGGAAGAAGGCGATCACCGTGGTGCCGAAGACGCCGAACTTCGAGACGCCGGGGGCGTCGTCTTCATCGAGCTTGTCGGGAATCAGCATCCAGACGGCCATCGCGATGAACGAGCCGCCCAGGATCCAGCGCAGCACTTCGGGGCCGAGCCAGCGCGTGATGTAGTTGCCGACCGCGCCGGCCAGCGCGTGGTTGATGACCGTGGCGACAAAGATGCCGAACACGATCGGCCAGGGTTTCCTGAAGCGCGCGGCCAGCAAAAGGGCCAGGAGTTGGGTCTTGTCGCCCATTTCGGCGAGCGCAACCACGCCCGTTGCAACGAGAAAAGCTTCCATGATGGATGTGGGGTTCCTTGGGCCGAAGGACGCAATTGACCGCACAACACCTTCGGCCATATTCCCGAAGTTGTGCGGTCAAAGGTCTCGCCAGGTGTGTTCACTGCACGCGCCATGTCCTCGTGGGGCAAGGACAAGTCTGTTGACGCGGGCCCTTCTCGTATGCGGAAGGCGGCTACTCCCCAATGACCCGCAAATTGTAGCCGCATCGTCAATTCCCCCGGCTCAAACAGGTAGGCGTGCGCTAACTTCTACTAGTTTCGAAAGGTGCTACCTCAAGACGCAAATTCCTGCTTGCTTTTTTGATATTTCACCCATAATGCACGAGCATCCCTCTTGATTTTGGGCGGGAGCAATTCGGTGATCGGTCAGTTTCGCGCGGCTCGGCGGCTCTCGTTTGAGTGATGCTTTCGGGACTCCATCGCTTTTCTTGATGTGTTTATAGGAGTCCCTTGATGGGCAACAAACTCTACGTCGGCAACCTGCCTTACTCGGTGCGCGACGGTGATCTCGAGCAGGCCTTCGGCCAGTTCGGCGCAGTGACCAGCGCCAAGGTCATGATGGAGCGCGACACGGGTCGCTCGAAGGGCTTCGGCTTCGTCGAGATGGGCAGTGACGCGGAAGCACAGGCCGCCATCAACGGCATGAACGGCCAACCCCTGGGCGGCCGCAGCGTGGTCGTCAACGAAGCACGTCCCATGGAAGCACGTCCCCCCCGCAGCGGTGGCGGCGGCTACGGCGGCGGCGGTGGTGGTGGCGGCTACGGTGGTGGCGGCTACGGTGGTGGCGGCTACGGTGGCGGCGGCGGTGGCCGCTCCGGCGGTGGCGGCGGCTACGGCGGCGGTGGTGGTCGTTCGGGTGGCGGCGGCGGTGGTGGCGATGGCGGTTTCCGCAGCCCCTACGGCGCAGGTCCCCGTGGCGGCGGCGGTGGTCGCAGCGGCGGTGGCGGCTACGGCGGCGGCGGCAACGGTGGGTACTGAACCCCGTTCACTCCTTCGCATGCCTCACGGCACACAAACACAAAAGGCTCCCTCGGGAGCCTTTTTCTTTGCCTGCGCGCTGTGCCCGCTGTGCAATCGGCAATGAAGCTCAGGCTTCGCCGCTGCGCTTCTTGCGCTCCCGGCCCTGCACCGCGCGGTCGAGCACGGCATTGGGCAGCAGGCGCATGACCTTGGCGACCACGCCCATCTGCCACGGAATCACGCGGTAGCTCGTGCCAGCCTCGATGGCGCGCAGCGCCTGGGCTGCGAAATCCTCGGGCTGCATGAGAAAGGGCATGCCGTAGCGGTTGCCCTGCGTCAGCGGCGTGTCGATGTAGCCCGGGCAGAGCGTGACGACCTTCACCCCGCTGTTGTGCAGTTCCCCGCGCAGGCTTTCGCAGTACGCGACCACGCCGGCCTTGCTCGCGCAGTAGGCGCCGTGCCCCGGCAGCCCGCGGATGGCGGCGACGCTGCCGATGCCCACGAGCCGCCCGCTGCCGCGCTGCACCATGGCCTGCACGAAGGGATGGAAGGTGGCGGCCAGCCCCACGTTGTTGACGGCGAAGGTGCGCGCCAGCACGTCGAGGTCCGAACGCTCTGCCGTGTCGATGCCGATGCTGATGCCGGCGTTGGCGATCACCACGTCGGGCACGCCCTGGCGCGCGATGCAGTCGGTGCCGGCGGCCACGATGCTGTCGGTGTCGGCCACGTCGGCGCCGTAGACCTGGTAGCGGCCCGCGTCCAGCTGGCGGCCCGCCGCCCAGGTGTCGATCTCGCCCGTGCGCCGCGCGACCAGCGCCAGCCGGTAGCCCGCGTCGTAGAAACACGCGGCCAGCGCCTGGCCGATGCCGCTGGAGGCGCCGGTGATGAAGACGAGCGGTGCGGCGGTGGTCATGCGTGGATCGTCTCCCGGGAACTTGTTCTTGTGTGGCAGCCGCTCAGCGCGGCTTGCCCGCGGCGGCCGACGGCACCAGCACGCCGCGCACGCGGCCCGTGAGGTTGGCCACGCCGCTCAGGTTGTCATAGTCGAGCGTATCGCCCGTGAACTGGTCGCTGCCGCGGATGAGCGTGACCGGCTTGTTCGACTGCACCTTCTCGGTGTCGAGGAACGCATGCAGGAACTCGCCGCGAAACTCCAGCCGCGGCGTGGCCTTGCCGCTGGCGCTCACCGCCGGTTCGCGGATCACGATCGCGTTGCCGAACAGCTGGATCTCGCTGCCGTCGGAATTCGACAGGCCGCGGTTCGCCGACGAGCGCGTGACCAACCCCTCGGGCGACACCGAGCGCATGCGCACCTGGTCGACCTCGATGGTGTCGGTGTCCGGGTAGTGCCGCCCTTCGGTGCCGTGCAGCTCGCTGCGCAGGTCGCCGTTGGGCAGGAAGTTCTTGATGACGAAGTCCCGCATGAAGTAGTCGGGCTCGTGCGTGGGCGCCGCCTTGACGGTGGGCTCCAGCAGCTTGGGCGCATTGCGCACCAGCCAGTAGGTGCCCAGCGCCACGCCCGCCATCAGGATGATCGGCAGGTAGATGGTGGTGCGGTCGAGCACATCGCGCGTGAGGTGCCAGGCGCGTCGCAGCTGCGGGCTCATGGTCGGGGGCCCAGGGCAGCGTCGAGCAGCGGGCGGTACTGGCCGCAGGCCGTCAACAGCAGGTCGCAGAATTCGCGCGCCGCGCCTTCGCCGCCGCGTGCGGTGGTGACGTAACGCGCCACCGCGCGCACCTCCGCGTGCGCGTTGGCCGGTGCCGCCGCGAAGCCGACGCGGGTCAGCACGGGCAGGTCGGGCCAGTCGTCGCCGATGGCGGCGGCCTGCGCCCAGGTGAAGCCGAGCTGCTTCAGCATGGCCTCGGCGGCGGGCAGCTTGTCTTCGGTGCCGTAGCGCACATGCTCGATGCCCAGCGCCTCGAGCCGCACGCGCAGCGGCTTGGAGTCGCGCCCGGTGATCACGGCCGGCGTGATGCCGGCCTTGCGCAGCAGCTTGAGACCGTAGCCGTCGAGGATGCTGAAGCGCTTGAGCGTCTCGCCGTGCTCGGTGAAGTACACGCCGCCGTCGGTCAACACGCCGTCGATGTCGAAGAAGACGATGCGCACGTCTTGCGCGGCCAGCAGGGTCTCGGCCTGGAAATCAAGCGGCATCAGATGACCTTCGCGCGCATCAGGTCGTTGGTGTTCACCGCGCCGACGATCACCCCCGCGCCGTCGATCACGAACAGGCGGGTGATGCCGCATTGCTCCATGAGTTCGGCCGCCTCCACCGCCAGCGCGTCGACGCGGATGGTGCGCGGGTCGCGGTGCATGATGTCCGCCGCCTTGGGCGTGCGCAGGTCGGCGCCGGCCTCGATCAGGCGGCGCAGGTCGCCGTCGGTGAAGATGCCCAGCGCCCGGCCGTCGGGCTCGACCACCGCGGCGGCGCCGAAGCCCTTGATGCTCATCGCGCGCATCAGCTCGCTGACGGTGGCCGTCGGCGGCACACACGGCACTTCGTCGCCCGAGCGCATGACATCGCTCACGTGGGTGAGCAGCTTGCGGCCCAGCGCACCGCCGGGGTGCGAGCGCGCGAAATCCTCGGAGCCGAAACCGCGCGCGTCGAGCAGCGCCACAGCCAGTGCGTCGCCCATGGCGATCTGCGCGGTGGTGCTCGCGGTGGGCGCGAGGTTCAGCGGGCAGGCTTCCTTGGCGACGCCGGCGTCGATCACGATGTCGGCATGGCGCGCCAGCGTGGAGTCGGGGCGGCCGGTCATGGCGATCAGGGGCACGCCCTGGCGCTTGACCACCGGCAACAGCACGGTGAGTTCGTCGACCTCGCCGCTGTTGGAGATGGCCAGCACGAGGTCGACCGCCTTGATCATGCCGAGGTCGCCGTGGCTGGCCTCGGCCGGGTGCACGAACATCGCGGGCGTGCCGGTGGAGGCGAGGGTGGCGGCGATCTTGCGGCCGACGTGGCCGCTCTTGCCCATGCCCATCACGACCACGCGGCCGCGCACTTCGAGGATCTTGCGCACGGCCTCGACGAAACTCGGGCCGACGCGGGCCTTCAGGCCGAGGACGGCTTCGGCTTCAATGTCGAATGTGACGCGTGCCCGGGCCAGGATGGCGTCGGGGTCGACCACGTGGGTCGGGGCGGGGCGGGAGCTCATCGCCGGATTTTACGAGGCGGGCGCGGTCGGGGATCACATGGCCCGAGGAAGCCCGGGGCACGGACATTGCTCTAGCATCGGCGCCTATGTCTTCGTTCGATCTCACGCTGTTGTATCTGTTGGCCGCGGTGATCGGCGTGGTGGCCTGCCGGTCGCTCAAGCTGCCGCCGATGCTCGGCTACCTGACGGCCGGCGTGCTCATCGGTCCGCATGCGCTGGCCCTGGCGCAGAACTCCGAAGGCATCCGCCACCTGGGCGAATTCGGCGTGGTGTTCCTGATGTTCGTGATCGGGCTCGAGTTCAGCCTGCCCAAGCTGCGCGCCATGCGCAAGCACGTGTTCGGGCTGGGCATGGCGCAGGTGCTGCTGACCATGGCGCTGGCCACCGCCGGCGCGCTGCTGATCGCCACGCAGCTGCCGCCGGCCTGGCAGCTGGGGTGGCAGACCACGCTGGCGCTGTCGAGTGCACTCACCATGAGCAGCACCGCCATCGTGGTCAAGCTGATGGCCGAGCGGCTCGAACTGGAGAGCGAGCACGGCAAGCGCGTGATGGGCGTGCTGCTGTTTCAAGACTTGGCCGTGGTGCCGCTGCTGGTGCTGATTCCCGCATTGGGCGCGCCGCCCGAGGCGCTGGCCAAGGCGCTGGGCTTCGCGCTGGTGAAGGCCACCTTCCTCATCGGCGTGCTGCTGTACGGCGGGCCGCGCATCATGCGCTGGTGGCTCACGCTGGTGGCGCGTCGGCGCAGCGAGGAGCTGTTCATCCTGAACGTGCTGCTGATCACGCTGGGCCTGGCCTGGCTCACCGAGCTGGCCGGCCTGAGCCTGGCGCTGGGCGCCTTCATCGCCGGCATGCTGGTGTCGGAGACCGAATACAAGCACCAGGTCGAGACCGACATCCGCCCCTTCCACGACGTGCTGCTGGGGCTGTTTTTCATCACCGTCGGCATGTCGCTCGACTGGCACATCGTGGTCGAGCGCTGGCTGCTGGTGGCGGTGCTGCTGCTGGTGCCGCTGCTGTTCAAGCTGGGGCTGGTGACGGTGCTGGCGCGGGTGCTGGGCGCCACCTCGGGCGTGTCGCTGCGCACCGGCCTGTACCTGGCGCAGGCCGGCGAGTTCGGCTTCGTGCTGCTGGCGCTCGCGCAGGACCGCAACCTGCTGCCGCCATGGCTGGCCAACCCGGTGCTGGCGTCGATGGTGCTGTCGATGCTGGCCACGCCCTTCATCATCATGTACAGCAACGCCATCGTGCGCAAGCTGGTGGCCAGCGACTGGCTGCAGCAGTCGCTGCAGATGACGACCATCGCGCGCAAGACCATCAACACCGCGCAGCACGTGATCATCTGCGGCTACGGGCGCTGCGGCCAGAACCTGGCGCGCATCCTGGAGCGCGAAGGCATTCCCTACATGGCGCTCGACCTCGACCCCGACCGCGTGCGCCAGGCCGCTGCGGCCGGCGATTCGGTGGTGTTCGGCGACGCGGCCCGGCTGCAGGCGCTGATGGCGGCGGGCCTGGCGCGCGCCAGCGCGGTGGTCGTCACCTACCTCGACGTGGGGGGCGCGATGAAGGTGCTGGCCAACACCCGCGCCCACGCGCCGCACGTGCCGGTGATCGTGCGCACCCAGGACGACCACGACCTCGAGAAGCTGCAGGCCGCCGGCGCGACCGAGGTGGTGCCCGAGGCCATCGAGGGGTCGCTGATGCTCGCCAGCCATGCGTTGGCGCTGGTCGGCGTGCCGATGCGGCGCGTGATCCGCGTGGTGCAGGACCAGCGCGACGCGCGCTACAACCTGCTGCGCGGCTACTTCCACGGCGCCGACGACGACAACGCCGACGAGATCGACCACGAGCGCCTGAACAGCTTCACGCTCACGCCGGGCGCACGCGCCATCGGCCAGACGCTCGGACGGATTGCGCTGCCGACGCTGGGCGTGCGGGTGGCCAGCCTGCGCCGCCAGGACGGCCAGGCGCGCGTGCCGGCCGACGACACGCTGCTGTCGGACGGGGACACCCTGGTGCTGTCGGGCAAGCCCGCCGCGCTGGCGATTGCCATCGAGCGGCTGCAGAAGGGCTGAGGCCGCCGGCGCGGGCTCAGTTCAAGAGCGACGGGTTGCGCTTTTCTTCTTCGATGCGCTGCTGACGGCGCACCGCTTCGCACTGTGCGTGCGACCTGTACTCGGGCTTCACGCACTGGGCCGCCATGCATTGCGCCTTGGCGATGAAGTTGCGGTCGCCGCATTGGGCCTGCGGGTCGGCCGGCGGGGCCGGTGACGCGGGCGCGGGTGCCGGGGCAGCCGCCACGGGCGCCGCGGCTGCTGGAGCCTGGGGCGTCGGCGGGGGAGGCGTCACCGGCTTGCGCGGCTTCGCGACGGGTGTCGGCTTGGGTGCGGCTTCCGCCGGCTCGGTGATCGCTTCCGCGGGCGGCGCTTCGGCCACGGGCGGCTCAGGCTCGGTCGCGACCGGCGGTGCTTCGACCACCGGTGGCGTCGCGGCGGGAGCCGGCGCTGCGACAGGAAGCGGTGCCACGGCCGGCTCGGGCGCCTTGCTGCCGGTCCCGTAGCCCAGCCAGCCCGCGACCACCAGCAGCAGCGCGACCGCGAGCAGCCCCAGCCACAACCCGATGCCGCGCGGGCGCAGCACCGGTTCCGGCGGCTTGATGCGCTTGACCTTGATCCGCGTCTTTGGCCGGTCGGCCCGCGGGGACGAGGGCAAAGACGATGCGGCACCCCCGCGTCCCGGCGCGACGATCACGGTTTTTTCATCCGCGGGCGGAGGAGGTGGTGGTGGCTCGGGCCTCCAGCCACTGGACGCCGGCGACAACGCGCGCTTCGACTCGGCAGGATCGAACAGCGGCGCGGGAATGGTCGGGGCACGCAACTGGGCCGGTGCGGTGGTGGCCCATTCGCGGTCGGCAGGACTGGGCGCCGGGGGTGGCACGCGGTCGGCGGCCGACAGCCGGCCGCCGCAGTTCCTGCAGAAATTGGCACCCTCGCGGTTGTCCGCGTCACAGACCGGGCAGATCAAGGCCATGGCTCACCAGCAATTCTCGGGATCGGAAACGAAGACTTGTTCTTGTTGTTGTGCGGCGGCTGGCAGCGCGCGGCGAGCCGGAAGGCTCAGGTGACGGCCACCCGCTTGGAGCGGTGCGCCATGCGCTTGGCGATCACGGCGCCGAGCGCCATCGCGATGTCCAGCGCCATGTTGGGCTGGCGGTTCGACATCTCGGAGAACCGCACGGCCGTGAGGCGCCACACGCGCCCCGCGCCGGTGACCACCACGTTGGCCGCATGCGGCTCGCGCGAGAAGAACGAGCCTTCGCCCACCACCGAGCCCGGCGACAGCACGGCCAGGCGCATCTGCTCCTTGCTGCTGACGCGGTGCACGCTGATGGCGCCGCTTTCGACGAAGAACACCGAGCGGTCGTGCGTGCCCTGCGAGATCAGCACGTCGCCGATCGCGGTTTCGATGGGCTGCAGATAACCCGCGAGCGTGTCCCACTGCGCGACGCTCAAGGTCAGCGCGAACGCGTCGGCGCTCAGGTTCTCCGCAATGGAGCGGCTCAGGTTCTGGATGGACATGTTTTTCTCGACCCCCGCAAGTGATCCGAAGTATCCGCGAAGGCCCCGAGGTTCGGCTACAACTGTTTACGCTTTCACCAGCGAAGCGCACGCATGTGTCGCTATTTCCCTATACAGAAGCGCGAAAAGATGACCCCCAGCAGGTCGTCCGCGCCGAACTCGCCGGTGATCTCGTTGAGCGCGTTCTGCGCCAGCCGCAGCTCCTCGGCCAGCAGGTCGAGCAGTTGCGCCTGCGCCGCCAGGTGGGCCGCCGCCAGCGCGAGGTGCGTCTCGACGCGGGCCAGTGCCTGCACGTGGCGCGCGCGCGCCAGGTAGACGCCCTCGGGCAGGGCCTGCCAGCCGGCCATGGCGAGCAACTGATCGCGCAGCGCCTCGATGCCCGCGCCGGTCTTGGCCGACAGGGCGATGCCTTCGGACGGCGGCGCGGCCGACGCCGCCGCGTCCTGCTTGTTCCACACATCGAGCACCGGCACGCTCGCCGGCAGCTTGCGCTGCAGGCCGGCCAGGATCTCGGCGTCGGCGGCGGCGTAGTCGGGCTGGCCGGCGCGCGTGAGGTCGTGCAGGAACAGCACGGCGTCGGCGCTTTCGATCTGGCCCCAGGCGCGCGCCACGCCGATCTGCTCGACCTCGTCGGTGCTGTCGCGCAAGCCCGCGGTGTCGGCCACATGCAGCGGCACGCCGTGGATCTGGATGGTCTGCGAGACCACGTCGCGCGTGGTGCCCGCGATGGCGCTCACGATGGCCAGCTCGGCACCGGCCAGCGCGTTGAGCAGCGAACTCTTGCCGGCGTTGGGCTGGCCCGCGATCACCACCTTGATGCCTTCGCGCAGCAACGCGCCCTGTTTGGCGCGCTGTTGCACGGCGGCCAGCTGCGCCTGCAGCCGCTGCAGCTGGCCGGTCGCGTCGGCTTTCTGGAGGAAGTCGATCTCTTCTTCGGGGAAGTCGAGCGTGGCCTCGACCAGCATGCGCAGGTGGATCAGCGCGTCGCGCAGCGTGTGGATCTCGCGCGAGAAGGCGCCCGACAGCGAGCGCCCGGCGCTGCGCGCGGCCGCCTCGGTGCTGGCGTCGATCAGGTCGGCGATGGCCTCGGCCTGGGCCAGGTCGATCTTGCCGTTGAGAAAGGCGCGCTGGCTGAACTCGCCCGGCTCGGCCACGCGCAGGCCGGGCAGGCGCGGGCGGCCGGTGGCCGGATCGATTTCGGCCGCGGCCTCGAGGCAGCGCGACAGCAACAGCTGCAGCACGACCGGGCCGCCGTGCGCCTGCAGTTCGAGCACGTCTTCGCCGGTGTAGGAATGCGGCGTCGGGAAATGGATCGCCAGGCCGTGGTCGACCGGCTCGCCCTGCGCATCGCGAAAGGGCAGGTAGGTGGCTTCGCGCGGCTTGAGGGCGCGGGCGCACAGCGCTTGGACCAGCGGCGCCAACCGGGCGCCCGACACGCGAACGATGCCGACCGCTCCGCGCCCCGGGGCGGTGGCGATGGCGACGATGGGATCGGTGGTGCGGGCGAGGGTCATGACAGCGCGATTCTTTCAGCAAAAAGCAAAGGGCCGCGGATGCGGCCCTTTGCGGGTGGCGGAGGCCGGCTGGCTTATTTGCCCAGCACGCCCAGTCGCTTGTTGATGAACCACTGCTGCGCGATCGACAGCACGTTGTTCGTGATCCAGTACAGCACCAGGCCGGCCGGGAAGAAGATGAACATCACGCTGAACGCGAGCGGCATGATCCACATCAGCTTGGCCTGCATCGGATCGGGCGGCGTCGGGTTGAGCCAGGTCTGGAACAGCGAGGTGGCCGTCATCACGATCGGCAGGATGTACCAGGGATCGGGTGCCGACAGGTCGGTGATCCAGCCGATCCACGGCGCGTGGCGCATTTCGACCGACGACAGCAGCACCCAGTACAGCGCGATGAACACCGGGATCTGGATCACGATGGGGAAGCAGCCGCCCATCGGATTGACCTTTTCGGTCTTGTAGATCCGCATCATTTCCTGCTGCATCTCTTGCGGCTTGTCCTTCAGCCGCTCGCGCATTTCCATGATCTTGGGGTTGATGGCCTTCATCTTGGCCATGCTGGCGTAGGCCTTGGCGTTGAGCCAGTAGAAGGCCGCCTTCAGCAGCACCACCAGCGCCACGATCGCCCAGCCCCAGTTGCCCAGGATGCCGTGCAGTTGCGTGAGCAGCCAGTACAGCGGCTTGGAGATGATCGCGAAGATGCCGTAGTCCTTCACCAGGTCCAGACCGGGGGCGATGGCTTCGAGCTTCTTTTCTTCTTCGGGGCCGGCGAACAGCGCGCTGTTCACGACCTGCGTGGCGCCCGGGGCGATCTTCGGCAGCGTGGCCACCATGGCCACGGTGAAGAGGTTGTCGCCCAGGTCCTTCACGCGGAATTCACGGCGCAGCTGTTCGCTGGCCGGGTCGCCCTTGAGCAGCCAGGCCGACGCGAAGTAGTGCTGCACCATCGCGATCCAGCCGTCGTTGGCCGGCGGCGGCGGCTCGACCTTGCCCTTGGCGATGTCCTTGAAGTCGAGCTTGTGGAACTTCTTCTCGTTGGTGTACGCGGCCGGACCGGTGAAGGTGTTGGTGCCGAACATGGTGCCGGCGGCCACGGTGCCGTGGCGCAGCAGCTGCATGTACAGCTGCGCGTCGCGCGGCTGGTCGCTCACGTTGACCACTTCGTGGCGCACGCCGATGACGTAGTCGTCACGCTTGAACACGTAGGTCTTGATGTACTTCAAGCCGCCAACCGGGGCGCTTTCGAAGCTCACCTCGAGCGTGTTCTGGCCGTCGGCCATCGTGCGCGGCCCGGCCTTGGGCGTCATGGCCGTCAGGTGGTTGGGGAAAGCGTCGCCGGCCACGGGGTTCAGCAGGCCGGTCTGCGCCACGTAGCGCGTGGCGGGCGAGCCGTTTTCGAACAGCACGACGCGCTTGGTGCGGTCGGCTTCGTCGTACTTGAGCAGTTCGAGGTGGTTGACCGTGGCGCCTTCGCTGTCGATCGTCGCCTTGAACAGGTCGGATGTCACCACGACCTGCTCGCGCGGTGCAGCCGGGGCCGCCTGCGTGGGCACGGCGCCCGCGGTGCCGCCAGCTGCGGCAGCCGCGGTCGGCACGCCGTTGTTGGCCGCGCTGCCCGTGGCCGGTGCCGTGGCGGCGGGCTTGGTCGACGGCAGGAAGGTCGGCTTGTTGCCGTTGAAGACCTGCCATTGGTCCCACAGCAGCACGAGCGAGAAACCAAAAATCACCCACAGGATCGTGCGGCGGATATCGTTCATGACGAAGACTTCTTGTCGGAGGAGAGAAGAGACGAAAACAGCGATCCTGACTTGTCAGTGCGACGCTGTGATTTCGGTGGAACCGGATCGTGGCCGCCCTGGCACCAGGGCTGGCAGCGCGCGATGCGGTGCAGCGTCAGGTAGCTGCCCTTGAGCGCGCCGTGCACTTCCAGCGCCTCGATCGAATACACCGAGCAGGTCGGCGTGAAGCGGCACGACTGCCCGAGCCAGGGGCTCAGCAACAGGCGGTAGCCCTTCACGAGGCCGATCAGCAGGCGTTTCATGCGGAGGCGGGTGCGGGGGAGGCGGCAGCCGGTGCTGGCGGACGCCCGGCGCGCGCCAGCAGCTGCTGGAGCTCGGCGCGCACGGCGGCCTTGAGCTTGTCCGAGGAGGCGCTCACGAACGCCTTGCGATCGAAACCGGCGCGCAGACGCACCACGTGCGCGGCACGCGGCAACACGACGCCGGGCGCGGCGCTCACGGCGTAGATCTGGCGCTTGATGGCGTTGCGCGTCACCGCGCGGCGTGCCCAGCGCTTGGGCACCATGGCGCCCAGCCAGACCTCATCGGACGGAAACAGCGAAGCGGCGCCCGATGGAGAAACATCGAGCGCACAGCGGTGCAATGCGAAATGGGCAGTGCGCGCCACGGTGGCACCTGCGAGGACGGCCTGGAATTGCGCGCGGGTCTTGAGCCGCTGCAAGGAAGCCGGGCCGCGGACGTCGCTGCTGGCGGGGCCAGGCGCAGAGGCTGCAGGAGCCTGCGCGGACGTGTCGGCGGCTGACAACGGCAGGTGGGGTGCCGTCAGACGGCCAGGCGCTTGCGGCCCTTGGCGCGGCGTGCGTTGATCACGGCGCGGCCGCCACGGGTCTTCATGCGGACCAGAAAGCCGTGGGTACGGGCGCGGCGGACTTTGGATGCTTGGTAAGTGCGTTTCATGATGGTTTCCTGATTCCCTGTTTGCGCCAGTTTCCGCATGAAGGCATGCAAAAACCCGGCGAGCGCTGGGGGAGCGAGTTTCGGATGGCCCCCGAAAGACGCTGTGAAGGCTTTTCAGGGAAACCCGCAATTATCGCAAACATTGGCCGTCGGAACAATCTTCGACTGGATTTGCGGGCCTTTCCATGTGCAGCGCAGCATGTGGATAAGGTTTTGACAAGTTAGAATGCCCGGCGCCTTCCAGCAGAGAATATCCACAATACCTATACAAGAAATGCCCGAGGGTTCCATCACTTTTTCAAGCGCCCATGTCGACTGACGGCATCGGCGAAAGCCTGTGGCAGGCCTGCGTCGACCAGCTCGCGCAGGAGCTGTCCGAGCAGCAGTTCAACACCTGGATCAAGCCCCTCACCGCGCAGGTCGCCGACGACCTTTCGCGCATGACGGTGTTCGTCGCCAACCGCTTCAAGCTCGACTGGATCCGTGCCCAGTACGCGGGCAAGATCGCGGCCATGGCCGAGAAGATGTACGGCCAGCCGGTCACCATCGAGTTAGCGCTCGCTCCGCGTGAAACCCCCGTCCGTGTTGCGCCTATGGCCATCATGGCCGAAACGGATGTGCCGCGCGACGTGGCCGGCCCGGGCGAGGAACCGGCGGCCGCCGGCTTCAAGAACCGGCTCAATTCGGGGCTCACTTTCGACACCCTGGTCGAGGGCACGGCCAACCGCATGGCGCGCGCCGCAGCCATGCACGTGGCCGGCATGCCGGGGCACCTGTACAACCCGCTTTTCATCTACGGCGGCGTCGGCCTGGGCAAGACCCACCTGATGCACGCTGTGGGTAACCGGCTGCTGGCCGACCGGCCCGATTCCAAAGTTCTCTACATCCACGCCGAGCAGTTCGTGTCGGATGTGGTCAAGGCCTATCAGCGCAAGACTTTCGATGAGTTCAAGGAGCGCTACCACTCGCTCGATCTGCTGCTGATCGACGACGTGCAGTTCTTCGCCAACAAGGACCGCACGCAGGAAGAGTTCTTCAACGCCTTCGAGGCCCTGCTGGCCAAGAAGTCGCACATCGTGATGACCAGCGACACCTACCCCAAGGGGCTGGCCGACATCCACGAGCGGCTGGTGTCGCGCTTCGATTCGGGCCTCACGGTGGCGATCGAGCCGCCCGAGCTCGAGATGCGCGTGGCGATTCTGATCAACAAGGCCCGCGTCGAAGGCACCGAAATGCCCGAGGAAGTCGCCTTCTTCGTGGCCAAGAACGTGCGCTCCAACGTGCGCGAGCTCGAAGGCGCGCTGCGCAAGATCCTGGCGTACTCGCGCTTCAACCAGAAGGAGATCTCGATCGCCCTGGCGCGCGAGGCGCTGCGCGACCTGCTGTCGATCCAGAATCGGCAGATCTCGGTCGAAAATATCCAGAAGACGGTGGCCGACTACTACAAGATCAAGGTCGCCGACATGTACAGCAAGAAACGCCCGGCCAGCATTGCGCGGCCCCGGCAGATCGCGATGTACCTGGCCAAGGAGCTCACGCAGAAGAGCCTGCCGGAAATCGGCGAGCTGTTCGGCGGTCGCGACCACACGACGGTGCTCCACGCAGTGCGAAAGATTTCGGGCGAGCGCCAGCAGCTCACCGAACTCAACCAGCAGCTGCACGTCCTCGAACAGACCCTCAAAGGCTGAAGCCGAATGTCATCAAGAACGCCCCTCGCGACAGCGGAGAATGGCGTCCTGAAAGCTGATTCAAAGAGATAAGAGAAGAGGAAGAAGACATGATCGTTTTGAAGGCAACCCAAGACAAAGTTCTTGCCGCGCTGCAGTCGGTGGCCGGCATCGTGGAGCGGCGTCACACCCTGCCGATCCTGGCCAATGTGCTGATCCGCAAGACCGGCGGCCAGCTGCAGCTGACCACCAGCGACCTCGAGATCCAGATCCGCACCACCGCCGAGCTCGGCGGCGACGAAGGCAACTTCACGACCACCATCGGTGCGCGCAAGCTGATCGACATCCTGCGCACCATGCCGGCCGACCAGACCGTGAGCCTCGAGTCGAGCGCCAGCAAGCTCGTGCTCAAGGGCGGCAAGAGCCGCTTCACTCTGCAGTCGCTGCCCGCCGAAGACTTCCCGCTGGTGCAGGAAGCCGCCAATTTCGGCCCCGTGTTCAGCGTGCCGCAAAAGACGCTGAAGGACCTGCTCTCGCAGGTCTCGTTCGCGATGGCCGTGCACGACATCCGCTACTACCTGAACGGCATCCTGTTCGTGGCCGAAGGCAAGCAGCTGAGCCTGGTGGCCACCGACGGCCACCGCCTGGCGTTCTCCTCGGCCATGCTCGACGTCGAAGTGCCGCGCCAGGAAGTGATCCTGCCGCGCAAGACCGTGCTGGAAATGCAGCGCCTGCTGTCCGACGCCGAAGGCGCCATCGAGATGCAATTCGCGAACAACCAGGCCAAGTTCAGCTTCGGCGGCATGGAGTTCGTCACCAAGCTGGTTGAGGGCAAGTTCCCCGACTACAACCGCGTGATTCCGAAGAACCACAAGAACACCGTCACGCTCGGCCGCGCGCCGCTCCTGGCCAGCCTGCAGCGCACCGCCATCCTGACCAGCGAGAAGTTCAAGGGCGTGCGCCTGAACATCGAGCCGGGCACGCTGCGCATCGCGTCGAACAACGCCGAGCAGGAAGAAGCCCAGGACGAGCTCGACATCGACTACGGCGGCGACAGCATCGAGATCGGCTTCAACGTCACCTACCTGATCGACGCGCTGTCGAACATGGACCAGGACATGGTCAAGCTGGACCTGGCCGACTCCAACAGCTCGGCCTTGTTAACCATCCCCGAGAACGCATCTTTCAAGTACGTCGTGATGCCGATGCGCATCTAGACCCTGGAAAACACAGCGCCTTGCGCACACGACCCGCGGCCCCCCGCGGGTTTGCGCTTTCAAGAGGCGGCGAATTGAGCTTTTGAGAGCCCGAAAAATCACGGGAAACCCGTGAGAGACAGAGGAATATCCGAATGAGTGCAGAAGAGAACAAGCCCGACGTGCCGCACACCGAGCCGGTCTATACCCCCGAAATCCAGATCGTGGCGCCCGAAGGCGTCCCCGCCGACTCCAGCTACGGCGAAGGTGCGATCACGATCCTCGAAGGTCTGGAAGCCGTGCGCAAGCGCCCGGGCATGTACATCGGCGACACCTCCGACGGCACGGGCCTGCACCACCTCGTGTTCGAAGTGGTGGACAACTCCATCGACGAAGCGCTCGCGGGCCATTGCGACGACATCGTCGTCACGATCCACTCCGACAACTCGATCTCCGTCACCGACAACGGCCGTGGCATTCCCACCGGCGTGAAGATGGACGACAAGCACGAGCCCAAACGCTCGGCCGCTGAAATCGCGCTCACCGAACTGCACGCCGGCGGCAAGTTCAACCAGAACAGCTACAAGGTGTCGGGCGGCCTGCACGGCGTGGGCGTCTCCTGCGTGAACGCGCTGAGCGTGAAGCTGCGCCTCATCGTGCGCCGCGAAGGCAAGATCCACGAGCTCGAATTCAGCCGCGGCTTCGTGCAGAACCGCCTGCTCGAGACCGTGAACGGCTTCGAGGTCTCGCCCATGAAGGTCATCGGCGACACCGACAAGCGCGGCACCGAAGTGCACTTCCTGCCCGACACGGAAATCTTCAAGGAAAACAACGATTTCCACTACGAAATCCTGAGCAAGCGCCTGCGCGAGCTGAGCTTCCTGAACAACGGCGTGCGCATCCGCCTGCTCGACGAGCGCACCGGCAAGGAAGACGACTTCTCCGGCGCCGGCGGCGTGCGCGGCTTCGTGGAGTTCATCAACAAGGGCAAGACCGTCCTGCACCCGAACTCGTTCTACGCAGCAGGCGAAAAGCCGGCCGACACCTACGGCGGCATCCCCGGCACGCACATCGGCGTCGAAGTGGCGATGCAGTGGAACAGCGGCTACAACGAGCAGGTCCTCTGTTTCACCAACAACATCCCGCAGCGTGACGGCGGCACCCACCTCACGGGCCTGCGCGCCGCGATGACCCGCGTCATCAACAAGTACATCGAAGAAAACGAGTTCGCGAAAAAGGCGAAGGTCGAGGTCACCGGCGACGACATGCGCGAAGGCCTGTGCTGCGTGCTGAGCGTGAAGGTGCCCGAGCCGAAGTTCTCCAGCCAGACCAAGGACAAGCTGGTGTCCAGCGAAGTGCGCGCACCGGTGGAAGACATCGTCGGGCGCCTGCTCACCGATTACCTGCAGGAGCGCCCGAACGACGCCAAGATCATCTGCGGCAAGATCGTCGAGGCCGCCCGCGCCCGCGAAGCCGCCCGCAAGGCCCGCGAAATGACGCGCCGCAAGGGCGTGCTCGACGGCATGGGCCTGCCCGGCAAGCTGGCCGACTGCCAGGAAAAGGACCCCGCCCTGTGCGAGGTCTACCTGGTGGAGGGTGACTCCGCCGGCGGCTCCGCCAAGCAGGGCCGCGACCGGAAGTTCCAGGCCATCCTGCCGCTGCGCGGCAAGATCCTGAACGTCGAGAAAGCGCGCTACGAGAAGCTGCTCACCAGCAACGAAATCCTGACGATGATCACCGCGCTCGGCACCGGCATCGGCCGTGCCGGCGCGACCACCGCGGGCGGCGGCGCGGACGACTTCAACGTCGCCAAGCTGCGCTACCACCGCATCATCATCATGACCGACGCCGACGTGGACGGCGCCCACATCCGCACGCTGTTGCTCACCTTCTTCTACCGGCAGATGCCCGAGCTGGTCGAGCGCGGCCACATCTACATCGCGCAGCCGCCGCTGTACAAGGTGAAGGTCGGCAAGGAAGAGCAGTACCTGAAGGACGGCCCCGCGCTCGACGCCTTCCTGCTCAAGGTCGCACTGAAGGACGCGAGCATCGAAACCGGCGGCGCCGCCTCGACCACGCTGTCGGGCGACACCCTGGCCGAGCTGGCGCGCAAGCACCAGGTGGCCGAGGCCGTGATTGCGCGCCTGCGCAACTTCATGGACGCCGAAGCCCTGCGCGCCATCGCCGACGGCGTGGCGCTCGACCTCGACACGCCGGCCGCCGCCGAGGCCTCGGCCGTGGCCCTGCAGGCCAAGCTGCGCGAGCTCAACACGACCGGCGTGCCGGCCGAGGTGAGCAGCGAGTTCGACGCTCGCACCGACAAGCCGCTGCTGCGCATCAGCCGCCGCCACCACGGCAACATCAAGTCCAGCGTGATCTCGCAGGACTTCGTGCACGGCGCCGACTACGACGCGCTGGCGCAGGCTGCCAACACCTTCCGCGGCCTGCTGAGCGCCGAAGGCGCGCTGGTCAAGCGCGGCGAGGGCGAACGCGGCAAGGAAGAAAAGGTCGACGACTTCCGCCAGGCCATGAAGTGGCTGATCGGCGAAGCCGAACGCGCCACCTCGCGCCAGCGCTACAAGGGCCTGGGCGAGATGAACCCCGAGCAGCTGTGGGAAACCACCATGGACCCGACCGTGCGCCGCCTGCTGCGCGTGCAGATCGACGACGCGATCGAAGCCGACCGCGTGTTCACGATGCTGATGGGCGACGAGGTGGAACCGCGCCGCGAGTTCATCGAGCAGAACGCGCTGCGCGCGGCGAACATCGACGTCTGATCGATCGATCGATGGCGCGACACCGGCGGTGTCGCGCTGTTCACCAAGGGGCGCCTGCAAGCGCCCTTTTTTTTACCTCCTCCTACTGCTTGCGCTGCACGAACAGGTTGCGCTTCGCGTCCTCCGGGTACGCGAAGCTGATCTGCCCGTTGCGCACCACGCCCATCACCAGCATGTTGGGCGACAGCGCGTCCTTGTCGTTTTCCGAGAACGACTTGTCGTAGGTCGTGACCACGCCGTAGTAGGGCCGCTTGGGCTGCTCGAGCGCGGCCTTGATGAACGGGCCTTCGAGCTTGCCGCTGGGCACGTTGAACATCGCGTGGGCCAGCAGGTAGGTCGCGTCGTAGGCCTGGGCGGCGGCCATCGGCACCGGGATGCGCTTGGTGTTGAATTTCCGCGCGTAGTTGGAGAGAAACGACGAGCGGCGCTCGTTGCTCGGCTCGGCGATGAAGCTCTGCGCCATCAGCGCGCCCTCGGAGGCTTCGCGGGCGCCCTCGATGAAGGACGGGAAGGACAGCGTCCAGGCCCCGACCTGTGGCACCTTCCAGCCGATGGCCTGCCGGCTGCGTGCGATGACGGCGTTCTCGGGGCCCACGGTGTAGCTGAAGATGACGTCCGCGCCGGCCGCCTTGGCCTCCGACAGCTCTTTCGTCAGGTCTTTCACGCCGAGCGGAAATTTCCCCACGTAGACGGGCTTGAGATGCTTGGCCGCCAGCGCCTTCTCGACATCCTTGGCGCCCGCCTCGCCGTAGCCGGTGCTGTCGTGCAGCACGGCGACCCGTTTCCAGCCGCGCGCCAGCAGGTCGTCGACCACGAAGGGGGCCTGGATGCTGTCCTTGGGCGAGGTGCGAAATACATAACTCGTGGCCGGCGGATAGGTCGACGTCAATGGCGAGCCGGTGGCGCAGGGCACGATCAACGGCAATTTCGCGTCATTGAAAACCGCCAATGAATTCATCGCCACACCGGTGTTGCAGAAGCCGATGGTGGCGACCACTTTTTCATTGACGAGGGCCTGGGATTGCGAGCGGCCGGTGTCCGGATTGGCCTGGTCGTCCTTGATCACCAGTTCGAGCGAGCGGCCCAGATACCCGCCCACGGCATTGATTTCGTCGACGGCCATCTTCACACCGTTGAGCATGGGCAGGCCGAAATCGGCCGACGGCCCGGTGAAAGGGCCGATGACGCCGATGCGGATCGGCACCGGCTGCTCTGCGCTTGCCTGGGCGGCCAGTCCCAAACCCATCAGCAAAAAAACGAATCGGCGATTTGAATGAAGCATTTGGTTTGCGCGCTTTGAAAGGAAGCGCCGAGCCTAATTTCTTTGCGCGCCCTCCAATAGCTAGGGAATGCCCAGTCAATTGCGCACCAATTCCGTCTTTTGTTGCCAATTCAGCACAGGCCGCGCGGCCGGCGATGGATCGGAAAGCGCCCGTTCGCGGCGCGCCCGCGAGCCCCGTCTCAGGGTTTCCGATGAAAGACACCCGAAAAGTGGAACTGACGCCCGTCACACGGGCGTCACCAGCTATGAAAACAATAGCATTCACCTGCGCAACGCAGAAGCTTCCTCGTAAACGCTATATCTAGCCCGACTCTTGCTAAGCAAAATTCCTGACGGATTTCCTGTCACGCAAGATCGAGGACACACAGAGCAATGAACCCCAAGCGTTTCCAACAGCCCGTGGCTGCACTGGTTCTGGGCGGCGCATCGATCGCCGCGGCCTTCCTCGTGGCCGTGTCGCCGGCCCATGCGTTCTCGAACCCGCCGATCCAGGTCGCGCAGGGCATCGAATACATGTGCGGCGGTGCCGCCAAGGGCGAAGCCGCCTTCCTGGAAATGGTCGCGCCGCGCTGGGCCGCGACCATCGACTTGCGCGTGAACGACGGCAAGGGCGCACAGCAGGCGGGTTTCCCGGCCAAGGCAGCGATCCAGATCCGCCAGAAGTACACGGGCCAGACGGTGATGCAAGTGCAGACCCAGGCGCCTTACATGCTCGCACGGCTCGAACCGGGCGCCTACGACGTCGACGTGACGCTGGGCGGACTCACGCTCACGCAGCAGCTGGTCGTGATCGCCGGCATCCCGGCGCGCGCCTCGTTCGTCTGGCCGTCGAACTTCGACATGGCCTCGGTCGCGCCACCGCTGCCCCAGGCGCTGGCACAGACCGCCGCGCGCTGACCCGACGCGGGCCGCGACGGCCCGCGCGCAGTTAAGCCTTCCTTAAGTCGTGCCCGGCACAGTGCCTTCCTGCGTGGCGTGTCGCCACCACCGCCCGGAAAGGAAGGCTCCGATGTCTCTCACCACCAACCCCCTGTTTCTGTTCTCGCACGCCCGGCCTGTGGCCGCGGCGGCTGGCGCAGCCGGCCCAGGCCGCGATGAACCCGCCGATCCACATGGCGCACGGCGTCGAGTACATGAGCGGCGGCATCGGCCAGGACGAGGCGCAGCTGATGGAAACCGTGTCGCCGCGCTGGCCCGCGAGCTTCGAATTCGCGATCAAGGACGGCCGCCGCGCTGATTTCGCGGCTGGCGTGCACGTCACCGTGCGCGACAGCCACGGCACCGCGCTGCTCGACGACGTGGTCTCGGGCGGACCGTTCATGGTGGCGCGGCTCGAGCCGGGCCGCTATGAAGTGGAGGCTCGCATCGGCGGCCAGACGCTGAAGCAAACGCTGCAGGTGTCACTGGGCGCGCCGGCCAAGGCGGTTTTCGAATGGCCGGCGGGCACCGACATGGCGTCGGCCGGCACGCGCACGGTGCGGTAAGCGAGGCGGCATCGCGCCGCGGGCGGTGCCGAACGGGCGCGCCCGCGGCGCCCCAACGCCCGCTATCCGGTTGCCCTGCGCTATAGAAAAAATAGCGACCCAGGCAGCTTTCGACGCCTTGAATGCGCGGCATGCGCCTTGCAGATGACATGTCCCGGGCGATGCCCGCGTCCCCCCAGTCCTCATGCCGATCCGTCCCCTGAGCGTCCTGACCGCGCTGCTGCACGTCTACATCGCGCTGCGCCTGCTGCCTGCGCTGGCGTCGCTCACGCCTGCGTGGCCGCTGGCGCTCGTGCTGCTGGCGGTGTCGGCGGTCACGATGCCGCTGCCGTTCGTGTCGCGCAGCCACCGCGCCGACCGCAAGGCGAAGCCAGCGGGCGAGACGCTGCACTGGATCGGCCTGATCAGCATGGGCTGGTTCTCCTCGCTGTTCGTGCTGACGCTGGTGCGCGACCTCGGCCTGCTGCTGGCCTGGCTGGCGAACGCGCTCGGCGGCCTGCAAGTACCCTGGGACAAGGTCGGGCCCTGGAGCGCGCTGGCGGTGCTGGCGCTGGCCACGGGCGTGTCGCTGGTCGGCTTCGTCAACGCGCGCCGCACGGCCGGCGTGAAGCAGGTCGACGTGCCCATTCGCGGCCTGCCGGCAGCGCTGGCCGGCTTCACGATCGCCCAGCTCAGCGACATCCACGTGGGCCCGACGATCCGCAACGGCTACATCCAGCGCATCGTCGACGCGGTGAACCGGCTCGGCGCCGACGCCATCGCGATCACCGGCGACCTGGTGGACGGCAGCGTGCCCGAGCTGCGCGAGCACATCGCGCCGCTGGCGGGCCTGCGCGCACGCCACGGCACCTTCGTGGTCACAGGCAACCACGAGTACTACGCGGGCGCGCACGCCTGGATCGACGAGCTGCGCCGCCTCGGCCTGAAGGTGCTGCTGAACGAGCACGTGGTGCTGCAGACGCGCAACGTGCGCGGCGCGCAGACCGACGAAGAGCTGTTCGAGAGCGCGCTGGTGCTGGCCGGCGTGACCGACTTCACCGCCGGCCATTTCGATGCCGCGCACGCGAGCGATCCGCACCTGGCGCTGTACGACGCGCCGCCGCTGGTCCACACGCGCGTGCTGCTGGCGCACCAACCGCGCAGCGCGCCGGTGGCGGCCGCGGCCGGCTACCAGCTGCAGCTGTCGGGCCACACGCACGGCGGCCAGTTCTTCCCGTGGAACCTGTTCGTGCCGATGCAGCAGCCGTTCACGGCCGGCCTGCACAAGCTGCACGACATGTGGATCTACGTGAGCCGGGGCACCGGCTACTGGGGGCCGCCGAAGCGTTTCGGCGCGCCGTCGGAAATCACGCTGGTGACGCTGGTCCCGGCGCAGCCCTGAAACGCAGCGGCGTCAGGCCTGCAGTTCGGCCAGCAGCCGCCGCGCGTTCGACGTGGCGGCCGCGTGGATCGGCTTCAGGCCTTCGCGCGCAATGCGCACTGCCACCCCCGTGAGCTGACCCGCCGTGCTGGCGCCGCGTGCCGTGGCCTGCACGAGCGCGTCGCCATGCGTGGCCGCCTGCGCCGGCGTGAAGCTGCCGGCCAGCGAGAAGAGCGCCGTGGCGCCCTGCAGCCATTGCTGCCATGCACGCTGGGCCAGCGAGGCCTGGCTGCTGTGCCACTGCCGGGCCATCGCCAGGCCCGATTCACTCGCCGCGGCGAGCTTTTCCTGGCCCATCAACTGGAATTCCGCGAGGTCGGCGGCGCTGGGCGTGAGCCCGGCTTTGGCAATGCGCTCGGTGCGCATGCGGATCACCGTGCCGGACGACAGCAGGGTCTCGTGGGTCTTGAGGGCCAGGTCGACCCATTGCATCAGCGGGCTGGCCACGCGGGCGGTGGTACTGAAGGACGACATGGGAAGAGGGCACGTAGGGGAACAGAGGGCCACTATAGGCCTGCAAAGTGAAAATTGTTGCAGTGCAACAATTCCTGACCGTCATTTCACCGATCGATTGCTTTCTGCGGGCAATATTTAACGTTTGTTGTGGTTGTTGCCGGCATCCGCGCGCAAACGCCGTGCACGCGCCTCGGTGACGAGGTAGGCGACCAGCGCCACGGCCAGCGGCAGCAGGTAATACAGCGCGCGGTAGGCCAGCAGCGCGCCCAGCAGCCGGGTGCTGGGCACCTCGTGCGCGAGCAGCGCGACGAACACGGCTTCCAGCACGCCGAGCCCCGCCGGCACGTGCGTGACCACGCCCGCCACGGCGGCGACCAGCAGCACCGCGAGCACCTGCGGATACCCGACCTCGCCCTGCAGCAGCACCCAGATCACACCGCCGATGAGCGACCAGTTGACGCAGGACATCGCCAGCTGCAGCAAGGCCATCGGCAAGCTCGGCGTGCGCAGCGCATGGCCGCGCACGCGCCAGACGTGGCCATCGGAGAACGCACACAGCGCCAGGTAGACGAGCGACACCATGAGCAGCACCGCGCCGAGCATGCGCAAGCCGCCGCCGTCGATCTTCCAGTCGGGCGGCAGCGCCATCGGCCAGAAGCAGAAGGCGGCGCCGGCCACCACGAGGTAGCCGAGCCAGTTGGTCAGCATGCTGAAGCCCAGCACGCGCGTGATGGTCTCGTTGCCCAGCCCCAGGCGCGAGTACAGCCGGTAGCGAAAGGCCACGCCGCCCACCAGCGAACCGAAGTTGAGGTTGAAGGCGTAGCTGATGAAGGTCACGCCGATGACGGTGCCCGCGCCGAGCCGGTGCTTCGTGAGGTGGCGCCCCAGCAGGTCGTAGGTGCTGTAGAGCCCGAAGCTGGCGGCGGCCAGCGCGCCGGCCGCGAGCAGCGTGGCGCCCGGCAATGCGCGCAGCGCGGCGAACACCTCGGCCCAGTCGATGGTGCGCGCCTGCTTCAGCAGCAGCCAGGCGATGGCGCCGAAGAAGGCCCAGATCGCCACGCGCCGCGCCCACGGCCACCAGGGCCGGTGCGTGAGGGCGAGCGCCGCGCTCATGCCGTCTCCGTGCGCGCCGCGCCCTCGTCGCCGTGTTTCTTCTGCTGCGCCATGAGGTCGGTCGCCTCGGCCGGCGTCAGGCGCGGTGCGTGGCGCGGCAGCCGGTTCAGCCACGACGGGTACCAGCGCAAGAAGTGGAAGACGAAGAAGCTGCGCACCAGCCGCCAGCCGCTCCATTCGCTGGCCAGATCGTGCGTGCCGATCTGCTTGCAGCTGTGCTGCATGAGATGGTCCATGCGCTCCCACAGCACCTTGTTGAACGCGGTGTCGCGCACGACCACGTTGGCCTCGAGGTTGAGCGACAGGCTCAGCGGGTCGAGGTTGCTCGAGCCCACGGTGCTCCAGCGGTCGTCCATGAGCGCGACCTTGCCGTGCAGCGGGCGGTCGCAGTACTCGTAGATGCGCACGCCCGCGTGCAGCAGGTGGTGGTACAGCATGCCGGCGGCCGTCTTCACGATCGGCATGTCGGGCTCGCCCTGCAGGATGAGCCGCACATCGACGCCCCGGCGCGCCGCGCGCCGCAGCTCCTTGATGAGCCGGTAGCCCGGAAAGAAGTACGCGTTGGCGATCACGATGCGCTCGCGCGCGGCGCGGATCGCGGCGCGGTAGTGGCGCTCGATGTCGTTGGTGTGGCGGCGGTTGTCGCGCGTGACGAAGATCGCGTCGGCCTCGCCCGCCGCGGCCTGCAGCTGCGACACGGGCGGCGCCTGCTTCAGCCTTCGCCGGAACCAGCCCACGCCCTTGCCCCCAACCGCAATCGCGCGCAGCACGAACTGGTGGATCTCGGCCACGATCGGCCCGGCCAGCTCGACCGCGTAGTCCTGCTTGGCCTTGGGACCGAAGTCGAGCAGGTGGTCCTCGGAGTAGTTGATGCCGCCCACGAAGGCGCGTTCGCCGTCGACCACCACGATCTTGCGGTGCATGCGGCGGAACACGTTGAGCCGCTGGCCCAGGAAGCGCTGGCCGGGGTCGAACACGCGCACCTTGACGCCGGCCGTGGCCAGGCTCTCGAGGTACGCGTGCGAGAGATCGGGCGAGCCGAAGCCGTCGATCATCAGGTCGACCTTCACGCCGCGCTGCGCCGCCGCGCGCATGGCCGCATGCAGCGCCAAGCCCACCTTGTCCTCGAACAGGATGAAGGTCTCGATGATCACTTCGCGCCGCGCCGCGCCAATCGCTTCGAACACGCGCGGAAAGAATTCCTCGCCGTTCTCCAGCAGGTCGATGCGGTTGCCGCCGGTCCAGTGGCCGGCGCGCTCGGGGGTGTCGCGCATGGGGGCCTCGCTGCTCACAGGTCGATGTCCGCCACCAGCGGGGCATGGTCCGACAGATGCGACCAGGGCCGGCGCGGCAGCACCACGGGCGCGTGCGCGCCCGCATTGCGCACGTAGATGCGGTCCAGCGGCAGCAGCGGCAGGCGCGCCGGAAAGGTGCGCGCGGCCCGGCCGTGGGCATGCACGAACACCTCGCGCAGCGACGCGCCTTCGGCCAGCACGTCGTGCGCACGGCTGCGCCAGTCGTTGAAGTCGCCTGCCACGATCAGCGGCGCGTCGGGCGGCACCTCGTCGCGCACGATGTGGCACAGCAGCTCCAGCTGCTGCTGGCGGTGCGCCTCGGCCAGCCCGAGGTGCGCGCAGATCGCATGCACGTCGACCGTGCGCCCGGGCAGGCGCAGCACGCAGTGCAGCAGGCCGCGCTTCTCGGGACCGCTCACCGACACGTCGTGGTTGCGGAAATGCACGATCGGAAACTTCGACAACACAGCGTTGCCGTGGTGCCCCTTCGGATACACCGCGTTGCGCCCGTAGGCGAACTGCGGCCACATGGTGTCGGCCAGGAATTCGTAGTGCGGCGCCTCCGGCCAGTTGTTCACGGTGCGCGAATGGCGCGCGTGCGTGCCCATCACCTCCTGCAGGAACACCACGTCGGCGCCCACCGTGCGCACCGCGTCACGCAACTCCGGAAGGATGAAGCGGCGATTCAGCGCCGTGAAGCCCTTGTGGGTGTTCACGGTCATGACCTTGAGCGAGGCCGGTGCGGCGGCGACAGCGGCCTCGGGCAGCGGGGAAGTGATGGGGGAGGACATCGGTGTTCCCGTTGTACGTGGCCGCGCCCGCGCCGACTGTAGGAACGCGCCACCTTCTTCGCGTGCCTTTCACGCAAGGGCGGCGGGCTCCTACAGGCAGGCCTGCCGCACCCCCACACAGCGCCCGAAACGAGGCTCCTACGGTGGTTTCAAAGCCGATGCCAACGCGCTCGCGCTTTGTGCCTTTTTCCATCTGCAAAGGAGCTTTCCATGATGACCACCCTGCAACGCCTGACGATCCCCACCGCGCTGCTCGCCGCCCTGCTGGGCGCGGGCATCGCCCAGGCCCAGAAGCCGGCACCTGTTGAACCGATGGCGGGCGACAGCTCGATGCCCGTCTCGCGCGAAGCCGTGAAGGCCGAGGCCCGCGCGCAGAACCGCAACAACGCCAACAGCGTGGTACCCAAGGGCGAGGCCAGCACCACCGTGAACCACCAGCCCAACGCGATGCCGTCGCCCACCGGCGAGCGCTCGCGCGCCGAGGTGCGCGCCGAGACGCAGCACGTGAAGCCGCGCTTCGGCCAGCCGGGTGAACGCCCGGCGGTGCCGACCAACCCGACCGAGAAGACGGGCACGCCGCAGTAACACTGCGCGCGCCCACGAAGAAGCCCGCGATGCCTTGCGCATCGCGGGCTTTTTTCTGCCCTTTCCTGGAGGCCGGCTCCCTTCAGCCGGCCGCCCGGTCAGCCTCAGCTCTTGGCAGGCGCTGCACCGTGGTGGCCTTCATGCCCACCGCGATGGAAGCGATGGCCGTGGCCCGCGAACTTCGCGGTCTCGGCGTCGAAGGTCTTCTGCTGCTCGGGCGTCAGCGCGGCGTAGAAGGTCTTGGTCGCTTCGGCGCGCTTGGCGAACCGGGCGCTGCGCTCGGCCTGGCGGGCCTGCATGTGCTCCAGGCGCTGGGGCGTGGTCAGCTTGGCGAACTCGGCGCGGTCCATGCGCTGCGGGCGGGCGGCACCGGCCGGCGGCTGGCTGGCCTCGGTGAAGCTGCTCCACGCGCCTTCCTGGGCGCTGGTGAGCTTGAGCTTGTCTTTCAGCGCCGCCAGGCGCTTGGCACGGTGCTCCTTCATGCGCTCCATGCGCTGGGCCGGGTCCATGCGCTTGTGCTGCGCCTTGGGTGCGGCGGTGGCATCGGCGGGGACCGTGGCAGCCGTGGGTGCGGCGGTCGACGGCGTGGTGGCGGCCGGCGCTTGGGCGAAGGCACCCGAAGAGGCGAGGGCGGCCGAACCCAGCAGGCTGGCCCAGACGATGCGTTGGCGAAGAGAGATCATGAGAGTCGCTTCCTTTCGAAGAAGTCCGCCACCAAAGGGCAGCGGGTGAGACGAAGTGTGGAGCGCCTCTGTAACGCGTCCGTGAGCCGAACGTGAGCGTGCGTAAAGAAGCATGAACCGCAGCGCGGGCCTGCCGCCTGCAGCGTGACTTATTTGGGCCGGGGCGCCTTCAACCCGCGGTCGGGCACCTGCAGCTTGCCGGCACGCAGCGCGGCCACCGCCAACACCACGGCGCGCGCGACATTGCGCACCTCTTCCTGCACGTCGGCATCGGCGTCCAGCGCCTCGTGGCTGGTGGCGTAGGGCGCGTAGTAGCCGATGTAGCGGTCCAGCCGCGCCTGGGCGCCGGCGTCGACCAGGCCCATCCAGTCGAGCCAGTCCGTGAGGTTGCGGCGCAGGCCCTCGGGGCCGGCCACGTCGCCGTGCACCACCACGCCGTAGACGCGGCCTTCCAGGTGCTTGGGGTAGCCCCAGCCCTCGAGCTCCAGCGCCTTGGCCTCGTCGGGCTTCTTGCCGTGCGTGCTGGTGGGGTCGGGGTTGCCGCCGTCGGCGCACACGAGGCGGTCGATCATGAGCTTCAGCGGGCTCGCGGCCTGGTACCAGTGCGTGGGCGTGAGCACGATCACGCCGTGGGCGGCCACCCAGCGTTCGTAGATCTCGTTCATCCAGTCGCCGGTCTGGCGCAGCGCGTGGTTGGGGTAGCAGCTGCAGGGCCAGTGGCACAGCGGCATCGCGGTCGAGACACAGCCCTTGCACGGGTGGATGTGGCGGCCGTAGTCCGACGTGAGCCGGCTCAGGTCGAGCACGTCGACCTCGATGCCGCCGCCTTCGAGCACCTCACGCGCGCACTGCGTGAGGCGCCAGGTCTTGGAGATTTCGCCGGGGCAGGTGCCGTCGTTGCGCGGCGAGCCGTTGACCAGCAGCACGCGCGAGCGCGTCTCGGGCCGGCCCCAGGCGTCCTGCGCCGCGTCGATGCGCGCGCGGGCGTCGAGCCAGTCGACCGAGAGTTCGTAGTCGGGATCTGCATAGCCGGGCCCGGCGCGGCGCGTGACGGGCGCCTTGCGGCCTTCGTCGTAGGCTTTCCAGGCGATGTCTTCCAGGCGCCGCAGCGCCTCGGTCTCGGCCCGGAACGCCGGATCGTGGAAGCTCTGCATGAAGCGGTCGTGGAACTCGGCGCGCTGCAGCATCGGCGGCGCCTGTCCCTTGCGTATCGTGGGAGGCATGACCGCAATCTAGGCCGCGCACCGGCCGGCGCGAACCGAACGTCGCGCCGTCTTTCGGTAGGCGGGCGACTACAGGCTCAGCCGAGTTTCCCGTTCTGGAAGTCGTGCACCGCCTGCTTGATCTGCTCGGGCGTGTTCATCACGAAGGGCCCGTACTGCGCGATGGGCTCGTTCAGCGGACGGCCCGCGATGAGCAGCGCGCGCGCCGGGCTGTGGTTGCTGGCGCCGGCGCGCAGCACCGTGCCGTCGCTGCCGGGGTCGTTCGCGAGGATGGCCATGCGCCGCGTCGGCACCTCGCTGCCCGCGATCCACAGCGATTCGCGGAACACGTAGACCAGCGCGTTGTGGTCGGGCGGCAGCGGCTGCGCGAACTCGGCGCCGGGCGGCAGCGTGATGTCCAGGTACAGCGGTTGGGTGTGCGCGCGCTGCTCCGCGCCCACGACGCCGTGGCTGGTGCCGGCGATCACGCGCACATGCGCGCCGCTGGCGGTGGTGAACTCGGGGATCTCGCTGCTGCGGATGTCGCGGTACCAGGGCTCGCGCATCTTGTCCTTGGCGGGCAGGTTGAGCCAGAGTTGAAAGCCTTCCATCAGGCCTTCTTCCTGCTCGGGCAGCTCGCTGTGCACGAGGCCGCGGCCGGCCGTCATCCACTGCACGCCGCCGTTCTCGAGCAGGCCTTCGTGGCCCGCGCTGTCGCGGTGGCGCATGCGCCCGGCGATCATGTAGGTGACCGTCTCGAAGCCCCGGTGCGGGTGGTTCGGAAAGCCGCCGATGTAGTCGCCCGGGTTGTCGCTGCCGAAGGCATCGAGCATCAGGTAGGGGTCGAGCCGCTTCTGCAGCGGCTGCTGCAGCACGCGGGTGAGTTTGACGCCGTCGCCGTCACTGGTGGAAACACCGGCCACGATGTGGTCGATGCCGCGCGGGGTGGCGACGGGATCGGTGGGGTGGTGGTGGGCATGAACGTTCGTCATGCCGCCCATGGTGGCACCAAAGCCCCGACCGCGCCACCGGTGGGGATGCCCGCCGCCCGGAGCGGTTCAGCTCAGCGCGGCCACTGCTGGCGCTGCCAGTAGCGGTACTGCCAGCGCGTCTCGAAGCCCGCGCGGCGGTACAGGGCCAGCGCCGGCTGGTTCTGCGCGTCGACCTGCAGGAACACCCGCTCGACGCCGCGCGCCAGCGCCGCCTGCGCCAGGCCCGCCAGCACGCGCCCGGCCAGGCCGCGCCCGCGTTGCGACTGTTCGGTGCGCATGCCGTGCACGCTGGCCCAGCCGTGGCCGAAGGCCATGGCGCCGGCCGCCACGGTGGCGCCGTTTTCGCGCACGCTGGCAAAGAGCGAGCCCGTGGCGCGTGACAGCGAACGCACGCGGTGCACGCCGTCGACCGGGTCGAAGCCTTCGCCCAGGAACAGCGCGGCCCAGTCCGGGTCGGGCGTCGCGTCGACGTCGGCCAGCCGCACGTCCGCCGCGACGAGGCCGCGCATGCGCCGCGCCGAGCCGGTCTGCACGCAGGTCGGGCTGTCGGCCATGTAGTGCCGGCGCGCGAGTTCGGCGCGCAGCGTGTCGAAGCAGGCGGCGTCGGCCAGCCGCAGCGCGGGCGCGACCTGGCGGCTGTCGCAGCGGTCTTCGATGCGGTCAAGCGTGGCGGCTTCCACCGGGTCGCGGTGCAGCGGCACGGCCGAGCGGGCGCGCTTGACAGTGCCGCGGTCGAAGGGCAGCAGCCAGCCGTCGAGTTCCTCGCAGGCCTCGGGAGCTACCGCCGCCACGGTGGCGCGTTCGATGGCCTCGATGTCGGGCGGGGCCACGCTCGTCGTCACTGCACGGCCTCCGGTGGCGCGTACTTGGCGGCGGCCACGCTCTTGAGCAGCGCCTCGCGCTGGTTGCGGCTGATGCCGCGCACGCTCTCGGCCACCCACTTGGTGCGGTCGGGATCGATCTGGCCGTCGCGCCGCCATTGCTCCAGCACGGCCTGCGGCTTGTGCAGCATGGCCGCGAGCCAGACGGCCTGCGCCGGTTCGAGCGTGCGTGCGCTGCGCTTGAAATAGCGCCGCGCCGCGGCCTCGCCGCCGCAGAGGTTGCCACCCCACGGGGCGTTGTCCAGGTACAGCTGCAGGATGCGGGCCTTGCCCAGCGTCTGCTCCATCTCGACCGCGTAGAGCAGCTCGCGCAGCTTGCGCTCGGCCGTGCGGTCGCTGCCGGTGACCAGCAGCTTGGCCAGCTGCTGCGTGAGCGTGCTGCCCCCGCGCCGGGTCTGGCCGGGCTTCTGGTTGTGGTCGATCGAGGCGAGGATTTCGGTCAGGTCGTAGCCGGCGTGGCTGAAGAAGCGCTGGTCTTCCGCCGCGATGACGGCGCGCGCCAGCCAGCTGTCGTTGGCCAGCTTGGCCGACGGGCCGCAGCTAGTGCGCGCGCCCAGCATGGCCTCGGTGCCCAGTCCTTCGACCGTGAACTGGCCGATGGCCGGCTGCACCGCGAAGGTGGCGTCGGGCAGCAGCAGCTGCGCCTGCAGCGCCAGCGTGCCGCCGATGCGGGCGCGCTGCAGCTCGGGCAGCGCCGGCACCAGCACGGCGTACCAGCGGGCGATGGGGGCGTCCTGCACGCGGACGTCGAGTTGCAGGTTCTTCGGCGCGAGGCGGCCGGTCCAGGTGCCCTGCAGCAGGGCGTTGCTGTCGGCCGCCTGGGGCGTGGCCTCGAAGGTGCCGGCCAGCGTGTTGCCGTCGCGCCGCACGGTGGCCACCAGCCGCTCGACCTTGATCGGCTGCGTACCGAGCGCGGGCACGTCGGCGCTGCACGGCGCGCAGCGCATCTGCTGCTGGCCGGTTTTCTCGTCCCAGGTGAAATGCACGGTGCCGAAGCGGGTGTCCAGCGCGTGGCCGTCCAGCCGCGGCGCGAACCAGGACGAGGTGGCCAGGCGCACCGCGGTGGGCACGCCGATCTCGAACGAGAGCGGGCCGGCCTTCACCGTGGTGCTCCATTCGCCCGCCGCCGGCGCAAGGGCGATCTTGGCGATCAGGAAGATGGCCACCAGGGCGGTCAGGACGAGGGCCAGCAGCCCGAAAAGCACGAATCGCAGGGTCTTCTTCACAAACACGTTCTCATCACATCGGTCTTGCCACGGTGACAGCTTGCCACGGACCGTGCGACTGGCCGCTGGCCGCCGCCCAGTACCAGGCCGAAGTGTCGGTGAAAGCCGTGCCTTGGGCGTCGACGATGCGCTCGCAGACGCGGAAATTTGCCGTACCGTGCCGTTGCGCCACAAAACAGCGCCACATCCGCGCCTGCGCGTCGCGTTCCAGCCGCGCCTGCTCGATGCGGTAGCCCAGCGCGCGGTAGCAATCGGCGGCCGGATGCAGCATGCGCGTGGGCCGGTTCACGGCGCGCATCACCAGCGTCTGCTGGCCATCGGTCATGCGGCCGATGGCGCCCGGGAAGCGATCGGCAAAGCGCTGCTCCACCTCGCTCAGCGCCAGCGGACGCAGCGGCACGCCGTCCCACTGGCTCGGCCATTCGTGGGACCCCACGGCGTCGGCCTCTTCAGCGGGCGCGCGCAGCGCCGCCGCGGCCGACCACAGCACGCACAGCAGCATCGCCAGCGCGAAGGCGCTCTTGTGGCCCACGCGGTTGATGAAATGGTTGGCGAACCAACGCTCAACGAACGGTATCGACACGGCGGCCTCCTTCGGCGGTGATCAGGCCCGGCAGCGGGCGGTCGAGTTCGATGCGCGGTGCGACGCGCGCCGGCACCATCAGGCGCGCGATGGCGCCGCACACCACGGCCAGCAGCACCAGCCCCAGCGCGTTGTGCGCCCAGGGCGCGAGCGCATGGCCGGCGCCTTCGCAGGCGATCAGCACGCTGTTGCGCACGATGTTGCCGGCCAGCACCAGCAGGCCGACGGCCGGGAGGCGGCGCAGGAAGGCGCGGTCGCTGCGCCGCGCCCACAGCGCGACCGCGCAGGCCGTGAAGTAGCCCAGCCACACCATCTGCACGCCCGAGCAGGGCGCGTCGACGATCACCAGGCGCCCGTCGACCATCAGCGTCGCGCCCTCACGCGCCACCTCGAAGCCCGGCGCGAGCAGCCAGCGGCTGGCTTCGGCCGTCACCACGCGCAGCGGGTAACCGGCATAGAACTGCAGCGACGACAGCAGCGGCAGCGCCAGCACCGACAGCCCGGCCACCGGCAGCGCCGCCACGCCGCGCGGCAGGAAGGCCAGCAGCCCGGCCGCGAGCGAGAGCACCGCCACCAGGCCCGAAGCCAGCGGCGGCAGCGCGGGCAGGCCGCCCCCGCCCGTGCGCAGCAGCGTGGCGAGCACGGTGCCCACGCCGGCCAGCGCCAGCCAGCCCAGGCGCGGCGAAGCGCGCAGCTCGCGCCGGCACTGCCAGGCGAGCGCCGCCAGGGCGACCAGTGCCACGAGGCCCAGCGGATCGTCGGAACCGTCCTGCAGGCGGCGCGCCATCCAGGCCCAGGTGGGCGCGAGCGCGGCGCACTGCAGCGCGAGCCAGCCGAAGGCCGGCGTGCGGTCGATGCGGATGGCCCAGTCCACGACGCGCGGATGGTGGTGGGCCAGGGTTGCCAGAGACATGGTCGTGCGTCCCGTGTTCAAGCCGTGAAGCGGCGCGGGTCGTTGCGGCGCGCGCGGCGGCGCAGCATGGCCAGCATCGACAGCACGACGGCGATCGCGCCCAGCGTTTCCGGCTCCGGCGTGCTCGGCACCTCGGCGCCCAGTGCCAGGTCGCTCATGCCCTGCGGCATCGGCAGCGGCTGGTTCACGTCCACGCTGTTCTGCGGCGCGACGTTGCGCACCATCTTGTCCACCGCGATGAAGCTGGTGTACTGCGTGAGCAGGCTGTACTTCAGGCCCAGCTCGGTGATGCGGTCCTTGAAGGCGGCGCTGCCTTCGAGCGCTTCCTGGTCGCTCAGGCTCTGGATGCGGTGGCGTGCCCACAGCGTGCGCAGCGCGGCCGTGTCCTGGCGCGTCTGCGGCGTGATGCGCACTTCCTCGCGGTACGGGCCGCTGGCACTCTGGCCTTCGATGATCACGCGGCCCTTGGGCTCACCACGCCACTTGCCGAACACGATCACGGGGCGCTCGCCCAGCACGTCGGGCAGCGCCTGCGGCTCCACGTCGTACACATCGAGGCCGCCGAAGGTGGCCTTCACGTTGGTGAGCACGGGCGACTCCACCATGCGGCGAAAGCGCGCGGCCTGCTCGGGTGCCTGCACCGGGTCGGTGATGATGAAGGGCTCGCCCATGCCGGCGCGTGCGATGCCTTCCATGAGGCTGCGGTTCACCGACGAGCCGATGCCGAAGGCGAACACGTTGGCCTTGGAGAGGTTGTTGCGCACCAGCTCGAAGGCTTCGCGCTCGACCGTCACGTAGCCGTCGGTCACCACCACCACGGTGCGCGACACGTTCGCGGCCTTGGGCTCGGCGTACACGCGCTTGAGCGCCGGGATCAGCTCGGTGCTGCCGCTGCCGCTGTAGTTCTTGATCGTGGCGAGCGCCTGCTCGATGTTGGCGCGCGTGGCCGGCACCGACTGCGGCGACAGCATCTTGTTGCTGCCCGAGAACAGCAGCACGTTGAAGGTATCGCTGGGGCGCAGGCCGCCGATCAGGCGTTCGAGCACGGTCTTGGCGGTGTCCAGCGGAAAGCCGTGCATCGAGCCCGAGATGTCGACCACGAAGATGTAGTCGCGCGGCGAGATGGCGCTGGCGGTCACGGCCTTGGGCGGCTCGACCATGGCGAGGAAGAAGTTTTCTGCGTTCTCTCCCTGGCCCTTGTAGAGCATCAGGCCCGATTCGATCTTCTCGCCCGCCAGGCGGTAGTCGAGCACGAAGTCGCGGTTGTCGGCGGGGCGGCCGTCGGCACCGAGCGTGATGTCGGCGTGCTGGTCTTCGTCGCGCTTCTTCACGTCGATCGTGTGCGTGGCAGAGCGGATTTCCTTCAGGCCCATCGGCGTGTCGATGCTTGCCGTGAGCTTGAAGCTGGTGCTCGGTGCCACGCCGGCGCGCAGCGTGGGCTGCGCCGGCCATGAGGCCTTGGCGTTCTCCGACTGCGGCGAGTTGTAGCGCGGCCCGACCACGGTCGGGAACACGAACTGGTAGTTGCCCGACTGCGGCACCAGCAGCTCGGTGTAGCGCAGCTCCACCTTCACGTCGTCGCCCGGCAGGATGTTGGCGACGTTCATCTGGAACACGTTGGGCAGGTGCTGCTCGAGCAGCGCGGCGGTCTTGCCTTCCTTCTTGGCGGTGTCGTATTCGATCTTGGCCTGCTGCTTCTCGCGGATCTGCGCCGTGATCAGGCGGTCGGCCAGGCGCACGTTGAGGCCACTCACCGCCGCCTTGGTGGAACCGGGGAACACGTACTTCGCCTCGATGGCGCGCTGGCCTTCGTTGCGGTAGGTCTGCGTGACCGTGACGTCGGCGATCACGCCCGAAATCTTGACCGAGACCTCGGTGCCCTTCAGCGGCAGGCGGTCGACCGAGGGGTCGTCGCTCTTGACGAAGAAATACGGGCTCTCGGTCTTCAGGCGCGGACCGGCAGGCGCTTCCTGCGCGTGGACCGGGCGGGCGCCCATGGCGATGAAACCCACGGTGGCCAGGCTCACGGTGGCGAGCCAGAGCCAACGGCCGGGGCGTGGGGTGGTGGGGGTGTCCATGGCGGGTGTCCTTCTGCGTGCGAACTTGCACGGCCCTCACTGTCGTGAGCGTGCGAGAAGGCAGTTGGAAGGCGCGTTGAAGTCGCCACAACCGGATGCGCCGCTGTGTGAAGTCTGTGTGAAGTGCGCGGCGCGGCGGCTTCATACGGCCTTCGGATCGGCCGGAGAGCATCGGCGCCTCATCACGAAAAAATCCGGAAAAGAGGGGAGAAACCCATGCTTCAACTGTTGAAGGCCCTGCAGGCCTCGGTGCTGGTCAAGGTGGCCGGCCTGTTCTTCCTGCTGCTGGTGCTGTGCATTCCGCTGGCGCGCATCGACGACCTGAACCGCGCCCGCGGCGAAAGCCAGCAGGAGGCCGCGCGCGAGCTCGCCGAGTCTTATGCCGGGCCGCAGGCCATGGTCGGCCCGCTGCTGCTGGTGCCGTACGTGGAGCGCTGGATGGAGCCGCTGCGCGACGCGCAGGGCAAGGTGATCGGCCAGGCCCCGCAGAGCAAGGAGATGGTGCACGCCGTGTTCCCCGACAAGCTGCACATCGAGGGCGACATGGCGCCGCAGGAGCGCTACCGCGGCATCTTCCGCATTCCGTTCTACACGCTCACGGCCGCGCTCGGCGGCGGCTTCGCGGGCTTCGACCCGCAGGCCGTGCCGCACAGCGAAAGCGGCTCGTCGATCGAGTTCCGCCCGCCGTTCGTCGCCTTCCACGTGAGCGACCTGCGCGGCCTCGACGGCTCGCCCGCGCTCACCGTCAACGGCGAGGCGCTGCGCTTTCGCCAGCGCGTGCCGGGCCTGCCCGACAACGCGACGTACGCCGACGGCATCCACGCGCCGCTCACGGGCGCCGCGCTCGCCGCCTGGCAGACGGGCAAGCCGCTGGCCTTCGACATGAAGCTCTCGCTGGTGGGCCAGGACACGCTCTCGATGGTGCCGATCGCCGAGGAAACCACCGCGCACCTGCGTTCGCCGTGGGCGCACCCCAGCTTCGGCGGTCGCTTCCTGGCCACGCAGCGCGAGGTGACGCCGCAGGGCTTCGACGCGCACTGGCGCGTGTCCTCGCTCGTGACCACGGCGCGCGAACAGGTGCGCGCCGGCCTGTGGGCCGGTGAAGGCGATGCCGCGCAGAACGCCGCGGCGGCCGTTGTGCGCACGGCGCCCTCGCCACGCCATGCCTCGGGCCCGCTGCAGACCTTCGACGTGTCGCTCGCACAGCCCGTCAACGTGTATTCGATGAGCACGCGGGCCGGCAAGTACGGCGCGCTCTTCATCGGCCTGGTGCTGATGGCGGCCTTCATGTTCGAGCTGTTCCGCAAACTGCGCCTGCACCCGGTGCAGTACGGGCTGGTGGGCCTGTCGATCGCGCTGTTCTTCTTGCTGCTGCTCGCGCTGTCGGAGAAGTTCGCCTTCTGGATGGCCTACGCGGGTGCGGCCGCAGCCAGCGTGGCGCTGCTGGCCGTGTACTTCAGCGCGGTGCTCGAAGGCTGGCGCCGCGGCCTGTCGTTCGCCGCCTTCGTGGCGCTGCTGTACGGCGCGCTCTACGGCCTGCTGGCCTCGGAAAGCAATGCGCTGCTGCTGGGCGCGCTGCTGATCTTCGGCATGCTGGCCACGCTGATGCTCGTGACGCGCAAGGTCGACTGGTATGCGCTGTCGCGCCGCAGCGAACCCGCCCCGGCCACCCCGGTGGCCACGGTGGACGCATGAGACTGCTGCGCGCCATCCCCGGCGTGCTCGGCTGGCTGCTGCTGGCCGTGCTGTGCGCCTGGGCCTGGCACCTGAAGGACCCGCACCTGCGCTTTCTGCGCGAGGAGGAGCTGCCGCTGCTGCTCGCCGCGCTGTGCGCCGCCGCCGCGATCGCCTGGCGCAGCGCGCGCGGCGCGCGCCGTGTGGTGGCACTGGCCCTGGTGGTGGGCGCAACGCTGACGGCGCTGGGCCACGAGCTGGCCTCGCGCCAGCACCGGCTGGAAGTGAACGCGGCTTCGGGCCCGGTGGCGCAGGCACTCGGCGCGCGCTTCATCGTCGGCTACGACGACGCGAACGACCTGCGCGAGCTGGCCCGCCGGGGCCTGATCGGCGGCATCTTCGTCACCGGCCGCAATGTGAAGGGCCGCAGCGCCGACACCCTGCGCGCCGAAATCGCCAGCCTGCAGGCGCTGCGGCTGGCGGCCGGCCTGCCGCCGCTGGTGGTGGCGACCGACCAGGAGGGCGGCGGCGTCTCGCGCCTGTCGCCGATGGTGCCCCGCCAGCCGGCACTCGCCAGCCTGCTGGAGGCCGACGTGCCCGCACACGAACTGTTGCAACGTGCCCGCGCCTACGGCGCGCAGCAGGGCGGGGCGCTCGCCGCGCTGGGCATCACGCTGAACTTCAGCCCGGTGGTCGACCTGCGCCCCGGCCGCGCCCCGGGCCGCTGGGACCTGCACACCCGCATCGAGGAACGCGCCATTTCCAGCGACCCCGACGTCACCGCGCAGGTGGCGCTCGCTTACGAGCAAGGCCTTGAATCGGCTGGCGTGCGCGGAACGCTCAAGCACTTTCCCGGCCTGGCTGGCGTGACCGAGGACACGCACCACATGGGTGCCGAACTGCGCACGCCCGTGGCCCGGCTGGCCGCGCACGACTGGAAGCCGTTTCAAGACGTGTCGAAACATTCGGATGCCGCGATCATGCTCGGCCATGTCATCCTCGGGGAACTCGACGCGGACGCGCCGGTCTCTTTCTCACGCAAAATCGTGCGGCAGGTGATTCGAGGCGAATGGGGCTTTCAGGGCCTGCTCGTCACCGACGACCTCACGATGGGCGGGGCCTACAACCGAGGTCTTTGCAACGCCACGCTGGGCGCACTCGACGCCGGGGTGGACCTGCTGCTCATCGCCTACGACCACGACAAGTATTTCGATGCCATGCACTGCGCGCTGGAAGGCGTGCGGCGCGGCGCGCTCGATCCCCGGGTGACGGAACGCCCGCGCGCGCCACGGCTCCAACCTCTTCGCTAGCCCCCATCCCATGTCCCAAGAACCTCGCCCTTCCCAACCCGCCGGTGCGCTGCGCCAGCTCCCGTGGAAACGCATCGCCGGCTGGAGCACCATCGCGGCCGGTGCCGGCGCCGTCGCGCTGCTGGGCGCCGCCATCGTGGGGGTGGTCGCCATCTACCCGAAGCTGCCCGACATTTCCGAGCTGGCCGACTACCGGCCCAAGCTGCCGCTGCGCGTATACACGGCCGAGGGTTCGCTGATCGGCGAGTTCGGCGAGGAGCGCCGCAACCTCACGCCCTTCGCCAACATTCCGAAGGTCATGAAGGACGCCGTGCTGGCCGTGGAAGACGCGCGCTTCTACGACCACGGCGGCGTGGACTACAAGGGCTTCGCGCGCGCGGCCGTGGCCAGCTTCAAGGGCGGGCGCAAGCAGGGCGCCTCGACCATCACGATGCAGGTGGCTCGCAACGTCTACCTGAGCTCGGAGCGCACGCTCAGCCGCAAGGCCTCGGAGATCGTGCTGGCCTTCCGGCTCGAGCAGCAGCTCAGCAAGGACCAGATCCTGGAGATCTACCTGAACCAGATCTACCTGGGCAACCGCGCCTACGGTTTCGCCGCCGCCTCCGAGGCCTACTTCGGCAAGCCGCTGCAGCAGGTGACCATCGCCGAGGCCGCCATGCTGGCTGGCCTGCCGAAGGCGCCCGGCGCCAACAACCCGGTGGCCAACCCGCGCCGCGCGCGGGCGCGCCAGCTCTACGTGATCGACCGCATGCACGAGACCGGCTTCATCACCGCCGAACAGGCGGCCGAAGCCAAGAAGGAAGAGCTGCACCTGCGCGACGCCGCCGACCCGAACCGGCTGCACGCCGAGTACGTGGCCGAGACGGTGCGCCAGATGATGTACGCGCAGTACGGCGACAGCATCTACACCAGCGGCATGAAGGTCTACACCTCGCTGGTGGCGGCCGACCAGGCGGCGGCGTACAAGTCGCTGCGCAAGGGCATCATGGATTACGAACGCCGTCAGGTGTACCGCGGCCCCGAGAAGTTCGTCGACCTGCCGGCCAGCGGCCAGAAGGAAATCGACGAGGCCGTGGACGAAGCGCTGGCCGAGCACCCCGACAACGGCGACGTGATCTCGGCCGTGGTGCTGGAAGCCAGCGCCAAGGAAGTGACCGCGGTGCGCGCCAACGGCGAAGCCTTCGAAATTTCCGGCGAGGGCCTGAAGCCCGCGCAGTCGGGCCTGGCGGCGAAGGCACCGCCCAACATCAAGATCCGCCGCGGCGCCGTGATCCGCGTCGCCAGGACGCCCAAGAACACCTGGGAGATCACGCAGCTGCCCGAAGTGGAGGGCGCCTTCATCGGCATGGACCCGCGCACGGGCGCCATCACGGCGCTGGTCGGCGGCTTCGACTTCGGCAAGAACAAGTTCAACCACGTGTCGCAGGCCTGGCGCCAGCCGGGTTCGAGCTTCAAGCCCTTCATCTATTCGGCCGCGCTCGAAAAGGGCTTCACGCCCGCCACCGTGGTGAACGACGCCCCGCTGGTGTTCGATGCCGCCGCCAACGGCGGCCAGCCCTGGGACCCGAAGAACTTCGACGGCGGCTTCGAAGGCCCGATGCCGCTGCGCAACGCGCTCATGAAATCGAAGAACCTGGTCACGCTGCGCGTGCTGCAGTCGATCGGCGCACCCTACGCGCAAGACTGGGTCACCAAGTTCGGCTTCGACAAGGACAAGCACCCGGCCAACCTGCCGATGGGCCTGGGCGCCGGCTCGGTCACGCCGATGCAGATGGCGGTGGGTTACTCGGTGTTCGCCAACGGCGGCTATCGCGTGAACCCGTACCTCGTGACCCGCGTGACCGACCTCAAGGACAAGGTGCTGATGGAAACCGAGCCCCCGGTGCTCGACGAAAGCCGCCGCGCCATTCCCGCGCGCAACGCCTTCATCATGGAATCGCTGCTGCAGAGCGTGGTCAAGGGTGGCTCCGGCTTCAAGGCCTACCAGGCGCTCAAGCGCGACGACCTGTACGGCAAGACCGGCACCACCAACGACTCCTTCGACACCTGGTTCGCGGGCTTCCAGCCCACGCGCGTGGGCATCGCCTGGGTCGGCTACGACACGCCGCGCCAGCTCGGCGTGCGCGGCGAGACCGGCGGCAGCCTGAGCCTGCCGATCTGGATCGGCTACATGCAGTCGGCGCTGCGCGGCGTGCCCGTGACCCTGCCGGCCGAACCGCCCGGCGTGGTGAGCATCGACGGCGAGTGGTACTTCGACGACTTCACGCCGGGCCACAACGTGGCGAGCCTGGGCCTGGAAAGCGCCGAGCAGCCGATCCAGCCGGTGGAGGTGCTGACGGGCGCGCCGGTCGGCGCGCCGCCGCCGCCTGAAGAACGCAACCGCATCCTCGATTTCTTCCGCTAGCCAGCGGCGAGATCACCCAAAGACGCGGGGGACGCGCGGTGCCTACACTCGGTGCCGCGGCCCCCGCTTTTTTTTGTCTCTTCTCTTTTCTCCCCTTTTCTCGCATCCATGGAAATCCTCACCCTGGTGGCCCTGATCGCCGCCGGCTTCTACATCCTCAAGTCCAAGGAACAGCGCCAGCGCATCGCGCTGCTCGGTCGCCATCTGGGCCGCTACCAGATCGAGAAGCTGATGGAGAGCCTGACCCAGGGCTACCTGCGCTGCCTCGGCGAAGACGACGCCGAGCGTCGCCAGCAGATCTGGCACCTGCTCGACACCACCGAGGAAAAGCTCGCGGGCCAGTTCGAGACCTTCGCCGCCGAGCTGGCGCGCGAACCCGAAGCCGACACGCGCGTGAGCCGGCTGCCGGTGGCCCTGCCGTTCGCCACCACGCTGTTCCCCGCCGCCAGCTTCGACCTGCGCGAGGCACTGCGCATTCATGCGCGCGGCATCGCGGGCGTGGCGAAAAATGCCGCCGGCCGCTCGCCGAAATCGAAGGCCTTCACGATGTCGGCCGAGCTGTTCCTGATGCAGCACACCTGCCACTGGTTCTGCAAATCGAAGGCGGTTGCGTCGGCACGCATGCTGGCGCGGCACCAGACGTCGTACGAGCAGTTGCTCGACGCCGTGAGCCCCGAGACGCGCGAGGCCTACCGCGCGCTCGTGGGTCAGTGATGGGTTGACAGCAGCGGCAGCGTGAGCGTCGCCACGGCGCCGCCGCGCGTCGCGTTGCCCAGGTCGATGCGGCCCCGGTGCAGGGTCGCGATTTCCTTCACGAACGCCAGGCCGAGCCCCGTGCTCTTCTTCTGGCTGTGCGGCCGGGCGAGCGAATAGAACTTCTCGAAGACTTTTTCCTGCGCGTAGTCCGGAATGCCCGGGCCGTGGTCGCGCACGTTGATGCGCGCCAGCCGCGAGGTGGTTTCCAGCGTCAGCAGCACCTCGCTGTCGGGCGGTGAAAAGTCGAGTGCGTTGTCGAGCAGATTGCTGATCGCGCGGCGCAGCAAAAACGGATCGCCCTCGACGCGCGCAGGCTCGCGGATGTTCACGATCAACCGGATGTTGCGTCGCGACGCGGCGGGTTGCGCGCTGGCGGCAATGTCTTCGATGAGCGGCCCCAGCGCCACCGGTTCGGTGCGGTCGAGCGTGCGCCGCGTCTCGAGCGCGGTGAGCTCCATCATGCGGTCGACGATTTCCTGGATGCGCTGGGTTTCGCGTTCGATGTTCTTCAGGAAACGCTCGCGCTGGTCGTGCGGCATCTGCGGTTCCTGCAGCAGCTCGGCCGCGCCGCGGATGGCCGAGAGCGGGCTCTTCACTTCGTGCGTGAAGGTCTGCACGTAGTCGGCCACGTAGTTGCGCCCGGTGAGCGCGTCACGCATTTCGCCGAAGCCGGTGCGCACCGCATCGACCGCGCGCCGCGCCATGCGCGACAGGCTCAGGCTGCGCTGCGCGCGCACCCAGGTCCAGTAGTCGCGGATCAGGCCGAAGGGCCGCACCAGCCAGACCGAGACGATCACGGTGAGCAACAGCAGCGCCAGCGCCGACCCCACGCCGACCCAGATGGTGCGCACGCGCGCGTCTTCGACGAACTGGCCGAAGCTCTGCACCGGCTTGCCGACGCTGACGACGCCGACGATCTCGTCGTTCCAGCGGATCGGTGCGCCGACGTACATCACCGAGGTGCGCGGGTCGCCGTCGACATCGCGCGAAGTGCGCGCGCCGTACAGGCCGCCGAGCGTGCGCTTCACGTCGCTCCACTGCGAGTAGTCGTTGCCCAGGTGGCGGCCGAGCGAATCGAACATCACGCGGCCGGTGCGGTCGGTGACGTACACGCGCAGCTCGACCCGGCTCTTGTGCAGGTTGTAGATCTGGGCCGAGAACTCACGCGTGTAGACGCTGCGAAAGAGCGGCTCCAGCCGCGCCGTGTTGATGGCGCCGGCGATCACGTCCTGCTCGACCAGGCTGGCCATGAGCTGCGAGGTCTCGACCAGCGATTCCTCGGCCGACTCGCGGTAGCGCGGGTCGATGTCGGAAACGACGCGGTACAGCAGGAAGGCGATGCCCGCCGTGTAGATCAGCAGGATGCCGATGAAGATCCGGGTCCGGCGCGTCATTCCCTGCTGGCGGGCAGATCTTCGTGCAGCGCGTAGCCGGTGCCGCGCAAGGTGCGGATCGGCTCCACCTCCGGCGCGATGGTCTTGAGCTTGGCGCGCAGCGTCTTGATGTGCGCGTCGACCGTGCGGTCGAAGCTGTCGCTGGCGTCGTCCCAGACCAGTTCGAGCAGTTCGTCGCGCGTGAACACGCGCCCCGGGCGCTGGACCATGAGTTTCAGCAGACCGTATTCGTAGCGCGAGAGTTCGAGCAGCCGTCCGTAGTACCGGATCTGCATGCGCTCGCTGTCGAGCGCAAAGGGGGTTGCGGGGGTCTGTGGCGCCGCTGGAGGCGGCGCCGGCGCGTTTTGATGGGGAGCCCCATGAATCGGCGCTGCGGCCGCTGGCGGGCTTCCTGGGCCGTTTCTGGCGCTGCGCCGCAGGATGGTGCGCACGCGAGCGACCAGCTCGCGGGGTGAAAACGGCTTGGCAATGTAGTCGTCCGCACCGAGTTCGAGGCCCACCACGCGGTCTATTTCGTCGCTGCGGGCCGTCAAAAACACCATCGGTACCTCCGGGCCGCCCATCGACTGGTTCAGCGCCTGGAGGCGTTTGAAGAGCTCGAAGCCGTTCAGGTCGGGCAATCCGATGTCCAGGATCGCGAGGGCGGGGCGCTCCTGCGCGAACTGCGCGATGGCTTCTTCGGCCGTGGCGCACCAGATCGGCTGGAAACCGTCGCTGCTCAAAACGTACTGGAGCGTGTCGGCGATGCCCGATTCGTCTTCGGCAATCAGGATCCGGGGTTTGAAGCTCATCCGGCGATGTTAGCGAGGGCCACGGACGACCCGTGCCCGGTTTTTCGCCCGAGGCGCCGGCGACCGGCGCGGCCTTTCGCGGCCTTTTTTTTCGGGCGCGGCTTTTCCTCTTCCTGTCTTCTTATTCTTCTTATTCAAATTAGTAGTAGTAGATAAGGGTCGCACCGGTCTGTGGAAAGGTCGCTTTTTCCTTGACGTGACAACGACTTGTCATGCCCGCGTCACTGTGCGCACCCGCGCTTCCGTGGTGTACCCGCAACTTGGACAACATGGGGTAACCCGCCGGCCCTGTGGATAACCGATGGCTTGTGCAAAAACTCTCCCCAGAGTTGTCCTTTGACAGCCTTCCGGAATTCTGCGAAAGACGGTTTTCGGGCCGAGAAATTCATTGCCTGTTAATTGAGCAGGCTGTAGATTTCCTTTGCAAATCAATGACTTGCAACGCCCCTACAGAGCAGTGCCGGGGTTATCCACAGAGTTGCCCCAGTTTTGTGGGGAGAACGCGTGGAGGAACCTTCGGGCGCCGGGCGGACCCAATCCGCTCCTTCACATGACGAAAAAACTCGAACATGACACCTTCTGAAACAAAAGCGATCGTCACCCTGAGCCTGCTGGCGGCGTTTGTCGACGGCGAGAAGCACGAACGCGAGCGCGCCGAGATCAAGCGCATCGCCGAGGGCCTGTCGCAGGCCGACGGCGTGAACCTGCCGACGATCTACCAGGACGTGCTGATGAAGCGGGTGTCGCTGGCCTCGGTGGCCGGCGAGCTGAAAAGCGCCGAGTCGCGCCAGCTGGCGTACGAGATGGCGGTGTGCATGTGCGACGCCGACGGCGTGCAGTCGGAGCCGGAGCGGCTCTTTTTGATGGACGTGCGCAGCTCGCTCGGCCTGGACGCCTCGGCGGCGCAGTTCTCGCAGCGGGCGGAAGACATTGCCGCCGCGGTGCCGGCGGCTGTGGCGGTAACGGCTGCAACCGCGGCGACCCCCGCGGCGCCGCAGGCGCCCGACAGCACCGAGCTCGACCGGGCGATCCTCAACGCCGCCATCCTCAACGGCGCGCTCGAGCTGCTGCCCGAGACGCTGTCGACCATGGCGATCATTCCGCTGCAGATGAAGCTGGTCTACCGCATCGGACAGGCGCACGGCTACCAGCTGGACACCGGCCACATCAAGGATTTCCTGGCCACCGTGGGCGTGGGCCTGACCTCGCAGTACCTGGAGCAGGCGGGGCGCAAGCTGCTCGGCGGCCTGCTGGGCAAGGTCGGCGGCGGTTTGCTGGGCGGTCTGGGCAAGCAGGCCGTGAGCTCGGGCATGAGCTTCGCGTCGACCTATGCGCTTGGCCACGTGGCCAAGCGCTACTACGCGGGCGGGCGCACGCTCTCCACGCAGATGCTGAAGGACGCGTTCTCCAACGTGGTGAAGGAAGGGCAGGGCCTGCAGACGCAGTACCTGCCGGCGATCCAGGAACGGGCGCGCACCCTCGACACGAGCCAGGTGCTGTCGCTCGTCAAGAACGCCTGACTTTTTCCAGAGATACCGTGGAACCGGCTTTGCCGGGCCACCGGTATCGCCCCCGGCGAGGGGGTTGGCGCAGCGACACGAAGTGCGCGAAGCCTGGGGGAGTCCCTGGACTCTAGACCTGGCTCAGGTCGTCGAGGATGGGGCAGTCGGGCCGCGCATCGCCGTGGCAGCAATGCACGAGGTGCGCGAGCGTGCTGCGCATCGACTGCATGTCGGCGATGCGCTGCTCCAGTTCACCCAGGTGCTTTTGCGCGATGCGTTTGACGCTCGAGCTGGCGCGGCGGCGGTTGTGCCACAGGCCGACCAGTTCGGCGATTTCCTCCATCGAGAACCCCAGATCGCGCGAGCGCTTGATGAAGCGCAGCGTGTGGATGTCGGCGTCGTTGTACTGGCGGTAGCCGCTCTCGGTGCGCGCCACCGCGGGCAGCAGGCCCAGGCCTTCGTAGTGGCGCACCATGCGCGCCGACACGCCCGACAGCCGCGCGGCCTCGCCGATGGCGACCTGGCGGCCGTGGGCGGAGCTCGCCGTCATCATTGAACGGTGTAGCCGGCGTTCTCGATCGCGACCACGATGTCCTGGCGCGGCTGCTGGCTCAACACGTCCACATGACCGGTTTCGAGATCGACCGTGACTTGCGCGTGCGGGTCGACCGTCTGCACCGCGTCCTGAACCGCCTCCACGCAGTGGTTGCAGCTCATGCCGGAGACCTGGAATTTCTGGCTCATCGTCGTTGCTCCTTGTCGGAATGAATGAAGGGTGGAAGGATTGAACACCCGAATCGGGGACAACGCCAGTTTCAACCCTCTCACGATGTCAACGTCCAGCCAAGGGCTTTGAAGCCGCCGCGCTTGACCTTGCCATGGTGTCAGGCTTTAGCCTCGGGACCATGGAACACATTCAGCCTCAACCTTCGGCGGCCGCCGCCACGCTGGACCTCTCGGTCGGCGGCATGACCTGCGCCTCGTGCGTGATGCGCGTGGAGCGCGCGCTCAAGAACGTGCCCGGCGTGCAGAACGTGAGCGTCAACCTCGCGACCGAGTCGGCCCGCATCGTGGCCACCGGCGGCGAGGACATGGCCCTGCTGCTGCGCCGCGCCGTGCGCGCCGCCGGCTACGAGCCGCGCGCCGAGAGCACCGCGCAGGACGAGGCCGCCGCGCTGTCGCCCTGGCACGGCTTCATGCCCGTGGCCGTCGGCCTGGCGCTGTCGATCCCGCTGATGGCGCCGATGCTCGGCGACCTGGTCGGCCAGAGCTGGATGCTGCCGCCCTGGGTGCAGCTGCTGCTCGCGACGCCGGTGCAGTTCTGGCTTGGCGCGCGTTTCTACCGCGCGGGCTGGCATGCGGCCAGGGCCCGCACCGGCAACATGGACCTGCTGGTGGCGCTGGGCACCAGCGCGGCCTTCGGCCTGTCGCTGTGGCTGTGGTGGCGCGCCGCCACCGGCGAGCACGCGGGGCACGGCATGGTGCCGCACCTGTACTTCGAAGCCTCGGCGGTGGTGATCACGCTGGTGCTGCTGGGCAAGTGGCTCGAGGCGCGCGCCAAGCGCCAGGCCACCTCGGCGATCCGCGCGCTGCAGCAGCTGCGGCCCGAAGTGGCGCACCTGATCAATGCACGCGGCAAGGAAAGCGACGTGCCGCTGGCCGAGGTGATGGTCGGCGACCGGCTCGCCGTGCGTCCCGGCGAACGCGTGCCGGCCGATGCGCGCGTGCTCGAAGGGCAGTCCGAGGTCGACGAATCGATGCTCACGGGCGAACCGCTGCCCGTGGCCAAGAGCCCCGGCGACTTGTTGACCGGCGGCGCCGTGAACGGCGACGGCCGCATGGTGATCGAGGTGCGCGCGGTCGGCGCCGAGAGCGTGCTGGCACGCATCATCCGGCTGGTCGAGGACGCGCAGGCCGCCAAGGCGCCGATCCAGCGCATGGTCGACCAGGTGGCGGCGGTGTTCGTGCCGGTGGTGCTGGTGATTGCGCTCGTCACCTTCGCGGGCTGGATGGTCGCGGGGGCCGGCGTCGAGATCGCACTGATCCATGCGGTGGCGGTGCTGGTCATCGCCTGTCCCTGTGCGCTGGGCCTGGCGACGCCGGTGGCGGTGATGGCGGGCACGGGCGTGGCCGCGAAGCACGGCATCCTCATCAAGGACGCGCGGGCTTTGGAAATTGCGCACCGCGTCGACACCGTGGCCTTCGACAAGACCGGCACGCTGACGGTGGGTCGCCCCGTGCTCACGGCGCTGCTGCCCGCGGCCGGTGCGCTGGCGAAGGAGAACGACCTGCTCGCCACGGCCGCCAGCCTGCAAGGCGGCAGCGAACATCCGCTCGCACGCGCCGTGTTGTCTGCCGCTGCCGAACGCGGCGTACAGGCGCCGCCGCTCGGTGCGATGCAGGCGATGCCGGGCCGCGGCGTGCGCGGTGAGGTGAACGGCGCGACCTGGGCCATCGCCAGCCTGCGCTGGTGCCGCGAACTCGACGCGATGCCGGCCGAAGCCGACATCGAACGCCTGCAGTCGCAGGGTGCCACGGTCTCCGCGCTGCTGCGCTTCGACGATGCCGGTTCCGCGCATGTGCAGGCGCTGCTGGCCTTCGCCGACGAGCCGAAGCCGCAAGCTGCCGAAGCGATCCGCACCTTGCGTGCGCGCGGCCTTCGCGTGGTGATGATCTCGGGCGACAACCTGCGCGCGGCGCAGGCGATGGCGGCCCGCCTGGGCATTCCGGCCGAGGATGTGCGCGCCGACGTGCTGCCGGCCGACAAGGCCGAACAGGTGAGCGCGCTGCGCAAGAACGGCCATGTGGTCGCGATGGTCGGCGACGGTGCGAACGACGCGCCCGCGCTCGCCGCGGCCGATGTGGGCATCGCGATGGCGCCGTCGGGCGGCGGCACCGACGTGGCGATGGAAGCGGCCGGCATCACGCTGATGCGCGGCGACCTCGCGCTCGTGGCCGAAGCGCTCGAGCTCTCAGGCCGCACGGTGGCGAAGATCCGGCAGAACCTGTTCTGGGCCTTCGCCTACAACGTGGCCGGCATCCCGCTCGCGGCCTTCGGTTTGCTGAGCCCGGTGGTGGCCGGCGCGGCGATGGCGCTGTCGAGCGTGAGCGTGATGGCGAATGCGCTGTTGCTGCGGCGCTGGAAGCCAAAGCACCCACAACATTGATCCGACAGCGGATCAGTCGAACAGCAGCGCCATCAGGTGCTCGTCGACGAAGTCCGCTTCACCGGCCCGGCGGTAGAACTGGCGCAGCGTGCCTTCCTGCACGAAGCCCAGCCGGGCATAGAAACGCAGGGCCGTGGCGTTGTCGCTCTCGGCCATCAGCTCGACGCGGCGAACGCCTTCGGCCTTCAGCCGCGCGAGCACGTCGGTCACCATGGTCTGCGCGATGCCGCGGCCGTGGAATGCGGGATCGACCGCGAGCGTGCCCAGGCTCGCCACATGCTGCGCGCGGCCCGGGTAGCGTGTGACGCGGTAGAAGCCGGCGACCTGGCCATCGACTTCGAAGATGAAGAAAGCACCGCTGTCGAGCAGGCCCTGGAAGATCGGGCGAAAGTCGTCGCGCGGCATCGGGTCGTAGCCCAGGTAGGGCACGACCCGCTCATGCATGTAGAGATCGAAGACGGCGTCGAAATCGGAGGGGGTGGCGAGGCGGTGCAGGGGCATGTCGCGCTTCTTCTATGAGGTCCGCAAGGATGGATGCGGCCGAGCATAGCCATGGCAAGGTGGTGCTGACAACCGCCCCGTTTTTTTCTCCCCCGAAGTTCAACCCTCCGGGAAGCGCCGGCTCGCCACGATCACCGCGTTGGTGCCGCCGAAGGCGAAGGAATTCGACAGCACATGGCGCAGCCCCCGCGCCTCGCGCGCCGCGCCGCGCACGAAGTCGACGTTGCCGAATGCGGCATCCGGCGTGTGCAGGTGGGCGATGGGCGGCAGGGTCTCGCGGGCCAGTGCGCGCAGTGCGGCCACGAGTTCGATGGCACCGCCGCCGCCCAGCACGTGGCCGTGGATCGCCTTGGTCGCGCTGACCGGTGCGGCGTCGCCGAACAGTTCGCCGATCGATGCGGCCTCGGCCGCATCGCCCGCGCTCGTCGCCGTGCCGTGGGCGTTGATGTGGCCGATGTCCGAGGGCACGAGCCCGGCGTCGCGCAGCGCGGCACGCATCGCGCGCACCTGGCCGGCCGGGTCAGGGTGGGTGATGTGCGTGCCGTCGCAATTGCTGGCGTAGCCGCTGAGCACGAACGGCTGCGCGCCGGCACCGCGTGCCCGCGCATGGGCTTCCGATTCGAGCACCAGCGCCGCCGCGCCCTCGCCGATGGCGAAGCCCGCGCGGTCGCCCGAGAACGGACGGCAGGCGGTGGCGGGCGCATCGGCCGGCGGCGGCGCCATGACGCGCATCGCGTGCCAGCTGGCCATCACGCCGGGCGTGAGCATGGCGTCGTGGCCGCCGACGATGGCGATGTCGATCCAGCCGCCGCGGATGGCGCGCATGGCTTCGCCGATGGCCACGGCCGATGAAGCACAGGCGCAGGCATAGGCCAGCGCCGCGCCGCGCGCGCCGAAGTGCAGCGCCAGTTCGGCGACCGCGGCGTTGGGCATCACGGTGAGCACGGTGGTGGGGCGCATGCGGCGCTGTTCGCCGTAGAGCGCGCGCGTGGTGGCGTCGAAGGTGCCGGCGCCGGCCAGGCCGCTGCCCCAGAAGACGCCGAGGCGGTCGCGGTCGAGGGCGTCGAGGTCCAGACCGGCATCGGCCGCAGCATCCTGCGCAGCGGCCAGGGCCATCGCGGTGCCGCGGTCCAGCGGCAGGCGCGAGGCGCTGCGCACGCCGCCGGCGTCGAAGTCGCAGGTGGCGGCGGCGATGGCCATCGGGTCCATGCCGGGAATCTCGAGGGTCTGCGCGCGCACCGCGGAGCGGCCGGCGAACAGCGCGTCGTCGAAGGCTTCGATGCTGCGTCCGAGCGGCGTGATGAAACCGAGCCCGCTCACGTGCACGGGCGCGGCGGCGGTGTGGGCCGTGGCGGTGGCCGCCAGCACGGCATGGGCGGCGCCGCTGCTCATGCGGCCGCTGCCATGGGTTCGGCGCGTGCGGCGGCGGCTTCGCCCTCGGCGTCGATCACCTCGCACAGCCGCTGCAGCGTGATGCCGGCTTCGCGCGGGTCGAGCCGGTCTTCGGGAATGCGCAGGTGGAAGGCGTCTTCCACCGCGAAGACGAACTCCATGAGCGCGAGCGAATCGAGACCGAGGTCCGACAGCGCGGTGGTCGGCGAGATGGCCGTGCGTGCGACGCGGAAGTCGGTCTCGAGGATGGTGGCGATGCTGTTGAAGGTGGGAGAGGAAGACATGAGGAGGTTCCTTTCTTTCAGGCGTGAAGAGCAAGTCCGCGGACGCGGAACACGGGTTCGGGCACCGGGCCGTGGGCCACGGTCTCGGCGAAGGCGAGGGTCTCGCGCACGACCTGCTGGCGGTCGTTGTCGATGCTGATCATGTGGTAGCTGTTGTTCAGGACCACGGTACGCAGCGAGGCGCAGCGCAGCCCGCGCACCAGCAGGTCGAGGTTGGACAGGCTGGCCACCTCATCCTCGCGCGCATGCAGCGCCAGCACCTGCTCGCACTGCACGTCGTTCAGGCGCCGCCGCACGTGGCGGATCAGCCGGTCGTGCTCGCGCAGGTGACCTACGCCGATCACCGCGCTGCCGGCGCGCGAGACCTGGCGATGCCGCAGCTCGCGCTCGATCCAGGTGCGCACGCGCTCGTTCTTCACACCGTAGGGCGGGCGCTCGCGGTACTGCCAGAGACGGCCCAGCGGCGTGTAGAAGGCCAGTGGCAGCAGGAAGCGCGTGCGCGGCACGGCCCAGCCGTCGAAGCGCAGCGTGGTCGACATGAGCACCAGCGCGTCCACCTCGCGCCCGCAGCGGATGGCGCCGCCCAGGGCCAGCGAGGCGCCGGCCGAGATGCCGACCAGCATCACGCGGTCGTGCGTGCGCCGCAGCGCCTTCACGTGCGCCTCGAGGGTGTCGAGCCAGCGTTCGAAAGGCACGGCCTGCTGCAGCGGCGCGGCGGTGTCGAACGAGTAGCCGGAGATGCACAGCGGCTGCACCGCATACCCGTGGCGCTGCAGGGTCGATTGCACGGTCAGCAGCTCGTCAGGCGTGCTGCATAAACCATGCAGCAGAACCACCGCGGTGCGCTGCACGGCGGGGGACACCAGGCTCAAGGGATCGGAGGGATCGCGTGCACTCATCGGAAGGTGTGTCGTATGCTCATGTCGCGTTTATCGCGGTGAGCGACTGACCGGCCGCTGACGCGTCCATCGCCAGGGCAGACCCACAAATCACCCACCACTCATTCACTCACCATGCGAATCCTGCTTGTGGAAGATGACACCGTGCTGCGCGACGTCATGCTGCGCAGCCTCGCCGACGCAGGCCACCGGGTCGACGTGTCGACCAACGTCGAAGATGCCGACCACCTGTGGCGCGTGCAGCCCTTCGACGCCGTGCTGCTCGACCTCAACCTGCCCGCCACCGCCAGCCCCACCAGCGGCCTGGCGAGCGGCCTCACGGCCTTGCGACAGGCGCGTGCGCGTGGCGACCGCACGCCGGTGCTCGTGCTCACGGCGCGCGGGCGCACCGAAGAGCGCATCGCCGGGCTCGACGCCGGCGCCGACGACTACCTGGGCAAGCCCTTCGACCTCGCCGAGGTGGAGGCGCGGCTGCGCGCGCTGGTGCGGCGCGCCAAGGGCACCGAAGACATCGTGGTGCTCGGCCAGCTCAAGCTCGACCGCAAGGCGCGGCGCTTCGCGGTCGCGAACGCACCGCTCGATCTGCCGGCGCGCGAGTTCGAGGTGCTGTGGGAACTCATGAGCCCGCCGGGCCGCACGGTGAGCAAGCGGGCGCTGTCGGACAAGCTCTCGGGCTTCGACGAATCGCTGGGCGACAACGCGCTCGAGGCCTTCATCTCGCGCCTGCGCAAGAAGCTGCTCGGCTCGGGCGCGGGCATCCGCACGCTGCGCGGCATCGGCTACCTGCTCGAAGCCGAGGTGTGAGGCCGCCCGTGAGCGAGGCCACCACCCCACCGGTCACGCGCACTGCACCTTCGCTCACGCGGCGCGTGCTGCGCAACGTGCTGGTGCCGCTGGCGCTGACCTGGATGGCCGGTGCGGTGATCGCACTCGTCATCGCCAACTATTTTTCGGAACAGGCCTTCGACCGCGGCATGCTCGACGACGCCTATGCGCTGTCGGCCAACGTGCAGGCCGGCGAACGCGGCATCGAGCTGCTGCTCACGCCGCGCGAGGTGGCGACCGTGCTGTTCGATCAGACCGACAAGGTCTATTTCTCGGTGCAGCGGCTCGACGGCACGCCCATCTCGGGCAGGGTCGACCTGAAGGCACCGCTGCCCGACGAAGGTTCGCGCTACCGTTTTTCCGACATCGACTACGACGGGAACGTGCTGCGTGCCGTGGTGCTCGATCACGACGCCGAACCCGGCCTGCACATGCCCTACCGCGTGATCGTGGCCCAGACCACGCTGAGCCGCGCCGCACTGGTGCAGCGGCTGCTGTTCTATGCCATGGCGCCGCAGGTGCTGCTGCTCGTGCTGCTGGCCGTGTGGCTCTGGCACGGCATCCGACGCGACCTGCGACCGCTCGGCGAACTGCAGCGTGCGCTCGACACCCGCGATGTGCGCGACCTCTCGCCGGTGACCGTGGCGCAGACCTCGAAAGAACTGCAGCGCCTGGGCGATGCCGTCAACGCACTGTTCGATCGCCTGCGCCACAGCGTGCGCGCGCAACGCGAGTTCGTGGGCAACGTGGCGCACGAACTGCGCACGCCCCTCGCAGGCATTCGCGCGCTGGCCGAGTACGGGCTTGCGCAGCACGACACCGAGGTGTGGCGCGAACAGCTCACGCGCGTGTCCGAACGGCAGGCGCGTGCGAGCCACCTGATCGACCAGCTGCTTGCGCTGGCATTGGCCGACGAGGCGCGCACCGACCTGCAGCGCACGCCCGTGTCGCTCGACATGCTGGCCGAGCAGACCGTGCTGCGCCACCTCGCGCGCGCCGATGCACGCGGCGTCGACCTGGGCGCGCGCGGCCTCGACGACGGCGTGACGGTGCTTGCGAACGAAGCGCTGGTGGAGGGCATCCTCGACAACCTGATCGACAACGCGTTGCGCTACGGCGGACGCACGATCACCGTCGAACTCGCGGGTCGCACGCTGAGCGTGATCGACGACGGACCCGGCATTCCGCTCGAGGCGCAGCGCGACCTCATGCAACGCTGGGCGCAAGGCCCCGCGGGCCAGAAGCTGGGGCAGGGCGCGGGGCTGGGGCTGTCGATCGTGGCGCGTTATGCCGAGTTGCTGGGGGCCGAGTTGCGGCTCGACGCCGCTGAGCCCACGGGCCTGCGCGTGAGCGTGACCTTTGGGGACGACGCCTGACAGTTCACGCGCTTGTCAGTGGCTTGCGCAGATAGACGCGCGTGCGCCCGTCGAGCGATTCGCGCCGGAACTCGACATAGCCGATGCGCTGGTAGAGCGCGAGGTTCTCGGTCATCTTCTCGTTCGTGAACAGGTAGATCGATGCGTGGCCCTGGCGCAGTGCCTCGCGCTCGGCCAGTTCGAGCAGCGCGCGGCCCGCGCCACTGCCCTGGTGGTCGGGGTGCACCGCGATCACGTCGATGAGAAAGCCCTCGTCAGTCACGTCGAGCAACAGCGCCGCACCGATCTGCGAACCCTTGCGCTCGGCCACCCACACCTGCAGATGGGCGATGGCCTGCGCGTAGTCGCGCGTCATCGGCCGCGGCGTGAGGCCCAGGCGCGCGATGTAGGTGCGGAAGGCTTCGACGGCGCACGCAGTGACGGCCGCCACGTCGGCGGCGGTGGCGCGGCGCAGGTGCCAGGGTGCTGCTTTGTCGCTCACGCGTCGAACTCGACCTCGCCCTCGATCTCCACCGGGATGCCGAAAGGCAGCTCCGCCATGCCCACGGCGCTGCGCGCATGGGCGCCGACCTCGGGACCGAAGAGTTCGAGGATCAGGTCGGAAAACCCGTTGATGACCGCCGGCTGCTGTTGAAAGCCGGGCGCCGAGGCCACCATGCCGAACACGCGCGTCCATGCGGTGATGCGGTCCAGGTCGCCGAGCGCGCGCTGCAGGCTGCCGAGCATCGCGAGGCCGGTGAGGCGCGCGGCGGTGTAGCCCTGCTCAACCGTCAGTTCGGCGCCGAGTTTGCCGAGCGGCGCAGCGATGCGGCCGTCGACCGTCAGCGGGCCGTGGCCCGAGACGATCGCGCGCCGGCCGATGAGGCGGACGAACTGGAAGGGGAGGATGACGCCGGGTGGTGGCGTGACGGGAGGGGGCAGCACGAGGCCGAGTGCTGCAAGCCGTTGTTCGATGCGGGCCATGGTCAGGATGCGTGCGGCAAATAACCAAGGGTACGCGCGGCGTGCTGCAAAGGCAATTTGGTCGTCTTGCGGCTCACAGTGGGTAAGACGCTGCCGTGGGTGCGGTCACGAAGCACCGGCTATCGAGTGCCCATCCAGTTGCTGCCGAGCGACAGGTCCTTGCTGAAGATCAGGAGGGTGCCCCAAAGAAGAAAAGAGGCACAAAGCAGGCAGATGATGAAGATCAGAGCGCCTGCGAAGCTCGCAAATCCTGCCTTGTCTCGTGCCATCTTGAACCCGAGCACGATGCCACCCACTAGCAACCCAAGAAGAAGCCATGGGATGCCGCATAGAAGAAGGAAAAATGGATCTGCAAAGCAGCCAGTCATGTCGGTTCGATGTGGCAGCCGTCGAGCTTGCACATGCCTATTTTTTTGGCGTGGGGCGGTTCATTGCGGCAGCTTGATGTTGGAGCCGTCGAGCTTGAGACCGCTCAGCTTCTTCAGGTCGGTGCCACCGGTTTTCTTGAATTCATGGACCTGGGTGTTGGACAGGTCCAGGGTCAAGGCAAAGGCGGCCGAGCTCAGTTCCAGCTTGCCGATGCGGGCATCGTTCAAGCGCACGGAGTTCGCTTCGAATTCCTCCAGAAGCAGATGCGCCGCATGGGCGTACTGCAGGTCAAGCCGGGTGAACTTGCTCTTACGAAAAAAAAGGGACTCGGTATGTGGGCCGCCGCCGATGTCCACGAGGATGTTGTCGCCAAGGATGGAGGTGTTCTCGATCAGCACCTCCTGGGCGTCATTGCTGGCGAGGCTGAAAGCGAACTTTTCGCCTGATGCGGGAGGCGTGAACTGGCTATCTCGCACGGCGAGGCGTTTGGCGCCTTTGACTATCGCCTCGACGGTCCCGCCACGCACTCGCTCCATCGAGAGTCCCTCCTTGATAGTGGCGCCGGTCAAGTCGAGCGTGTCGATGACGGTGTCACGGATGGTGAGAGATTGGATTGAACTCGCGACCATATTGAAGGTGCCGCGCAACTTGCTGCGTTCTATCAAAACCGGCGCATGCACATTGGCCACCTCTCTAGGGTCATGCTTGCTCGAAACGGCTTCGAATTCACAGTCCCGAATCATCAACTTGGTGAGTCCGCTCAAGTCAAACCATTTGCCCTTGCATCTCACGAACTCTGCTTCTCCATAGCCGCCCACTGCACCCCAGTGATTGCGGTTGCTGTCCGTACCGACGAAACTGCATCCATCGAACACTAGGCGCTTGCTGTCCGAGTAGCCCATCACATAGGTTTCTCCGCCAAAGGCACAGCGATGAAGGGTCACGTCCACCATGTCGCCAAAACCGTGGATGCCGACAAACTTGCAGTTCTCGAAAGTGCTCTTCTCGAGTCGATCGAGCTTGATTTCATAGGCACCCGCAAAGTCGCAGTTCACGAATTTCACATGGCGCCACACCAGTCCTTGAAGATTGAGTCCACTGAACTCCGCGCCTTCGATGGTCAGCAGCGTATCGCCCGTTTCACGAATGCGTAGAGCCGGATCCTGCAGATAGCGGTAGATCCTGCTGAAATTCTTGATGTTGGGTTTGCTGCTCATGGAGCATCCGGTCAAAGGGAAGAAAAGGGAGGCTGCGGTCAAGCCGAAGGTAGAGAGGAAGTCGCGTCGTTGCATGGGCTATCTATCGCACGGGGTCCTTGTTGACCCAGATGGCGGACTTCTTGTCGACATATCCTTTGCTCAGGAAGTTATCGGACAAGAAATCCCAATCCGGTACTTCCCCACGCTCTCCCAACGGTCGTCCAAAGTGCCACACCGCGTTCTTCGGACGCGCCGGGTCCGACTTGTCCAGGCTGAACCCGCCCATGTTCACATTGCCGTCGATGAGTGCGATGTCCAGAGGAAGCACCCACGGGTCTGCATGGAGCACGTCTTTGCCCCAGTTTTCGCCCGCGTCGGTCAGGCTGGGTTCTTTCAACGTCACTTCACAGAAGGCCTGAACCAGTCGCTGACGGAGCGTCACGTACTCGGTGTTGGGATAGTTCTCGACCACTGATCGGGGACTCCACGCCATTGCCAGGGCACCGTTGGAACTCACAGTCTTGGAGCTCATCATCGACAACAGCATTGCCGTGTCTTCATCCTTGAAGCTCAGTGTGGTGCCGTTCAAGGTGGGCGCGATGGGATGCCAGGTCTTGGTTTCGCCGCGCGAACCATCGGGACGCTTTGGATTGTTCTTCTCGAACACCCACAACTTCACTTCTGTCACACACCCCAGCTTGCGCACTTGCTCGCTCAAGACCAGTTCCAGCTGACCGCTCTTGCCGAAGTACCCAGGCTTGAAGCGCAATGGCACACGGATGTTGCCTTTCTTGGGCAAGCCGCTCATGGCGTGCAGGTAGTCGAGTGCCACCGCCAACCGCGGCTTTTCATTGAAGCCCTTGCCCTGGAACTTGCTCTGGACATGACACCGATCGGTCTTCACCTGCCGGATCTCGCCCGTCGTGGGATCGAGCGCGGTCCCCGCGGGCGGGCGGCCGGTCCAGGCGCTGAGTTCGCCGTCCAGGTTTTGGTAGCCGATGGGCCCGCCACAACTGGAGACGATCAGCGCCGTCACGGTGTTCGGTTTGACTGTTTGCGTGTTGTGGATGCCCGGGTCCTTGGCTTCTCGCACCTCGACGCGCCAGCCATCTGACGCATAGATGCCACGGGGGTCCCAACCGAGCTTGTAGACGCCCGAGCGATGGCTGTGGCCCGACAGGTGCCAATCCACCTTGGGGCGGCTGGGGCTGGTCTTTGCCTGATCCATCGGCTGAACGTATTGGGCCAGGTAGGTGGCCTGGTTCTTTTCGCAAGTGCCCACGTTGACGTGGTTCAGCGCAGCCTTCATGCCCCAGACACCGGTGGCGCCATCGCGGGGGTGGAAGAAGACCCGTTCCTTCTTCTTGGCGACGTTGCTGTAGGGCTCGGGCTCGTCGAAGCTCACGATGGTGAAGTGCGTGGCAACGGTGAGGGTGCTCTTGCTCGCGGCCTTGTAGCTTCGAGCCTGTGTCAGTAGCTTCAGCTGGTCATGGCTGAAGGACTCGGTGGCACGTGGGAGTATTCCCGACCCTTGGCGGTCTACCCCCGCCTCTGCAACGCCCAGCAAGTTCTTGAAGTTCTCGTCGATGCCCCAGCCCAGCGCGGCAATCACCTGTCCGGCTTTGGCGCCCGGCTTGTCGGTGCTGTCCGCGCCGTAGGCATACACCACGTCCGCGAGCGGCGTGAACAACGCATAGAACCAGTCGAACTGGCCGCCGTCGAAGTTGTAGCCCGTCAATGCATGGCCGTAGGTGGGTCCATAGGCGAGGCACGCCTCGTAGATGGTCATGTTGTGGTCGCGGCTCATGCCTTCATTGGCTTTGCCGCGCGTCCACGCGCTGGCGGCCTCGAACTGGGCGCGATGGCGCTCCACGGCATCGGGCTGCGCGAGGGCTCGCTGCGCCCGCCGCGCCTCGGCCGGGACATTGCCGTCGGGCCAGGACGTGCGGGCGTTCTCTTCCATGCGTTTGCGTGCATCGCGGCTGTTGGGCGTCGCGGTCTCGAGCACGCCGAGCATGAACGCCCAGTTGTGCTGATCGCCAGCCTCCACGCGCGCGCTGATGCCGTAGGGCACCTGGTAGGCCTCGTGGTTGCCGCTGGTCATGATGATGGGCAACTGGTACGCAGGGTTGCGGTACATCTCACGCACCAGGCTGAAGACCATCATGTCGTCCAGGCCCCTCGGATAGAGGCGGCGGCCTTTTTCCTTGTCGAAAACGTTGCCCAGCAGGTTGAAGGCTTTCCACTGCTCGCCGATCCTGCCCGGGCCGCCGGGTTCGGCCATGGGATTGAAGTTGCGGTTGTAGTCGATCAGGTCTCCCGTGAGCAGCACGGCGTCGACCTGGTCGTTGCCCGTGGCCATCGTCTCGAACAGCTTCTTGAGGGCCTCGAAGCTGTTGCAGACCTTGCTGCCGACGGGGCGGTTCCAGGCGGCTTTCTCTTCATCGGCTTCTTCGAGCACTTTGGCATCGCTGCGGCCCATGGCGTTCTGACGCACGTTGATATGAACGTCGGAGAGATGCCCCAGCTTGAGGCGCGGTTTGGTCATGCGCTTGACGGGGTGCCAGCTCTTGAGGAGGGTGTCCAGCTCGGGTTTCTGGCCGGGCTTGCTCCAGCTGAACGGGACATCGGGTGGCGGCATGGCGAATTCGTGGAGCTTGTCGAAGTGCCAGGGATCGCGTGCGGCCTGCTGTTGCAGGAAGCGTGTGATGGCAAGGTCCTGGGCCTCGGCGTACTTGACGCCCTTGAAGGCTTCGAGCTTCCTGTCTTCGGTGCTCAGCCGGGTCATCCAGGCAAGGCTTTTCATGGCGCCGGGCTTCTGCAGATCGGCGAAGGGCGGGGCCGACAAATCGATCTCGATCTCGTAGACGTCCTGCACCTTGGTGTAGATCCGGGCCGCTGCGGGGGCGATGGTGGCGAAGGGGCGGCCGTGCCGATCGCTGACGAGTGCCCCAGGTCCGAAAGAGCCGACGAGCCAGGCCTTGATGCAAGGCTTGGCGGCAGCACATGCCGTGCCATCCTCGAAAAGGGTGCCGGTTTGTGTCGATCCGTCGGCTTGCTCAGCCTCCTGTTTGCGTGCGAGGTCGACCACCCGCAGATGCTGGTCGACCAGCCTGTACATCTCGACGGCCTCGCCGGTCGGGACGGCTGCCTTGGCCTTGCCACGCATGCTCGAAGGCGCGGCGATGAAGATGCTGGCCTTGACCTGGCCGGGGGCCAGCAGCAACGGCGTGCCCAGGCTGGGGAACAGGATGATGGCTTCTTCTTCGAGCACCGGTGTTTCGGAGCAGTCGCAGACGCCGGGCTTGGCTTGATAGGGCATGGCGGATCGATTCGGGGCGAGTGGGTGAGATGCCCGCGTCAGACGGCGGGCGACGCCGCTGGAAACAGGGTGGCAAAGGCGTGGGCTGCATCGGAAGCAGCACGTCGTGCATGCAATGGCGCCAGAAAGCGATAAGTCCACTGGGCCCACGTGTGGGAGGCGGCATTCCGTTGTTGTCGCCACCACTCGGCCGGCTGCGCTTCGAACACGTGGGCGAGCGTGCGCCCTGCACTTCGCGCGTCGGCAAGGTCTTCTGAAAGGCCGGGCAGGCGCGACAGTTCGGGGTGCAGGCTCAGCGACTGCTGCAGCAACGTGATCCCGTCCTCGAAATCGGTCAGGCCGAGTTGCTGCACGGCTTGCCGCTGATCGAGGGCGATCCACCGCTGCAAGGCAGGGGCGATGTGCTGGAATGCCTGCGACCCGAAACGCTCGTGCACATGGGCCAGGAGCGCATCGGCCCGGTTGAGTGGAGCCATGGCGAGCAGCAGGTCCTTGTCCAGTCGCATGGGCTCGGTGCGTGCGGCACCTTGTGGTGTGTGTGGCTTGCTGCACCGAAGACCCTGCGGATGGAATTCAGCGTTCCATCCTGCCCAGGTGAAAGCGCTCAGGAAGTCTTGCCGAACTTCGTCGGGCCAGCAGGTCACCATGTCGAAGCCGATGCGCGGATCGAACCAGCGGAGTATTGCGCCGACGGCCTCGTCGTCATCGAGGCCAGGGTCCGGGGGTATCACGGCGTCGAGCCAAGTGCGAAGGTGTGTGGCCAGCGTGATCGACCGCAATGGCGAAGCCACGAGACTGAGGGCATGCGCGGCACCTGCGCCACGTGCGAGGTCGTGCAGCCATGGCGCTGCGTCCGCTGCATCGGGCATGGATGGCAGTTCGACCAGCCAAGGGCCGACACCGGCCGCAGCGGCTTCCTGCGTGTGAAGGAATAAAGGGGTTGCATCGAGTGGGTATCGCGCCCCCAGACGCGCCACCCATCCGTCTTCCTGCCTGTCTTCTTCGACCCCCCCGCATCGGCCGGCGTCCACCAACGCGTGACAACGTTGACCGTTCTGGCGCGAGAGGCGGGCGAAAGTACCGATGTCTTGTGCGATGGTTTGCGAGATCTCATGCTCGACCGCCTCACGCTCGTACGCTTGAATTGCCATCGGTACTGGCCCTGTCAGATCCGGGGAGCCACAGGCGAGGCCTGACGTGCAGCGCGTGCCAGGCATTCCCAGCACACGCTCTGTGCCGTAGGCCCTGGCTTCTTGTCGGGGCCCGGCGTTCCGTGCATTGCCGCGTGTTCGATCCACGTGCCCAAGGTGCCATGCCGGATGCCGCCTTCGCTCCATTCGCTGAAGCTGGTGCCGCCGTTGATCGTGACCTTCTTCTTGGCGGTGATGTAGACCGTGTCTTCGGTACTCACGATGTCGATGTCTTTCAAGGCGGTGGCCTCGATGGCGTCGCTTTGGGCTTCGATGCGGATGTCGCCCTGCGACGCGAAGGCCTTGATGCCGCTCTTGAGCGTGAAGATGCGCATGCCTTCCGCCACGCTGGCGAGGAAGCGTTGGGCGGCGCTCAGTGAGGTGTGACCGGCGCTGGTGAACTGGATGTGTGCGCCGGTGTGCGCATGCAGGTGAGTGGTCGCCGTGGCTGCAATGCCTGCGGGGCTGGCGAGCACGAGATGGGGTGCGGCCAGTTCGGGGAAGCGGCCTTCGGTCGATGGGCTGCCGTGGCCCCGGAGGTCTTCGTTCTGCTGCTTGATGGCCTGGGCGACGGTGGACTGGTCGTCGTTGCTGTCCTGAGCCTCGGCTGTTCGGGCCGCTTCGGCCAGGCCTTCGATCTGGTCGCGTGCACTTGTCAGGCGTTGGATGGTTTCTCCCATGTCCTTGGCGTGGCGGGCCGCATCGGGGCGGCCTTCGGTCGTGATGAGCATGCCGTCCTGTGCCCTGAGCACGCCATGGGCGTCAGTGCGCAGCTCGAAGCCCTCGCCCCTGGGGTCCTTTCTGCCCGCGTTGTCCTCGATGCGCGTGATCGCCCCCAGGCTCAGGCTGGAACTCTGGTGATCGCTCTTGAGCTGCGCCTGGATTTTTTCGGCCGTGTCATCCAGGATCAGATGGTTCGACCTGCCCGCTGCACTGTTGCCCCCACCCTCCGTCAGCTCCCGGCTCCTGAACCCGCTCAATGCGCTCTGGCTCGGGAGTTGCCACGGCGGCAGATTCACCTGGTTGTGGACTCTTCCCATGCAGATCGGCAGGTCCGCGTCTCCCGCGATGAAGCTCACGATGACTTCCTGCCCGATGCGCGGGATCTGGATGCCCCCGAGCTGGTTGCCCGCCCAGGGCGAGCTCACCCGCACCCAGCAGCTGCTGTGCTGGTTCTTCTGTCCCTGGCGGTCCCAGGGGAACTGCACCTTGATGCGGCCCAGCTCGTCGGTCCACAGGTTCTGGCCCTCGGGGCCCACCACCAGCGCCACCTGCGGGCCGACCATGGCGGGCTTGGGCTGGGTCGGCTCGGGCCGCAGGGGCTCTGTGACCGGGTGGGCTGTGAAGTCCACCTGCACGCGCCATTGCTGCTTGCGCTGCGCAGTGGCTTCCCGGTTCTGGCTGTCTTCGGCCACGTCCTCGATGAGGAGGCTCGTGTCCAGGATCAGGTATTCGGCGTTGGCCGACTCCCTGGGATGCTTCTTCAACCGGAAGGTGCACCCGGGCACCATGCCTCGCAGGTTGCCGCTGGCCTGGGCCCGGGCGCCGTGGGTGCGCAGTGCCTGCATGCGCAGCAGGGAGAGCAAGTGGCCTTCTCCGTGAGGATCAGTGCTTGCATCAGTTCCCGCATTGGGCTGGGCGTAGTGGCTGCCTCCCGCTTCGGATGCATGCCACTGGTAGACCTCGCCCTCGGCCTGCCCGGTCGGGCGCGGGTCGCTTCGAGAAACACTCAGATCCGCCCTGGGCCGGGTGTAGTCGTAGTCCCGGGTGGCGTACTTCCCGCTGGTGAGCTGGTGCTGGGGAACGAAGCTGTGGATGTACTCGGCATCGATCTTCCAGCCCGGGGCGTGGTATTCCACATGCTCGTACAGCGGATCGCCGGCCGCATAGGCGCCCATGGCGTCCGAGAGCACCAGGCGGTGCTTGCCGTCCGAATGCTCGAAGTGGTAGCTGATGCCCCATTCCTGGCACAGGCGGGAGAAAAAGGCGAAGTCGCTCTCGTTGAACTGGGTCTGGTAGTCGCGCACGGGGTAGTGCTCGATCAGGCGCTTGTCCACGGAAAAGGCGTAGCCGCCCAGCAGTTCGTCCAGGATCTGGACGACGCTGAGGTTCTGGAAGATCCTGCAGTCGGTGCGCAGGGTGGCCAGGTGAAGCCAGGGACGCAGGGTGAGCTTGTACTGGGCGTGGCGCCCTTCCTCGCCCCACAGGGCCGCGTCGGTGATCAGGGCGTTGATCTGGCGGGGGGAAGAGCCATCGAGCTCGATCTCGCAGCTGATCTCCTGGCCGATGAAGGCATCCAGGTCGAAGTCGGCGCCGGAAGAGACGCCGGACAGAGCCAGCGCATCCGGGGTCTTGAGAAAGAGTTCGTAGGCAAAGAGGCTGTTGACCCCCTCATGCCCTGACAGCCGCACGGGCTCCAGTGCAGCCTGACCAAGAACAACAGGGATCGCGGCAGAAGAGACAGACAGCGTGCGCGGCATCGACGACTTCCTTGGGAGGAAAACAGGTCGCGCAGTTTGCGAGTCGCCCCGCGATCACACTGATAACAATCGTCAAACTCCACGCACCTCTCTCACCGTGCGTGGGATTTGTCATTCGTCGTGAAGAAGGATGAGCCTGTTCAAGGCCGGGAAACAGCGCCTCATCGAGGGCGCAAGAAAGGGAATGCTGCGCTCTGCCTTGAGCGTGATTCCCTGCGGGCACAGCGCCCGCACGCTCAACTCTTGTACTTGATCGAACACCCGTACGGCCGCGTGCTCGCCATCGACACCGGCTTGCCGCCGGTCACTTCGCCCAGCGCCTGGTTCACGTAGTTGGTGGCGGTCTTGATGTCGTCCACGCGGGCCGAGGCGATGCTGTCGATGCCGCCGGCATACACCAGCGTGCCCTTGGGGTCGATGATGAAGATGTGGGGCGTGGTGCGCGCGCCGTAGACCTGGCCGATCACGCCGTCTTCGTCCATCAGCACGGCGGTGGGCGCGGCCTTCTGCGACTTCATCCAGGCGTCGAGCGCGTCGGCCTTCAGGTAGTCGCTGGCGGCGCGCTCGGTGGAGTTGATGGCGAGCCAGACCACGCCCTTGTCGGTGGCCGCCTTCTGCGTGGCCGGCATGTTGCCGCTGCCGTAGTGCTTGCGCACGAAGGGGCAGCCGGGGTTGGTCCATTCGAGCACCACGAACTTGCCCGCGAAGTCCGAGAGCTTGTGCTTGGCGCCGGTGGTGTCGACGGCCACGAAGTCGGGCGCCTGCTGGCCCACGGCGGGCGCGGCGAAGGCGTTGGTGCCCATGAGGAAGGTGGCGCCCAGCGCGACGGCGGCGGCCACGACGGCGCGGCGGGAAGCGCGGCTGAGGGCGGCGCGCGCCTGGCGCGCGGCGCGAAGGGAGCGTGAGTCGACAGTGGGCGAGAGCGTCATGGCCAGCTTGAACTCCAAAAAACAAAATTCCAAACAACAACTGCAGCTTAGAACGGTTTCTTCAAGTGCGTGTGACAACCCATGACGGCGGCGTTGTCATCTCGTTTCAATTCACCGCATCGGCGCTCAAAGCGCTGCCAACGCGGCGCGCACCTCATCTTTGCTGAGGATTTCGGTCAGCACGACGGGCGCCTTGCCCGGTGCCTGCAGCACGTACACGGGCACGCCACTGCGGCCCAGCGCGGTGAGCGCGGCGGTGATGGCGGGGTCGCGACGGGTCCAGTCGGCGCGCAGCATGGCGACCTGCTTGGTGTCGAAGTCGGCGAGCACCTCGGCGTCGGCCAGCGTGCTCTTCTTGTTGTACTGGCAGGTCACGCACCAGGCGGCGGTGAAGTCGATGAACACGGGCCGGCCCGCGGCCGCCATGTCGCTCACGCGCTGGGCCGACCACGGCTGCCAGCGTTCGCCGTCGTTCGGTGCTGCCGAGGCCAGCTTCGCAGTCGGTTCAGGCACCTGCACGATGTTGCGGCCGATGGTGCCGGCCAGCACGGCGGTGAAGGCGATCATCACGGTGGCGATGACGACGCGCGTGCGTCCGGTCAGCGTGAGCGCCCAGACCACGGCGGCCAAGCACACCAGCAGCGCGAGCAGCGTGCCCGCGCCGTCGATGCCGCTTTGCTGGCCCAGCACCCAGACCAGCCAGGCCACGGTCGCGAACATCGGGAAGGCGAGCAGGCGGCGCAGCGTGTGCATCCACGGGCCCGGCTTGGGCAGCAGGCGCGCCACGGCCGGCACGAAGCCCGCCACCAGGTAGGGCAGCGCCAGGCCCAGGCCCAGCGCGGCGAACAGCAGCAGCGCCTGGGCCGCCGGCAGGCCGATGGCAAAGCCCAGCGAGGCGCCCATGAACGGCGCGGTGCAGGGCGAGGCGATCACCACGGCGAGCACGCCGGACAGGAAGTCGTTGGCCAGCGGATGCTTGGCCTGTGCGCTGCACACCGATTGCGGCGCGGCGCGGCCGAACTCGAACACGCCGGCCAGGTTCAGGCCGAGCAGGGTGAAGAGCGCCGCCAGCGCCGCCACCACGCCGGGCGACTGCAGCTGGAAGCCCCAGCCGAGCTGCGCGCCGGCCGCGCGCAGCGCCAGCATGGCGCCGCCCAGCGCGAGGAACGACAGCATCACGCCGCCCGTGTAGGCCAGCCCGGCCTTGCGGTGCGCGCTGGCGTTGCCGGCCTGCCGCGCGAAGCCCAGCACCTTGATCGCGAGGATCGGGAACACGCAGGGCATGAGGTTGAGCAGCAGGCCGCCGAGCAGCGCGCCGAGCAGGGCGACGATGAAGGTGCCGGCGGGCTGGGCTTGGGCTGCGACAGCAGGGGCCGCCGCCTGGGCCGCGTTGGCGGCCAGCGCCGCCTGCAGCGCGGGCGACACCTCGGCGGCGCGCGGTGCGACGGTGGCGGCGGGCCAGGTGCCCGACACCGGCGCCTCGGCGCGCCAGGCCACGGGCTGGCCGGCCTGGCGGTCGGCCTCGGCCAGCGCCACCACCACCGGCATGGCCGTGGGGCTTTCGCTGCGCTGGTCGGCCAGCGGCACGGTGGCGGTCCAGGTCGCGCCGTCCCAGGCCTGCGTCCAGTCCTTGCCGGAGACGGCGGCGGTGCGGATCACCTCGGGCGTTTCGGGGAAGAACTCGAGCGTCTTGCCACGCACGGCGGCGGGCAGGCCTTCGAGGCGCACCTTCAGCTGCTGGCCCTCGACGGCGATGGTGCCGGGCGCGCCCAGCGGCTGCGGCTGCGCGGCCTGCGCGGTGTCGAAGGCGGCCTTGTTCAGCGCGGTCGAGCCGCGCGTGGGCAGCGAGAGCGTGAACTCGCCCTCTTCGGGAATGCATTCCTTGCGGCAGACCAGCCAGGAGGCCTGCAGCTTGATGTCCATGGCGGGCGAGCCGCCGGTGAGCGCCACGTCGGGCTTGTAGAGCGTCGAGACCTCGAGCGGCACCGGCAGCAGCACGGTGTTCTCGTAGCCGTAGTTGGCAAGGGTGCCGACCGGGATCTTCTTGGGCACCGGCCAGGCGATCTCGCCGGTCGAGACACCGGCGGGCAGCGTCCACTTCAATTCCGTCGGAAGCCCCGAGTCGCCGGCGTTCTTCCAATAGGTGTGCCACTCGGGCTGGTGGGTGATCTGCAGCCCGACCCAGACCGGCGCGCCGGGCGCCACGCCCTGGGGCGCATGGGCGACCAGTTCGGCGCGCACGTGGGGGGTGGTGACCACGGCCCCGGTCTTCGGGGCCAGCTGGGCCGCAGCCGGCATGCAGGCTGCGGCGGTAGCTATCAGAAAAGTAGCGAAAGAGATGCGCGAAAAGGTCATGCCGGTTAGTCGGAGCCAGAGGGCGGGGCGAAGTTCCTGGGGTCCGGGTCTTTCCGGGGGGCTCAGACGGCGGTGGCCGAGGGCCAGCCCAGGACCACGCGCCGAGTGGTCGCGCTCTTCTTCTCGATCTTGGTGACGACCATGGCGCCGATTTCCGCCGTGTTGGCCACGTGCGTGCCGCCGCAGGGCTGGAAGTCGATCGACGGCGCGCCGCCGTCTTCGCCCGTGCCGCCGATGCGGATGGTGCGCACCGTGCCCGTGCCGCGCGGCGGCTGCACGCTCATGCTCTTGACCAGCGCGGGGTTGGCGTCGAGTTCGGCGTCGCTGATGGCGCCCACGGTCAGCGGGTGGGCGGCCTCGACCAGCCTGGCGAGGCCCGCGGTGAGCGTTTCCTTGTCGAGCGGGTCGATGATGTGGAAGTCGATGCGCGCGTACTCGGGCGTGATCGAGCAGCCGTTCACCGGCACCGGCACGAGGTGGCACAGCAGGTGGCTGGCGGTGTGAAAGCGCATCAGCCGGTGGCGGCGCTCCCAGTCGAGGCGGGCGGTGACGGTGTCGCCGGGCGCCAGCGCGGCCAGCAGCTCGGTCTGGTCGGGTGCGGGCACGTGGACGAATTCGGCGGTCGGCTGGCCTTCGGCGTCCTTGGCCTTGCGGGTGTCGGCGATGGCGATTTCGCGGCCGTCGGCGAGCACCAGCACGCCGGCATCGCCGGCCTGCCCGCCGCCCAGCGGATAGAACACGGTGCGGTCCAGCACGATGCCGGTGTCGTCGATGCGCAGGATGCGGGCTTCACAGGTGCGCAGGTAGGCGTCGGCGCGGAACAGGTCGTCGGTCATGCGGCGATGGTAGCGACGATGCGCGAAGGAGGTGCGCGCACGCCGGAAAGCGCCCACGACCGACACGCCCGCGCCGTGCGATTGCGCATGATCCGGCGGTCTGCGGCCGCCTGCCGCGCAAGGAATCTGCATGAACGCATCGCCGCACCTTCCCGTCCGCCTCGCTCTTTCCGCCGCGGCCGTGGCCGCCGTGCTGCTCGTCGCCGGCTGCGGCGAGGCCGCCAAGCTCGCGCCCGAGCTCACGACCGGCCCCCGGCCGCAGCTGGCCGATCCGAACAAGACGCTGATCCCCACCGTCAACGTGGCGCCCGCCGTCGGCTGGACCGACACCGCCGGGCCCACGCCCGCCGAGGGCCTGCGCGTGACGGCGCTGGCGCGCGGGCTGGACCACCCGCGCTGGGTCTACACCCTGCCCAACGGCGACGTGCTGGTGGCCGAGAGCAACAAGCCGCCCAAGCCAGAAGGCAGCGGCGCCGGCGGCCCGGTCGCCAAGGTGCGCAACTGGGTCATGGGCAAGGTCATGGGCCGCGCGGGCGCGGGCGTGCCCAGCGCCAACCGCATCACCCTGCTGCGCGACGCCGACGGCGACGGCCTGGCCGAGGTGAAGCAGGTGTTCCTGGCGAACCTCAGCTCGCCCTACGGCATGGCGCTGGTCGGCAACGAGCTCTTCATCGCCAACGCCGACGCGCTCGTGAAAGTGCCCTACACCGAGGGCCAGACCTCGGTCAGCGCCACGCCCACCGTGGTGACGGCGCTGCCCGCCGGCCTCAACCACCACTGGACCAAGAACGTCATCGCCAGCGCCGACGGCAGCAAGCTGTACGTCACGGTCGGCTCCAACAGCAACATCGGCGAGAACGGCATGGCGGCCGAAGAGGGCCGCGCCGCGATCTGGGAGGTCGACGCGAAGAGCGGCGAGAAACGCCTGTTCGCCAGCGGCCTGCGCAACCCCAACGGCCTGGGCTGGGAGCCCGAGACCAACGTGCTGTGGACCGTGGTGAACGAGCGCGACGAGATCGGCAGCGACCTCGTGCCCGACTACCTCACCTCGGTGAAGGACGGCGCCTTCTACGGCTGGCCCTGGAGCTACTGGGGCGGCGTGGTCGATGCGCGCGTCACGCCGCAACAGCCCGAGCGCGTGGCCAAGGCGCTGGCGCCCGACTACGCGCTGGGCGCGCACGTCGCGCCGCTGGGGCTGGTGTTCTCGCATGCGCGCGGCATGCCGCCCGAGTTCGCGAGCGGCGCCTTCATCGGCGAGCACGGCTCGTGGAACCGCAAGCCCAAGTCGGGCTACAAGGTGGTGTTCGTGCCCTTCATCGGCGGCAAGCCGAGCGGGCCGCCGGTCGACGTCCTCACGGGCTTCCTGAGCGCCGACGAAAAGGCGCACGGCCGGCCGGTGGGCGTGGCGCTCGACAAGGGCGGCGCGCTGCTGGTGGCGGACGACGTGGGCAACGCGGTGTGGCGCGTGTCGAAGGCGAAGTAGCCCGGCGCGGTCGTTTCAGCGCTGCGGGTTGCCGATCCGGAACAGCCGGTGGCCGCGCAGCGCATCGCCTTCGGGCACCGCCGGATGCTCGAAGGCGCCGGCCACGTCCTCGTGCATGCCGATGCGTGCCATCACGGCGGCCGAGCGCAGGTTGCCGTTGGCGGTGAACGCCACGATTTCTTCGAGCCCGAGCCGTTCGAAGCCGACCTGCAGCGCGCCGCGCGCCGCCTCCGTCGCGAAGCCCTGGCCCCAGCTGGCGCGCGACAGGCGCCAGCCGATCTCCACGCAGGGCGAGAAGGGCAGCGTGGCCATCGGCACGTTCAGGCCGGTGAAGCCGATGAACTCGCCTGTGTCCTTGCGCTCGACGGCCCAGAAGCCCCAGCCCTTCTGCGCGATGAGCGCGCGGGCACGGTTCGCCGCTGCGTCGCTCTCGGCGCGCGTGGGCAAGGGGAGCAGGAATTCCATCACCTGCGGGTCGCAGGCCAGCGCGAAAAATGGCGCGAGATCACTCTCGCGCCATTGGCGCACCCGCAGGCGCGGGGTCTCGAATTCGATGAGGGGTGGGTGTGTGCTTTCTTCGGTCATGCGACCGATTGTGCTCAGAACCCGGCCAGCACCACCTTGCCCTGCGCCTTGCCGCTCTCGATGAGCGCATGTGCCTTGCGCAGGTTCGCGGCGTTGATGGTGCCGAAGCTCGCATTCGCCGTGGTGCGGATGCGGCCCGCGTCGACCAGCGCGGCCACTTCGGCCAGCAGCTTGCCTTGCTCGGCGATGTCGGGCGTGGTGAAGCGCGAGCGCGTGAACATCATTTCCCAGTGCAGCGAGATGCACTTGGTCTTCAGCGGCATCGCGTCGAGCACCTTCATGTCGTCGATCACCGCGAGCTGGCCCTGGGGCTTGAGGCTCTCGATGAGCTGCGCGTAGTGCTGGTCGGTCTGCGTGAGGCTGGCGACCATGTCGACTTCGTCGATGCCGGCGGCCTTCAGTTCGGCGGCGAGCGGCTTCGAATGGTCGATGACGACGTGCGCGCCCAGTGCCAGGCACCACTCACGCGTTTCGGCGCGCGAGGCGGTGGCGACCACGCGCAGCTTCGTGAGCTGGCGTGCGAGCTGGATGAGGATGGAGCCGACGCCGCCTGCGCCGCCGGTGATCAGCAGCGTCTGGCCTTCGCCGCCGTCCTTGGGCACCTGGAGGCGGTCGAACAGCAGTTCGTAGGCGGTGATGGTGGTCAGCGGCAAGGCGGCGGCTTGCGCGTCGTCGAGGCTTTTCGGTGCGAGGGCGGCGATGCGCTCGTCGACCGCGTGCAGCTCCGAATTGGCGCCGGGGCGAATGATGGAGCCGGCGTAGTAGACGCGGTCGCCGACCTTGAAGTTTTGCACGTCGCTGCCGATGGCTTCGACGGTGCCGACTGCGTCCCAGCCCAGCACCTTGGCCTGGCCGGCTTCGGGGGCGGCGTTCTTGCGGACCTTGGTGTCGACCGGGTTGACCGACACGGCCTTCACGCGCACCAGCAGGTCGCGCGCGCCGGGCACCGGGGCGGGGAGCTCGATGTCCTGCAGCGATTCGGGGTGGTCGATGGGGAGGGGCTGGTGGTAGCCGACGGCTTTCATGGGAAGAGACCTTCTTTCTGGAACGATGGCTGGACTGTAGGATGACAACGTCTGTTTGATAAGGTGGCCTTAATCACCAACACTTTCAAATGAAGATTGAAAATATATCGGACCTGCAGGTGCTCGTGCAGACGGCGCGTGGCGGCACGTTGACGGCGGCGGGGCATGCGCTGGGGATCACGCCGGCGGCGGCCAGTGCGACGTTGAAGCGGCTGGAGGCGCAGTTGGGGGCGCGGCTGTTCGAGCGGTCGACGCGGGCGATGCGGCTGACGCCGCAGGGGCAGACGCTGCTCGACTATGCGGTGCGTGCTTTTGAATTGTTGGACGAAGGGGAGTCGCTGGTCACTGCGGATCGCGGCGAACTTGTCGGTACCTTGCGGGTGGCCTCGCCGTCGGACCTCACGCGCAGCACGCTGCTGCCTTGGTTCGACGAGTTTCTGGCGCTGCATCCGGGGGTGCAGTTGTCGCTGTCTGTCGGGGACCGGCCGCTGGACGTGATGCGCGACGAGGTGGATGTGGCGCTGCGCTATGGGGCGCTGGCCGATTCGCGGCTGGTGGCGCGGGCGTTTGCGCTGACGAATCCGGTGCTGACGGCTTCACCGGACTATCTGCGTCGGCATCCCTTGCCTCGGGTTCCGCAGGATCTGCTGCAGCACAACTGCCTGACGTTCAACCGCAGTGGGCGACGGCATCGGGTGTGGCGGTTTGCGCAGTTGGGGCAGTGGACGGAGGTGCGGGTGAATGGGGATCGCAGTGTGGATGATGCTTCGCTGGCGCGGGAGTGGACTGTGGCGGGGTATGGCATCTCTCTGAAGTCGGCGCTGGATGTGCGTAACGACATTCGGGAAGGTCGTCTGGTGCGGCTGCTGCCTGACTGGGAGACGGAGCCTTATCCGTTGCATGCGCTGTTGCCTAGTGGGAGGTTTGTGCCGGCTCGGGTTCGTGGGTTTGTGGATTTCCTGGCTTTGAAGTTCGAGGGGTTGTTGGCTTTGGGCTGAGTGTTTGGTTTCCGGGGCCGGGTCTCGCCCCGGCGGGCGACTCACTTTCTTTTGCTTCGCCAAAAGAAAGTAAGCAAAGAAAAGGCGACCCCACTGTCCGCGTCCCTCCGCTTCGCTGCGGGCAACCTGCGGTGCTCGCGTTTCGCGGGGTCTCGCCCAAACTCGCTTCGCTCAAACAAGGGCGAGCCCTGATCCGCGAAACGCTGCGCTCCTCGGCGCGGCCAGAGGGGAGGGGGAACGGGCGGGCCGTCGCTGCGCTCGGCCTGGGGGGATCGCTTCACTGCGTTCGCTGCCCCTGCTGTCCCTTGTCAGATCATCGGTGTTACTGCGCCATCCATTGCCACGATCGCGCCGGTCACATAGCTTGCCTTCGGCGACGCCAGGAAGAGCACGGTGTTGGCGACTTCCTCGGGCGTCGCGATGCGGCCCAGCGGCAGGCGTGCAGTGGCGCGTTCCAGCGCCTCATCGGTGTCGATGCCCTGCAGCTTCGCGTCGGCCTTCATGCCTTCCTGCAGCCGCGCGGTCAGCGTGAGGCCGGGGTTCACGGCGTTCACGCGCACGCCCTTCGCGGCGTAGGCGGCGGCCATGCCGGCGCTTACGAGCATGAGCGCGGCATTGGCCGCACCGCCGGCCATGTGCACGGGGCTGGCGACCTTGCCGCCCTGGCCGATGACGTTGACGATGGCGCCGCGGCCGCGCGTGCCCATGCGCTTCACGACCGGGTCGATCATGTGGATGTAGGTGAAGTACTTGGCATCCATCGCGTCGTGCCACGCAGCGGGCGTGAGCTCGTCGGGTGGGGTGCGGCGCGCGGCGCCTGCCGAGTTGACGAGCACGTCGACGGGGCCGAAGGCCTGCTCGGCGGCGTCGAGAGCGGCCACGGCGCTGGCGGGGTTCTTGAGGTCGGCGGCGTGCAGGCTGACGCGGCCTTCGGCTTGCGGGAACGCGGCGAGCAGCGACTGCTGGCCCTGCTGCAGGTTCTGCAGGTCGCGCGAGACCAGGCTCACGCGCGCGCCTTCGCGCAGGAAACCCAGCGCGCAGGCCAGGCCGATGCCCTTGCTGCCGCCGGTGATGAGAACGTGCTGGTCCTGGAGCTGGAGGTCCATGTCGGGGGTCCTTGGAAGAAGGTGAATCTGTCTGCGGCGCTGCCGCCGCGCGATTGAATCACCGCCCCGAAACCCCTGCAGCGACGCGGCCGAAAAGGCCGCGTCGGTTGCCCTGTGCGCGTCAGGCCTTGCGGCGCTTCGCTGGCGTTTCCTCTTCCAGCGCGGCCGGCGCGGTGTCGGTGGCGTCGCGCAGTTGGCCGTGATGGTCGTGGTGCGCCAGCAGCTGGCGCGTGCGTTGCCAGGTCGACAGGCGCGCGGGGGCGACTTCGATGTACGACGCCAGCGCGAACAGCGACGACTGTTCCTTCTCCGGCGGCGTCTCGCTGCGGTGCTGGCGGCGGCGCAGCGGGCCCATGATCAGCATCGAGGCGAGGATCACGCCGATGACGATGGCGTACAGGCCCAGCAGCTGAAGCACCTCGGGCTGGGAGCGCGCGCCCATCACGTAGGGCCAGGCGTACCAGATGGCGCAGAACCAGATCGCGACGGTGATCGCGGGACGCAGCACGCGCAGCCACAGGTACATGGCCAGGGTGCGTGCCGGCGAACGGCCGTTGCCGAAGGCGTGCAATGGAATGCGCGCGGCGTCGATGATGGGTTCGTCCACCGCGGGTTGGCCCCACGAACGGGTGCGGGGCGGCGGGGCTTCGTGCAGCGCCGGCGAAGAGAGTGGGTTCTCAGGATGCATCGGAAGAAACTCCTCGGTCAGGGCTCGTCCACACCGCGCGCTTGCCGCGACGACGCATCAGAGCGTTGGGAAGGGCGACCACCGTGGTGGCCATCGTGATCGTCCAGAACGCGATCGGGTACCAGATCGTTCCGGCGAAATAGCGCATGAGGTCGCGGTCGTAGCGACGGTCGATCCACAGGCTCAGCAGCATCTGCAGGATGCAGGTCATGGCCAGCAGCGTGCCCTGCCAGTGCGGCAGCAGCGCCGAATGCCAGGCCGACTCGTGCGGCAGGAAGGGGCGGATGAAGCTGATCAGCAGCACCAGCGCCATCGCATAGGCCCACACCACGCTCACCATGTACTCGCTGTAGATGAGCCACAGGCGCCAGCTGCGCAGGCGCAGGATGGACGGCGTGATGCGCAGCATGGTCTGGATGCCGCCGACGGCCCAGCGCAGGCGCTGCTTCCACAGGCCGCGCAGGGTCTCGGGCATGAGGATCCAGCACAGCGCGCGCGGCTCGAAGCGCAGGCGCCAGCCGGCGAGCTGGAGCTTCCAGCTCATGTCGATGTCCTCGGTGAGCACGTCGGGGCTCCAGAAGCCCACTTCGAGCACGGCGCGGCGGCGGAACATGGCCAGCACGCCCGACACCGTGAACAGCGTGCCGATGAGCTGCTGCGAACGCTTGATGAGGCCGATGATCGACGAGAACTCGCCCACCTGCATGCGCCCCAGCAGCGTGGTGCGCGTGCGGATGCGCGGGTTGCCGGTGACGGCGCCGATGCGATCCGAGGCCAGCATGCGCTTGAGCATCCAAGCGATGGCGTTGGGGTCGACCAGCGCGTCGCCGTCGATGCCCAGGATGTACTCGCCGCGCGCCAGCTGGCAGGCGGTGTTCAGGCCCACGGCCTTGCCCTGGTTGCTGGCGTTGTGGATCACGCGCAGGCGGCTGAACTCCAGCGTCATCTCGTCGAGCAGCTCGCCGGTGCCGTCGGTGCTGCCGTCGTTGACGGCGATCACCTCGTAGTTCGGGTAGCGCGTGCGCATGAGCTGCTCGATCACTTCGCGCAGGTGCGGCGCCTCGTTGAAGCAGGGCACCACCACGGTCACGAGCGGCTGCGAGGGCAGCAGCGGCAGCGGGTCGACCTCGACGTCGCGCTTGCGCTCGAACGACCACGCGTGCGAGAGGCCGCCCGCGATCCACACCCACGCCATGAAGAACGGGTAGTAGAAGACGAAGCCGAAGAGCACCGGCGGAATCAGGTCCACCAGCATCTGGAGCGTGTTCATCGGGGCTTCCCTCCTTCAGGCGGCAGCGTGGCGGCGTCGTGGTTGCGCCGGGGGGCGCGCGACAGCAGCGAACGCACCGAGATCGCGCGGCGCACGGTCTCCAGCGAGGGCTGGTTGTTCAGGAAGTCGTCGGGGTAGTAGCCCAGGTGCCGCACGCCGGCGCGCTGCAGCAGGGTCCACTGGCGCGTGAGCTCGGCGTCGGCCACGGGTTTCCCGGTGCGCCAATCGCGTGCCTGCAGCTCGAACACGGTGCGGTCCAGGCCGTGCGGCGTGGCGGCCGCGCGCTGCGCCAGGCGGCCCAGCCAGGCGTCGCTGTCGGCCGGGGTGCGGGCCTCCTGCTCCATGCGCGGCATGGCCATCAGGCCGACGTAGTCGTAGGCAGCAAGCGAGGCTTCATAGTTTTGGGCAAACCATTGCTCGGCCGCGGGTTCGAGCACCGGCCGCGCGTAGAGGTTGCGCGCCGTTTCCAGGGCAGGGCGCCAGGTGCCCACGCGCGCCGCGAGTTCGTGCGTGAAGTCGATCAGGTAGCGGGTCTTGGCCGTGGTCCAGCGGGCCATGAGCGCGGGGTCGGCGCGCAGCGCGGCCACGTCGGCCGGCAGGCCCCAGCGGCGGTAGGTGTCGAGCGCGGCGGGGCTGGCGTCCTCGTCGTCCGAGAGCATGGCGTCGTCGTGGAACAGCAGGCCTTCGAAGAAGGTGTGGCGGCCCAGGTCTTCGTACAGGTCGCCGACCAGCGTGCGCACGGCCGGATCGAAGGGCGAGAGCCGGTGGTAGCGGTCGGCCGGCGCGTCGCCCTTGAGCGTGCGCACCGTGTGCGTGGCCAGCGGGTTCGACGCCGGCAGCCGGTAGGCGGTGACGGGCATCCACGCGTAGACCTTCACGCCGGTGCGGCTGCGCAGCTGCCAGGCGGCGCGGGCGAACAGGTCGGCGCGCATCGGCAGGTGGCGGTTGGGAAAGTACAGCGCGTCGGCCACGCCGTCGCCGTCGGGGTCGGCATAGGCCTGCAGGAACACCGAGCGCGGGCGCACGGCGGCCACGCGCTCGATCAGCGCCGAGAGGTTGCGCTCCTGCTGGGCCGGGTCGGCGTCGTACACGTAGTCGAGGTCGACGTGCATCACGCGGTTGATCGGGCGCACCTCGCCGCCCACCGGGCTGCGCAGCATCTGCACGTAGTCGGGCGCCTCGTTGTCGTAGGCGGCCAGCGCGCGGCGGATGCGGCTGAGCGGAATCTCCTTCGTGTTCGCGCCGTCGTCGAGCGTGAAGGTGATCGGCATGCCCACGCGCGCCGAGGCTTCCAGCGCGGGCGTGTTGTAGGCGCCGTAGGGCCACACGGTGGCGCGCACCTTGGCGCCGGTGCGCTTTTTGATCAGTTCGCGGCTGCGGCGCAGGTCGGTCTCGATGCGGCGCAGGTAGGCGGCGTCGTCTTCGTAGCGGCCGGTCTTCGGGTCGTAGCGGTGCGTGGCCGCGGCGGGCAGCATGTTGCCCTGCGGGTTGGCCTGGATGCCGGTGTGCATCGCGTCGGTGTGGCTCGCGAACTCGACCAGCGGCGAGCGCGCCATCTCGGCGGCTTCGCGCCACAGCAGGAAGTTCTCGCGCGGCGCGGGCTTGTCGCCCCAGTGCACGTGCTGGCCTTCAGGCACCTCGAGCCAGCTCGTCACCAGCGCGAACAGCGCGGGGTAGTTGAAGCGCTGCAGCAGCGGGAACACGTGCGTGTAGGCGCTGCGGTAGCCGTCGTCGAAAGTCAGCAGCACGGGCTGCGTCGGCAGCGGCTTGCCGCCGTTGCGCGCATCGATGATCTGCTGCAGGCTGACCGGGTGGTAGCCGCTGTGGCGCAGCCAGGCGAACACTTCGGCGAGCGTGCGCTCGTCGATGGCGGTTTCGTCGGGCGAGGTCTCGAAGCTGGCGCGCACGTTGGGGCGCACGTCGTGGAACGAGATCACGCGGAAGTCGACGCCGTTGTCGGGATCGGCGGGCAGCACCGGCGCCGCCAGTGCAGGCAACGACGCCGCCAGCAGCAGCCCGAGCAGGGCCGCGCGCAGCCGGAGGAAGAAGGTAGGGGCTTGCATCACGGACATCACTGCAGGGGCATCGAAAGGTTCAGGAACACGCCGCGCTGTTTTTCGCGCACGCCGTCGTAGGGGTGGCTGCCGAAGGTCAGGCCGTAGCGCAGCGTGAGCTTCTGGCCCAGGGCCCAGCGGTGCTCGTAGCGCACGTTCCACAGCGGGCCGCTGCCGAAGCCGGCCTGCTGGTAGCTGCCGCCGCCGAGCTCCAGCACCTGGAAGAACTGGCGGTCGTCGCTTTTCCAGGTGAGCCACTGGCCGCGCACCGACAGCTGCGCGCTGGCGTCGCGCGAGGGGCTGAAGTAGCGCACGTCCTGCAGGCGGCTGCGGCTGGCATCGACGCCCAGCCGCGTCTCGATCTGGAAGCGCGGCGTGCTGACCCAACGCTCGCGCCAGCCGAAGTCGAGGCCGTCGCGCAGGTTGCCGTCGCTGAAGTCGAGCCGGCGCCATTGCAGGTCGAAGCGGCGCGACTCGTTGACGACGTAGGCCGCGCTGGCGCCGAACTCGCGCGCGCCGATGGCCTGCGCGCCGAAGGGCACGGCGCGGGCCTTCCAGGGCAGCTCCTTGCTGTCGCCGTCGTAGGTGGCCGACAGGCGCCAGGCATCGCTGGCGCGGTAGTCGACGCGGCCGGCCACGCTGTTGCGGTAGCGGCCGCTGTTCGCATGCTGCAGCACGCCTTCGGCCAGCCAGCGGCCTTGTTGCCAGCTCGCGCCGAGGCCGCCGCGCGCCCACTGGGCCGTGCCTTCGGAGGTGTAGCCGCGGCCCAGCGTCTGCGCGTAGAACACGCGCCATGCATCGCCGATGAGGCCGGAGCTGAGCCGGCTGTCGACGCGCCATTCGCGGCTGGCCAGCGTGCCGCCGCCGCGCGAACCTTCGGCATCGATCTCGAGCTGCGGGCCGACCAGCGAGCGGCGCTTGCGCGCCATCTCGCGCACTTCGGCGGCGTCGGGCGCGTCGGCCTCGAGCGACTCGGCACGGATGCGGGCCGCGCGGAATTCGTCGGCGTCGAGCAGCGCCTCGACATGGCCGGTGCGCACGCTCAGGTCGTCGGGGTGGTCGGCGCTCAGCGCCTCGAAGCGCGCCACGGCCGCCTCGGGGTGCTCGCGCAGCCGCTCGGTGAGTGCGGCGCCGTAGGCGTAGCCCGCGTTGAGCGGGGCTTCCTGCGTGAGTGCGTCGAAGCGCGGCTGCGCGATCTTCGGGCGGTCGCCGTAGAGCTGCAGCAGCGCACTCAAGCCGCTCACCTCGGAGAACTGGTCGTTCGGGCGGCCGGCCTCCGGTGCCAGCCGCATCAGCACGGGCGTGGCGCTTTCGATGCGCTGGAGCAGCGCCTCGGCGTCGTCGAAGCGGCCGGTGTCCAGGTAGGCGTAGACCAGGCCGAAATGCAGGCTGTCGGGCATCGGCAGGTCGACGACCGCTTTCTCGAACAGCGGCACGGCATCGGCCGAGCGGCGCTCCTGCGCCAGCGCGCGGGCGGCGGTGCCCAGCGCGTAGGGCGGCAGCGCGGTGCCGTCGCCACGCAGGCTGTCGTACAGCGCGATGGTGTCGGCGGGACGGCCGCGCTCCAGCAGCGCCATCATGCGGTCGGACTGCAGCCGCATGCGCAGCGTGCGCCAGGTGTCGGCGTCCTGCGGGGCGGGCTGAGCGAGCGCGGCGTCGACCCGGGCCAGCGCGCCACTCTGGGCGGCCAGCACCTTGTCGAGGTCGGTGACACGCGCCGCGCCCAGGCGCTGGTCGCGCGCCTTCACGGCCCAGCGCAGCTGCTGCGCCAGCGCCTGCTGTTCGAGCAGCGCGAGCGTCAGCGGCGCGAGGCTGCCGGGCTGCTTGCGTTCGGCCGCCTGCGCGTCCTCGAACGCGGCGGTGGCGCCGCCGTACTCGGCCAGCAGGAAGTCGGCGTCGCGCTGCACATCGCGGCGTTCGGGCTGCAGCGCGGTGATCTCGCCGTAGGCCGTGAGCGCCTGGAACGGCTGGCCCTGGGCACGCGCCAGTGCGGCGCGCAGGTCGAGCAGCGCGACGCGGTCGGCGACCTCGGTGGGCGCGGGCTGTGCGAGTGCGCGGTAGAGGGTTTGCGCGCCGGCCGTGTCGCCGCTGGCCAGGCGCCAGAAGGCTTCATGGATGCGCGGTTCGCGAGCGGCCGGCTGGCGCGCGCGCCAGACCTTGACGGTGTCGCCTTGCAGGGCGATGTCGCCCGTGCGCCGCGCGGCGCCAGCCAGTGGGCCGAGCGCGTAGTCGCCCAGCTCGCTCGGCGGCACCTGGCGGCCGACGGCCACCGCGTCGGCGAAGCGGCCGTCGGCCACCGCGATCGCGATGGCGTCGGACGCCACGCGCCGGCGTTGGTCGTCGGCCAGGGGCGCCGCCAGCCATTGGCGCAGCTGCTGCAGGGCTTGGGCCGGCGCGATGCGGCCGGCGCGGCGCGCGACGATGAGGGCGTCGTGCTGCGAGGCGTCATACGCCAGCGCGCTGCCCAGGGGGGCGGCCGGCGAGGGCGCGACAGTGGATTCCGCGTACGCGGTGCTGCTTCCGAAGACCAGCACGCACACGATCGGCGGCAAACCCCGCACGGCTCGTGCGAGATGGTGAGGCAATGCCTTGAAGGGCGCGACTTTGCGCCCGGCAACGACGGTGCCTCCATTTTTTTGTGGATGGATGGACACGCTACTCCCTTTTGCGTGAACTCTCCTGGGCCGTGACAAGCCGTGGCGGAAAGTTCGTGAAAAGGGACTCTAGGCCAATTTGTAAACAATAGGACCGAACATCGGGAAAGATGAGAACTAATCGTGAACAGATTCGCGATCAATTCATCCGATGTTGGCAAGTTGTATGCAAGTGTTGCCCATGCGTCGCCCATGGCCCCGTCCTAAGATCGCGGCATGAACGCACTTCCGGTCTCTTCGCCCCGTTGGCCCCGTTTCTGGTCCCAGTTGACGACGCGCGATTTCGCCGCGCTCGACGCGGCGACCACCGTGGCGGTGCTGCCGCTGGGCGCGACCGAGCAGCACGGCCCGCACCTGCCGCTGGGCGTGGACACCGTGCTGGCCGACGGCATCGTGGCCGCGGCGCTGCCGCTGCTGCCGCCGGAACTGCCGGCGCTGTTCCTGCCGACCCAGCAGATCGGCCTGAGCCCCGAGCACGCGCGCTTCGCGGGCACGCTCACCTTCTCGGCCGAGACGCTGATCCGCATGTGGAACGAGATCGGCGCGGGCGTGGCGCGCGCCGGCGTGAAGAAGCTGGTGCTGTTCAACGCCCACGGCGGCCATGTGGGCGCGATGGACATCGTGGCGCGCGAGCTGCGCGCCGCGCACGGCCTGATCGTCTACAGCGTGAGCTGGTTCAACCTGCCGCTGGGCGATGCGAACGCGCAGTTCAGCGCCCGGGAGCACCGCTTCGGCGTGCACGCGGGCGAGATCGAGACCTCGATGATGCTGGCGCTGACGCCCGCACTGGTGCGCATGGACGAGGCGAAGGATTTCAGCTCCACCTCGGAGCAGCGCGCGGCCGACTGCGCGATCCTCGGCAACGGCAAGAGCGCCAAGCTCGGCTGGGCCATGGAGGACTACAACGCGCAGGGGGCGGCCGGCAATGCCGCAGCGGCCACGGCCGCGAAGGGTCAGGCGGTGATCGATGCGGCCGCGCAGCAGTTGGCGCTGCTGCTGGCCGAGGTGTCCCAGTTGCCGTTGAGCACGGCGAACACAGGGCCGCTGCCCTGAGAGCGGATCAGGCGCTGCGCCCCAGCACGCCGGCGAACATGTCGGCATCGACATTGCCGCCGCTCAACGCAACGCCCACCGTCTGCCCGCGCCAGCGTTCCTTCTGCTGAAGCGCGCCCGCCAAGGCGGCAGCGCCCGCACCTTCGGCCACGTTGTGCGTGTCGCTGAAAAGCACGCGCATGGCCTCCGCCACTTCATCGTCGGTCACGGTGATCACGTCGTCGGCTTCCTGCAGGATCACCTCCAGCGACTCGGGCACCGGCGTGCGGCAGGCCATGCCGTCGGCCAGCCGCGTGGTGGCGGGCGACTCGACCGCACGGCGCGCGCGGAACGAATCGCGGTAGGCCGTGGCATGCGCCGACACCACGCCGATGAGCTTGGTCGACACGCCGCAATGCGCGCGCGCCGCCGCCGCGCCGGCAAAGCCGGAGCCCAGGCCGATGGGCACGAACAGCACGTCGGGCGGTGAAGCTTTCAATGCACTGAAGAACTCGACATACGCGGTCGACACGCCGCGCACCAGTTCGCGATGGAACGAGGGCACGCGGTGCAGCGCATCGCGCTCGGCCAGCACCGCCGCATGTTCGGCGGCCGCTTGAAAGTCGTCGCCGTGCTCGACCAGCGTCACGCCGAGCGCGCGCATCGCCGCGTTCTTCTCGCGCGAGTTGCCGTGCGGCACCACGATGGTCGCGGCCAGCCCGTGGCGCTGCGCCGCGAAGCCGACCGACTGGCCGTGGTTGCCACGCGTGGCGCTGATCACGTGGCGCACGGAGGGCTGCTCGCGCGCGAGGGTCTCGAAGTAGGTCAGGCCGCCGCGGATCTTGAAGGCGCCGACCGGCGTGTGGTTCTCGTGCTTGGCCCAGACCGTGGCGCCCAGGCGCTGCGACAGCTGCGGCCAGGTGTACTGGGGCGTGGGCGGCATGGCCGCATGCACGGTGCGCTGCGCGGCTTCGATCTCTTCGCGGGTGAATCGCATCGACGTCCTTCTTGTTGCTTACTTGCGTTCGGTGAGCGCCACGCGCACGGCCAGCGCGGCCAGCACGCTGCCCATGATGTAGCGCTGCGCGCGCAGCCAGCCGGCGCTTTGCGACAGCACGGCCGTGATGCTCGCGGCGCCGACGATCATCACGGTGTTGACCAGCGCGCTGCTCGCCATCTGCGCCATGCCCAGCTGCAGGCTCTGCAGCAGCACGGAGCCGCGCTCGGGATGGATGAACTGCGGGAAGAACGACAGGTAGAACATCGCCACCTTCGGGTTCAGTAGGTTCGTGAGAAAGCCCATGCGGAACAGCTTGGCCGGCGGATCGGCCGGCAGCGCGCGGGCCTCGAAGGGCGCGTTGCCGCCGGGCTTGACTGCCTGCCACGCGAGCCACATCAGGTAGGCCGCGCCGGCGAAACGGATCGCGTCGAACGCGACCGGCACCGCCAGCAGCAACGCCGTGAGGCCCAGCGCCGCGGCGAACAGGTGCACGAGGAACGCCATCAGCACACCGCCCAGCGAGATGAGCCCCGCGCGGCGGCCCTGGATCAGCGTGCGCGACACGCAATAGATCATGTTCGGCCCCGGCGTGAGCGCCAGCAGCAGCGAGGCGAGGGCGAACCAGGCGATTTCGGTCAGGGTGAGCATGAGAGTCAGAGTCCTTGCGATTCGAGGGTGACGGGGCCGCGCGGCGTGTCGAGCACGGCGACGAGGTTGGGTGGGCCGGCATCGACCGGCAGGCCGCCCATGCCGATGGCCGTGAGCGCGGCCGACAGCGCCGGCGCGCGCGGATGCGCCACGCGCAGCGAACGCAGCCCCAGGCCCGAGGCGGGCATGGCGTCGGTGGGGTGCACCGCGCCCCACTGGATCAGCGTGGGCAGCGCGCCGTAGAACAGGCGCTGGCCGTCGTCGCGCACCGTGATCTGCCATTCGAGCCGGCCGGCCGGCGTGTCGCGCGAGGCCTCGAGCAGGTGGCCGCGGTCGATGTGCGCATGTTCCTCGCGCGCGAGCGCCTGCGTGGCGGCGTGCGCATCGGGCACGCGCGCCACGAAGTGGATGAGCCGCGGGCCGCGCTGCGCGAGCGCGGCCTGCAGCGCGGCGTCGTCCAGGTCGAACCAGCGGCGCGTCTTCGGCCGCGACGGCGCCTTGCCGGGCTCGATCGCGATGATCTCGGCATAGGCGCGCGGGAACGCGGCGCTCGCGATGTTCAGAAGCCGGTTGTGCGTGCCCATCAGCGGGTGCACGCCGCCCGGCGCGGGCGTGACGCCGAGCGTGGCCTCGCACCACGCCACGCCCTCGGCCAGCGAGGCGGCGGCGATCACCAGGTGGTCGATTTCGGCGGGGGCCATGGCGTGCCTTTGTTCAGAGGGTGACGTGGCCGTCGACGCAGGTCACGGCATCGCCGCCGACCCAGATCGTGCCGTCGCTGTCGCGCTCGATGTGCACGCGGCCCGCGCGGCCCAGGCACTGGCCTTGCGCGGCCAGGTAGCGCTCGGGCATGTGGCCGTCGGCGATCAGCCATTCGGCCAGGCTGGCGTTGAGGCTGCCGGTGACCGGGTCTTCCTGCACGCCGATGGGCTCGGCGAAGGCGCGCACCTCGAGGTCGATCTTGGCGCCGTCGTCGTTCGGCGTGGCGGGGCGGTTGCCGAAGGCGCGCGCCTCGCGGTTCGAACGGCCGATGAGCAGCGAGGTGTCGTGCGCCGAGGGCACGCCGGCCACGCCGGCCTTCACGCCCAGTTCCTTCAGTGCGCGGTGGTCGGGCTGCAGCGCCAGCACGGCGTCGGCGTCGTTCAGCAGCAGGCCGAACCACACCGGGCCGTTGTCGAGCACCTGCGCCGCGATGACCTGCTGCGCCTTCAGGCCCAGCGCGCCGGCCACCTTGGCCAGCAGCGCGGGGCTCGGGGCGCTGCGCTTGAGCGGCGGCGCGGCAAAGGCCAGGCGCTCGCCGTCGCGCCGCAGTGGCACGAGGCCGGCGCCGCACTGCTGCACCACGCGGCCCGCCACCTTGGGCTTGCCGCCGGCCTGCAGCCACGCATGGCAGCTGCCGATGGTCGGGTGGCCGGCAAAGGGCAGCTCGCCGCCGGGCGTGAAGATGCGCACGCGGTAGTCGGCGCCCGGGTCGGTCGGCGGCAGCAGGAAGGTGGTCTCCGACAGGTTGGTCCACTGCGCGAAGCGCTGCATGGCGGCGTCGTCCAGGTCCTGGCCGTCGATCACCACCGCGAGCGGGTTGCCGTAGTAGGCGGTGGCGGTGAAGACGTCGACTTGCTTGAAGGGGCGGGATTTCATCAGGGTCATTCGAGGGAAAGGTCGAGCACGCCGCGCGTGCCCGGGCGGGAAAGCAGGTCGGCGTACCAGCGCTCGACGTTCGGCCAGGCCGGCCGGCGGTACTCGGCGCCGGGCAGGCCGAACCAGCGGTGCGCCTCGCAGCCGATCGGGATGTCGGCCATGGTGAAGCGCTCGCCGGCCATGTAGGGGCGCTGCGCGAGGTGGGCGTCGAGCATCGCGAACAGCGCCTCGCTCTCGCGCACCGACGCGGCGATCAGCGCGGGCTGGCGCTCCGAGGGCGGCGTGCGCACCCATTGCACGAAGGCGTCGCGGCTGGCGCGGTTGAGCGTGGTCTGCTGCCAGTCCATCCAGCGCTCGGCGTCGAAGCGCGCGGGCAGCTCGCTCGGGTAGAGCGTGCCGTGCGAGTAGCGGGCGCACAGGTAGCGCACGATGACGTTCGACTCCCACAGCGTGACGCGCTCGGCGCCTTCGCCGTCGTCGATGGTGGGCACCATGGCGTTCGGGTTGAGCGCGCGGTATTCGGGCGTCTGCACCACGCCGAATTTGCCGCCGGCCTCGGTGCGCTGGAAGTCGAGCCCGAGCTCCTGCGCGCACCACACGACCTTGCGCACGTTGATCGAACTGATGCGGCCCCAGATGTTGAGCATGGTGTTCAGTGTCCTTGTGCGGAAAGGGTCTCGGCCGTGGCCTGCAGGTACGGCTCGATGTTGCGCAGCGCGCGCGCCACGTAGTCGTCTTTCTCGCCGACCGGCGCGACGTAGTGCAGCGCGCTCTTCGCGGCCTCGAGGCCCTCGGTGCGCGCGATGAGCCAGGCCGCGAGGTAGGGCGCCGAGAAGCAGCCGCCCGCGGTGGCCACGTTGCCCTGCGCGAAGAAAGGCTGGTTGAGCACCTCGACGCCGGCTTCCTGCACCCAGGGCTTGGTCGTGAGGTCGGTGCAGGCGGGCACCGTGCCCAGCAGGCCGAGCTTGGCCAGCAGCAGCGTGCCCGAGCACTGCGCGCCAATGAGCTGGCGCGACGGGTCGAGCCCGCGCAGCACGCCCATCAGGCCCGCGTCGGCGGCGATCTCGCGCGTGCGGATGCCGCTGCCGACGATCACAGCACCCGCCTCGCAGGCCGCTTCGAGCGTCGCGGTGGCGTGCACCGTGACGCCGTTCATCGAGGTCACGGTGGCGCTGGGCGAGGCCAGTGTCACGCGCCAGCCCGGCTTCTTCACGCGGTTGAGCACGCCGAGCGCGACCAGCGAGTCGAGCTCGTTGAAGCCGTCGAAGGTGAGGATGGCGATGTGCATCGTCGTCGGCCTTGTCAGGCGTGGGCGGGGGCCAGCAGCGCCAGCTCTTCGCGCAGCGTGACGGCGAGCGCGGCGATGGCGGTGTCGATCTCCTCGACGCTGGCGGTCACGAACGACAGGCGCAGCGTGCGCGGATCGCCTTCGCCGGCGTAGAACGGCGCGCCGGGCACGAAGGCCACGTTGCGCTCCACGGCCTTGGGCAGCAGGGTCACGGTGTCGATGCCCTCGGGCAGGCGCGCCCACAGGAACATGCCGCCCTTGGGGGCGTTGAACTTCACGTCGAGGCCGGCCATCTCGCGGTGCAGCGCGGCGATCATGGCGTCGCGCTGGCGCTTGTACAGCGCGCGGATGGTGGGCACGTGGCGATCCAGGAAGCCGTCCTTCATCACGGCCGAGACCATGCGCTGCGTGAAGATCGGCGTGTGCAGGTCGACCGCCTGCTTGGCCTGCAGCAGCTTGGGGAAGATGGCCTTCGGCGCCACCAGGAAGCCCAGGCGCAGGCCCGGCGCCAGCACCTTGGAGAACGAGCCCAGGTAGATCACGCCCTCGGGGTTGCGCGCGGCCAGCGGCAGCGGCGGGGCTTCGTCGAACCAGAGCTCGCCGTAGGGGTTGTCCTCGACGATCGGCAGGTTCGTGGCGGCTGCGGCAGCGGAGACAGCGGCGCGGCGCGCCTCGGTCATGGTGCGGCCGGTGGGGTTCTGGAAGTTGGGCAGCAGGTAGACGAAGCGCGCGTCGGCCGCCTTGCTCACGAGGTCGTCGACGATCACGCCCTCGTCGTCGCTGGCCACGCCCACGGGGTGCGGCTCCATCGGGCCGAAGGCCTGCAGCGCGCCCAGGTAGGTGGGCGTCTCGACCAGCACCTTGCTGCCCGGGTCGATCAGCACCTTGGCCACGAGATCGAGGCCCTGCTGCGAGCCGGTGGTGATGAGCACCTGCGAGGCGTCGACGTCCCAGGGCAGCATGTCGGCCACGGCCTGGCGCAGCGGCGCATAGCCTTCGCTGGCGGCGTACTGCAGCGCGGCCTGGCCGTCGTTGTGCAGCACTTCGGCGCAGGCGTCGGCGAACTCCTGGATCGGGAAGGTCTTGGGCGAAGGCAGGCCGCCGGCCAGGCTGATGATGCCGGGGCGCTCGGTGACCTTGAGGATTTCACGCAGCACCGAAGGATTCATCTTGGCGGCGCGGGCGGCGAGTTTCCAGTTCATGGGAGGCTTTCTTCTTTCTGGCGAATGAGAGGTGAGTCTGAGTGTGTCGTCAGGATGGCGGGATGTCGCCACGGTGCACGACATGGATTTTGTTGCCGTCCGGGTCGCGCAGGTAGGCGCCGTAATAGCCCTGCCCGTAGCGGGGGCGGGGCCCGGGCGCGCCTTCGTCGCGGCCACCGTGGCGCAGGGCCGCCTCGTGGGCGGCATGAACGGCCTGCGGCGAGGGCGCGCAGAACGCGACCATGCTGCCGTTGCCGGCGCTGGCGGGTTCGCCGTCCAGCGGGATGTACACGTAGAAGCGCGGCAGCGTCTGGCCCGGCGCGATCCAGCAGGCGGCGTCGGGGCCGCCGTCGGGCGTCACGGGGCGGCGGATGAGGCCGAGCGGGGCCAGCACCGCGTCGTAGAAGGCGGCGGCGCGCGGCAGGTCGGTGCAACCGACGGTGACATGGCTGAACAGTGTCATGGTGGTCAGCTCCTGGCTTGCGGCTCGGCGCCGCGTGGAACAGCGGCAGGCGCCGCCGGTTGCGACAGCCGCTTGCCTGCGACCACCGTGGCGACCACGGCGGCGGCGAAGCCCAGCGTCACCAGGTCGAGCGGTTCGCCCAGCAGCGGGATCGACGCGAGGATCGACAGGAAGGGCTGCAGCAGCTGCGTCTGGCTCACGCGCAGCGCGCCGCCCAGGGCCAGGCCGCGGTACCAGGCGAAGAAGCCGATCCACATCGAGAACATGCCCACGTAGGTGAAGCCGACCCAGGCCGAGGCGGCCACAGGCTGCTGCGGCCACAGGGCGATCGTGGCGGGCAGCGTCACGGGCAGCGCCATCACGCAGACCCAGCAGATCACGCGCTCGGCGCCCAGCGACGGCGTGACCTGCGCGCCGTAGATGTAGCCGACCGAGGCCGCGACGACCGCGCCGACCAGCAGCAGGTCGGCCCATTCGAAACCGAAGCCGTGGCCGCTCTGCTGCGCGCGCAGCACCGAGAACACCACCACCAGCAGGCTGCCCGCGATGGCGCAGAGCCAGAAGCCCAGCCGCGCGCGCTGGTGCAGCACCCAGGCCGCGACCGCGGCCGTGACCAGCGGCAGCAGCGCCGTCACCACCGCCGCATGGCTGGCCGTGACCACGCGCAGCGCAAAGGCCAGCAGCAGCGGAAAGCCGATGCAGTTGCCCAGCACCGCCATGCCCAGCGGCTTCCACTGGTGCGGCGCCGGGCGTGGCGAGCGCGTGACCAGCAGGAAGACGGCCGACAGCACGCCCGCCAGCGCCGCGCGCCCGAGCGTGACGAACCACGGCGACAGCTGCGGCGCCTCTTGCGTGCCCGTGGCCAGCCGCGTCATCGGCAGCGTGATGGCGAACAGCGCCACGCCGACCACCCCGAGCCACATGCCCAGCGTTTCGTCCTTGAGGGTGAGCTTCATACGCCCACCATCCACCAGGCCGTGAGCACGAGGATCAGGCCCATCGCGCGGTTGAACCACAGCAGGCGTTGCCCCTTGGACAGCCACTCGCGCAGCAGCGCGCCGACCAGTGCATAGGCGAAGTTGCTGGTGAAGGCGTAGGTCAGCATCACGGGCGCGACGATGGCGAAGCGCGCGAGCGCGTCGGGCTGGCCGGCGATCCAGCCGGCCACCAGCGTGAGCGCGAGCAGCCAGGCCTTGATGTTCACGAACTGCAGCATCACGCCCTGCCCGAAGCCGACCGAGAGGCGGGCGCTGTCGGCCTTGCCGAGTTGGGCGCTGCCGCTGAGCTTGTAGGCCAGCCACAGCAGGTAGGCGATGCCCAGGCCCTTGATCGCCAGGCGCAGCGGCGGCATGGCCACCACCAGGGCGCCGAGGCCGGCCGCGCAGATCGCCAGCAGCAAGGTCCAGCCCACCGGCACCGCGACCACGAAGCGCATGGCGCGCGGCAGGCCGCCGTTGGCCGCCAGGGCGGTGGAGAGCGTGGTGTTGGGGCCGGGCGAGAAGCTCATCGCCGTGGCCAGCACCAGCAGCGCGGTGAATTCTTGCCAGTTCATGTCACAGACTCTAAACTTTGGACCATTACAGTTCCAGTACAGATGATCGAACAAATCTGAAATCTGTATTGGTCATTCCTTCGACACACGCCGCCCTTTTCTCGCTCTCTGTGCGATGCAGTCCGACTCGATGCTGACCCGAACCTCCACCCAGTCGCTGACCGGGCAGCTGGCCGACCGCCTCGCCGAGCGCATCCGCAACCGGCTGCTGGCGCCCGGCGCGCGCCTGCCCTCGGTGCGCGAATGTGCGCGCCAGCAGGGCGTGAGCCCGTACACCGTGGTCGCCGCCTACGACCAGCTGCTCGCGCAGGGCCTGGTCGAGGCGCGCCGCCAGCGCGGCTTCTACGTGCGCGACGCCGCACCGGCGCCCGAGGGTTCGCGCAACCCGGCGCATGCCGTGCCCGTGGTGCCGCCGATGATGGCCTCGCGCGTGCCGGCCGACGCCAGCTCGCTGATCCGCAGCATGTTCCACCGTCCGAGCGACAAGCCGCAGCCGGGCATGGGCGTGTTCCCGCCCGACTGGATGGCCTCGACCTTCCTGGCGACCGCGGTGCGCCGCGTGACGACCACCTCGGCGCTGCAGGAACTGTCGCTGCAATACGGCGAGCCCTCGGGCGACCTCGCGCTGCGCCGCAGCCTGTCGCAGAAGCTGGTGCGCATCAACGTGCCCGCCGGGCCCGACCAGATCGTCACCACCATCGGTGCCACGCACGCCCTGGACATCGTGAGCCGCACGCTGTTGCGCGCGGGCGATCCGGTGATGGTCGAGGAGCCCGGCTGGGCGCTGGAGTTCGCCCGGCTCGAAGCGCTGGGCATGCGCATCCTGCCGGTGCCGCGCCGTGCCGACGGGCCCGACCTCGGCGTGATGGCGCAGTACTGCAAGCTGCACAGCCCCAAGCTGTTCGTCAGCGTGAGCGTGCTGCACAACCCGACCGGCTACAGCCTCACGCCGGGCAGCGCGCACCGCGTGCTCAAGCTGGCCAACGAACACGACTTCCACATCGTCGAGGACGACACCTACAGCCACCTCGCGCCCGAGCACGCCACGCGGCTCAGTGCGCTCGACGGGCTGCAGCGCACCATCTACGTCAGCGGCTTCGCGAAGATCCTGGCGCCCAACTGGCGCATCGGCTTCCTGGCCGCCTCGCCCGCGCTCAAAGAGCGGCTGCTCGAGACCAAGCTGCTGGCCACGCTGACCTCGCCCACGCTGTTCGAGCGGGCGCTGTCGTGGTGCATCGACCAGGGCCAGCTGCGCCGCCATTCGGAGCGCGTGCGCATCCGCCTGGACGGCGCGCGCGGCCGCGCGGTGAAGCTGGCCATGTCGCACGGCTGCACCTTCGCCTCGGAGCCGGCGGGGCTGTTCGGCTGGGTTGACACGGGCGTGGACACCGACGCGCTCACGCAACGCATGCTCGACCAGGGCTACCTGCTGGCGCCGGGCTCGCTGTTCCATGCGCGCCGCCCGCCGAGCACGATGATGCGGATCAACTTCGCGACCTCGCAGGACGCGAATTTCTGGAAGGTTTTCAGCCGGGTCAGGGACGAGCTCTGATTCGCTTGCAAAGGGCTTGGAGTAAGCTGGCAGCACAAGAAAACCCAGCCAGGAGACCTCCCGCATGAGCAACGCCAGCAAACCCTTCGACTTCAGCCAGTTCGTCCCCGGATTCGACTTCCTGAAGAACCTCGCCGGCGGTGCCGCCGCGGGCTCCGGCTCGGTGCCCGGCATCCCCAGCCTGGCGAGTTGGGTCGCGCCCACCATGAGCGTCGAAGAGGTCGACAAGCGCATCCAGGAACTCAAGACCGTCCAGTACTGGCTCGAACAGAACGGCCATGCGCTCAAGGCGACCATCCAGGCGCTCGAGGTGCAGAAGATGACGCTGTCGACCCTGCGCGGCATGAACGTGCGGATGGAAGACATCGCCAGCGCGTTCACCAAGCAGGCTGCGGCCATGGCGCCGGCACCTGCACCGGCCCCCGCACCGCGGCCCGAACCGGAGCCCGTCGAGGAAGAGGAAGAAGAGTTCGACGAGGCCGAGGAAGAAGCGGAAGAAGAGGAAACCCCGGCGCCGAAGAAGACCTCGCGCGCCAAGCCCGCCTCGTCCAACGGCGCCGCCGGCGTGGTCGACCCGATGCAATGGTGGGGCTCGCTCACCGAGCAGTTCCAGCAGATCGCGAGCACCGCGCTGCAGGATGCGGCGCAGCTCAAGGTGCCGGCCATGGCGCAGCCGCTGGCCGACGCCGTGGGGCAGGTCATCGGCAAGGCGACGGCGGCGCGCAAGCCGGCCGCCAAGACCGCCGCGAAGAAGGCCGCAGCGAAAAAAGCCGCGCCGGCACCCGCCGCGCGCAAGAAAACCACGTCCACCGCCGCGCGCAAGCGAACCTCCGGCCGGCGCTGACGTCTTACAGACACCTTTCCAGACGACGACGCACGGGTCGGTACGCACCATGAAACTGTTTCCCACCGGCCATGCCACCCACCCGCAATGGCGCATGGCCGCCGGCCTTGTGCTGGCCCAGTTGCGCGCGCAGATGGCGCTGCCCGACTACGCGTCGAACCCGACGCTCGGGCTGCTCTACATCACCGACCACTACGCGGCCGAGGCGCAGGAGATCCTCGATCACCTGAGCGCCGAGCTGCCCGAGGTCACCGACTGGTCGGGCACCGTCGGCATCGGCGTGTCGGCCAACAACGCCGAGTATTTCGACGAGCCCGGCCTGAGCCTGATGCTGTGCGCGCTGCCCAGCGACCAGTACCGCGTGTTCTCGGGCGTGGCGCCGCTGGGCAGCTCCGAAATGAGCGGCTTCGAGGCGCACACCGCGCTCGTGCACGCCGACCCGGCCACGCCCGACCTGGGCGAGCTCATCGGCGAGATGGCGGGCCGCACCGACACCGGTTACCTGTTCGGCGGGCTCTCGTCCGGCCGTGGCGGGGCGCTGCAGTTCGCGGTCGGCGGCAACGGCAACATCCGCGGCCACGGCGCAGCGGGTGGCGTGTTCTCGGGCGGCTTGTCGGGCGTGGTGTTCGGCGAGGGCGTGCGGCTGGTGTCGCGCGTCACGCAGGGCTGCCAGCCGCTGCGCACCGGCGGCGCGCGCGAGCGCGAGATCACCGAGGCCGACGGCAACCTGCTGCTGTCGCTCGATGGCGAGCCGGCGCTCGACGTGCTGCTGGCCGACCTGCAGGTGTCGCTCGACCGGCCGCAGGAAGCCATCGACGCCGTGCGCAACACGCTGGTCGGCCTGGCCGACGCGGGCAGCGACGGCATCCGCCGCACCGGCGACCTGGGCGCCGACGTGCTGGTACGCCACATCATCGGCCTCGACCCGACGCGGCGCGGCATCGCCATTGCCGACAACGCCGAGGCCGGCATGCGGCTGAGTTTCTGCCGCCGCAACGCGCAGGCGGCGCGCGCCGACCTGATGCGCATCTGCGCCGAAATCCGCGAAGAGCTCGAGCCCGAAGAGCAGACACTGGCCACCGCGCGCGCCGTGGCGGCCGGCGAGGCCGAGGCCGCACCGCATCCGGCGCGGCGCATTGCGGGCGCGGTGTACGTGAGCTGCTCGGGGCGCGGCGGCCCGCACTTCGGTGCGCCGGGCGCCGAGCTGCAGATCGTGCGGCATGCACTGGGCGACGTGCCGCTGGTCGGCTTCTTCGCCGCCGGCGAAATTGCGCGCCACCACCTGTATGGCTACACCGGCGTGCTGACGGTGTTCACGGCGCCGGACTGACTGGCTGACTGACGGGAAAAAACGACGCGTGCGCTTGCGCACGGTGTTCGCGGGCGGTTCGCGTCGCTAGAATCCGCCCGCTTTCTTGAATCTCTGCTGCTGCAAGAAAGAGTGATCCGCGCGCCCCGAGGCACGCGGTCGATCTCTTTCGCCCCGCCACGCGACGTGACGGGGCCCGGAAACCGACACGGTTTCCCCGAATGGAATTGCAGCCATGGGCAGCCCCACCAACGGTCATTTTTCGAGACTCCAGCGCGCCTTTTCGCGCGCGAACATCGCCGTCGACTACCGCGACGGCATTTATCACCTGCGCAACGAAGCCGCGCAGGCGACCGTTCTTCTGCCGCAGAGCCTGCCGCTGGAAGAGAAGGCGGTGAACCAGCTGCTGGCCTTCGCCAACGTGCGCTCGCCCGACGGCGCGCACGGTGTGTGCAAGGCCTGCGCGACGCCGGACTTTCATCCGGGCTCGGTCGCGCCGGTGGGCAGCGTCGTCGCCACCGATGGCGACTTCGTGATCCCCGCCGCGGTCGGCACGGACATCAACTGCGGCATGCGCCTGCTGACCACCGGCCTCACGCTGGACCAGGTGGCGCCGCACAAGACGCAGCTGCTCGCGCGGCTCACGCGCAGCCTGCTCGACAACGGGCGCGACGTGCCGGTGCACACGGCGGCGTTTCGCGCGCTGTTCGACGACGGGCCGGCCGCGTTCCTGGACGCCGTGCGCAACGAGGGGCTCTGGGCGACCTGCGACCGCGACCGGCTGCAGGCCGAGATCGGCGCGTGCATCGGCCTGGCGAGCTTCGGCGGTCAGTCGCGGCACGCACCACCGGCCTACACCGGCGCGCGCCACGAGGTGTTCCGCGATCCGTGCCTGGGCACGCCGGGCAGCGGCAACCACTTCGTCGAATTGCAGGTCGTCGACCAGGTGATGGACCGGCACGCGGCCTACCGCGCGGGGCTCAAGGCGGGCGAGGTTGTGGTGATGATCCACAGTGGCTCGCGCGACATCGGGTTCCATGTCGGCGGCCGCTGGATGGACCGCGCGCGGGCCGAGTGGCCGCAAGGCCTGCGCCATCCGAAGAGCGGGCTGTACGGCCTGGCGGGGCCGCTGGCGCAGGAGTACCTCGAAGCCATGGGCGTGGCCGCGCGCTATGCGTGGGCCAACCGCGTCGTGCTGGCCGAGCTGGTGCGCAAGGACTTCGCCGAACTGCTGGGCGCGACGGCGTCGACGCTGGTGGTCGATGTGCCGCACAACGTGGTGCTGCGCGAGCACGGCATGAACATCCATCGCAAGGGCGCGACGCCGGCGCACGCGGGCGACCTGGCGCTGATTCCCGGGTCGATGGGCGATCACTCGTACCTCGCGACCGGGCTGGGGCATGAAGACTGGCTGTGGTCGTGCAGCCATGGTGCCGGCCGGCGCATGCGTCGGCAGGAAGTGCGCGCGATGCGGCCTGCGCCCGGCGACACCGAAGCCAGCTGGCAATGCGTGACGCTGCGCGAAGAGCGCCGCATCGAAGAGGCGCCGCAGGCCTACAAGCCGATCGGCGCGGTGATCGAGGCGCAGGAAAGCGCGGGGCTCATCCGCTGCGCCGTGCGGCTCAAGCCCTGGGTCACGTTCAAGGCATGACCCGGGCGCGTGTCGTGTCAGCCCAGTGCGGGTTGCACGGCGCGCGGCGCGGGTGCCGGCATGCCGGCGAACGCGAAGTCGACCTCGGGCGCCAGCCCGCTCACGATGCGCGCGATCGACTTGCCCGAGCCGCAGGCGTGCGTCCAGCCGAGCGTGCCGTGGCCGGTGTTGAGGAACAGGTTCGGCAGTTTGGTCTTGCCGATCAGCGGCACGTTGCTCGGCGTGGCCGGGCGCAGGCCGGTCCAGAACTGCGCGCGCTCGGTGTCGCCGGCGCCGGGGAAGAGTTCTTCGACGCGCCGCACGATGGCTTCGCAGCGCACGCGGTTCAGGTCGCGGTCGTAGCCGTTGAGCTCGGCCGTGCCGGCGATGCGCAGGCGGTCGCCCGACTCGGAGGTGTAGCGCGAGAACACCAGCTTGTATTCGTCGTCGGTCAGCGAGACCTGGTGTGCCTTCGATGCGTCCTTGACGGGGAGCGTCACCGAGTAGCCCTTGGCGGGGTAGATCGGCAGGCGGATGCCCAGCGGCGCGGCGTACAACGGACTCAGCGAACCCATCGCGAGCACGAAGGCATCGCCGCGGATGCGCTGGAAACGGCCTTCGTTGTCGGTCGCCTCGACGTGGTCGATGCTGCCGCCGGCTTCGCGCAGCGCGGTCACCGTGTGGCTCATGAGGAACTTCACGCCGGCCGCCTCGGCCAGCTTCACGAGCTCGCGCGCGAAGCGGTTGGCGTCGCCCGACTCGTCTTCGGCGGTGTAGGTGGCGCCGGCGAGTTGCGGGCGGATGTGGGCGAGGGCGGGTTCGATCTTGATGGCCTCGTCGGCGGAGATGACCAGCCGCTCGCAGCCCAGGGCACGCATCTGCTCGGCGGGCGCGAGGGCGCCGTCGAATTCTTTTTGCGTTGTGTAGAAGTGCAGGATGCCTTGCGTGCGCTGGTCATAGTTCAGGCCGGTGTCTCGACGCAATTGCTGCAACATTTCCCGGCTGTATGTACCGAGACGCACGATCTGTTCGATGTTGTGGCGGGTGCGCGCGGGAGTGCACTCGCGCAAGAACTGCAGGCCCCAGAGCCACTGGCGCATGTCGGCGCGGATGCGAAACAGCAGCGGCGCATCTTCCTTGCCGAGCCATTGCAGCACCTTCAGCGGCGCGCTCGGATTGGCCCACGGCTCGGCATGGCTGACCGAGATCTGGCCGCCGTTGGCGAAGCTGGTTTCGGCAGCCGGGGTGGCCTGCCGGTCGATCACGGTCACCTCGTGGCCGAGTTGCTGGAGGTAGTAGGCCGAAGTCACGCCGAGCAGGCCGGCGCCAAGAACGATCACACGCATTGCAAGTACCTTTGAGTTTGCAGCGCTTGAACGGCGGGCGTGGAGTGCTATTGAAAAAATAGCAAGCAACCGGACGACCGATGTCCAAGTTGCCGCTCCCCCTGTCCTCGGTACCTGAGAGATTCACCCTGCTGCACCCGCAGCGGGTTTGCTCCTTCGGTGCGCCACATGGCGTGGCGGCTCTCCAGACGGCTGTATCGATGAGTGCAGTACTGACCCCTTGCCGAAGTTCCGTGGCGTTGCCTGGAATTTCGTCGGGCCGACCTGAGCGTTTATGGGAGTTTGCGCCTTCGGTAGGGCCTCCGTGGAGGCCCGCTCTCCTGCAATTGTTGGCGATTGTAGGTGGGCCCCGCAAGCCGGCCAAGCCCTGTACATCGGCACTTCACACCGATGGGATAATTGAATGTTGATTTTTGGTAAAGCAAACTTTTTTCTACAGGTGGGGACCTCATGATCCTGGTTACCGGCGGCGCAGGCTTCATTGGCGCCAATTTCGTACTCGACTGGATCGCGCAGGGCAACGAGCCCGTCGTGAACCTCGACAAGCTGACCTACGCGGGCAACCTCGAGACCTTGGCGTCGCTCAAGGGCAACGCGAACCACGTCTTCGTGCAGGGCGACATCGGCGACAGCGCACTGCTCGACCGCCTGCTGGCCGAGCACAAACCCCGTGCCGTCGTGAACTTTGCCGCGGAATCGCATGTGGATCGTTCGATCCACGGCCCGGAAGACTTCGTGCAGACCAATGTGCTCGGCACCTTCCGCCTGCTCGAATCGGTGCGCGGCTACTGGAACGCCCTGCCGGCCGACCAGAAGGCGGCCTTCCGCTTCCTGCACGTGTCGACCGACGAGGTCTACGGCTCGCTCTCCAAGACCGACCCGGCCTTCACCGAAGAGAACAAGTACGAGCCCAACAGCCCGTACTCGGCCAGCAAGGCCGCCAGCGACCACCTCGTGCGCGCCTGGCACCACACCTACGGCCTGCCGGTGGTCACCACCAACTGCTCGAACAACTACGGCCCGTTCCACTTCCCCGAGAAGCTGATCCCGCTGATGATCGTCAACGCACTGGCCGGCAAGAACCTGCCCGTGTACGGCGACGGCATGCAGGTGCGCGACTGGCTCTACGTGAAGGACCACTGCAGCGCCATCCGCCGCGTGCTCGAGGCCGGCAAGCTCGGCGAGACCTACAACGTCGGCGGCTGGAACGAGAAGCCCAACATCGAGATCGTTAACACCGTGTGCGCGCTGCTCGACGAACTGAGCCCCCGCGCCGACGGAAAGCCGTACAAGGAACAGATCACCTACGTCACGGACCGCCCGGGCCACGACCGTCGCTACGCCATCGATGCACGCAAGCTCGAGCGCGAACTCGGCTGGAAGCCCGCCGAGACCTTCGACACCGGCATCCGCAAGACCGTCCAGTGGTACCTCGCGAACGGCGAGTGGGTGCGCAACGTGCAAAGCGGCGCGTACCGTGAATGGGTCGAGAAGCAATACGACGCTGCGCCTGCAAAGGCTTCCGCATGAAGTTGCTGCTGCTCGGCAAGGGGGGGCAGGTCGGCTGGGAGCTGCAGCGCAGCCTCGCGCCGCTCGGCGAACTGGTCGCCCTGGACTTCGACAGCACCGACTTCCACGCCGACTTCAGCCGCCCCGAGCAGCTGGCCGCCACGGTGCTGGCGGTGCGCCCCGACGTCATCGTCAATGCCGCCGCGCACACCGCCGTCGACAAGGCCGAGAGCGAGCCCGACTTCGCGCGCAAGCTCAACGCCACCTCGCCCGGCGTGGTGGCCGAGGCCGCGCAGCAGATCGGCGCGCTGATGGTGCATTACTCCACCGACTACGTCTTCGACGGCAGCGGCACCCGCCCCTGGAAAGAAGACGACGCGACCGGCCCGCTCAGCGTGTACGGCCAGACCAAGCTCGAAGGCGAGCAGTTGGTGGCGCAGCATTGCGCGAAGCACCTGATCTTTCGCACCAGCTGGGTGTACGCCGCACGCGGCGGCAACTTCGCCAAGACCATGCTGCGCCTGGCCAAGGAGCGCGACAAGCTCACGGTCATCGACGACCAGTTCGGCGCCCCGACCGGTGCCGAGCTGCTGGCCGACATCACCGCGCACGCCATCCGCGCCACCTTGCAAGACCCGGCCAAGGCCGGGCTGTACCACGCCATCGCCGGCGGCGAGACCACGTGGCACGGCTACGCGCGCTTCGTGCTCGAGATGGCGCAGCAGGCCGGCGTCGAACTCAAGGCCGGCCCGCAGGCCGTGGAGGCCGTGCCCACCAGCGCCTTTCCGACGCCCGCGAAGCGCCCGCACAACTCGCGGCTCGACACCACCAAGCTGCAGACCACCTTCGGTCTGCGACTGCCGCCCTGGCAGGAAGGCGTGGCACGCATGCTGCGCGAGACGCTCTGACCGACTGATTTTTCCTGCCCCTCACAGAAGAAGACTCCCATGACGCAACGCAAAGGCATCATCCTCGCCGGTGGCTCCGGCACCCGCCTGCACCCGGCCACGCTTGCCATGAGCAAGCAACTGCTGCCGGTGTACGACAAGCCCATGATCTATTACCCGCTGAGCACCCTGATGCTCGGCGGCATGCGCGACATCCTGATCATCAGCACGCCGCAGGACACGCCGCGCTTCCAGCAACTGCTGGGCGACGGCAGCCAGTGGGGCATCAACCTGCAGTACGCGGTGCAGCCGAGTCCCGATGGCCTGGCGCAGGCGTTCATCATCGGCGACAAGTTCGTGGGGAACTCGCCGAGCGCGCTGGTGTTGGGGGACAACATCTTCTATGGGCATGACTTTGCCCATCTGCTGTCGGACGCTGATGCGAAGCAGAGCGGTGCGACCGTGTTCGCGTACCACGTGCACGACCCGGAGCGTTATGGCGTTGTGGCCTTCGATGCCAACGGCAAGGCCAGCAGCATCGAAGAAAAGCCCGTGAAGCCCAAGAGCAGCTATGCCGTGACCGGCCTGTACTTCTACGACAACCAGGTCGTCGACATCGCCAAGGCCGTGAAGCCGAGCGCGCGCGGCGAACTGGAGATCACGGCGGTCAACCAGGCGTACTTGGACCTGGACCAGCTCAACGTGCAGATCATGCAGCGCGGCTATGCGTGGCTCGATACGGGCACGCACGAGAGCCTGCTCGAAGCCGGCCAGTTCATCGCGACCCTGGAGCATCGGCAGGGGCTGAAGATCGCCTGCCCTGAAGAAATTGCGTGGCGCAATGGCTTCATCGACAGCGCCCAACTCGAAAAGCTCGCTGCACCGCTGCAGAAGAACGGGTACGGAAAGTACCTGAAGCACCTGCTGACCGAAGAGGTGCGTTCGTGAATGTCATCCAAACCGAGATCCCCGACGTTCTGATCATCGAGCCGAAGGTCTTTGGCGATGCCAGAGGGTTTTTCTACGAGAGCTTCAATCAACGCGCATTCGAGGAGGCGGTTGGATCGAAGGTCGACTTCGTTCAGGACAACCATTCAAGGTCATCCAAGGGCGTGCTTCGGGGGTTGCACTATCAGGTCCAGCAAGCGCAAGGAAAGCTGGTGCGCGCGGTACGCGGCGCGGTGTTTGATGTGGCCGTCGACATTCGGCGCTCTTCGCCCACGTTCGGGCGTTGGGTGGGCACGGAGTTGAGCGAAGGCAATCACCGACAGTTGTGGGTTCCGGCGGGCTTCGCGCACGGATTCTTCGTTCTCACGGACTCTGCGGACTTTCTGTACAAGACGACGAACTACTACGCGCCTGAGCACGAGCGATGCATTGCTTGGAACGACGCGAGCCTGCAGATCGCGTGGCCTGACATTGGCATGGCGCCGCAGTTGTCCAGGAAGGATGCCGAAGGCAAATCGCTTCAAGCGGCGGACGTCTTCGAGTAAACAGAATTTTTGAACGAGGCACCTGAGTGCCTGCCGAATTCGAGGCTTCATTTCTTGATCACGCATCAATGAACGAATGCCGAAAGTGAGATTCTTGTCTTCTTGCTGTATTTGAAATATTCCCGCTGCCCGTGAATGTGAGTTGCTTCTGATGGAGTGAGCCGAACGACTCCGGCCCCATGCGCATTCGATCGACGGACAAAGGCCTGCGCGTGTGAACGCGAGGAAGCGCATCAATTTTCATGAAACCCGGAATGAATTTCAAAAAGCTACTGAAGCGCAGCGCTCAGCTTGTGAACGAGTATCGCGATGCCGGTCTGCTCCGGCAGTCGGATCTGTTCGATAAAAATTGGTATCGGGAGCGCAATCCGGATGTTCCGGAAGGCGCTGAGATCCAGCATTTCCTTCGATTCGGCGGCAGGGAAGGGCGTGCACCGAGCGAAAAGTTCGATGCAGCAGGGTATTTGGAGGCCAACAAGGACGTGGCGTACCGGGGCCTCAATCCCTTGGTGCACTATCTCAAGTGGGGTAAAGAGGAGGGGCGGAAGATTGCAGTTGGCTCCCCGCCGATGCGCTCGCCCCCCCCCGAGAAGCGACGTTCGGCGCCAGCCATCGATCTCAGTCGCTATTCAAGAAATGGCACGTTGCTCGTCACAGAGCAGGAGATTCGCGATCTCGAATTGCTCCATGAAACCGACCTCTTCGATGCCGAGTGGTACCTCGAAAACTACCCGCATCTGAAGAATCAGGACCCTTACCTTCATTTCCTGCGGCATGGCGGTTTTGAAGGATTGAAGGCCAGCGAGAACTTCGATTGCGAGTGGTATTGCGACATTTATCCGGATGTCGTCTTGCACGGCGTGCACCCACTGCTTCACTACCTGAAGCACGGGATGAAGGAGGGGCGCTTCAAGGGCATGTCGCCCAAGATCGCATCGGTCGTCAAGCGGACCGTTGCAGACCTGATGGCGCTCGACCCCGAAATCGAATCGTGCCATCCGTTGCACGGCAAGCACTTGAGGCTGCGCCCGAATTTCAGCATCCCGACCGATGAACTCGGTGCAGCGTGGACTGAAATTTTTCATGACCTGCCTGCTGGAATCCGGCACGTCGTTTTCATGCCGTGGCTTGTCAAGGGCGGCGCGGATCTCGCCGGGGTCAACATCCTGCGCGCAGCCCAGGAGGCGGTTGGCGTTTCTGCGACGCTGCTCGTCTTGACTGATCATGACAAGGTAGATGCCTTCGACTGGCTGCCCTCGGGGTCGCAGGTGCTGGTTTTGTCCGATTACGACGCCGAACTCAATCAGCGGAATAGACAACGCATTGTCGAGGCGCTGATATTCGCGCTTCAGCCCGAGTCGATCACGAACGTAAACAGCTTGGCGTGCTGGGCCGCCCTGGTTGAAAAGGGCAAGGCTTTCCAGTCGATATGCAAGGTCTACACGACGCTGTTCTGCCGCGACTTCACGGAAGATGGCCGTGGGGCCGGGTATGCGGATACGCACCTTCGGGCTGCGATCCATAACGTCGACAAGATCTATTTCGATACCAACGTCTTCCTTGAAGAAGTGGTGGCGAGGTATGGATTTACACCGGCATTGACGCAGAAGCTCCAGTTTCTTCCTCAGCCTGCTTTGGACGATTTGCGAGAGATTGCAAAGAAATCCCAATCCGACGAGCAGCGACCGGCCATCTTCTGGGCGGGCCGGTTTTGCCACCAGAAAAATACGGAGTTGTTGGGACGGATCATCCAGTCTCTGCCGGAGGTCGCATTGGACGTCTACGGCGGCGGTGAGCCTCAGCGCGAAGCCGAACTGGCGGCGCTCGTACACACGCAGCCCAAGCTTCGTCTGCTGGGGATGTTCGCATCGTTCAGCAAGCTTCCCTTGGAGCGGTATGCCGCCTTCCTCTTCACATCGCGTTTCGAGGGCATGCCGACGGTCCTGATCAATGCCGCCGCAGCAGGCGTCCCCATCATCGCGAGCAATGTCGGAGGCGTCTCCGAACTGGTGACCAACGAAACCGGATGGCTGATCGATGCCCTGGACGACGAGCGCGCTTATTGCGCGGCCATCCAGGAAATTCTCGACAACCCGGAAGAGGTGGAGCGTCGCCTGCAGGCCATGAGGAAAAAGCTGGGCATCGAGCGCTCCTGGTCCGCATTCAAGGCAGGACTCCCTTTCTCATCCATGTCCTCCAGCGAGGCCGAGCATGTCTAAGTTTCACGTCACGGCGATCGTCAATGCGCACAAGGAAGGCTTGTGGCTCAAGCCGGCATTGGACAGTGTCTGGGCATGCTTCGAGGCGGCCCGGGAACGAGGTTTGACCACAGAGCTGCTCGTCGCGATGGACCGCGCGGACGCACTTTCTGTCGAGATCGCCAGCGACAGCGTCGCAAGATTTCCCCATGTGCGCGTGGTTCCCATGAACCATGGTGATGTCGGGCATGCCCGGAATGAGGCGGCATTGATGGCCGAGGGCGAGTATGTGGCGTTTCTCGACGGCGACGATCTTTGGGGCCCTGCCTGGCTTTCGGACGCCTATGCCATGGCGAGTGCGGACGAGCGGGAACTCGTGCTTCACCCGGAGGTGAATGTCTATTTCGGGCACGACCCTCATGTTTTTGTGCATATCGATGCCGAAAGCAAGAATTTCGACACGGCTGCACTTGCATTGGTGAACTACTGGACGTCACTTTGTTTTGTGCGCAGGGAATTTCTTGTGGAGAATCCCTATCCAGAAACAGATCTGGCAGCACAAATAGGCTACGAAGATTGGGCCTGGAATCTCAAGGTGATGTCTGCGGGTGCCGTGCACAAATGCGTTCCAGGAACCGGGCATGCCATCCGGATGAAGAGAATTTCTTTGGTTCGTCAAACAAGTTCGGCAGGTTGTATCGCGGCGCCCAGTGATATTTTCAGGAAAGTCCTGAAAAATCAGACAAGAAGACCTGATTCGAAGCTTCGCATCGCAGTTTAGTTCGCGCTTCCCGAGAAGCTTTTTAATTTGGCTTCAATGTGTGATGGAAAAAACAAAATTCAAAATTCTTGACGGGTGGGAGAGCACTCATGTCAAGTTGCTGTTGATCGTATTTGGTGCAGCGCTGATTGCAAAAGGCGGGGTTCTGGCGCGCGGTTTTGCCGTCGATGACTACGCGTTCGGGCAGGGGTTCACAAAGGGCGAGCTGAGCACATTTTTGACGCAGGGCCGGTTCCTGCTAGGAGGCATTGACAGTTTCATCGACTCCCTCGGTGTGAACATCAATGACTTGTACGTGTCGCTCGGCGTCTGCGCACTGCTTCTTCAGGCCGTGCTGGTCGTTTCCATCTTGCGATTCGTAGGTGTCGCGAATGCGCGAGGTGCGGCGTTGGTGGGCGCTGTCATGGTGACCCATCCATATCTGGCGGAAATACTTACCTTCCGTATGGTGTTGCCTGGATATTGCGTGGCGGCGGCGTTTTCCATCGTGTCGCTGGAGATGATTTCGAGAAAGCCGTTGAGGTGGCCGCACATCGCGATTGCACTGGCTGCCACGGCCGGCATGCTGTTCATCTACCAGGGGTTTCTGAACTATTTTTCTGCAGCCATCATTTTTGCCTATCTGTTTGGAGCGATTTCCTGGAAGCGGATCGGCTTTGAAGTAGCTGATGGGCAGGATCTCAAACGACGCGCAGTGGTGTTGATGTTCGTTTGTCTTGCTTCTGCGCTCATTTTCTTGACCATTCTCAGCGCATCGAAGAGCCTGGGATGGATCGAGCTGACAGGAAGAGCGAACTTCATTGAACGCGGGTTCATTGTGGAGAGAATGGGGCAGATCAAGGATCTCCTGCTTCGGATCTACTGGTTGGGTGAGCCGGTTTCCCCTCGGTGGCTGAAGGCTCTTGTTGCCGCGATGATTTCTATCGCCGTGATCTTGACCGCAAGGATTCTTTTCTCTCAAGAAAAAAAATCAAAAAAGCCGCTTGATATTCTTGGCATCGCGTTGGGTTTGCTCTTGCTGATTCCAGTGACTGTGGGTGTGATTGCTCCATTCAAGGATTGGCATCCGGTGCCGAGAGTACTTCCCCAGGTTGCGTTGATTGTTGGATTGCTTCTGCTTGTCGGTTATTCGGCGGTGCGAGGGTTTTTTGGGAAAATACCGGGAAGTATTTTCTCGAGTTTGTTGGTCCTTTTGCTGATAGTGTTTGTTTTTATAAGCAATCAGATATTCGCAGATCAACAAAGAATCAATTCTTGGGACAGGGCTGAAGCGAATCGGGTAATTGCCCGTCTTGAGCAACAGGAAGGGTTTTTGAAGATTGAATACATCTTCGTGAGCGATGGCGGTTGGCGCCATTCTTCCCGGTTGAGCACGATTCAAGGGGATATGAATATTTCAGCATTTTCTCCGGAATACTCAAGGGCGCCATTGCTGGTTGAAATGTCTGGGTATGCTTTTAAAAAATCCTCTGGCGATCAAAATCTGATTGGCGAGAGGTATTGCGAAAAATCCAAGCCATGGCCAAATAGAGAGTCAATTTCTATTGTTGAAAACTTGGCCATTGTTTGCCTGAGGAACTGAGTTTTATTTTGAAGGAAATTCTGGACTTGAGTTCTGTTTTAATGGCGAAAAATTAGACTGTTAGAATTATTAAAATGAACAGATTAGAACGAGTTTCCATTGTGATTCCGGTTTATTCGGGGGAAAAAACGCTGCCAATTCTCGTGGCCGAAATCGAGAAACTGACACATCCGCAAGTCACAGCGGGCGGAAACTCGTTCGTCGTCAGCGAAGTCGTGCTGGTCCACGATTGCGGCCCGGACCGGTCGGACCTCACCATGACCGCGCTCGCGGAGAGTCATGCTTTCGTTCAGCCGGTATGGCTGTCCCGGAACTATGGACAGCACGCCGCCACCATGGCCGGCATGGCCAGCGCCACGGGAGACTGGGTCGTGACCATGGACGAAGACGGCCAGCAGGACCCCACAAGCATCGGCGCGATGCTGGACCTGGCCCTGAGTGCTTCGCTCCAGCTGGTCTACGCACAACCCACGAATCCGCCGCCGCATGGCTGGTTGCGCAACCTGATGAGCCGGACGGCCAAGGGCATCAGCACGCGTCTTCTCGGCAACAAGACCATCGGCCGCTTCAACAGCTTCCGATTCATCGATGGTGAAATTGCCAGGACGTTGTCCGCCTATTGCGGCAATGGTGTCTATCTGGACGTCGGACTGTTCTGGATCACGGGCCGCGTAGGGCACTGCCCATTGCGTCTCAGGGAAGAACTGGGCCGCCCTTCGGGATATTCCTTCCTGTCGCTGGTCAGGCATTTCTGGAGCCTGGTGCTCACGACCGGCACCCGACCGCTGCGTCTCATCACCATCATGGGATTCTTCTCGATTCTGTTGGCGATGGGATTTGCGATCTACGCCATCTACGAAAAGTACACAGGGCAGGTCCCGGTCGAGGGGTGGACATCGCTCGCCGTCGTGGTGGCATTTTTCTCTGGCGTCATCCTGACGGCGCTTGGTGTGATCGCGGAGTACCTGGCGGTGACCATGGGCATTGCCATGGGCAAGCCGCTCTACGTGGTGAGCTCGAAGCCGACCCGGTCGAACCGCCCATGACCTTGACGTGGGTCCTCGGTAGCCGTGGTTTGCTGGGCTCCGCTTTTTGTCGTGCCCTGCAACTCGGCGGGTCTGAGGCATTCGTTCCTGCCGAGCATTTCAGCTGGGGGGACGAAGCGCGGCTCGCGTTGCAGATCGAGGCCGCAGTCGACGCTTTTTCGTCCCAGGCGCGTCAAGCATCCAGGTGGGAGATCTACTGGGCCGCCGGTGTCGGAACGATGGGCAGTGCCGAGGAATCACTTGAGCCTGAGGTGCGGGCGCTCGCGTTGCTTGTCCGACTGATCGAGTCGAACGACGTGCTGCTGGCGATGCCGGGTGCGCTGGTGCTTTCGAGCTCTGCCGGAGCCATCTACGCGTCGTCCAAGGACGAAGTCATCACCGAGAACTCCGTACCGGCGCCCAACAGCGCCTACGCGCGAGCGAAGCTGCGCCAGGAAGACCTGCTGCGCGATTTTGGGGCTGCACACCCGCAGATCTGCGTGTTGCTGGCCCGGATATCGACGCTCTACGGCGCGGGGCAGGCCATTGGCAAGGCGCAAGGGCTCTTGACGCACATGGCCCGCAGCATCGTGCGCAATCGCCCGGTCGGTATCTATGTTCCGATCGACACCATCCGCGACTACATCTCGGTGGACGATGCGGCATCCGAGATCATTGGCACCCTGCGTGAACCGGGTTTCTGGCCGGGCGTGCTGCTGAAGATCGTCGCATCGGGACGGCCGACAACGATCGCCGAGATCATTTCCATTTTCAAGAGAATTTCCAGAAAGCCGCCCAAGATCACGACGGGTGCCAGCAAGGTTTCCAGCCTCTATCAAAGAAAAATTCAATTCCGGTCTGTCGTTGGAAATGGAAGACGGTTGTCGCAGGTACGCAGCCTGGGAGTTGGAATACATCAGATCCTCAGTGCCGAGCGGGCCGCACATGCCAATCCGGAAAGACTCCTTCGATGACGGATTTTCAATTTTCGAGTGCTTTTCGGATTTGTAGGCGGGAATTGGTATGAAGAGGGGTGAAATTTTTTCCTTTCAGTTCGTTCGATTTCTCGTGGTTGGTGTTGTCAATACATTGGTTGGCCTGTCGATAATCTATTCCGCCAAGTATTTTCTCAAAGCCGGTGATGTCGCCGCCAATGCCATCGGCTACGGGGTTGGAATCTGCGTGAGCTTTATCTTGAACAGCCGATGGACATTTGCATACAGCGGCCTCATGGTCCCTGCGGCAGTGAAGTTTTTTTTAGCCACAGCGGTGGCATACGCAGCCAATCTGTTGACGGTCATGACGGCAATCGATGGGTTTGGTATAAATACCTATCTGGCTCAGGCGCTTGGCATGCCGGTCTATACGGTCGTGGCGTACCTGATAAGCAAGTACTTGGTGTTTCGTTTGAAAATAGAATAAACACCATGTCTTCATGGCGTGTGAAACGGAAAACTGAGTGTTTATTTGTAGAGGTTCGGTTTAGGTCGATAAACCTTGGCTACTCCGCCAAAAGGTAGGGTCGATTTGATTTTCTCTCTCGCGATGTTGCATATTCCGACGATCTCTCATGTCGGGGTTTGATAAAGAAAAACAGGAAACAAAAATGAGTATGCGAGGTCGACGCTTCGTGGAGTTCTGGAGAGAGCACGGAACCCGAGCGGCTGCAAGATTGATTCGCGAAAAATTGGGGGACGCCATCGCCGGGCGCGCCGTGTTCACGAAGGTGGAAGTCGCGCCGGCCATCGTCGAGCGCGGCGGGACGGTGCCGCAAATCTGCGGGCAGCGCTTTATTTCGCAGCAGCCCCTGCAAACCTATGTCATTCCGCAGCCTTCGCTGCCGCGTGTCAGCCTGGTGACGGACAGCATCGGCTCGGACAGCCTGTTCGGGGGCGTGGGTACGGCCTTGCTGTTTTCGGCCCAGTTGGCCAATCGCATGAACGCAACGTTGCGGGTCGTGACCCGGACCGAAGCCCCCATTCCCAGCAATGCCTGGCAGATCCTGAATGCGTACGGCATCGAACTCCAACACGAAATCCAGTTCGCTTTCGCACCGCTCTCGGACATGAATCCGGATGCAAGCCAACTGGGCGAAACGGTTTCGCCCGGCTTGGACATCCACCCGGACGAGACCTTCATCACGACCTCCTGGTGGACGACGGCCGCCGCGTTGCCGAGCGTTCCGCATGCATCGATCATCTATCTCCTCCAGGAGGACGAGCGCATGTTCTATCCGTTTGGCGAAGAGCGGGTGCATTGCGAACAGGTCTTGCGCACCGAAGACATCCGCTTCGTCGTCAATACGCAGTTGCTCTACGACCACCTGATTGCCTCCGGCCTCACGCACCTGAGCCGCACCGGGTGCTGGTTCGAGCCGGCGTTTCCGAAGTCGCTGTTCCATGTGCGTGATCGTGAGCCGGGAGGCAAGAAGCGCTTCTTCTTCTACGCCCGCCCCAACAATCCGCGCAATCTCTTCCATGTCGGCCTGACGCTCCTCGATCGTGCAGTCAATGAAGGCATTCTCGATCTCGAGCAGTGGGATGTGTTCCTCGTAGGCAAGGACATTCCGAACGTGTCGTTCGCCGACGGCAGCAGGCCGCAGCGATGCGAGGGGCTCGGTTGGAAAGCCTATGCCGATCTCGTGGGCACCATCGATCTGGGGCTCAGCCTGATGTACACGCCGCATCCAAGCTATCCGCCATTCGATCTCGCAGCCAGCGGTGCGGTGGTGGTGACGAACAGGTTCGCCAACAAGCAGGATCTTTCAAACTATTCGCCGAACATTCTTTGCGCGGACCTGGACACGGAGGCCTTGCTCGACGCTCTACGGGAAGGGGTCGCACTGGCAGGAGACGCGCAAACGCGCAGTCGCAACTACGCCGCGAACGGGTTGGGCACGGATTGGGCGCAGGCGTTCGAAGCTGTCCTTCGAGCGCTCACGGCGGCACGCTGATGTTTGCTCTGGACACACCCAGCGTTCCCTATGCGGACCCTTGGCTTCTGCCGGTTTCCGCACGCTTGGCCATGTTGCATAGGCGTTCGGTGCGTGTGGCGTACTTCTATGAGGAGCCCAACAACAGCACGTTCCGCTACCGGGCCTACAACATGGCCCAGGTGCTCAATGAACTCGATGCCGGCAGCCATGTTTCAGCCAGCTACTTCTTCTTGTCCGACAGTGCACGTTTCGACGAGATCGCCGATGCCGCGGATGTACTGGTCATCTGCCGCTCGCGCTATTGCCACCAGGTCAACGGCCTGATCACCAAGTTCCGCGCGCGCCGCAAGCGTGTGCTGTTCGACGTCGACGACCTGGTGTTCGACACGGACTATGCCCATCTGGTGGTTGCGACCCTGGGCCTCGATGTCACGCAGAAAGGGCTGTGGGACGACTGGTTCGCCATGATCTCCCGCATGGGGCAGACGTTGAGACTGTGTGACGGTGCCATCACGACCAATGACTTCCTGGCTCGGAAACTGGCGGACTATTCGGGTCTTCCCGTGTCCGTGGTGCCGAACTTCATGAACAAGGAGCAGCTAGGGCTTGCGGAGAAGGTCTTTGCCGAGAAGCAGCGCATGCGTTTCTCGGGTGACGGCAAGGTCACCCTGGGCTACTTCAGCGGTTCGCCTTCGCACCGCCTGGACTACGCCATCGTGGAGCCTGCGCTGGCGGAGGTGCTGGCGATGCGGCCGAATGTCGAGGTGATGGTGGTCGGCTACATCGACCACGGGCCCGCGATGCGCGCTTTCTCGAATCGCGTCAGTCGGCAGCCGTTCCATGACTACGTGAACCTGCAGCGGCTGCTCGGAACGGTCGAGTTCAATCTCATGCCGCTGCAATCGAACGCTTTCACCGACTGCAAGTCCGAACTGAAGTACTTCGAGGCGGCGAGCGTGGGCACCTTGAGCATCGCTTCGCCGAGCTTCACCTATCGCCGCGCCATTAGCCACGGCGAAAACGGCTATATCGCGAAAGCCCATGAGTGGGCCTCGGCGATCCTGCAGGCGGTGGACCGCAGTGCCGAGAGCTATGAGGCGATGGCGACCGAGGCCCGGCGCGATGCGCTGCAGAAGTTCGGCTGGCAGCACCAGACCGAAGCGATCCTCAACGCATTGCAGATCGCCTGACCGGCCGGGCGCTTCCCGGGGCGCGCTTCTTCAGCTTTCGACGATCCGACCGTGTTCCATGTGGATCACGCGATTGCACTCCTTGGCAATCAATTCAGGCGAGTGAGACGCCAGCACCAGGATGCCCGACTTGGACACCACGTCGCGCATCCGCTTCTCTGCCTTCTCGGTGAAGGCGGCGTCGCCCACCGACAGCCATTCGTCCATCAGCAGGATGTCGGCTTCGACGCTGGTCGAGATGGAGAACGCCAGCCGCATCATCATGCCGGTTGAGTAGGTGCGAACGGGCATGTTGACGTACTCGCCCAGGCCGCTGAACTCGCAGATGTCGGGCGTGAGCCGGTCGACCTCTTTCTTGCTCATGCCCATGACGAGGCCGCGCAGCATGATGTTCTCGATGCCGGTGGCGTCCATCTCGATGCCCAGTGCGGGGTCGATCAGGCTCGCCACGGAGCCCTGGCGCGTGAACTCGCCCGACGAGGGCTCGTAGACGCCCGCCAGCGTGCGCAGCAGCGTCGACTTGCCCGCGCCGTTGTGGCCGATCAGGCCCAGCCGGTCGCCGCTCTTGAGCTCGAGGTTGAGGCCGCTGAGCGCCTGTACCACGGTGACGCCGGTTTCCTTGCCGAAGCGCCCGCCGGTGACGGAGGCCGCCAGCGTCTTCTTGAGTGACACCGAGCCTGCCCCGTAGATGGGGAAGCTGATCGAAACGTTCTTGAGTGAAATGGATGCCATGGATCAGAGCCAGTAAACGACGCGGCGACGGTATTTGACGAACATCACGCTCGCGGCGGTCAGGCACAACACGGTCCACACGCCGATACCGATCCAGCTGTGGAGGTGGGCTTCGCCGCCCATCAGCGGAGTGCGCAACAGGTCGAGCATCTGCGCAAAGGGGTTCCACAGCACGTACTTGGCGCGGCCCGGGAGGTTCTCGGGAAGCCAGAAAACAGGGGTAAGGAACATCAGCATCTGCATGATGCTGGTGATGATCTGCGTCACGTCGCGATAGCGGGTGCAGATGAGGCCCAGCAGCAGGCCGAGCGCATGGGCGTTGACGACGAGGATCAGGAAGGCCGGAATGACCATGAGCGCCGACCACGACAGCGAGACGCCGGCCCAGATGGCGACAGGGATGTACAGCACGATCTGGTGGGCGAACTGGATCAGGTTGCGCCCCAAGGCCCGCCACACGAAGAGGCTGATGGGAAAGTAGCCCTGCTTCAGGTAGTTGGAGGCGCCGACGAAGGCGTTGCAGGCATCGGTGACTACGGCGGAGAAGAACCCCCAGAAGATCACGCCGAGTGCCAGGTGCGGGAAGAACTTGTCCAGGTGGGTGCCGAAGAGCGAGGCATACAGTGGCCCCATGCCGCCGATCATGACGCCCATGCTCAGTGTAAGCCACAGGGGGCCCAGCATGGAGCGGCGATAACGCAGCACCACGTCGAACCATGCCAGCGTCCACCAGATGTCGGTGCGGCGGGTGCCTTCCCACCAGTCGGCCAGGGCGCTTCGGTGGAGATTGGAATGAACTTGGCTCATGCGTGTGCGTCAGTGTCTTTGTCTGCCATGCGAATGCTGATGTGCAGGGTCAGGTTCCCACCGCCGCGTGAAACGGCGATGAGCAAAAGCGCTTCGTGGCCGAGGGGGTCAAGCGGGATTTCTTGGAGGGCTATGGCCGGATGGGCCGGGACGGTGCTCGTGCGAGCCCGCGCATTTTATTCAGAGTATCAACTGAGAGATAATTTTACCGGCTCCGGTTCCCGTGCAATTCGTAACCATGGAAGAGCCCACCGCTCCCCCGATCGGACGGGCTGCGGCTGCCATCGGCAGCATGCCCGACAGAAAAACGATCCACCCATGCGCAATCCCCGTCCTCTCGAAGTCTCCGTCGCCCTGTGCACCTACAACGGCGCCCGCTTCCTGCGCGAGCAGGTGCGCAGCATCTGCCTGCAGACCCGGCCGCCGATCGAGATCGTGCTGTCCGACGACGCCTCGCGCGACGGCTCGGTCGATGTCGTGCGCGCCACGGTGGCCGAATGCGCGGCGGAACGCCCCGGGCCGCCCATCGCCCTGCGGGTCTTCGAGAACCCCGTGGCCCTGCGGGTCGTCAAGAACTTCGAACAGGCCATCTCGGCCTGCAACGGCGACCTGATCGCGCTGAGCGACCAGGACGACGTGTGGGTGCCCGACCGGCTCGAGCGGATGGTGGCGCCCTTCGTGCAGGACGACAACCTCTGGCTGCTGCACACCGACGCGCGCCTCGTGGATTCCCAAGGCCGCGACCTGGGCAACACGCTGTTCCATGCGCTGGAGGTCACACCGTCGGAGCTCGAGCGGATCCACACGGGCCGGGCGTTCGATGTGTTCCTGCGTCGCAACCTCGTGACCGGCGCCACCACGGTTTTCCGTCGTGCGCTGCTCGCCGATGCGCTGCCGCTGCCCGTCGAGTGGGTGCACGACGAATGGCTGGCCATCATCGCGTCGACGACGTCGCGGGTCGACCTGCTGGAAGAGCCGCTCATCGAATACCGCCAGCACGAATCCAACCAGATCGGCGCCCGCCGCGACACCTACAAGGAAAAGGTGCGCAAGGCGCTCGCCTCGCGCGGCAACACGCACGTCGAGCGCGCGATCAAGGCCGAGTTGTTGCTGGAGCGTCTGCTCCAGCTCGGCGATCGCGTGCCCCCCGAGATCCTCGACAAGGTGCGCAGCAAGATCGTGCACCAGCGCTTCCGCGCCGCCTTGCCCGCCTCGCGCCTGGCCCGGTGCGTGCCGATCCTGCGCGAGGCCATGACCGGTCGCTACGACAAGTTCGGCCGCGGGGTGCGCGGCGTGGTCCGCGATCTTTTCGAATCCGTCTGACACAACAACAATGAACCCAACCAACGTCCCCACGAACCCTTCCCCGCCCGGCGAGCCGATGGCCTGGCCGAACGTCGTGGTCATCATTCCGTTCTACAACGGCGCCGATTTCATCGAGCGCTCGGTGAAGAGCGTGTTCGAGCAGTCGGTGCCCGCACACGAGGTGATCGTGGTCAACGACGGCTCGCGTCCGGAGGAGCGCGCCGCGCTCGACGGGCTGGCGGCCCGCTATCCGTTCCGCATCCTCGACAAGGAGAACGGCGGCCAGGGCTCGGCGCGCAATGCGGGTGTGGCGGCGTCGACCTCCGAGTACATCTGCTTCCTGGACCAGGACGACTTCTACCTGCCGAACCACATCGAGACGCTGGTGTCGTCGATCCCGTGGGACGACCGCCTGTTCGGCTACATCTACGCCGACCTGTACGAGGCGGACGGCGACGGCAACGTGATCCGTACCGGCGTCATCAAGGACCACGCGCAGCACCCGAAGCGCAGCATCTTCGACCTGCTGCGCTACGACATGTTCGTGCTGCCCTCGGCCGCGCTGGTGAGCCGCAAGGCCTTCGACGCGGTGGGCGGCTTCGATTCGCAGTTCATGGGCTACGAGGACGACGACCTGTTCCTGCGCATCTTCCGCAAGGGCTACAGCAATCACTTCGTGGACAAGGCCGTGACGGTCTGGTGCATCCACACGGCCAGCACCTCGTTCGGCATCCGCATGGTGCGCAGCCGCTTCAAGTACTTCAAGAAGCTGCTGCAGATGTTCCCCGACGAGCACCAGCGCGGCCGCTACTACCTGCGCGAATACCTGATGCCGCGCTTCCAGCTGTTCTTCGTGAACGAGGCGATCGAGGCCATCAAGAAGGACGACCAGTACCGCGGCGAGATGACGGCGGTGCTGGACGACTACGCGGCCATCGTCTTCGCGAACCCGTATGTGGGCCGCAAGAAGAAGCTGCGGTTGTGGATCACGCTGTTCCTGCTGCGTCGGAGCACGCCGGGCATGGTGCGCTTCATCGGCGCGCTGACGAAGCTGCCGGGCATCCGCAGCCTGCGCAAGGTCTACAAGTCCTGATGCGCGCCGCGGCGGCCCGCAGGCCGCCGCAGCCTGGTCCTCAGCGGGCCGGCGCCGACGTCATCGCCGGGTCCATGTAGGTGGCGTGCGTGCGCACGTATTCGGCGCGCAGGTGGCCTGCGTCCTTGTAGATCGGCGTGGCGTCGGCATCGGCGCGGGTGCACCAGTCTTTCTGGCACAGGGTCGGGATCGGGTCGATCACGATGGCGCCGCTGCGCTGCGCGATCTGCCGCATGCGCTCGTGCAGCGCCTTCTGCCGCGGGTCCCAGGGAGCGGTGGGCGACATCTTGCCCACTTGCATGTCGCCCAGTCGGCCACCCTTGATGAACTCCTCGGGGCCGAAGCCCTCGCCGACCGGGTTGTCCAGCAGCAGGTAGACCCGCTTGTGCTTGGCCAAGGTGGTCAGCACGGTCTCGAGCATGTTGAGCGAGAAGTCCACGCCACCGCCGCCCATGAAGCGCCGCTTGTCCTTGCCGTCGAAGAAGTAATAGCGGTCGGCCGCTGCGTTCTCGGCGTTGGGCTTGCCGGTCTCGGTGAAGTAGCAGTTCCAGCAGCCTCCGAAGACGACGGCGTCGAACCGGTCGCTCATGGCCAGCCGCATGCCGCCGTCGCGGCGTTCGCCGCAGAGGTTGTTCTGCTCGTCGACCACGTTGGGAATCGGCGGGCAGGCGCCCCACGTCACGAAAGAGAGCGAATCGAGGGTGCCCGGCGAGGTCTTGGAGAGCTCGACGGCGCGCGGCCCGTACTGCTCGACGTGGCTGTCCCCGAAGAACAGCACCCGTCGCTTGCCCTGCCCGATCTGCTGCAGCACCTCGCCGTCGACCTTGATCGGGCTCAGGCCATCCGGGTAGGCCCAGTCCTTGGCGGCGGCGGCGGTCTTGTTGAAGTACGGATCGCTGTGGCGGCCGACGTAGTAGCGCGTGGTCGCCAGCAGGCCGAGCACGACGAAGCCGATCATCACGGCCACCAGCCCCGCCGTCACCGTCGGGTTCTCGCTGCGGCGCGTGTAGCGCTCGACGAACCGGTAGGTCAGCCAGGCGAGCACGAACGACGCCACCAGCATCAGCGCGCGGATGCCGTCCGACGGCAGCTTGCCCTCGAGGATGCGTGCATAGGCCAGCAGCGGCCAGTGCCAGAGGTAGAGCGGGTAACTGATCAGGCCGATCCACACCATCGGCTTGGAGGCCAGCACATAGCGGTTGAGCACGCCACTCGGTCCGGCGGCGATGCAGAAGAAGGCGCCCACCGACGGCAGGATGGCCCAGAACCCGGGGAAGGCCTTGCCGCCGCGGATGTAGCACAGGCCCAGCACGATCAGCACGAGGCCGGCGATCGACTGCGCGTGGCGGCTCCAGCCTGGCTGCGGCGGCGGGCGGTGCAGCCGCGCATAGGCCAGCATGCCGCCGATCATCAGTTCCCAGAAGCGCGACAGCGGCGAATAGAACGCGGCCGTGCGGTGGCTGTGGATGGTCGTCACGTTGAGCAGGAACGACATCGCCGCCACCGTGCCGAGCACCGTGAGCATGCGCCACTTGCGCTTCCAGGCCAGGCCCAGCAGCACGGGCCAGAAGATGTAGAACTGCTCTTCGATGGCCAGCGACCACAGGTGCAGCAGCGGCTTGGTCTCGGCGGCGTTGTCGAAGTAGCCGGCCTCGCTCCAGAAGGCGAAGTTCGAGACGAAGCCCGCGCCCGCGGCCACGTGCTTGCCCAGTTGTTCCCATTCGTGCGGCAGCAGGGCGAACCAGCCGAAGGCCATGGTGGCCAGCAGCACCAGCGCCAGCGCCGGGAAGATGCGCTTCACGCGGCGCGCATAGAACTCGCGGTAGCTGAAGCCGTCGCCCTGGAAGCTGCCCAGGATGATGGTGGTGATCAGGAAGCCCGAGATGACGAAGAAGATGTCGACGCCGATGAAGCCGCCCTTGATCCACTGCGGAAACGCGTGGTAGCCGAGCACCGACAGCACCGCGACGGCGCGCAGCCCGTCGATGTCCGGGCGGTATTTCGGGTGAACCAGGTGGGCGTGTTCGGGGAGGGAGGGCGGGCTGCTCGTGGTCGTCATCGTCGGTGCTGAAAGCGGCGCTTGCGGGCTTTTCGTGCGGGCTTTTCGGCCCCGATTGTCCTCGCAAACGCCGCCGTGCCTTTTTCAGGCGGCGGCGCGCTGCAGCCGCCAGTAGCGCCAGAAAGCGCCCGACAGCCACACCTTGAGCAGGCTGGTCACGTGCCAGTACAGGTACTTCTTGCTGCGGTGGCTGGCGCGCTGGGCATCGTGGCGCGCGCGCAGGTCTTCGGTCACCTGGAGCTTCCAGCCGGCCAGCCGGGTGCGGGCGCAGATGTCGAAGTCTTCCCCGTACATGAAGAAGCGCTCGTCGAAGCCGCCGATGCGGCGGTAGGCCTCGCTGCGGAACAGCATGAACAGGCCGGGAATCCAGGCCGGCACGGCCGGTGGCTGGTAGCCGGGCTTCTTGCGGCCCAGGATCTCGAAGGGGGTCAGCAGCGCGCGGTGCGGCTCGGGCTCGGGCCGGCCCGACTCCAGGATGCGCGGCGTCATCAGGCCGGCGTCGGGCGCGGCCTGGGCGAGCATCGGGGCGAGCACGTCGGCGTCGAAGCGGATGTCGGGGTTGAGCACCAGAAACCAGGGCGTGTCGCAGTGCGCAAAGGCCTGGTTGTGGTTGGCGCCGAAGCCCAGGGGCGCCGCGTTCTCGATGCGCTCGATGGGAAAGCCCCACTGTCGTCCTGCGAGCAGGTCGGCCTCGGGAATGTTCAGCGTGAGCACGACCTTGGCGATCGCGTCCCGGCTGTGCCGGTCGAGCTGCTCGAGCAGCGGCAGCACCAGCGCGAGCTGGCCGTGGCTCACGATCGACAGGGTGACCGGGGCGTGGGGTGAAGAAGGGGGCGTGGGCATGGTCTAATTTCGCTCGGGAATTCTAGGGTTCCCCCAACCCCACACATGATTGCCCTGATCATCCTCAGTTTCTTCGTCTCCGCCATCGCGGTGCAGCTGTTCATGCGCCGCGCGCGCAGACACGCGCGCCGCTACGGCGCCGACATGCCCCAGCGTTTCCACAAGGGCCACGTGCCGCGCCTGGGCGGGGCCGGCATCATGCTCGGCATGAGCGCGGCCTGGTTGGGCGCCGGCCTGATCGAGCCGCTGAACATCGCCTGGCCGCTCAAGTCCTCGATGCTCACGCTGGTGTGCATCCTGCCCGCCGTGCTCGGCGGCATCGTCGAAGACGTGACGCAGCAGGTCAAGGTGCGCTACCGGCTGGGCCTGACCATCGGCTCGGCGCTGCTGGTGTGCTGGGTGCAGGGGCTGGGCGTGGCGCGCACCGGCTTCGAGACGCTCGACGGCTGGCTCGCGCTGCTGCCCTATGCCTCGCTGGTCTTCGCGGCCCTGGCGATCGGCGGCCTGCCGCATGCCTTCAACATCATCGACGGCTACAACGGGCTGGCCGGCACCGTGGCCGTGCTCGTGTGCCTGGCGATCTCGCACGTCGCGCTGCAGCTGGGCGACCGGCAGCTGGCCGCGATGGTGATCTGCCTGGTCGGCGCCACCTTCGGCTTCCTGGTCTGGAACTACCCGCGCGGCAAGATCTTCGCCGGCGACGGCGGCGCCTACGTCTGGGGCATGGTGATCGCCGTGGCCTGCGTGACGCTGGTGCAGCGCCACCGCGTGGTGTCGCCGTGGTTCCCGATGCTGCTCTTGATCTACCCGGTGTGGGAGACGCTGTTCTCCATCTACCGCAAGCTGGCCCGGGGCCAGTCGCCGGGCACGGCGGACGCGCTGCACTTCCACCAGCTGATCTTCCGGCGCATCGTGCGCGTGGCCTTCGCGGACGACGAGGCGCGCCAGCTGCTGGCGCGCAACAACCGCACCTCGCCCTACCTGTGGATGTTCGCCGCGCTGTCGGTGGTGCCCGCGGTGCTGTTCTGGAACAACACCTTCGTGCTGATGCTGTTCTGCCTTCTGTTCGTCACGACCTACGTCGGGGCGTACCTGATGATCGTGCGCTTCAAGGTCCCGCGCTGGCTGCGGCCCTGACCGCCGGCGCCGCCTTGTTGCGAGAATTCTTCCCATCGTCCACCGCTTTGGAGCCTGACCGCCCATGACCGACCCCGTCCTCAACATCCCTCCGCGCGACAAGGCCGAGATCCTGGCCCAGGCGCTGCCGTACATCCGCAAGTTCCACGGCAAGACCATCGTCATCAAGTACGGCGGCAACGCCATGACCGACCCCGCGCTGCAGGCCGACTTCGCCGAAGACGTGGTGCTGCTCAAGCTGGTCGGCATGAACCCGGTGGTGGTGCACGGCGGCGGCCCGCAGATCGAGGCCGCGCTGAACAAGCTGGGCAAGAAGGGCAGCTTCGTGCAGGGCATGCGCGTGACCGACGCCGAGACCATGGAAGTCGTCGAATGGGTGCTGGCCGGCGAGGTGCAGCAGGACATCGTGGGCCTGATCAACCAGGCCGGCGGCAAGGCCGTGGGCCTCACGGGGCGCGACGGCGGCCTCATTCGCGCGCAGAAGCTCAAGCTGGCCGACCGCACCGACCCGAACGTGCACCACGACGTGGGCCAGGTCGGCGACATCGTCTCCATCGACCCCAGCGTGGTCAAGGCGCTGCAGGACGACGCCTTCATTCCCGTCGTGAGCCCCATCGGCTTCGGCGAGGAGAACGAGAGCTACAACATCAACGCCGACGTCGTCGCCGGCAAGCTGGCCACCGTGCTCAAGGCCGAGAAGCTCATGCTGTTGACCAACACGCCCGGCGTGCTCGACAAGAACGGCAATCTGCTCACCAACCTGAGCGCGCGCGAAATCGACGACCTGTTCGCCGACGGCACCATCTCGGGCGGCATGCTGCCCAAGATCGAAGGCGCGCTCGACGCGGCCAAGAGCGGCGTGAACGCGGTGCACATCATCGACGGCCGCGTGCCGCACGCGATGCTGCTCGAGATCCTGACCGACCAGGCCTACGGCACGATGATCCGGGCGCGTTGAGCGCCCTCCGCGTGCCTTCCGTCGGCGGAAGGCGCGCGCTCACTGCGCTGTGCGAGAATCAATTGATTACATCTTTGCACGCGCTCCCATGCAGAACGAAGAGACAGCTGCCCCCGGCGTAGAGACCCCGGCCGACACGCCCGCCGCCGCACCGACGCGCAAGCGCCCCAAGCCGGGCGAGCGACGCGTGCAGATCCTGCAGGCGCTGGCCGCCATGCTGGAGCAGCCTGGTGCCGAGCGGGTCACCACCGCCGCGCTGGCCGCGCGGCTCGAGGTGAGCGAGGCGGCCCTGTACCGCCACTTCGCGAGCAAGGCCCAGATGTTCGAGGGCCTCATCGACTTCATCGAGCAGAGCGTCTTCACGCTGGTCAACCAGATCCTCGAGCGCGAAGGTGCCACCGGCAGCCAGCAGGCCGCCCGCATCCTCACGCTGCTCGTGCAGTTTGCCGAGCGCAACCCCGGCATGACGCGCGTCATGGTCGGCGATGCGCTGGTGTACGAGAACGAGCGCCTGCAGCAGCGCATGAACCAGTTCTTCGACAAGATCGAGGCCACGCTGCGCCAGGTGCTGCGCGGCGCGGCCGCCGCCGACGGCTCGGCCACGCCCAGCGTCGACGCCCAGGTGCGCGCCGCGGCGCTCACGGCCTTCGTGGTGGGGCAGCTGCAGCGCTTTGCGCGCTCGGGTTTCCGCCGCGCGCCTTCCGAACATCTGGAAGCCACGATCGCCCTGATCGTTTGACGGCAAGGCCGGCTGGTCCGGCGCAGCCATGCCGAACTCGACGCGCCCTCTCGCGGCGCGTACGATGAATTCCCTCCCTTGCCGCCACGCGGTGCCGCGGTGACAAGCCCGTTTCGCATGACCTCTGGATCGGAGGCTCGCATGAGTGCTTGTCCTTCCCGCAGCTGCTGGCCTTCCGGGGCGCGCCATGCCTGATGCCGCCGCTGCCCGCCCGGCCCTTTTCCTGCACGCCGTCGCGCTCACCGCCGTCGCCATGGTCGCGTTCGCGGCCAACTCGCTGCTGTGCAGGCTCGCGCTGCAGCATGGCGGCATCGACCCCGCCAGCTTCGGCAGCATCCGGCTCGCGTCCGGCGCGCTCACGCTGGCGCTCGTCGTGCGTTTCCGGGCGCAGCCGTCCGCCCTCGGGCACACCGATTGGCTTCCCGCCGTCATGCTGTTCGCCTATGTGGCGTTCTTCTCCTTCGCCTACCTGAGCCTGTCCGCGGGCACGGGCGCGCTGATCCTCTTCGGCGCGGTGCAGCTCACGATGCTGGGCGCGGGCCTGGGCGGCGGCGAGCGCTTCGGGGTGCTGGCGTGGTGCGGCTTTGTCCTTGCGGCGGCCGGCCTCGTCTACCTGGTGTCGCCGGGCGTTGCCGCGCCGCCGCTGCTGGGTGCCGTGCTGATGGCGGTGGCGGGCGTCGCGTGGGGCGTGTATTCGCTGCGCGGCCGGGGCGTGGCCGACCCGCTGGCTGCCACGGCGCGCAACTTCCTGCGCGCCGTGCCGCTGGCCCTGGCTTTGAGCCTGGTGTTCGCCACGCGCGCGCATGCCGATGCGCGTGGCGTTGCGCTGGCCGTGGCCTCCGGCGCACTGACCTCGGGGCTCGGGTACGTGGTCTGGTACGCGGCGCTGGGCCGGCTGTCGGCGCTGCGGGCGGCCACGGTGCAGCTGTCGGTGCCGCTGCTGGCGGCGTTCGGCGGCGTGCTGTTCCTGTCGGAAGCGATCACGCCGCGGCTGGCGCTCGCCTCGGTGGCGATCCTCGGCGGCATCGCGCTGGTGCTGAGCCAGAAGTCGCGCCAGGCGGCGCGGCGTTAGCTCACGGCCACGCCCACTTTCGCGCCGGCGGCGACGATCTCGCCCCAGGTCGCGTCATCGACCCACACCCCGTCGCGCCGGCGTGCCGCGCGTGCCTGGCGCTCCGGCTCGCCCGCGATCTGCACGGCCGCGAAGCCCTGGCCCGGCGGGCTTTGCCGCAGCCAGCCGATGAACTCGCGCGCCTCCTCGTCGAAGGCCTTCTGCGTGCCGAGCTTCACGGGGTCGATCAGCACCGTCAGCATGCCGTTGAGCACCGTGCGCGCCGTGTCCGCCGGCCGGTGCCAGGTGCCGCCGCCCGTGAGCGCACCGCCCAGCAGCTCGCACGCCACCGCCATGCCGTAGCCCTTGTGTTCGCCGAAGGTCATGAGCGCGCCGAACAGGCCGTTGCCCTGCGGCACCACGACCACGCCCGGGTCGTTGGTGGGCGCGCCGCGCTCGTCGATGAGGTAGCCGTCGGGCACCTGCTCGCCCTTGTTGTGGGCCACGCGCATCTTGCCCTGCGCCACGCGGCTGGTCGCGTAGTCGAGCACGAAGGGCTCGGCGCCCGCCAGCGGAATGCCGATGCAGCACGGGTTGGTGCCGAAGCGCCCGTCGCCGCCGCCCCAGGGCGCCACCACGGGCCGCGAGAGCACGTTGACGAAGTGCATCGCCACCAGCCCCTGCGCCGTCGCCATCTCCGCGAAATGGCCGATGCGCCCCAGGTGGTGCGCGTTGGCGAGCGTGAAGATGCAGCTGCCGTGCTGCTTGGCGCGCGCGATGCCGAGCTCCATGGCTTGCACGCCGACGATCTGCCCGTAGCCGTGCTGGCCGTCCAGGCCCATCAGCGTGCCGATGTCGAGATTGACCTTCACGGCCGCGTTGGGCACGAGCCCGCCTTCGGCCACCGCGTCGATGTAGCGCGGCAGCATGCCCACGCCGTGCGAGTCGTGGCCGCTGAGGTTGGCCAACACCAGGTTGGCCGCCACCTGTTGTGCTTCGGCGGCGCTGCTGCCCGCCGCTTCGAGGATGCGGGCGACGTTGGCTTGCAGGCCGTCGGCCGGCAGGGTTCTGGACATGGATCAGGCTCCTCTTGCGTTCAATGTGATGGCGTGGCCGACGGGGCGGGCGGGCAGGGGCTGCATTGGCCTCACATCACCGCGCCGACTTGCCACGGCACGAACTCGTTCTGCCCGTAGCCGTGCTGCTCGCTCTTGGAGTGCGCGCCCGAGGCCGTGGCCAGCACCAGCTCGAAGATGCGCTGGCCCATCTCCGCAATCGAGGCCGTGCCGTCGACGATCTCGCCGCAGTTGATGTCCATGTCTTCTTCCTGCCGCTGCCACAGCGCCGAGTTGGTCGCGAGCTTGAGCGAGGGCGAGGGCGCGCAGCCATACGCCGAGCCGCGCCCGGTCGTGAAGCAGATCAGGTTCGCGCCGCCCGCCACCTGGCCCGTGGCGCTCACCGGGTCGTAGCCCGGCGTGTCCATGTAGACGAAGCCGTGCGCAGTGACGGGCTCGGCGTACTCATACACGGCTTCGAGGTTGCTCGTGCCGCCCTTGGCGACCGCGCCCAGCGACTTCTCGAGGATGGTCGTGAGCCCGCCCGCCTTGTTGCCGGGCGAGGGGTTGTTGTTCATCTCGCCCTCGTTGATCTCTGTGTAGTGCTCCCACCACTTGATGCGGTCCACGAGCTTCTGGCCGACCTCGCGCTTCACTGCGCGGCGCGTCAGCAGGTGCTCGGCGCCGTAGACCTCGGGCGTTTCGCTCAGGATGGCCGTGCCGCCGTGCGCCACCAGCAGGTCGACCGCTGCGCCGAGCGCCGGGTTGGCGCTGATGCCCGAGTAGCCGTCGGAGCCGCCGCACTGCAGCCCGATGGTGATGTGCGCCGCGCTGCACGGCTCGCGCTTCACTGCGTTGGCGCGCGGCAGCATTTCATTGATGAGCGCCACGCCCTTCTCGACCGTCTTGCGCGTGCCGCCCGTGTCCTGGATGTTGAAGGTGCGGAAGTTCTCGCCCTCGGCCAGGTGGCCGGTGGCGAGCCAGGCGTTGATCTGGTTGGCTTCGCAGCCCAGTCCCACCACCAGCACGCCCGCGAAGTTCGGGTGCGTGGCGTAGCCCGTGAGCGTGCGCTCCAGGATCTGCATGCCCATGCCCTGCGTGTCCATGCCGCAGCCCGTGCCGTGCGTCAGCGCGACGATGCCATCGACGTTCGGGAACGCCGCGAGCGCCTGTGGGTTGGTCTTGCGCGAGAAGTGGTCGGCAATGGCACGCGCGGCCGTGGCCGAGCAGTTCACGCTGGTCAGCACGCCGATGTAGTTGCGCGTGGCCACGCGGCCGTCGGCGCGCTGGATGCCCATGAAGGTGGCCTCGCGTTTCGCGGGCGCGGGCTTCACGTCGGCGCCGAAGGCGTAGTCGCGTTCGAAGTCGCCCTTGTCGGGGCCCATGTCCAGGTTCTGCGTGTGCACGTGCTCGCCAGCGGCAATGGCCTTGCTCGCGAAGCCGATGATCTGGTTGTAGCGGCGCACCGGTTCGCCCTGCGCGATGGCGCGCATGGCGACCTTGTGCCCCGGCGGGATCAGGCCGCGCACGGCCACGTTCTCGACGAGCGTGCCGCCCAGCAGTTGCGAGCGCGCGATGACGACGTCGTCGGCGGGATGGAGTCGGATGTAGGGGGTCATCGTGGGTATCGTTCTCGGAGCCGGCGCGGGTGCGCCGGCGGTGGTCGTTACTGCATGATCTTCGGTAGCCACAACACGGTGGCGGGCCAGTAGGTGATGATGCCCAGGCTCAACAGCAACGGCACCAGCCAGGGCAGGATTGCCATCGTCGTGCGCTCGATGCTGAGGTTGGCGATGCGCGCCAGCACGAACAGCACCATGCCCATCGGCGGGTGCAGCACGCCGATCATGAGGTTGAGCACCATCACCACGCCGAAGTGCACCGGGTCGATGCCCAGCTGGTTCGAGATCGGCAAGAGGATCGGCACCAGGATCGTGATGGCCGCGGTGGTCTCCAGGAAGCAGCCCACGAACAGCATCAGCAGGTTCGCCAGCAGCAGGAACACCCAGGCTTCCTTGGTGAAGTTGAGCACCCAGCTCGCGATGTCGGCCGTGACGCCGGTGGCCGTCAGCATCCAGCCGAAGATCGAGGCGGCTGCCACGATGAAGAGCACCGTGGAGGTCGACTCCACCGTCTCCATGCACACCTTGACGAACATCTTCCACTGCAGCGTGCGGTACCAGAAGAAGCCCAGCACCATCGCCCACACGCAGGCGGCAATGGCGCCTTCGGTGGCGGTGAACAGGCCCGTCGCCATGCCGCCGATGAGCAGCACCGGCGTCATGATCGGCAGCACCGCCTCGAACTTGAAGACCTTGTCGGCCGCGAAAAGGATCACCAGCGCAATGGCCACCGCCGGTTGGGCCGGCGCGCCGAACTTGTCGACTGCGAACCACAGCAGCGTGGGCCACAGGCACACCACCAGCAGCTCGACCAGCGCCTTCATGAGCCGCGGCCACTGGAACTTCACGTCCGCGCCCCAGCCGTTCTTGTGCGCGTAGTAGGCCACCGTGAGCATCATGAGCAGCGTCATGATCAGCCCCGGCATGAGCCCCGCGATGAAGAGCGCACCCACCGACACGTTGGCCATCATCCCGTAGATCACGAAGGGCAGGCTCGGCGGAATGATCGGGCCCAGCGTGGCCGAGGCCGCGGTCACGCCGACCGCGAACTCGGTCGAGTAGCCGTGCTCCTTCATCGCCTTGATCTCGATCGTGCCCAGGCCCGCCGCGTCCGCGATCGCGGTGCCGCTCATGCCCGAGAAGATCACCGAGCCCAGGATGTTCACGTGCCCCAGGCCGCCCTTGAGCCAGCCCACCAATGCGAGCGCGAAGTTGTAGATGCGGTTGGTGATGCCGGCGTTGTTCATCAGGTTGCCGGCGAGGATGAAGAAGGGAACGGCGAGCAGCGGAAAGCTGTCGACGCCGCTCACCATGCGGTGAATGACGACGAAGCCCGGCAGGTTGCCGCTCCAGAGGATGTAGACCAGTGAGGCACCGGCCATGGCCACGGCGACCGGGATGCCGGCGCTCATGAAGAGCAGGAAGGCGATCTTCAGCATGTTGTTGTCGTGATGGAGTGGGGTTGCGACCTCAGCGGTCGTCGATCGTGGATTCGGGCCGCTCCAGCACGCAGTAGCCGCGGCGCCAGTGCACCACGCTCACCTGCACCGAGCGCACGCACATGGCGACGAAGCCCAGCAGGCACACGCCGTAGACGATGTTCATCGGCAGGTCGACGATGGTCATGCTCGCGTTGTTGCCGATCTTGAGCATCATCTGCACCGTCATGACCACGGCCGCCGCGAAGAACGCCGTGCGCAGCACGTCGACCAGCAGGCCCAGCGCACGGCCCATGGCCGGCGGCATGTGGCGGTAGAAGAAGTCGACCTGGATGTGGTTGTTGCGCGCCACGCCGATCGACGCGCCCACGAACACCGTGCCCACCAGCAGGTAGCGCGCGATCTCCTCGGTCCAGGAGGCCGAGTCGTTCAGCACGTAGCGCGTCACGAACTGGTAGAGCACCGTGAGGCCCAGCACCCAGAAGATGCCCAGGGCGGCCCAGGCCTCCACGGTGGTGCCGGACAGGTCGACGGCCTCGTCCTTGGCGTGGAACTCGCCGTCGTCGCCCAGCAGCTTGTCGTCGCTCATCGTGTGGCCTTACTTGATCGCGATGATGCGGTCGTAGTCCTGCTGGCGGTAGCCGTGGTCGGTGGGCTTGGTGTTCTTGAGCACGGCCTCGCGGAACGCGCCCTTGTCGACCGTGATCACGTTGTTGCCCTTCTTCTTGAACTCCTCCACCAGCCGGGTCTCGGAGGCGATGATCTCGCGGCCGGTCTTCTCGGCGGCTTCCTGCATCACGTCGTTGAACATCTTCTTCTCGTCGGCGCTGAGCTTGGCCCACAGCTGGCCCGAGACCACGGTGAGCAGCGAGTCGACGATGTGGCCGGTCAGCGAGATGTTCTTCTGCACCTCGTAGAACTTCTTGGCCTCGATGGTGGGCAGCGGGTTCTCCTGCGCATCCACGGTGCCGCTTTGCAGCGCGAGGTAGACCTCGGCGAAGGCGATCGGCGTGGCATTGGCGCCCAGCGACTTGGGAAAGGCCAGGTAGGCGGGCGCGTCGGGCACGCGGATCTTCAGGCCCTTCATGTCCTCGGGCTTGCTCACCGGCTTGGCCGCGCTCGAGGTGACGTGGCGCGCGCCGTAGTAGTTGAGCGCCGTGATGTGGTTGCCGGTCTTGTCGTCGTAGCCCTTGGCGAGCTCCTTGAACACGTCGCTCCTGGCGTACTTCAGCTGGTGCTCCGCGTCGCGGAAGATGAACGGAAAGTAGGTGATGGCCAGCGGCTTGTAGCTGTTGCCCGCGAAGCTCGCGCCGGTCAGCACGATGTCGACCGTGCCCAGCGTCAGGCCCTGGTTGATGTCGGCTTCCTTGCCCAGGCTGGAGGCCGGGAACACCTGGATGTCGTACTTGCCGTTGCTGCGCTTCTTGATCTCCTCGGCCGCCCACACCGAGTACTTGTGGAAGGGCTCCGAGGTCTCGTAGACGTGCGCCCACTTGAGCTTGGTCTGCGCCGAGGCGATGCCCGATACGCCCAGCGCGCCGGCCGCGAGGGCGCAGGCGGCCAGGGCCTTGAGGGCGGTGCGTTTGCTGTTCTTGCTGCTGCTGATCATGGGGTGTGTCTCCGTTGTAGTGAACTGGCAGGAAGGCTGGCGAGGAATCAGGCGGGCTTGGCGCGGCGCCAGCTCGCGCTGAAACGGTGGTGCGAGTTGTCCATGTGCGTGTGCATCGCGCTGCGCGCGGCGTCGGCGTCGCGCGCGGCAATGGCGTCGCGGATCGCCTCGTGCTCGGTGATGGCGGCGCGCCACGAGGTCACGGTCTCGAAGTAGCCGCCCAGCCGCGTGAAGATCGGCCCGCGGCGTGAATCCCAGAAGCCCTGCACCGTCTCGACCAGCACCACGTTGCCGCTGGCGCCGACGATGGCCAGGTGAAAGGCGCGGTCGCCGTCCAGCGGCATGACGTTGCGGTCGGCCATCTCGCGCATGGTGGCGATGGCGCGCGTCATCGCGTCCACATCCTTGCGCTTGCCCGAGAGGGCGGCGATGGCGGCGGTCTCGCCCTCGATCACGCGGCGTGCGCGGATCAGCTCCAGCGGCCCCCACTCGGTGGGCGCCACCGGCGCGCTGGCGCGGTGCGAGCGGTCGAGCACGTACACGCCCGAGCCGGTGCGCACCTCGACCCAGCCCTCGACCTCCAGCGCGATGAGCGCTTCGCGCACCGAGGGCCGGCTCACGCCCAGCTGCTTGGCCAGGTCGCGCTCGGCGGGCAGGCGCGCGCCCACGTCGAATTCGCCCTTGGCGATCAGCCCCCGGAGCTGGTCGGCAATCTGGCGATAGAGGCGTTGGGGTTCGACGGTCTGGAGCGGCACAGGAGCAGGCAGTGGGTGCGGGCGAGGCGGTGGATCGGCTTAAGGGTTGTCCTGAATTGGACAAGTGGTAAGGCCAATTCAGAATACGGCGATTCACAGATGTCACCCATCGGGCCTAACCCGAACCCACCCCGCATCCGCAGAACACCCCAGGAGACACCGACCATGAGATTGAAGGGAAAGACCGTGCTCGTCACCGCCGCCGGCCAGGGCATCGGCCGCGCCAGCGTGCTGGCGCTCGCGGCCGAGGGCGCCCATGTGTGGGCCACCGATGTCAACGAGCAGTTGCTGTCGGCCTACGCCGGCGTGGCGAACGTCTCGGCCCTGAAGCTCAACGTGCTCGACAAGGCCGCCATCGGCGCGGTCGTGGCGCAGCTGCCCACGCTCGACGTGCTCTTCAACTGCGCGGGCGTGGTGCACAACGGCACCATCGAGCAGGCCGGCGACGACGACCTCGACTTTGCCTTCCGCCTCAACGTGCGCGCCCAGATGTGGACCATCCAGGCCGTGCTGCCCGGCATGCTCGCGGCCGGGCGCGGCAGCATCATCAACATGGCCAGCGTGTGCTCCAGCATGAAGGGCCTGCCCAACCGCTTCGTCTACGGCACCACCAAGGCGGCCGTGCTCGGCCTCACCAAGAGCGTGGCGGCCGACTACGTGGCCCGCGGCATCCGCTGCAATGCCGTGTGCCCGGGCACGGTCGACACGCCCTCGCTGGGCGATCGCATCAACGCCAACGCCGACCCCGAGGCCGCGCGCAAGGCCTTCGTGGCGCGCCAGCCCATGGGCCGGCTCGCGCAGGCCGAGGAGATCGCGCCGGTGGTGGTGTTCCTGGCGAGCGACGAATCCATCTTCGCCACCGGCCAGTACTTCACGGTCGACGGCGGCATCACGATATGAACCGGCTCGATTTCGAAGGCCGCCACGCCGTGGTCACCGGCGGTGCCACGGGGCTGGGCTTCGGCATCGCGCAGCGGCTCGTCGCCTCGGGCGGCAGCGTCACGCTGTGGGACCGCGACGAGGCCGCCGCGGTGCGCGCGGCCGAAGCGCTGGGTGCCAAGGCCTTCGCATTGAAGGTCGACGTGACGCAGCAGCCCTCGGTCGCAAAGGCCGTGGCCGCCACGCTCGCGCACGCGCCGCGCATCGATGCGCTGGTCAACAGCGCCGGCATCACCGGGCCCAACGTCAAGCTGTGGGACTACCCGGTGGACGAGTGGCGCCAGGTGATGGAGGTCAACGTCAACGGCGTGTTCCTGTGCTGCCGCGAGGTGGTGGCGCAGATGCGCAGGCAGGGCACGAAAGGCGAAGGCCGCATCGTCAACATCGCCTCGGTGGCGGGCAAGGACGGCAACCCCAACGCCAGCGCGTACAGTGCGAGCAAGGCCGCCGTCATCGGGCTCACCAAGTCGCTCGGCAAGGAGCTGGCCGACACCGGCATCCGCGTGAACTGCGTGACGCCCGCGGCGGTGAAGACCGCCATCTTCGACCAGATGACCCCCGACCACATCGCCTTCATGCTTTCGAAGATTCCCATGGGCCGCTTCGGCACCGTGGAAGAGGTGGCGGCGATGGTCGGCTGGCTGTGCACCGACGATTGTTCGTTTTCCACCGGCACGGTCTTCGACCTCTCCGGTGGCCGCTCCACCTACTGACCCCATTCCCTATTTCAATGCACTGAAAGGAACGCATGAAACTCGTCCGCTACGGCAACCCCGGCAAAGAGAAGCCCGGCCTCATCGACAACGAAGGCAAGCTGCGCGACCTGAGCGCCGTCGTCAAGGACATCGGTCCCGACCAGCTCGGCGATGCCGCCCTGGCCAAGCTGCGCAAGACCAAGCTCGACAAGCTGCCGCTGGTCAAGGGCAAGCCGCGCTTCGGCAGCCCGGTGGCCAACGTCGGCAAGTTCATCGCCATCGGCCTGAACTACGCCGACCACGCGGCCGAGTCGGGCCTGCCGGTGCCCAAGGAACCCATCGTCTTCATGAAGGCCACCAGCTGCATCCAGGGCCCGAACGACCCGGTGATGCTGCCCAAGGGCTCGGTCAAGTCCGACTGGGAGGTCGAGCTCGGCGTGGTCATCGGCACGAAGGCGCGCTATGTGTCGCAGAAGAGCGCACTCGATTACGTGGCCGGCTACTGCACCATCAACGACGTGAGCGAGCGTGAATACCAGATCGAGCGCGGCGGCACCTGGGACAAGGGCAAGGGCTGCGACACCTTCGGCCCCATCGGCCCCTGGCTCGTCACGCGCGACGAGATCGAGAACCCGCAGAAGCTCGCGATGTGGCTCGACCTGAACGGCCAGCGCGTGCAGACCGGCAGCACCAAGACCATGATCTTCAGCGTGGCCAAGCTCGTGAGCTACGTGAGCCAGTTCATGACGCTGATGCCCGGCGACGTGATCACCACCGGCACGCCGCCCGGCGTCGGCATGGGCATGAAGCCGCCGCTGTTCCTGAAGAAGGGCGACGTGATGACGCTGGGCATCGAAGGCCTGGGCGAGCAGCGCCAGGAAGTGGTGCCCTTCAAGCTCTGAGTACGCGGACCAGCTCGTCGTACACCAGCCGCACGCGCGCCGGCACCGGCGCGCGCTGCGGGCGGTAGACGTGGATCGGCCAGGGCTCGGGCGCCTCGGCCGCCAGCACCTCCACCAGCGCACCCGATTGCAGCCACGGCTGCGCCAGCGGCCCGATGAGCTGGCCGAAGCCGATGCCCGCCAGCACCGCGGCGCATTCGGCGTCGATGTTGTCCGTCACGAACGCGGGCGACGACACGGTGAACACCCGTTTCTTGCTGAAGGCCCACGGCCAGGGGCGGCCCGAGCTGTGGTCGATCAGCGCCGTCACCGGCAGCCCGGACAGCGCATCGACGCTGCGCGGCGCACCGACCCGCTCGACGAGTGCGGGTGAGCCCACCACACACAGCGACATCTTTCCCACACCCCGGGCCACGAAGCGCGCGTCGCGCATCGGGCCGACGCGCACGCCGAGGTCGATCTGCTGGTCGACCACGTCGGCATGCTGCTCCGACAGCCGCAGGTCGAGCACCAGCCCGGGATGCTGCGCCAGCAGCGGCGCCAGCGCCTGCGGAATCAGCCGGGCGTACACATGCGGCGCCGTGACCCGCACCGTGCCCGTGTGCTGCGACAGCGCGCGCCGGTCGATGCGGTGAAAAAGTTCGTCCACGCCGCCCACGGCCACGCGGGCGCGCTCGGCCAGCTGGCGCCCGAAATCGGTGAGCTGCACGCCGCGCGTGCTGCGGTGAAAGAGCGGCTCGCCCAGCTCTTCCTCGAGTTCGCGCACCGCGCGCGTCACCACCTGCGGCGACACCGACAGGCGCACGGCCGCCTCGCGGAAGTTGGCGGCATCGGCGGCGGTGAAGAACACGCGCAGGGCTTCGAGGCGGTTGGACATGGGGTGTTCCTTAATTCCTGAATGTGGAATTCTGAAGTCGCCAGAGTTTCATTTACTGGAACGCGTGGATTTTCCACACTGCATGCACTTCTTCAACACACCCCAAGGAAATTCCATGACCTCCATTCAAGACAACATCCAGGGCAAGGTTGCCATCGTCACCGGCGCCAGCAGCGGCCTGGGCGAATCGACGGCGCGCCACCTGGCCGCGCGCGGCGCCAAGGTGGTGCTCGCGGCCCGCCGCACCGACCGGCTCGACCAGGTCGTCGCCGAGATCCGCCAGGCCGGCGGCGAAGCGATCGCCGTGGCCACCGACGTGGCGAAGCGCGCCGACCTGGAAAAGCTCGCGGCCGCGACGGTCGAGGCCTTCGGCCGCATCGACGTGCTGGTCAACAACGCGGGCGTGATGCCGCTGTCGCCGCTGGACAAACTCAAGGTCGACGAGTGGGACCGCACCATCGACGTCAACATCAAGGGCGTGCTCTACGGCATCGCCGCCGTGCTGCCGCGCATGCAGGCGCAGGGCAGCGGCCACATCGTGAACGTCGCCTCGATTGCCGGGCTGAAGGTGTTCACGCCCATCGGCACGGTCTACAGCGCCACCAAGCACGCGGTGCGCGCCATCTCCGAAGGCCTGCGCGTGGAGGTGGGCAACAGCGGCGTGCGCGTGACCATCGTGTCGCCGGGCGCGGTGGACTCGGAACTCAAGTTCGGCAGCAGCGACGCCGAGAGCGCCGCCGGCGTGAAGGCCTTCTACGACGCCAACCAGATCCCCGCCGACTCGGTGGCGCGCGCCATCGTCTACGCGGTCGAGCAGCCGGCGAACGTGGACATCAACGAGGTCGTGCTGCGGCCCGTGTCGCAGGAGTTCTGATCCCGCCGGGCAAGGGCGCGGCCCCCTGGCGGTCGCCCCTTGCTTTGGCTAACCTTTATTAACCCACCGCAGCCCAAGGTCATTTGCGGTCAAAAGTGCAAAGCCCCTGCAAAATAGAACGACCGTTCGTTTTATTCGGAGCTTTCACGATGTCTGCCACCGCCGTTCCCGCCAAGCCGGCCCGCGCCGCCCCCAAAGGCCAGCAGACCAAGGCCATCATCGTCGACGCCGCGCTGGCGCTGGCCGCGCAGATCGGGCTCGAGGGCCTGTCGATCGGCGCCGTGGCCGAAATCACCAAGATGAGCAAGTCGGGCGTGTTCGCCCACTTCGGCTCGCGTGAAGAGCTGCAGATTTCCGTGGTGCGCGAATACCACGCGCGCTTCGAGCAAGAGGTGTTCTTCCCCGCGCTCCAGGCGCCGCGCGGCCTGCCGCGCCTGCGCGCCATGTTCGCCAACTGGATGAAGCGCACCTCGACCGAGATCGACTCGGGCTGCATCTACATCAGCGGCGCCTCCGAATTCGACGACCGCCCGGGCCCGGTGCGCGACGCGCTGGTCGAGTCGGTCAGCATCTGGCAGGCCGCCGTGCTGCGCGCCATCGTGCAGTCCAAGACCGAAGGCCACCTGCGCGCCGACGCCGACGAGCGCCAGGTCGGGTTCGAGATCCACGGCCTGATCCTCGCGCTGCACTACGAAGCCCGCTTCCTGCAGGTGCCCGGCTCCATCGGCCGCGCCAACGTCGGCTTCGACAACATCCTCGCGCGCGCCGCCACGCCGGACGCGCCGCCTGCTTCCAACGCCGCCGAGGCCGCGCCCGCCGCGCGCGGCACGCGCCGCCTCAAGACCGTGCGCTGAGCGCCACGGCCGCCCGTTTCGTTTTTCCGTTTTCGTTTTTTCCAATCTATCTAGCTTCGACCAGGAGAGTCCCGGATGCCTACCTACAACCCCCCCGTGCGTGACATGCAGTTCGTGCTGCACGAAGTGCTCAACGTCGCCGAGGAACTCAAGGCACTGCCGGCCCACGCCGAGACCGATGCCGACACCATCAACGCCGTGATCGAAGAGGCCGGCAAGTTCGCCGCCGAAGTCACCTTCCCGCTGAACATCAGCGGCGACGAAGAAGGCTGCGTGCTCGACAAGGCCACGCACGAAGTCAAGACGCCCACCGGCTTCAAGGACGCCTACGCCAAGTACGTCGAAGGCGGCTGGCCTGCACTGTCGTGCGACCCGGCCTTCGGCGGCCAGGGCCTGCCGTTCGTGGTCAACCAGTGCCTGTTCGAAATGCTCAACAGCGCCAACCAGGCCTGGACCATGTACCCGGGCCTGTCGCACGGCGCCTACGAGGCACTGGCCGCGCACGGCACCGACGACCAGAAGAAGACCTACCTGCCCAAGCTCACGAGCGGCGAGTGGACCGGCACCATGTGCCTGACCGAACCCCATTGCGGCACCGACCTGGGCCTGCTGCGCACCAAGGCCGAGCCGCAGGCGGACGGCACCTACCGCATCACCGGCAGCAAGATCTTCATCTCGGCCGGCGAGCACGACATGACGAGCAACATCATTCACCTGGTGCTGGCCCGCCTGCCGGACGCGCCCAAGGGCAGCAAGGGCATCAGCCTGTTCGTGGTGCCCAAGTTCCACGTCAAGGCCGACGGCTCGCTGGGCGAGCGCAACCCGATCTTCTGCGCCGGCCTGGAGCACAAGATGGGCATCCACGGCAACGCCACCGCGCAGATCGTGATCGAAGGCGCCACCGGCACGCTGGTGGGCGAGCCCAACAAGGGCCTGGCCGCGATGTTCGTGATGATGAACGCCGCCCGCCTGGGCGTGGGCAACCAGTCGCTCGGCCTGACCGAAGTGGCTTATCAAAATGCGCTGGCCTACGCCAAGGACCGCATCCAGATGCGTTCGCTGTCGGGCGTGAAGGCCAAGGACAAGGAAGCCGACCCCATCATCGTGCACCCCGACGTGCGCAAGATGCTGCTCACGGCCAAGGCGTATGCCGAAGGCGGCCGCGCGCTGCAGATCTTCTGCACGCTGCTGCTCGACAAGGAACACAACCACCCCGACGAGAAGGTGCGCAAGGACAGCGGCGAGCTGGTCGCGCTGCTCACGCCCATCGTCAAGGCCTTCATCACCGACAACGGCCACATCGCGACCAATTCGTGCATGCAGGTGTTCGGCGGCCACGGCTTCATCAAGGAATGGGGCATGGAGCAGTTCGTGCGCGACAACCGCATCAACATGATCTATGAAGGCACCAACACCATCCAGTCGCTGGACCTGCTGGGCCGCAAGATCCTGGGCAACAACGGCGCCTCGCTCAAGAAGTTCGGCAAGCTCGTGGCCAAGCTGGTGGAAGAAGAAGGCGTGAACGAGAAGATGGCCGAGTTCATCAACCCGATCGCGATGCTGGGCGACCAGCTCACCAAGTTCACGACCGAGATCGGCTTCAAGGGCTTCCAGAACCCCGACGAAGTGGGCGCCGCCGCCGTCGACTACCTGCGCGTGGCCGGCCACTTCGTGTTCGGCTACCTGTTCGCCCGCATGGCGCAAGTGGCGCTGCGCGAGATCGCCGCCGGCAACAACGATCCGTTCTACGTCGCCAAGCTGCAGACCGCACGCTTCTACTTCGCCAAGCTGTTCCCCGAGACCGTGATGCTGATGCGCACCGCGCGCGCCGGCAGCAAGGTGTTGATGGACACCGACGCAGCACTCGCTTAAGCGACACACAGCCTTTCTTCATCGACCCACCGGGAGCCCGCTCATGAAAGCAATGCTTGCAGCCGTCTTGTTCACCGTCACCGCCGTCTCGGCCATGGCCCAGAGCACGCCGGTGGGCCTGTGGCGCAACGTCGACGACAAGACCGGCGAGGCCAAGGCCGAGATCCGCATCGCCGACGCCAACGGCGCGCTGCTCGGTCGCATCGAGAAGTCGTTGAAGAAAGACACCAAGCCCGACGCCACCTGCGACGAATGCGCCGACGACCGCAAGGGCAAGCCCATCGCGGGCCTGGAGATCATCCGTGGCGGCAAGAAGGCCGAGGGCAAGGACGTCTGGGAAGGCGGGAAGATCCTCGACCCCGAGAACGGCAAGGAATACCGCGCGAGCTTCACGCCGATCGACGGCGGCAAGAAGCTCGAGGTCCGTGGCTACCTCGGCCCGTTCTGGCGCACCCAAACCTGGAACCGTGTGCAGTAACTCCGCGCACAACCTATCCAAGAAATACCAAGCAACATGTCCCGATTTCAAGTGAAGAAGGTCGCCGTGCTCGGCGCCGGCGTGATGGGCGCGCAGATTGCCGCCCACCTCGTCAACGTGCGCGTGCCTGTCGTGCTGTTCGACCTGGCCGCCAAGGAAGGCCCGAAGAACGGCATCGTCACGCGCGCCATCGACAACCTCAAGAAGCTCAAGCCCGCGCCCCTGGGCGACGTGGCCGACGCGGGCCTGATCGAGCAGGCCAACTACGAAGACGACCTGGCCAAGCTCGGCGAGTGCGACCTCATCATCGAGGCCATTGCCGAGCGCATGGACTGGAAGCTCGATCTGTACAAGAAGATCGCGCCGCACGTGGCCAAGCACTCGATCCTGGCCTCGAACACCTCGGGCCTGTCGATCACCAAGCTCAGCGAGGCGCTGCCTGAAGCCCTGAAGCCGCGTTTCTGCGGCATTCACTTCTTCAACCCGCCGCGCTACATGTTCCTGGTGGAGCTGATCAACACGCCCACCACGCAGCCGCAGGTGCTCGATGACCTCGAGGCCTTCGTCACCAGCACGCTCGGCAAGGGCGTGGTGCGCGCGCACGACACGCCCAACTTCATCGCCAACCGCGTCGGCATCGCCGGCATGCTGGCCACGTTGAAGGAAGTCGAGAAGTTCGGCCTCACGCCCGACGTGGTGGACGACCTCACCGGCAAGAAGCTGGGCCGCGCGAGCTCGGGCACTTTCCGCACCGCCGACGTGGTGGGCCTGGACACCATGGCCCACGTCGTGAAGACGCTGCAGGACAACCTGAATGCCGAGACCGATCCGTTCTACGCCAACTTCGCGACGCCGCCCGTGCTCGCCAAGCTGCTGGAGCTGGGCAACCTGGGCCAGAAGACCAAGGCCGGCTTCTTCAAGAAGGCCGGTCGCGACATCCTGCGCTTCGACCTGAAGAGCGGCGAGTACGTGCCCGCCGGCGCGAAGGCCGACGAGGTGTACGGCCGCATGCTCAAGAAGCCCGCGGGCGAGCGCCTGAAGCTGCTGCGCGAGAGTGAAGGGCCGCAGGGCCAGTTCCTCTGGGCGATCCTGCGCGATGGTTTCCACTACGCCGCCGTGCACCTGGCCGACATCGCCGAGAGCGCGCGCGACATCGACTTCGCGATGCGCTGGGGCTTCGGCATGAAGCAGGGCCCGTTCGAGCTGTGGCAGGAAGCCGGCTGGGCGCAGGTCGCCAAGTGGGTGCAGGAAGACATCGACGCCGGCAAGGCACTGAGCACCGCACCGCTGCCGAAGTGGGTCTTCGAAGGCCCGGTCGCACAAGCCGGCGGCGTGCACACGCCCGAAGGATCGTGGAGCGCCTCGCAGAACAAGTTCGTGCCGCAGCGCAAGCTGCCGGTGCACGACCGCCAGCTGTTCCCCGAGAGCGTGCTCGGCGCCAACGCGGCCGATGCCAACACGGCCGGCACGACGATCAGCGACGAAGGCGATGTGCGCGTGTGGACGCTCGACGGTGAAGTGCTCATCGCGAGCATCCAGTCGAAGATGCACGCCATCAGCCCCGACGTGGCCGAGGCGCTCGGCGCCGCGGTCGACCTGGCCGAAGCCGAATACAAGGGCCTGGTGATCTGGTCGCCCGACGAGGTGTTCTCGGTCGGCGCCGATCTGCAGGCGATGCTGCCGGCCTTCGTGGTCGCGGGCATCGGCGCGGTCGAAGGCGCGGAGGAAGAGCTGCAGAACGTCATGCTCAAGATCCGCTACGCCAATGTGCCGGTGATCTCCGCCGTGCGCGGCATGGCGCTGGGCGGCGGCTGCGAGCTGGCCATCCACTCGGCCAAGCGCGTCGTCGCGATGGAAAGCTACATCGGCCTGGTCGAAGTGGGCGTGGGCCTGATCCCCGGCGCGGGCGGCCTGACCTACATCGCTCGCCGCGCGGCGGAAAACGCATCGGCGTCGACGGGCACCGACCTGCTGCCGTTCCTCACCGAAGGTTTCACCGCCGCGGCGATGGCCAAGGTCGGCACCGGCGCGCTCGACTCGAAGAAGCTGGGCTACCTGCTCGACAGCGACGTGATCGTGCCGAACAAGGACGAGCTGCTCTACGTGGCACTGCAGCAGGCCAAGGCCATGGCCGACGCCGGCTACCGCCCGCCGCTTCGCCGGACCTTCCGCGTGGCGGGCCGCAGCGGCGCCGCGACGATCAAGGGCCAGTTGGTGAACATGCGCGACGGCGGCTTCATCAGCGCGCACGACTTCCACATCGCCAGCCTGATCGCGAACGTGGTCACCGGCGGCGACGTGGACGCGGGCTCGCTCGTGACCGAGGAATACCTGATGACGCTGGAACGCAAGGCGTTCTGCTCGCTCATCGTGCACCCCAAGACGCAGGAACGCATCATGGGCATGCTCAGCACCGGCAAGCCCGTGCGCAACTAAGGACAGATTTCATGAGCAAGCAAGTACAAGACGCCTACATCGTCTCCGCCACCCGCACGCCCATCGGCAAGTCGCACCGCGGCTACTTCCGCAACTACCGTCCCGACGACCTGCTCGCGACCACGCTGAAGGCCGCACTCGCTGCCGTGCCGGGCCTGGACCCCAAGGCCATCGAAGACATCATCTGCGGCTGCGCGATTCCCGAATCGCAGCAGGGCCTGAACGTCGCGCGCATCGGCGCGGTGCTGGCCGGCCTGCCGACCAGCATCGGTGGCATCACCGTGAATCGCTTCTGCGCTTCGGGCCTGTCGGCCGTGCAGATGGCGGCGGACCGCATCCGCGTCGGCGAGGCCGACGTGATGATCGCGGCCGGTGTCGAGAGCATGAGCATGGTGCCGATGATGGGCAACTCGCCCTCGCTGTCGCCCTCGATCTTCGAGCGCGAAGGCGACGTGGGCATTGCCTACGGCATGGGCCTCACGGCCGAGAAGGTTGCGCAGCAGTGGAAGGTGAGCCGCGAGGCGCAGGACGCGTTCGCGCTGGCCTCGCACCAGAAGGCACTGGCCGCGCAGGCCGCCGGCAAGTTCGCCGACGAGATCACGCCGATCGAAGTGACCGACCGCACGCCGAACCTGGAAACCGGCGAGTCGATCGCCAAGACCCGCACCGTGAGCCTGGACGAAGGCGCACGCCCCGACACCAGCATCGAAGGCCTGGCCAAGCTGCGCACCGTGTTCGCCGCGCGCGGCACGGTGACGGCCGGCAACAGCTCGCAGACCTCCGACGGCGCAGGCGCGCTGATCCTGGCCAGCGAAAAGGCCATCAAGCAGTACGGCCTCACGCCGCTCGCGCGCTTCGTGAGCTTCGCCAGCAAGGGCGTGCCGCCGCACATCATGGGCATCGGCCCGATCGAGGCGATTCCGGCTGCGCTGCGCTATGCGGGCCTGAAGCACGAGGACATCGACTGGTTCGAACTCAACGAAGCCTTCGCCGCGCAATCGCTCGCGGTGATGAACACGCTGGGGCTCGACCCGTCGAAGGTCAACCCGATGGGCGGCGCCATTGCACTGGGCCACCCGCTGGGCGCGACCGGCGCGATCCGCGCAGCCACCGTGGTGCACGCGCTGCGCCGCGAGAAGCTGAAGTACGGCATGGTCACGATGTGCGTGGGCATGGGCCAGGGCGCTGCAGGAATTTTTGAACGCGTCTGATCCGTCCGACCCCGGGACGCCCTAGCAAGGGGCCGCAGAACGAAGGAGACCACGGAATGCAAGCCCTGCAACTGCCGGTCGACGCCGGCGCCCACGTGGCGGTGCGCCGCTACGACCCCGCCGGCGTCCCGCGCGCCAGCATCGTCATCGGCGGTGCGATGGGTGTGCGCCAGTCGTTCTACGAGCCCTTCGCGCATTGGCTCGCGGGGCAGGGCCTGCGGGTCTGGACCTTCGACTACCGCGGCAGCGGCGACTCGCTCGGCGATGCGCCGCTGCGTGGTTTCCAGGCCGACCTGTTCGACTGGGCGCGCGACTACGAGGCGGTGATCGACGCCGCCAAGGCCGCGCTGCCCGACCAGCCGCTGTACCTGCTGGGCCACAGCCTCGGCGCGCAGCTGCCGGGTTTCCTCCAACGGCCCGGGCAGGTCGACGGCCTCGTGAGCATCGCGGCCGGCAGCGGCTACTGGCGCGAGAACGCGCCGAAACTGCGGCGCAGCATCCTGTATTTCTGGTTCGTGCTGGTGCCGCTGGCGACGCGCCTGTGGGGCTACTTCCCGGGCCGCAAGCTGAAGAAGGTCGGCGACCTGCCGCGCGGCGTGATCCTGCAATGGCGCCGCTGGTGCCTGAACCCGCGCTACAGCGTGGGCGCGGAAGGCGAGCCCGCGCTGCAAAGCTATGCGCGCGTGCGCTTCCCGGTGCTCGCGCTCTCGATGACCGACGACGAACTCATGACGCATGCGGGCACGCGCAGCCTCGTGAGTTTTTATGCAGGCGCACCGAGCGCGGTCGAGCGCATCGCGCCGGCCGACGTGCAGGCGCGGCGCATCGGCCACTTCGGTTTCTTCCGCGAGCAGTTCAGCCAGAGCCTGTGGCCGAGCACGCTCGACAAGCTGCATCGGCTCGCGGCACTGACCGCGCCTGCGGCAGTGCAGCACGCCAACGTCCCGCACACGACTGCGTGACGTCATCCTCCGCAGGCACACTGGCGATCACCATGAGCAGCACGACCCCACACCCCCTCGACAAAGCCCTGGCCCTGCACCACAGCGACATCCGCGTGGGGCACTTCACGGGCACCACGAGTCCCGACTACTGGAACATGGTCGGCCCGTTCGGCGGCACCACCGCGGCGCTGGCGCTGCAGGCGGTGCTCCAGCACCCCGACCTGCTCGGCACGCCCATCGCGCTGACCGTCAACTACGCGGCCGCGCTCGGCGAAGGCGCGTTCGACATCCAGGCCACCGCCGTGCGCACCAACCGTTCGACGCAACACTGGACGGTGACGATCACGCAGCCCGGCGCCGACGGCACCGCGAACATGACGACCACCGCCACCGTGGTCACGGCCGCGCGCCGCGACACCTGGAGCCAGGCCGACCTCACGATGCCCGAGGCGCCGAAGCCCGAGGCGGTCGATCGCATCCGCATCGGCCCGTCGGGCGTGGCCTGGCTCGAGCAGTACGAGATGCGTCCCTTCAGCGGCGGCATTCCCGCCAAGTGGGACGGCAGCCTGCAGCACAGCGAAACCCGCCTGTGGGTGCGCGACGCGCAGGCGCGACCGCTCGACTTCGCCTCGCTCGCCGCGTTGAGCGACGTGTTCTATCCGCGCGTGTGGCTGCGCCGCGCCACGCACGTGCCCGCGGGCACGGTGTCGATCACCACGTACTTCCATGTCGGCGCCGCCGAGCTGGCCGAGGTCGGCACGGGCTACCTGCTGGGCTGCGCGGCGGGGCAGCAGTTCTTCAACGGCTTCTTCGACCAGAAGGCGCAGCTGTGGAGCGAGAAGGGCGCGTTGCTCGCCACGTCCAACCAGATCGTTTACTACAAGGAATGACGCGATGACGCTCACCAAGGCCGCTCTCATCGTCGGCGCGGGCGACGCCACCGGCGGCGCCATTGCCCGCCGCTTCGCGCGCGAGGGCTACGCCACCTGCGTCACGCGGCGCAGCCTCGACAAGCTGCAGCCGCTGGTGGCGCAGATCGAGGCCGACGGCGGCCGGGCCCACGCCTTCGCCTGCGATGCACGCAAGGAAGAAGAAGTGGTGGCGCTCATCGAGCAGATCGAATCGACCGTCGGGCCGATCGAGGTGATGGTGTTCAACATCGGCGCGAACGTGCCCGAAAGCATCCTCACCGAAACCGCGCGCAAGTACTTCAAGGTGTGGGAGATGGCCTGCTTCTCGGGCTTCCTCAACGGCCGCGAAGTGGCCAGGCGCATGGTGGCGCGCGAGATGCCAGCCGGCGGCCACCGCGGCACGATCATCTTCACCGGCGCGACGGCCTCGCTGCGCGGCGCCGCCAACTTCGGTGCCTTCTCGGGCGCCAAGATGGCCCTGCGTGCGTTGGCCCAATCGATGGCGCGCGAGCTGGGGCCGCAGGGCATCCACGTCGCGCACGTCGTGGTCGACGGCGCCATCGACACCGAGTTCATCCGCAGCAACTTCCCCGAGCGCTATGCGCTGAAGGACAGCGACGGCATCCTGAACCCGGACCACATCGCCGACAGCTACTGGATGCTGCACGCGCAGCCGCGCGATGCGTGGACGCACGAGCTGGACCTGCGCCCCTGGTCCGAGAAGTTCTGACCGGCGCCGCGCTACGCATCGCATCGCGGCGCACAGCCCCAAGGAGACGACACCCATGACGAAATCCGTCGCGTTCTATTTCGACGTCGGCAGCCCCGCCGCCTACCTGGCCGCCACGCAGCTGCCGCACGTGTGCGCCGACACCGGCACCGAGCTGGTCTGGAAGCCCATGCTGCTGGGCGGCGTGTTCCAGGCCACGGGCAACCATTCGCCCGCCGAGATCAAGGCCAAGGGCCCGTACCTCACGACCGACCTGCAGCGCTTTGCAAAGCGCTATGGCGTGCCCTTCGTGCACAACCCCCACTTCCCGATCAACACGCTGCTGCTGATGCGCGGCGCCACCGGCGTGCAGATGAAGATGCCCGAACGCTTCGGTGCCTACATCGACGCGGTGTTCCATGCGATGTGGGTCGAGCCGAAGAACCTGAACGACCCCGCGACCGTCGGCGCCGTCTTGCAAAATGCGGGCTTCGACGCCGCGGGCCTGCTCGCGCTGGCCGGCGCGCAGGAAGTGAAAGACCGCCTCAAGGCGGTCACGCAGGAGGCGGTGGAGCGCGGCGTGTTCGGCGCCCCCACCATGTTCGTCGGCGACCAGATGTTCTGGGGCCAGGACCGCCTCGATTTCGTCCGCGAAGCCATCGACGCTTGAGCGCGTCGCCCCCCGTTTTACCTACCCAAGGATCTTTCCATGAGCGACATCCTCGTCCACACCGAAGCCGGCGTGATGACCATCACCTTCAACCGCGTCGACAAGAAGAACTCGATCACCAGCAGCATGTACGCCGCGCTGGCCGATGCGCTCGCCACGGCCGAGAGCGAAGCGGCCGTGCGCTGCGTGCTGATCCAGGGCGACCCGACGATCTTCAGCGCCGGCAACGACATCGGCGACTTCCTCAACGCGCCGCCCGCCAACACCGAATCGCCGGTGTTCCGCTTCCTGCGCGGCATCGCTACCTTCCCCAAGCCCATCGTCGCCGCCGTGTGCGGCCCGGCCGTGGGCATCGGCACCACGATGCTGTTCCACTGCGACCTGGTCTACGCGGGCGACAACGCGGCCTTCTCGATGCCTTTCGTCAACCTGGGCCTGTGCCCCGAGGCCGCGTCGAGCCTGCTGGTGCCGCAGATGCTGGGCTACCACCGCGCCGCCGAAGCCCTGCTGCTGGGCGAGCCCTTCATGGCCGAGGCCGCGCTCGAAGTGGGCCTGGTCAACCGTGTGGTGCCGCCGACCGAAGCCAACGGCATCGCCCAGACGCAGGCGCGCAAGCTCGCGGCCAAGCCGCTGAGCGCGCTGATCGAGACCAAGCGCCTGCTGAAGAAGGCGCAGATGCCCGCCGTGCTCGAACGCATGGGCGAAGAAGGTGCGAGCTTCGGCCGCATGCTGCGCGAGCCCGCTGCCAAGGAAGCCTTCGGTGCTTTCATGGAGAAGCGCAAGCCCGATTTCTCGAAGGTCTAAGCCTTCCGTGGACTTGCCTGCGGACGGTGCCTGCGTACACTGTTCCTCGTGCCTGCTCCAGACGTCAACCTGCCCACAGCGCCCGCCACGCGGGCGATGCGTGCTACTGAAAAAGTAGCATTCGGGCCGACGCGCCGGCATGCTTTGGGCTTACTCGCGGGCTCGCTCGCGGCGCCCTCGCTGGTGCTGGCGCGCGTGCGGCCGTTGCGCATCGGGGTCATCGGCTCGTGGTCGGGACCCTATGCAGGCGGCGGGCGCCAGTTCGATGCCGGCATGGCGGTCTGGCTGGCCGACCACAAGCAGCAGATCGCGGGCCGGCCGGTCGAGCTGCTGCGCCGCGACGTGCCCGGCAGCGCGCCCGAGCAGGCGCGGCGCCAGGCGCAGGACCTCATCGAGAGCGAGCGCGTCGACCTGCTCACGGGGCTGGACTTCAGCTCCAACGCCTACGCCGTCGGCACCGTTGCCACGCAGGCGCGCGTGCCGACCGTCATCATGAACGCCGCCTCCTCGGGCATCCCCGGGCGCTCGCCGTTCATGGTGCGGGTGTCGTTCACCATCGCGCAGGTCACGGCGCCGCTGGCGCGCTGGGCGCTGCAGCAGGGGCTGCGCGACGTGTGCACCGTGGTGGCCGACTACGCCTCGGGCGTCGACGCCGAAAGCGCCTTCGTCTCCGGCATCACCGCGGGCGGCGGGCGCGTGGGCGCGATGCTGCGCGTGCCGCTGAACACGCTCGACTACTCGGCCTACATGCTGCGCCTGCGCGAGCTCAAGCCGCAGGCCGTGTTCTTCTTTTTGCCGTCGGGCCAGATGCCGGCCATCTTCCTGAAGTTCTGGCGCGACCGCGGCATGGCCGACACCGGCATCCGCCTGCTCGCCACGGGCGACGCGACCGACGACCACTACCTGGACGGCATCGGCGAACTGGCCGAGGGGCTGGTCACCAGCCACCACTATTCCTTCGCCCACGAGTCGCCGGCCAACCGGCGTTTCGCGGGCGCCTTCGAGACCGAGTACGGCAGCCACCTGCGCCCGGGCTACTTCGCCGTGGCGGCGCACGACGGGCTCGCGGCCATCGACGCCGCATTGAGCGCGCCGGGTGCGCGCGGCGGCAAGGCGGGGGCCGAGCGGCTGGTGGATGCGTTCCGCGGCCTGCGGCTGGACAGCCCGCGCGGGCCGGTCGAGATCGACGCCCACACGCGCGACGTGGTGCAGTCGGTCTACATCCGCCGCGTGGAGCGGCGCGACGCGCGCTGGATCAACCGCGAGTTCGAGTGCTTCGAGCGCGTGCGCGACGCCGGCATGGGCGTCGCCTGAAGGCGGCTCAGGCCGCCGGCTGCTCGATGGGACGGGGGCGGCCGTTGTCGTCGATGGCGACGTAGGTGAAGGTGGCCTGCGTCACCTTGATGTACTCGCCCTGGGCGCGGAAGCGCTCGGCGAACACCTCGACCGTCACGGTGATCGAGGTGCGGCCCACGCGCACCAGCTTCGAATAGAACGAGAGGATGTCGCCCAGCCGCACCGGCTGCTTGAAGATGAACTCGTTGACCGCCACCGTGGCCTGGCGGCCCTTGGCGTAGCGCGCCGGGATCACCGAACCGGCCAGGTCGCACTGCGCCATGACCCAGCCGCCGAAGATGTCGCCGTTGGCGTTGCAGTCGGCCGGCATCGGGATGACCTTGAGCACCAGCTCCATGTCGGTGGGCAGGCTCTTGAGGGTGGCGGCGGCGGCCGCTGCGGCGGAAGCGGCACTGGAAGGGGAGGACATGGGCACAATCTGAAGCAACAACAACACCCACGATTGTCCCCCATGCGCCGAAGCGGCGAAGCCCTTTCCTCCTCTCCCCATGCGCCCGGCGGCCATCCGCCTGCGCGCTCCGACCGTTCCGACTGGGCGACCCTGCGCCGCCTGTTTCCCTACCTCTGGCAGTACAAGTGGCGGGTGATCGCCGCGCTCGGCTTCATGATCGCGGCCAAGGTGGCGAACGTGGGCGTGCCGGTGCTGCTCAAGAACCTGGTCGACACGATGACGCCCAAGCCCGACATGGCGCAGGCGCTGCTCGTCGTGCCGATGGCGCTGCTCGTGGCCTACGGGCTGCTGCGCTTTTCGACATCGCTGTTCAACGAGCTGCGCGAGCTGATCTTCGCCAAGGCCACCGAGGGCGCGGCGCGCAGCATCGCGCTGCAGGTGTTCGGCCACCTGCATGCGCTGAGCCTGCGCTTTCACCTGGAGCGCCAGACCGGCGGCATGACGCGCGACATCGAGCGCGGCACGCGCGGCGTGCACTCGCTCATCTCGATGTCGCTGTACAGCATCGTGCCCACCATCATCGAGCTGGCGCTGGTGCTGACCATCCTGGGCGTGAAGTTCGACGCGCTGTTCGTGTGGATCACGGGCGCGGCGCTGGTGCTGTACATCACCTTCACCGTGACGGTGACCGAGTGGCGCACGCAGTTCCGCAAGACCATGAACGAGCTCGACTCGATGGCGCAAAGCCGCGCGGTCGATTCGCTCCTGAACTACGAGACCGTCAAGTACTTCAACAACGAGGAGTTCGAGGCGAAGCGCTACGACGCCAGCCTCGACCGCTACCGCAAGGCCGCCATCAAGAGCCAGCGCACGCTGAGCATGCTCAACACCGGCCAGCAGCTGCTGATCGCCGTGAGCCTGGTGCTGATGCTGTGGCGCGCCACCTCGGGCGTGGTCGAAGGGCGCATGACGCTGGGCGACCTGGTGATGGTCAACGCCTTCATGATCCAGCTCTACATTCCGCTCAATTTCCTGGGCGTGATCTACCGCGAGATCAAGCAGAGCCTGACCGACCTGGACAAGATGTTCGTGCTGATGGAGAAGGAGCGCGAGGTGCGCGACGCGCCCGGTGCGCAGCCGCTGGCGAGCGTCGACTCGACCGTCCGCTTCGAAGACGTGAGCTTCGCCTACGAGCCCGACCGCCCGATCCTCAAGCATGTGAGCTTCGAGATTCCTTCCGGCAAGACGGTGGCCGTGGTCGGCCCGTCGGGCTCGGGCAAGTCGACGCTGGCGCGGCTGCTGTACCGCTTCTACGACGTGCAGCAGGGCCGCATCACCATCGGCGGCGAAGACATCCGCGCCGTGCAGCAGGCCAGCGTGCGCCGCGCCATCGGCATCGTGCCGCAGGACACGGTGCTGTTCAACGACACGGTCGAATACAACATCGCCTACGGCCGCCCCGGCGCCACGCGCGACGAGGTCGAGGGCGCCGCACGCGCCGCGCGCATCCACGACTTCATCTCGGCCACGCCCAAGGGCTACGAGACGACGGTGGGCGAGCGCGGCCTGAAGCTCTCGGGCGGCGAGAAGCAGCGCGTGGCCATCGCGCGCACGCTGCTGAAGAACCCGCCGATCGTGATCTTCGACGAGGCCACCTCGGCGCTCGACTCGGCCAACGAGCGCGCGATCCAGTCGGAGCTGCGCAGCGCCGCGCAGGGCAAGACCACGCTGGTCATCGCGCACCGCCTCTCGACCGTGGTCGAGGCGCACGAGATCCTGGTGCTCGAATCGGGCGTGATCGTCGAGCGCGGCACGCACGCCGATCTGCTGGCCCAACAGGGCCGCTACGCGCAGATGTGGGCTTTGCAGAAGAGCGAAGCAGTGCCGATGCTCTAGCCCGATCATTCACCCCTTCTTTCTTTTCACCGACCCCAGGAGTTCAGACGTGTCGACCAAGATTCCCCTGCTGGTGCTCAACAGCCTCTCGAGCGCCCACCAGGCCCAGATTGCCGAGGTCTACGACATGACCTACGCCTTCGGCGACGCCCAGCGCGCCGCCGCCATCGCCGAGCACGGCAAGAAGTTCCGCGCGGTGCTGACCATCGGCGTCATCGGCCTCACGCCCGCCGAGATCGACGCCATGCCGGCGCTCGAGCTGGTCTGCTGCATGGGCGCGGGCTACGAAGGCGTGCCGCTCGAGGTCACGCGTGCACGCGGCATCGCCACCGCCAACGGCGCGGGCACCAACGACGACTGCGTGGCCGACCACGCCTTCGGCCTGCTGATCAGCATCGTGCGCGAGTTCCGCACGCTCGACCGGCTGTGCCGCGAAGGCGTGTGGCGCGAAGCCATTCCGCAGCCGCCGAACGTGTCGGGCAAGAAGCTCGGCATCCTGGGGCTGGGCACCATCGGCCAGAAGATCGCCAAGCGCGCCGCCGCCTTCGACATGGAAATCGGCTATCACAACCGCAAGCCGCGCGAAGGCGCCACGCACCGCTACTTCGACGACCTGAAGTCGCTCGCCACCTGGGCCGACTTCCTGATCCTGGCCGCGCCGGGTGGGCCGGCGACCAAGCACCTGGTCAACGCCGAAGTGCTCGACGCGCTGGGGCCGCAGGGCTATCTCGTGAGCATCGGCCGCGGCAGCGTGGTCGACACCGAGGCGCTGGCGAAGGCGCTGCGCGAGCACCGCATCGCGGGCGCGGGCCTGGACGTGTACGAGAGCGAACCCAAGCGCCCCGAGCCGCTCATCGGCCTGGACAACGTGCTGCTCACGCCGCACATGGCGGGCTGGTCGCCCGAGGCCACGCAGAAGTCGGTGGACCACTTCCTTGCGAACGCCCAAGGGCACTTCGCGGGGCGCGGCGTGCTCACGCCGATCTGATCAGAACCGATCAGGAGAGGGCCGGCGGGCGCCGCGCCGCCCAGCCGCAGGCCTGGTCGTAGGCATGGCCCAGCCGCAGCACGTCGAGGTCGGCATGGATCGGCCCGGCGAGCTGCAGGCCCATCGGCAGCCCGCCGTCGCCGAAGCCTGCGCGCACATTGAGCGTGGGCAGGCCCGCCAGCGTGAAGGGCGTGACGATCTCCATCCAGTGGTGGTAGGTGTCGCTCTTCACGCCGTTCACCTCGGCCGGCCAGTGCAGCTCGGCGTCGAACGGGAACACCTGCGCCGTCGGCGCGACCACGAAGTCGAAGCGCTCGAAGAGCTTCAGGAACGCGCGGTACACGTTCGAGCGGTAGTGCGAGGCCTGGTACAGCGAGGCGGCGTCCAGGTGCCGGCTCTGCTCGATCTCCCATTGCGCCTCGGGCTTGAGCTGGGCGAACAGCTTCGGGTCGCTCAGGTAGGCGCCGAGCTTGCCACCCACCAGCAGTTGCCTCAGCCGCAGCCAGGCGCTCCAGTTGTGCTCGCGCGGCACGTCGAGCGTGCAGGGCTCGACCTCGCAGCCGATGGTGCGGAAGGTGTCGAGCGCCTGCTCGCCGAGTTCGCGCACGCCCGGCGCCAGCGGCAGCTCGGGCCAGAGGCTGCCGAGCCAGCCGATGCGCAGGCCGCGGCCGTCGCCGTCCAGCTGCAAATCATCGGGCGAGGGCAGGGCATGCGGCGACGACAGCGGCACGCGCGTGTCGAAACCCGCCTGCACGGCCAGCAGGCGGGCCGTGTCTTCCACGGTGCGGCCCATCGGGCCCTCGCAGCCCAGCTGCTGGAAGAAGAGTTCCTGCTCCGGGTCACCGGGCACGCGGCCGCGCGAAGGGCGCAGGCCGATCACGTTGTTGAAGGCGGCGGGGTTGCGCAGCGATCCCATCATGTCGCTGCCGTCGGCCACAGGCAGCATGCCCAGGGCCAGCGCCACGGCCGCGCCGCCGCTGCTGCCGCCCGCGCTGCGATCGGGCGCGTAGGCGTTGCGCGTGATGCCGAACACCGTGTTGTAAGTGTGCGAGCCGAGCCCGAACTCGGGCGTGTTGGTCTTGCCGATGACCACGGCGCCGGCCGCGCGCATGCGCGCCACATGCAGGCTGTCGGTGCGCGCGGGCGAGCGCGGCGACAGCGGCGAGCCCATCGAGGTCGGCAGGCCGGCGGCATGGCTCAGGTCTTTCACGGCCAGCGGAAAGCCGTGCATCCAGCCGCGCCGTTCGCCGCGCGCCAGCTCGGCGTCGCGCTCGTCGGCCTCGGCCAGCAGCTGCGCGGGGTCGCGCAGGGAGACGATGGCGTTGAACCGCGGGTTGAGCGCGTCGATGCGGGCGAGCGACGCCTGCATCACCTCGCGGCAGGACACGTCGCGGGCCGCGATGTTGCGCGAAAGTTCGGTGGCGCTGAGCTCAGGCAGGTCGTCGAAAGGCATGGCGCATGCGGGAAAAGGAGGGGGCGCCCAGTATGGCGCGGCGCTCGCATAATCGCCGCGTATGGAAACAAAGTGGCTCGAAGACTTCATCAGCTTGGCGGAAACCCGCAGCTTCAGCCGCTCGGCCCAGTTGAGGCACGTGACGCAGCCGGCGTTCTCGCGGCGCATCCAGGCGCTCGAGGGATGGGCCGGCACCGACCTGGTCGACCGCAGCTCGTATCCCACGCGCCTCACGCCCGCGGGCCAGACGCTGTACAGCCAGGCCATCGAGATGCTGCAGTCGCTGCAGAGCACGCGCGCCATGCTGCGCGGGCACTCGGCCGCCGGCCAGGACGTGATCGAGATCGCCGTGCCGCACACGCTGGCCTTCACCTTCTTTCCCTCGTGGGTCACCAGCCTGCGCGAGCACTTCGGGCCCATCAAGAGCCGCCTCATCGCGCTCAACGTGCATGACGCGGTGCTGCGGCTGGTCGAGGGCAGCTGCGACCTGCTGATCGCCTACCACCACCCCTCGCAGCCGCTGCAGCTGGACGCCAACAAGTACGAGATGGTCAGCCTGGGCGAGGAAACCGTCGCCCCCTGGGTCAAGGCCGATGCCGAGGGCGCGCCGCGCTACCGGCTGCCGGGCCGCCCGGGCCAGCCGCTGCCCTACCTGGGCTATGCGCCGGGCGCCTACCTCGGGCGCGTGGTCGACCAGCTGCTGAAAGAGTCGGGCACCGCCATCCACCTGGACCGCGTCTACGAGACCGACATGGCCGAAGGCCTGAAGGTGATGGCGCTCGAAGGCCACGGCATCGCCTTCCTGCCGCAGAGCGCGGTGCGCAAGGAGATCAAGGCGCGCAAGCTGGTGAGCGCGCTGCCGCCCGAGATCGACAGCCTGGAGGCCAAGATGGAAATCCGCGCCTACCGCGAGCGGCCCAGCGCGCCGGTCCCGGTGAAGGGCGGCGCCGGCCGCTCGGCGGCCCGGGCCGGGCTGTCCGAAAGCCTGCAGCCCAAGCGCACGGCCGACGCCCTGTGGTCCTACCTGGTCGGAACCCAGCCGCCGCAGTGAGCGGGCGAGTGTGAATGGCCGTGGATTTGTGCACTGCACAATCTATAAGCACCACGCATACGGCCCCCCGCAATCAGCATTGGCGGCCCGGCCACGGCACCACTACAGTCGCGGCAGTTTTTTTCGGCCGTTGCACGCCGGGGATCGCCGGTCGCTGCTTGCGCCACGCACAGCCGCCCGAATGCCGGGCACAAAGGCTGCTTAGTGAAAGTCGGACAATGCGAAATGTCTGGATTGCACCAGGCTGGCGCCCCGATGGGCGCGGCCGGTGCGAGGCGGGCGGCGATGCCCGTGGAATGCACCGGGTTGGTCCGGGTATCCCGCAAAATGCGAGTGTCTAGAATTTCGTTCTATTTGTTTCAGTCACCCTCAGGAGCTTTTCGTATGAAAAAACAAGTATTGGCATTGGCTGTCGCAGCGCTCGCCACCAGCGGCGCCTTTGCACAGGCCAATGACACCCTGGCCAAGATCAAGGCCTCGGGCACCATCACCGAAGGCGTGCGTGAGTCCTCCGGCCTTTCGTACACGCTCGGCAATGGCCAGTACACCGGCTTCCACTACGACGTCTGCGCCAACATCATCAAGGACCTGGAGAAGGCCGCCGGCAAGAAGCTCGAAGTCAAGTACCAGCCCGTGACTTCGCAGAACCGCATCCCCCTCGTGCAGAACGGCACCGTGGACATCGAGTGCGGCTCCACCACCAACAACGCCACCCGCCAGAAGGACGTGGCTTTCGGCGTGACCACCTACGTCGAAGAAACCAAGATCGTCGTCAAGGCCAACTCGGGCATCAACTCGCTGGCCGACCTGAAGGACAAGACGGTCGCCACCACCACCGGCACCACGCCGCTGCAGACCGTGCGCAAGCAAAAGCGCGCCGAGAACCTGACCTTCAAGGAGGTCTACGGCAAGGACCACTCCGACAGCTTCCTGCTGCTGGAAACCGGCCGTGCCGACGCCTTCGTGATGGACGGCTCGATCCTGGCTGCCCTGGCCGCCAAGTCGAAGTCGCCCAAGGACTACAAGATCCTGAACGATGTGCTGGCCGTGGAACCCATCGCCATCATGATCCGCAAGGACGACCCGGCTTTCAAGAAGGCCGTGGACGACAGCATCAAGGCACAGGCCAAGTCGGGCGAACTCGCCAAGCTGTATGACAAGTGGTTCCTCAAGCCGATTCCCCCGGCCAACGTGACCATCAACCTGCCGCTGGGCGAAGCCACCAAGAACGCGTGGGCCAACCCGAACGACAAGCCGGCCGAAGAGTACGTCACCAAGGAATAAGCGCGCGTCGCTGCGTGAATGGACGCCCACCTTTCGCGGTGGGCGTTTCTTTTCAAGGGACGGTTTTTCGAAAAGAAGCTGAAGGAGTAAACACACATGGGAAACTGGGATTGGCAGGTCTTCCTGCAAGACCCCGGGGGGGAATATCCGAGCTACCTGCAATGGATGCTCTCGGCCTGGGGCTGGACGGTGTCGGTCGCGCTGCTGGCGCTGATCGTCGCGCTGGTGCTGGGCTCGCTGATCGGCATCATCCGCACGCTGCCCGACAGTCCGTGGCTGGTGCGCTTCGGCAATGCATGGGTGGAGCTCTTTCGCAACATCCCGCTGCTGGTGCAGATCTTCCTCTGGTACCACGTGATTCCGGCGCTGGTTCCCGTGATGAAGGGCGTACCGAGCTTCATCCTCGTGGTGCTGGCACTGGGCTTCTTCACCTCGGCGCGTATCGCCGAGCAGGTGCGCTCCGGCATCCAGGCGCTGCCCAAGGGCCAGCGCTATGCGGGCATGGCGGTGGGCTTCACCACGCCGCAGTACTACCGCTACGTGATCCTGCCGATGGCGTATCGCATCATCATCCCGCCGCTCACGAGCGAGACGATGAACATCTTCAAGAACTCGTCCGTCGCGTTCGCCGTGTCGGTCACCGAACTCACCATGTTCGCCATGCAGGCGCAGGAAGAAACCTCGCGCGGCATCGAGGTCTACCTGGCGGTGACGGCGTGCTACGTGGTGTCGGCCCTGGCCATCAACCGGCTCATGGCGTTCATCGAGAAGAAGACCCGCGTGCCGGGCTTCATCGTCTCGGCCAGCGCTGGCGGCGGAGGACACTGACATGATGAATCTCGACCTGTCCTTCTACAACTGGGACGTCATCAGCAACTTCGTCATCAAGGGCTTCTACTTCAGCATCATGCTGACGGTGGTGGCCACCATTGGTGGCGTGATCTTCGGCACGATCCTGGCGCTCATGCGCCTGTCGGGCAAGAAGTGGCTCGATGCGCCCGCGGCCCTGTACGTCAACGGCATGCGAAGCATCCCGCTGGTGATGGTGATCCTGTGGTTCTTCCTGCTCGTGCCGGCGTCGTTCTATTCGCTGTTCGGTTCGCTCGGCTCGAACTACCGCTCGGAAATCTCGGCGGTGATCACCTTCGTGGCGTTCGAGGCGGCCTACTTCTCCGAGATCATGCGTGCGGGCATCCAGTCGATCCCGCGCGGCCAGGTGAACGCGGGCCAGGCGGTGGGCATGACCTACGGCCAGAACATGCGTCTCGTGGTGCTGCCGCAGGCCTTCCGCAACATGCTGCCGGTGCTGCTCACGCAGACCATCATCCTGTTCCAGGACACCTCGCTGGTCTACGCCATCGGTGCCTACGACATGCTCAAGGGCTTCGAGACGGCGGGCAAGAACTTCGGTCGCCCGATCGAGGCCTACCTGCTGGCGGCGGTCGTGTACTTCGCCATGTGCTACGCCCTTTCCTGGCTGGTGAAACGCCTGCACAAGAAAATCGCCATCATTCGCTGATTGAGTGGCTGAACTGAACCGGAGAGAAACAAATGTCCGAAAAAATGATTGAAATCAAGAACGTCTCCAAGTGGTACGGCCCGGTGCAGGTGCTCAACGACTGCTCGGTGAACATCTCCAAGGGCGACGTGGTCGTGGTGTGCGGCCCGTCGGGTTCCGGCAAGTCCACGCTCATCAAGACCGTGAACGCGCTCGAGCCCTTCCAGAAGGGCGAGATCACCGTCAACGGCATTCCGCTGCACGACCCCAAGACCAACCTGCCCAAGCTGCGCTCCAAGGTCGGCATGGTGTTCCAGCACTTCGAGCTGTTCCCGCACCTGTCGGTGACCGAGAACCTCACGATCGCGCAGATCAAGGTGCTGGGCCGCACGCCCGACGAGGCCAAGACCCGCGGCCTGAAGATGCTCGACCGCGTGGGCCTGATGGCGCACAAGGACAAGTTCCCGGGCCAGCTGTCGGGCGGCCAGCAGCAGCGCGTGGCGATCGCCCGTGCGCTGAGCATGGACCCGATCGTGATGCTGTTCGACGAACCCACCTCGGCGCTCGACCCCGAGATGGTCGGCGAAGTGCTCGACGTGATGGTGAGCCTGGCCAAGGAAGGCATGACCATGATGGTCGTCACGCACGAAATGGCCTTCGCCCGCAAGGTCGCGAGCCGCGTGATCTTCATCGACGTGGGCGGCAAGATCCTCGAGGACTGCCCGAAGGACGAGTTCTTCAACCACCCGGAAAACCGTCAGCCGCGCACCAAGGACTTCCTCAACAAGATCCTGCAGCACTGATTCGCTGCCGCACCCAAACAAAAAGCCACGCTGTCCGCAGCGTGGCTTTTTTCATGGGGCTTGGCCTGAAGCTCAGGGCAGCCGCGCGATGTGCTCCGTCAGCAGGTCGAAGAAGCCCTGCGCATCGCCATCGACGACCCAGTGCACGTTCGCGGGCCGCTTCAGGCTGCCGTGCCAGTCGGCCACGGTCTGGCCGAAGCCCATGCCCTCGCGGCTGTCGATCTCGACGTGGATGCGGCGGCCCTGGAACAGGTCGGGCCGCAGCAGGTAGGCCGTCACGGTGGCGTCGTGCACCGGGCCGCCCGGCATGCCGTAGTGGGCCATCTCCTGCGGCGCATAGGCGTCGAGGATGTCGGCGACGATCGCGCCGGCGCAGTTGCCCAGCTGGCGCAGCCGCGCGATGCGCGCGTCGCTTGTGAGGATCTTGTGCGTCACGTCCAGCGGCAGCATCGTGATCGGCACGCCGCTTTTGAGCACCGCTTCGGCCGCATGCGGGTCGGCGAACACGTTGAACTCCGCCACCGGCGTGATGTTGCCGCCGTTGAAATGCGCGCCGGCCATGAGCACCAGCTCGCGCAGGCCGCGCACGATGTCGGGCGCCTGTTCGAGGGCCAGTGCGAGGTTGGTCTGCGGGCCGAGCATGGCGAGCGTCACGCTGTGCTCGGGCGCAGCGCGCAGCGTGCGCACGAGGTAGTCGACGGCGCTGCCTGCGGCCAGCGGCACGGCGGGCTCGTGCACGGTCACGCCGGTGAGGCCTTCGCGGCCGTGGATGTTGGCGGCGTAGATCGGTGTGCGCTGCAGGGGCCGCTCGGCGCCCGCGTAGACCGCAAGCTCCGGCCGTCCGGCCCATTCGCAGGCCAGGCGCGCGTTGCGCGAGGTCTTGGCCAGGGGAACATTGCCCGCCACCGTGGTCAGCGCCTGAATCGCCAGCGATTCGGGCGCCGCCAGGGCGAACAGCAGCGCGATCACGTCGTCCGCGCCGGGGTCCGTGTCGATGATCAGGGTGTGCATGGCGACATTGTCATGCCGCCCCCGATCCACGGCGGTGCGCGGCTTACTTTGCGCGCGCGGCGATGGCCTTCTCGGCCTTGGCCACCAGGTCGACGCCGACGGTCGACTTCCACTTGTCGTACACCGGGCGCGTGGCCTTCACGAAGGCGTCGCGCTCGGCCGGCGTGAGGTTGGTCACCGTCACGCCCATGGCCGCGATGTCTTTCAGCACGGGCTTGTCGGCTTCGACCAGGCCCTTGCGCGCGATGGCGATCTCCTGCTTGCCGGCGTCGAGCGCAGCCTGGCGCACGATGGCCTGGTCGGCCGGCGTCCACGAGGCCCAGATTTCCTTGTTCACGACGAACACCAGCGGGTCGGCCACGTAGCCCCAGGTGGTAACGAACTTCTGGCCCACCGTGTGCATCTTGAGCACCGTGAACAGGAACAGCGGGTTCTCCTGGCCGTCGACCGCGCCGCTGGCGAGCGCGGGCTGCGCGTCGGCCCAGCTCATCTGCGTGGGGTTGGCGCCCAGCGCGGTGAGCATGTCGGAGTAGATGGGCGAGCCCACCACGCGGATCTTCATGCCCTTGATGTCGGCCGGCGACTTGATCGGCTTCTTCGAGTTGGTGATTTCGCGGAAGCCGTTCTCGCCCCAGGCGAGCGGCACCACGCCGGCCTTGTCGAGCGTCTTGAACATGTCCTTGCCCACCTCGCCCTGCGTGAGCGCGTCGATGGCCGCGTAGTCGGGCATCAGGAAGGGCATGGAGAACAGGTTGAGCTGCTTCACTTGCGGCGACCAGTTGATGGTCGAGCCCACGGCCATGTCGATCACGCCCTGGCGCAGCGCGCTGAACTCGCGCGTCTGATCGCCTTGAATGAGCGACACGCCCGGGTACAGCTTGATGTTGATGCGGCCCTGGGTGCGCTCCTTCACGAGGTCCGCCCAGATCTTGCCGGCCTGGCCCCACGGCGTGGGCGGGCCCAGCACCAGCGACATCTTGTACTCGGGCTTGTAGGTGGCCTGCGCCATCGCGCCGGTCGAGAACAGGCCGAGCGTGGCGGCGACGGCGGCAAGGCCCAGCAGGGTGCGGCGGAATTTCATGAGAGAGGTCTCCTCTTGGTCTGTCGATGGATCGAAAAAAATCAGTAGCCCAGCTTGCGCGGCAGCCAGAGCGCGAGTTCGGGGAAGGCGATCACCAGCACCATCACCACGAACATCGAGAACAGCATCCAGCCCACCCACTGCACGGTTTCTTCCATGCGCACCTTGGCGATGCGGCACGAGACCATGAGGTTGACCGCCAGCGGCGGCGTGAACTGGCCCAGCGCCACCTTCAGCGTGAGGATCACGCCGAACCACACCGGGTCCCACTTGTAGTGCTGCACGATGGGCAGCAGCAGCGGCACGAAGATCAGGAAGATCGACACGCCGTCCAGGAACATGCCCACCGTGATCAGCAGCAGGATCAAGAGCGCCAGGATGCCGTACTCGCCCAGCCCCGAATTCACGATGGCGCGCGTGACCGGATCGATGACGCCCAGCGTCGACAGCGAGTACGCGAAGATGCCCGCCAGCGACACCACCAGCAGGATCACCGCCGACAGCTCGCCCGACTCGCGCAAGATCACGAACAGGTCGCGCACCTTGATCGTCCGGTGGATGCACATGCCCACGAACAGGCCGTAGAACACGGCGACCACGGCCGCCTCGGTCGGCGTGAACCAGCCCGCGCGCATGCCGCCCAGAATGAGCACCGGCGCCGCCAGGCCCCAGATCGCTTCGCGAAAGCTCTTCCAGAACGGCGGGCGCGGCAGCGTCGATTCGAGCGCGCCCATCTTGTGCTTGCGCGCCAGCCACACGGCCGGAATCATCAGCGCCAGGCCGGCCATCACGCCGGGGATCATGCCGGCCGCGAACAGCGCCGGCACAGAAGCGCCGGGCACCAGCACCGAGTACACGATGAACGCGACCGACGGCGGAATCAGGATGTCGGTGGCCGCCGCGGCGCCCACCACGCTGGCCGAGTAGGCGGCCGGATAGCCGGCGCGGCTCATGGCCGCGATCATCACCGCGCCCACGGCGGCGGCGTTGGCCGGGCCCGAGCCCGAGATGCCGCCCAGGAACATCGCCACCGCAATCGCCACCAGCGGCAGCATGCCGGGGCCGCGGCCCACGATGGCGATGGCGAAGTTGACCAGCCTCAGCGCCACGCCCGAGCGGTCGAAGATGGAACCCACCAGCACGAACATCGGAATCGCCAGCAGCGGGTACTTGCCCAGGCCGGCGTAGAAGTTCTGCGGCACGGCCAGCAGGCCGAACCACTGCGCGTCGGCGTTGGCCAGCGCAATGCAGGCCGCGCCCGCCAGGCCGAGCGCGGCGCCGATGGGCACGCCCACCAGCATCATGAGCACGAAGGCGACGAAGAGCAGGGTGGCGATCACTTGGCGTCGCCCTTCTTGCTGTCGCTGTCGTCAGACTTGTAGTTCGTCTTGCGCCCACGGCGGACCATGAGTCCGATGGCGCGCCCCGCGATCGCGAACGACACGATGGGCAGCCAGATCGAATACCACCAGGCGGGCAGGCCGATGCCGGGCGTGGTTTCCTCGAAGCGGTAGTCGTCCCACACCATGCGGATGCTGAGCGCGCCGATCAGCGCGAACAAGATGGCGATCATCAGCGCGCCGAACTGGGCCAGGCGCTTGCGCCGCGCCATGGAGCCGCTTTCCGAGAAGTACTCGATGCGGATGTGCCGGTCGCGCGCCACGGCGGCCGAGCCGGCCACCAGCGCCAGCATGATCATGAGGAACACCGAGAACTCTTCCGTCCACGCGAACGACGAGTCGGTGAAGTAGCGCACGATGACGTTGGCGAAGGTGATGAGCGCCAGCGCGCCCATGATGAGGACCGTGAGCCAGTCTTCGATGGCGAGGGGAACCTTGGTGGGTTCGTCGGCGGCTTCGATGTCGGGGGGGAGGGGACTGGCGGCGTCCAGCGTGGGGCCGGACTCGGGAGGAGTTGTCATCGCAGGAAAGGGCAGCTGAGGCAGGCGCCAGGTCACCGGGCGGACGCCGGGACGCGATCCGTACACCTTGACAGGCGAGCAGCGCTCGATGCTAGGGGGTCAATGACCATTCATATATCGGGGGTTTCCTTAGCTGTGGCGGCTGGTTGACTGCCTCTTGCGGCCCTTGTTCGGGGCGCTGTTGTCGGGGGCGCGTGCACAGGTCACCGGGTACTCCCCTCCGCGAATGTCCCCTGGCCTGCGGCCTCCTCCTTGATTTCGCTGCGGGGAGCACCCGATGCCCTGCGCACGATGAGTGCGGTTGTGGGGTTGGTGGTTCGACCGCTGTGGTGGATTGCAGATGGATGTGCGGGGCGTACCACTGAGCTTTCGTGAGCGACAGGCACTGGCGAAGCAGAAGCCCGAAGGGCTGGTGCCGGATGCGGTCGACATGGACAGGGCTGCGTTCAATTTCGAATCACGCTGATCAGGCCCACCTTGCCCTAACAGTGCGAACAGAAGACCAAATGGTCCTCGCCTGTGCTGGCGTGCGCATCATGGACTGCGACGATGGCCCCGATAGCATCGAGGTGAACGTCTTGGGCATTTCCTACCCGGCCTATGAGACGTTGTTTCCCGAGCACGTCGCAGCCTATGAGCGACAGTGGAGCTGATCACGTCGGCTACTCGGTCACGACGGTAGCGCGACTGGCTGCAGTCGGCCAGAACCGGCCGTTCGCCGTGCCGGCACAATGTGCCAACAAGCGGGCGTCCACGGCTTCGGCACAGTCTGTTCGAAAGAGCGCGGACGTGGTGACCCGATGGTTCCACGACCCCTCGCACCTTGGGCCTACGAATGTTGCATCGCCTTTATTGCTCGAGCGGAAATACGGCCGGAGTCGACGAGTACATCTGTTATTCGGAGATCGGAGCCGACGGCTCCTGGGTACGTTACGTTGAAATAAAGTCAGATGGCGCTCCGGTACGACACCGAATGTGCCGCGGATCAGTACGGAATCCTTCCTGAAGGTAAATGGGACGAAGCGGAATCAACAATGGGCGAGTACGGCGCAGTTGTAGCGATATCCGCCGAGCTGTTCCAAGCGGTTTGGTCCGTGACGCGATGCATCAACGACGAGAAGGGAACAGATGAAAGCAGAGTTCACCGTTCTTGAGGATGCTGAGGGCTACTGGTTTGTTCCACGTAGCGAGGAAGATGCTGCTATTGCGGATCCGTCTTCATATCGTGTTTCTTTGCATCCCACGGCTTCGGGTCAACCACCAGCATCAAGCGGGAGGCGACTTCAAGTGGGGTGAAGCCCTTTATCTACTGGCCTTCGATCACCACTCGGATCGCTCCGTTTGTGCGAGCCAAGAAGCCATAGTTCAGAACTTTCTTTGCTGGCTCGTGACGGCCAGAAGGAGCCATCCGTCTTGATGGGGCGTTCTTCCAGTTCAGGCGGAAAAAAGGAAAAAAATGGATGCCCCAGAGCCAAGCGTGGCGTGTAGAGAGGTAATTTTGGAGTGGACCAGGCTTTCTCAGCTGGCAGACTTTGCTGAGCGGCGACATGGATATGGCAACAGCAACGGTGGCTTTGGCGTCGACTACCCTGAAGACTTGGACGAGTACGACATCCACGTTGATGGCGTCCGAATTCCAGAAGGTTCACTTCTGCTTTACGGCTATGCGATCGCAATCCCACCTGGATATGAAATCTTGGTTGATGAGAAGGTGTACCTCTGCACCCTCAGGGAGATCTTGTTGGAACGTGGGCTCGTTGCTGACGCAGAGCGGGTCGCTGTTCTGCTAGCAGACGAGATGAATCCATCGAGTGAGGGGAAAAGAAAGAGAATTTAGTACCGGCAAGTTGCTTAGCCGCCGATCAAGTCGACGATGCTGCGGTCTACGTCTCAGTACTTGCAGACCGCCCGGGGAACGCCCCATGTCTGGAGCGGGCATGAAGCCGAAATCGCTCTGAAGGTCCGCTTTCGCAAAGCCCGAAGAGCGGCTTCGGGCCCATAGCTCAAGTTAACCTGCAGCCAACAGAAGCGTCGAAGGCTTCTGGAGCCCTTCACAATCAAAACCTGCCCCCCGCTTGTTCGAGATACCGACCTTTCGTCATGGATAAATTCTTGCTGCAACAGCAGGTGCTGGAACGGCTCGCCGAAGACCTGCTGCAAGCCGAACAGGCGGTGCGGGCAGCCCATGAAACGGCGACTCACGAAGAGAACATTGCCGAAAACAAATACGACACATTGGGACTCGAAGCCGCCTACCTGGCCACCGGCCAAGCTCGGCGCGCCGAAGCCATACGCCAGGCGATGGCCAATTGGCGCCAATTCCGTCCGCGTCCCTACGACGCCAGCATAGGAATACGGCTCGGCGCGTTGGTCTGCCTGGTCGATTCCGACGACAAGCAGCAACAGCTCTTTCTCGGCCCGGATGGGGGCAGCATGACGTTGGTCAGCGGCACTCAGCTTGTTCAGGTCATCAGCAGCGAAGCCCCTTTGGGTAGGGCAATGCTGGGCAAATGCGAGGGTGATGAGGTGTCGATACAGGTCGCGCCAATCCGACAGCAGTTTGAGGTGCTGCGGGTTCTTTAAGCCGCGACTGAACAGAAGCGGAACGCGTGACGTTGAGAGTCAGTCGAATGCGGCGGACCTCGACCTGCATTGACGCTAACTAGGGTCTCGACGAACGCTCCTCGAAGATGGGCCCCGAATTTCCAGTTGTAGATTTGAGCTGCGCGTTAGCGAGATTTCCAAGACTCCTGATAGCCCCTTCCAAGCGCGGGTCGCCGAGATACCCGTAGTTGATGCGCAGGTGCCGGGTGTATCGGCGGTCGGCTGAAAACAAATGGCCCGGCGCTACGCCTATGCCGAGCCGAAGAGCATCCTGGTGCAGTGCGAGCGAGTCGACACCTTCTGGCAGCGCGAGCCACAGGAAATAGCCACCCTCGGGGCGCGTGACCCGCGTTCCAGTCGGAAAGTATCGATCGATAAATCGCAAGCATGCAGCCTGCTGGCGGCTGAGCGAATGCCGCAGGGCGCGCAGGTGGCGATCGAAACTCTTGTGTTGCAGGTACTCCTGCAACGCCAGTTGCGAGGGGAGTGCCGTCGCCAGCGAGCTCATCAACTTGTTGCGACCCAAAGTGGCTGCAAAGCGACCGCCCGCTACCCAACCGATGCGATATCCGGGTGCCAGGGATTTCGAGAAAGAACTGCAATGCAGCACCCAGCCATCCCGGTCCCAGGCCTTGGCTGGTGGCGGTCTCCGAGCCCCATGCGCGAGCTCGCCGTATACGTCGTCTTCGATCAGCGGTATGGCGCGGGTGGCGAGCATGCTGACCAGTTGCTCTTTGGCTGCGTCGCTCATGGTGCAGCCCATTGGATTCTGGAAGGTCGGCATGAACCAGCAGGCCTTCACCGGATGCTGGTCGATCACGCGAGCAAGAGAGTCGAGATCTACGCCTGTACGCGGGTGGGTCTCAACCTCGACCGCGCGAAGACCGCGCCGCTCCAGTGCCTGCAACGCACCATAAAAGGTTGGCGTTTCGATCGCCACGACGTCGCCTGGCTGCGTCACCGATTCGAGCGCAAGATTGAGTGCTTCCATCGCCCCGCTGGTGATGACCAGTTCAGACGCAGGAACATCCATCCCGACGCTGCCGTAACGCAGGGAGATCTGATGGCGCAATTGGGCGTTTCCTGGTGACAAATCCTCGACGGTCTGCCAAGGATCCATCCGCTTGAGCGCTCGCGTCAGGCCGGCGGCAAGTTGCTCGAAGGGAAACAGTTCTGGCGACGGAAAGGCCGAGCCGAGCGGGACCATATCGCGCTCGCGAGCCTGCGCAAGGACCTGAAAGACAAGCGACGAGACGTCGACCGACATGGACCGCAGGACCGGCTCGCTGGCGGCGAGTTCGTTGGCCGGCATTTCCGCGCCCGCTCGAACGAAGTATCCCGACCGCTGCCGCGCTTCGACAAGCCCTTGCGCCTCCAGCAGGTAGTAAGCAGAGAACACGGTGGACGCACTGATGCCCATTTGCGACTTCAGTTCGCGCACGGAGGGAAGGCGATCGTTCGCCTTCAGGCTACCCGCGCGAATACGCTGAGCGATGTTGTCGGCAAGCTTCTCGTAGCGGTTCATGGGCATCTCTTTCTGATACGGTCGTTCTGGACCGCTCCAGAGATTGTCATATCAGACGTCGACCCGCCCCGGCGCGACCACCGGCCTCCTTGCATCTGATACGAAAATTTTCAGCTGATCTGGTTCTGTACGTATCAGCCTGGAAGATGAACACTCGACAGCACGATGAGAGTGCTTCTGTGGTGCAGGCAGACTGCTCCGCCTTTGGGCCCATGTCTTGCGTGCCTTTCGACGCGCTTTGCGGACGCCCATTTAGCTCACCGCAACCGTTTCGTTAGATTGATTGATTGATTGAATTTCCGTTTCTTCATCGGTCTATTGAGCTACTTGCCGCACTCGGGCACTTCGCCGTCTGTCACCATTGATATCCCTTCAATCATGAATTCAATCCCTATCTCTTTTGTTATTTTCAAGGTTCTCGTGCTCAGCGTGGGCATGTATTTAGCCGTCAAGTGGCATTACGAACGGGGACAGAAGGACAAGAATCAAAAGACAGCTGCAGTGGTACTGACATCCATCAAGGTGGGCGGGGCGTTCGTCGCTTCTGCGTTCCTCGTGCTCTTCCTCACCTTTGAATTTTGCAATTGGATGGGTCTGGACCTGACCATGCAGTGATTGGAAGTTTTCGGTCGATAGCCCGGATGCGGTGCGACTAACGGCACGACCCTTTCAGAGACGGACATCGGCACGATGGCGCGGTATTTGGCTGGCATGCCGACGTGCGAGGCGAGCGCGCCGATGGCAAAGTTCTCGCCCAGAATTCATGTCAAGTGATCGCCCGGCTGCATCGTCTCGCTGTGATTTGTCAGTGCGCCGAGAGCAGATACTTCAGGCCCTGCGTAAAGCCACGCGGCGCGACGGTGAGATGGTCCTCGTCGTTCAGGACCGCTGACTTCAGCTTCAAGCTTGGGTACTTTCTGCTCTGTAGCGCCGTCTCCAGCGCCTGGTTGTCGGCAACCATGTCTACCGTCTGGTTGTAGCGCCGAACACCTTTGCGCAGCGCCTCATAGGCGCCAACATAAAGATAGACATTCGCCTTCAGGTCCCGATTCTGTTTGGCGTAGCTCGCTTCGAGCTTCAAGGCATGTCGCTTGTCGTACCAGAGAGATGGGCTGCCGAGGATATAGCCGTTGAACAAGCCGGGCTCGGTGAAAAGGATCTGCATCCCAAGCAGGGCGCCGTAGGAGTGACCGAGAAAGATTGTTCTGGCCGGGTCGGCCCGGTAGCGAGCGGCGATGAACGGCTTTACCTGGTTGCGCAGATATTCTTGATAGGCGCGCGCCTGACCGTGGACCGCATTGGCAGGCGCGTTGCTGGGGCCGTTCGGTGTCGGTGTGTAGTCGCGCTGGCGGCTGACCGCGCCGTCCTCGCCCTTTGCGTAAGACAGGCCGACGAGGATGAATTCCTCGATCCGAGGCCCTTCAACGTTCAGGCGGCGCCCCAACTGCCGGACGATCGGGAAAGCGTAGTCGGCGTCAGTCACATACAGCACGGGGTAGCGCTGCCGCGGCTGCTTCGCATAGGACGGCGGCAAAGCAATGAAGACTTGGTAGCCGCGGCCTGAAACCGGATCGGGCACGTCCCATACCTCGGTGTCGACAACCTCGTAAGGCCGCCCCTCGCCGGGCTGCACCTTGGGCGTCGTTTGGGCCTGGGCGCGTGCCGGATCGCCAGAGATGCCGAAGCTGGCGATGAGGGCAACCAGCAAGGCATTCAGAAAACGTTGTTGCATGTGATGAGGTCTTCGCAGATCGGAGGAAATTCTGGTGCAGACCGAGAGGATGGCTTTCGTTCGACACCTGTCCCATGCTGAGTGTCTGCTTGTGACCGAATCGTTCCGGCGCAAAAAAACGGACGGTTGTTGGCCCCTGGTGACCTTAGGATGTTCGCGAACTGGGCGGCGTGAGCCAAGGTCCGGTTCTGGCCGATAGCACTCATTCGCGCGAGGCCAGAAGATGTCGGCAATCGCTGCATAGCCGTCCTTCGTGTGCGCCCGCTTCAGCCTGTTGCGAGACAGGCCTGCACGCCTGGCTATCTCTCGAATGCACAACCATTCATTTCATTTGCATCTTTTACTCAGAGCAAATCAGCCGGCGCATCATGCCTTGTGCATGTCGTATGGATGCACTTTGGGTCTCGGCTCGACCCCCCCGGCCGCTCCGGTATCCAACTACCTCAATTGGAGACCCAAATGAAAAAATTCATTCCCAGCGCCATCGCCAGCCTTCTGATCGCAGGGGCAATCTTGCCGGTCGCCGCCAAAGAGAAAGTCGTCGACCGGAGCATCACGGAAGCGGAAGTCCTGGGGGCCCAGCAGGCCTGGTGCAAGGCGCTGGTCGACATCAGCGCTGCGAATTCCAGCGGAGGGCAGCCGGCCGCCAGGGCGCTGGCCGAGAAGGTCATCGACAGCGCCTACGCCTACCAGCTGGGCGCAGTGCTGTTCAAGCCGACGCTCACGACATCGCCGCAGACCTTCCGCACCGCTCGCGACGGCGCGCTGGCGTACTTCGTGGGCGGCAACCCTGCCTTTCCCAACGACACCGGCTTCGCCCTGAAGGGCTGGACCAAATGCGAGATTGCCAACAGTGCCGTGCTCATCCACGGCGACGTGGCCAGCACGCTGGGTAACGTGCTGTTCACCGACCCGGACGGCAAGGTCACCACGGTCGACAAGACCTGGACTTTCGTGAAGGACGGTGCCGGCAAGCTGCGCATCGTCGTGCATCACTCGTCGCTGCCGTACGCTGGCCGTTGAACACCGCGTTGGAGTGCCGGCAGGCCCAGGCTCTGGTGCGGCCCCTCGGAGGACCGTCATTGGTGGCTCAAGGTCGCGAATCGGTGGCAGAACGGCGTCGTAGCGCTCGACCTGCACCGCAGTGTGGGCTTGCCGTGCACGCTTGCACTTCGAGCGGCAGTGGCCAGAGTGGCTGAACGCCTGTCCGTCTTGGGTCAGTAGGCACCCATGTAGTCGCGCTTGCCGATCTCCATACCGTTGTGGCGCAAGATGGCATAGGTGGTGGTCACGTGGAAGAAAAACTGCGGCAGTCCATAGTGCAGAAGGTATGCGCTTGCGGTCAGCTTCTTTTCCTTGGGGGTGCCGGGGCGCAATACGATCTCGCGGCTCTCGCTGGAATCGAATTGCTCAGGCTTGAAGGAGCCGATATGGGCCAAGGCTTTGGCGATCAACGCTTGCAGGTCGGCGAAGCTGACCTCGGTGTCGGGCCAGGACGGCACCTCGGCACCAGCAAGGCGGGAGGCAATGCCCTTGGAGAAGTCTGCGGCGATCTGTACCTGACGTACCAGCGGAAACATGTCAGGGAACAGCCGCGCCTGCAGCAGCGCATTTGGATCGATATTTCTTTGCGTCGCCTGGTCTTCGGCTTTCTTGAGCACGTCGGACAGGGCGCGCAGCATCTGCTGCATGACGGGAACGGAGGCGTTGTACAGCGGGCTGGTCATGGTGAGTTCACTTCTAAAATTTTGGGCACGATGGCCGGAGTTGGCGTGGCAGAGGCCCTGCCGACCATGCAAGGCTAACAGCACAGGGTGAACTGAATCGCCTCGGCTTTTGTGGCTAGATTTTCTTCCCGCTGGTAGTCGGAGCCGCCGCGTTGAAGGGCAGTTCACTGGCAAGAAGTGGAAGTCAATTGCAGATGCACGACAGACCGCGATCGCTGCATAGCAGTTGGTTGACCTCTCGCATCGAAGGACCGCTTCGGGCCCATAGCGAACATCAGCCCTTTTCGAAAGCGGTCGTTCTAGTTGAAATGGCTGAAACAGGTCTGAATCGGTCGACGGGTCGTCTCGGCAACGGAGATTTCAACCATTCGGTATCGACACCGAACTTTCAGGCTAATTGTTTCTGAAGGCGAATGGCAACCTTGTCACTAACAGATCCGTCGAACTTGCCATTTCAGAAGGGAAAGGCTCAAACGGGGCCATGTCGCGAATCAACTTTTGTAGATGGGATGCCAGGAACGGCGATGTCGCCTCGGCCACCTCGATGTCGGAAACGTTGCCTCGCGCATCTAGACTCAATATCAAGGTCACCTTGCCATAGACGGATTTGCCGTCCTGCATTGGAAAGGTCATGGTTCCGCATTCTTCGATCTTCTTGATCAACCGATCGTGGTACGCCTGAGCGACAGGGGCCGTTCGCAACCAGGAGGGGGACGCATAGTGCGTGCGCGGCGCCCTGCCTTCAACGTCGATGCGAGCTTCGATTTGCTCGAGCAAGCGCTGCATCTCTTCGCGTTTTCTTCTTTCCTCACTCGGCTTCCTGCTCTCGTTTTTTCGCTCCGAAGGTAGCGTTGGTAGGGCTGCAAGATCGGCGCGAACTTTTTCCAGAAGGGCTTTCTGCTCCCTCTGCATAGCGGAAATCCTCTCGCGCGCTGCGTCAAGTTCAGTCGCTGTCGCTGTTTGGGCCGTGCATGGGTTGCCGGCAAGCGTCAGCCAGAGCACCAACGCAAAGCGGCTTGAGAGTGAGCGTCCTCGCACACGCGAAGCCACCGCCGACGCTTGACGCGGAGCAATCAAGGTGTCCAGAAACATGCTAGATGGATGATTGAGGGTTTGAAGTCTCGAGTCTGTTTTTGGCCGGATGCGGCTATCGCGGAGCATGGACAGACCCGCACGCTGCCGCTTCCCCGCGCTCGTGAAGCAATGAAATTACGACCGTCTCAAACCACTCGTAGTCCCGCTGGTCGCGAAGGTTCGCGTCATCCGGGCTGACCAGCAGCGACTCACCCTCGACTACGGCATAGCCGACGTCGACGAGATGAGCGTTCAGCATCTCCCGAGCCATCTCGAGGTCAACAACGCCCGTAACCTTCAGCGCGACGGGTTCAATTTTCATGGTCCTATCGTACGTCTGGTGTTGGCCGACTGTAGCCATTGCTCAGGACGGGCGAAGCGCAGCAAGCCGCTCTTTGATTTCGGGGTCAGCAAGCGGCTGCCAGGACGTTTCGTAGCTCACTCCCTTGAGCTTGGTAGCGATGCTCCAGACCAGGTTGTCACCTTCCCCGGGAGCGTCGGCGCCAAGGTTTGGAAGCACCTCCAGGCAGCGATACAACCGCGCGATGCAGTCGGCGGAAGGCATGGGAAGCGGCCGTCTATCGCTAACGGCCCAGTACAGCACCGCTGCAGCTGAGTACCAGAACTCCTTCCTGGCCGGTCTCGCCAAAAACAACATCAGCTCCGCAAGCGTCGCGTCCCATCCTGCCTGCGAGGCAAAAGACGCAACCTCTCGCTCCAAGTCGAACGCATCGTCCTCGGCATCGCGGACAAATAGGTGCAACAGAGCGTTCATCTTGTTACTTATAGGTTGGTAAAGCGACCGACCGCTTCTGGCCGGATTCTGCCGTAGCAGGCTGCGGTCGGTCCCACCAGAAAAAAATTCGAGCCGGTCCCCACCAAGTCAGATGCGCCGTGCCGTTGCACCGTCGAACTGCAAGAAACCTATCAATTGCTCCGCATCACCCAGCGACCCAAGCACCACCTCTGCAGTAGCTCCGCCATCTATGGCGTTGACCAATCGCTGAGCCTCGAAAAGCGTTAGGTGCGCCACTGAACACAGAGTGCTTGCACACTTGATCTTGTTGAAGCCGTGGGTACGACCTATTTCAACGACGACTGTCATAGTTCTCCCGGCGACTCGAACGACCGGTTCTGGCCGATAGTACCCATTCGCGCGAGGCCGAGGGATGTCGGCAAACGCTGCCAAGCAGATGCTCGCATCGTCTGCCGACGATCCGCATGGAGCGCATGGCTGCCACCGAGGCCTGCACCACAAGCACCTCGACCGAACCGAATTCCCTCCATCACAAGGGCTTCAGCCGTCGCATCCAAAAGAACCCGTTCACCAGAGCGGGCCGCGAAACACGCAGCCCGCAGACCAGCCGCTAACCGCCGGTCTCAAGCGCTGCGCGTCGCGCCTTCTCGCTCAGTTGAAACAGCTCTCCAGCCTTGCGAGCAAGTTCAGCCGAAAGCCAAAGCACGTTGTCCAGCTGTCGAGGCCCGTCACCGCTGCACCAGTCGATGCCTTCTCCGTGGCAGACCCACAGGAGCGCTTCGAGTTGCGAGAGGGTGTTTTCGAGAAGATCCGCCGGGTCTTGGGCGTTGTCTTCGGACGCTACCGGCGTGCGAGGCCGGGCTATAGTCTTGGTAGCCATTTTTGTGCGTTCCTTCCAAGGCGATTGCACGAACTTGGTTAGACGGCCGGGGTGCTAGTAACACCCTGGCCGTCGCCTTTTGATACCTCGCATCTGCATCGCTGCTTTCGCACCGACGACCTGCCGCGAGGCAAGCAGCCTTCAAACATCTCTGTAGTGGTGAGGGTGTGGCGCCTTTCTTCTTCCCTTGGTGGGGTGTCGAGTGACAGGGGCATTCACTCTAGAGAAGAACCCGGCGAAGTGGCCGGTTCATGCGGCACGAAGTCTCGGCGAGCGCCAACAAATGCAGCTTCCGCGATGCGCCGAGCACGGGCCTCGCGGGCCCGGTGCTGCGCCAGTCCGAAGCGGCTCTGAACGCTCACGTCGATGGGGTGCCTTGCGCAGCGAAATCAAGGAGGAGCCCGAAGGGCGGGGGACATTCGCGGAGCAAGGCGCCCCGTCGGCAGGAGCGCGGCAGAGCTTCAGTTCATCCAGCTGCGGGCGCGGTCCAGATGCTCACGGCACTCGCGCACCATGCGCTCCAGCAGCTCCGCGCAGGTCGGGATGTCGTCGATCAGCCCGATGCACTGGCCGGCCGAGACCACGCCGTTGTGCACCTCGCCCGACTCCAGTGCCGCGCGGCCGCGTGCGCCGGCCACCAGCGGACGGATGTCCTCGAACTCGCAGCCGCCGGGACGGCGCTCGGTAGCCACCACTTCTTCGGAGATCGCGTTGCGGAACACGCGCGCCGTGTTGTGCAGCGTGCGGAACATCAGCTTGGTGTCGCGCTCGGTCGCGGCCACCAGTGCCTGCTTGATGTTGTCGTGGATCGGTGCTTCCTGGGTCACGCAGAAGCGCGTGCCCATGTTGATGCCTTCGGCGCCCAGCGCCAGCGCGGCGGCCATGCCGCGGCCGTCGGCGATGCCGCCCGACGCGATGATCGGAATGCGCAGCTTGCGCGCCGCCACTGGCAGCAGCACGAGGCCGGGCACGTCGTCCTCGCCCGGATGCCCCGCGCATTCAAAACCGTCCACGGACACCGCGTCGACGCCGTTGCGCTCGGCCGAAAGCGCGTGGCGCACCGAGGTGCACTTGTGGACGATCTTCACGTCGTGGCGCTTCAGGGCCTCGATGAAGTCCTTCGGGCTGTTGCCGGCGGTCTCCACGATCTTCACGCCGCTGTCGATGATGGCCTGCACGTACTCGGCGTACGGCGGCGGCTTCACCGCTGGCAGGATCGTGAGGTTCACGCCGAAGGGCTTGTCGGTCATCGTGCGCGTGCGCGCGATTTCGTGGCGCAGGTCGTCGGGCGTGGGCTGCGTGAGTGCCGTGAGAATGCCCAGGCCGCCGGCGTTCGACACGGCCGCGGCCAGCTCGGCGCGGCCCACCCATTGCATGCCGCCCTGGATGATGGGGTAGCGGATGCCGAGCAGTTCGGTGATGCGGGTCTTCATCGTCGCAGCCGCTTACAGCGTGGTCACGAGTTCCGGCACGGCCGTGAACAGGTCGGCCACGAGGCCGTAGTCGGCCACCGAGAAGATCGGGGCTTCTTCGTCCTTGTTGATCGCGACGATGACCTTCGAGTCCTTCATGCCGGCCAAGTGCTGGATCGCGCCCGAGATGCCCGCGGCGATGTACAGCTGCGGCGCGACGATCTTGCCGGTCTGGCCCACTTGCCAGTCGTTCGGGGCGTAGCCCGCGTCCACTGCGGCGCGGCTGGCACCGAGGCCGGCGTTCAGCTTGTCGGCCAGCGGGGCCATCACTTCGGTGAACTTCTCGGCGCTGCCCAGGGCACGGCCGCCGGAGACGATGATCTTCGCGGCGGTCAGTTCGGGGCGTTCGCTCTTCGTGACTTCACGGCCGACGAAGGTCGACTTGCCGCTGTCGGCCACGCCTTCAGCGGTTTCAACGGTGGCGCTGCCACCGGTGGCGGCTGCGGCGTCGAAGCCGGTCGTGCGGACCGTGATCACCTTGACGGCGTCGCTGCTCTGCACGGTGGCGATGGCATTGCCGGCGTAGATCGGGCGCTCGAACGTATCCGGGCTATCGACCTTCGTGATGTCGCTGATCTGCGCCACGTCCAGCTTGGCAGCCACGCGCGGTGCGACGTTCTTGCCGTTGGCGGTCGAGGGGAACAGGATGTGGCTGTAGTTGCCGGCGATCGCCAGCACTTGTGCGGCGACGTTCTCGGCGAGGTTTTCAGCCAGCGATGCGCTGTCGGCAGCGATCACCTTGGACACGCCGGCGATCTGCGCGGCGGCCTTGGCGGCTTCGGCGGCGTTGGCACCGGCCACGAGGATGTGGACGTCGCCACCGCAAGCCAGCGCGGCGGTCACGGTGTTGAGGGTGGCCGGCTTGATGCTGGCGTGGTCGTGTTCGGCAATGACGAGTGCGGTCATGTTCGTTTCTTCCTCAGATCACTTTGGCTTCGTTCTTGAGCTTGTCCACCAGGGTGGCGACGTCGGGCACCTTGATGCCGGCGCCACGCTTCGGGGGCTCGCTGACCTTGAGGGTCTTCAGGCGGGGCTTGACGTCCACGCCGAGGTCTTCGGGCTTGAAGGTGTCCAGCTGCTTCTTCTTGGCCTTCATGATGTTGGGCAGCGTCACATAGCGCGGCTCGTTCAGGCGCAGGTCGGTCGTGATGACCGCAGGCAGCGTGAGCGTCAGCGTTTCCATGCCGCCGTCGACTTCGCGTGCGACGGTGACCTTGTCGGCTGCCAGGTCGACCTTCGAGGCAAAGGTGGCTTGGGGCAGGTCGGCCAGCGCAGCCAGCATCTGGCCCGTTTGATTGGCGTCGTCATCGATGGCTTGCTTGCCGAGGATGATGAGAGACGGTTGTTCCTTGTCGACCAGCGCCTTGAGCAGCTTGGCCACGGCCAGGGGCTGCAGCTCTTCCGAGGTCTCGACCAGGATGCCACGATCGGCGCCGATGGCCATCGCGGTGCGCAGGGTTTCCTGGCACTTGGCATCGCCGCACGAGACGGCGATGACTTCGGTCACGATGCCCTTTTCCTTCAGCCGAACCGCTTCTTCGACAGCGATCTCGTCGAAGGGGTTCATGCTCATCTTGACGTTGGCAATGTCCACCCCGGTGCCGTCGCTCTTGACGCGCACCTTCACGTTGTAATCGACGACCCGTTTGACAGGCACCAGAACTTTCATGGCTGTTCCTCTTGAATGACAAAAATGGGAAAAGGGGTTACTCGAGCTTGGCGCCCGACTGCTTGATCAGGCGCTCCCACACGGGGCGCTCCTGCTTCCAGGCTGCGGCAAAGAGTTCGGGCGAGCTGTCCTTGATCTCGAAGCCCATGGCCGCCACGCGCTCGCGCACGTCGGGCTGCTGCGTGGCCTTGCGCACTTCGTCGGCGATGCGGTCGACGATGGCCTTGGGCGTCTTGGCCGGCGCGGCGATGGCGAGCCAGCCGGTCACGCGGTAGGCCTCGTCCTTCAGGCCTTGCTCGGCCAGCGTGGGCACATTGGGCAGCGTGCTCATGCGGCGCTCGCCGGTCACGCCAACGGCCTTGAGCTTGCCCGCGTCGATGTGCGGCTTGGCCGCGAGCGCGCTGGCGTAGGCCATCTGGATCTGGCCGCCGATCAGGTCTTGCACCATCGGTGCCTCGCCCTTGTAGGCGACGTGGTTCATGTCGGCCTGCTGCGTGAGGCTCATGTGCGCGCCGGCCAGGTGCGGGTAGGCGCCCACGCCGTACGAGCCGTAGGCCACCTTGCCCTTGTTCGCGGCCACGTACTTCAGCAGCTCGGGGCCGGTCTTGGCGGGCACGCTGGGGTGCACCACGAGCACCAGCGGCGCCATCGCGATCTGGTAGACCAGCGTGAGGTCGCGCTGCGTGTCGTAGGGCAGCTTCTCGTAGAGGAACTCGTTGGTCATCAGCGAGTTGCTCAGCGACAGCACGATCGTGTAGCCGTCGGGCGCGGCCTTGGCGACCGTATCGGTGCCGATGATGCCAGCCGCGCCGGGCTTGTTGTCCACCACGATGGGCTGGCCCATGCTGGCCGACATCTTCTGGCCCAGCACGCGCGCCAGCACGTCGGTCGCGCCGCCGGCCTGGAAGGGCACGACGAGGCGGATCGGCTTGTTCGGGTAGGGCGCCTGCGCATGTGCGGGGGCCAACGCGAACAGCGCGGCGGTCGAGGCTGCGGCGCACAGCAGCGCACGGCGGGTCGAGGGTTGATGGGTCATGGTTTGTCTCCCGTTCGGTTTCAGAAAATCGTGTCGAAGAAGAAGCAGGCCGGTCACTTCAGCGCGATGCGCGTCTTGAAGGGCAGCGGCTCCAGGGCCTTCTGCAGCCGCTCCTGCAGTGCCGCGGCTTGTGCGCCCGTTGCGGCGGCGTCGATCTGCACATGCACGAGGCTTTCGCCTTCCGTGGTCACCGCCGGCCGTGCCGCATCGCTCAGGCCGAGTGCCGTGCAAACCTCGGCGACCGTGGCCGCCACCACCTGCCGCGCGGCCATGGCGCGCAGCTCGGGCTTGTAGATCTTGCCGACGTTGGTCATGGGCATCGTGGCGATCACCGACACCCACTTGGGGCGCGCGGGCGCTTCGTCGACACGCGCTGACGTGAAGGCCAGCAGCTCGTCCTCGGTGGCCGAGGCGCCGGGCACCAGCGTCGCGAAGATCACGGGCAGCTCGCCCGCGTAGGCATCGGGCGCACCGACTGCGGCGCACAGCTGCACGGCGGGGTGCGCGCCCAGTGCGTCTTCGATGGTCTTGGGGTCGATGTTGTGGCCGCTGCGGATGATCAGGTCCTTCGAGCGGCCTGTGAGGTGCAGCCGCTCTTCGGCGTCCATCCAGCCCAGGTCGCCGGTCGCGAGCCAGCCGTCGGCCGTGAAGGCCTTGGCGTTGTCGGCCGGATCGACGAAACCCGAGAAGACGTTGGGCGACTTGAACAGCACCATGCCGGTCTCGCCTTGCGCCACCTCGCGGTCGCTGGCGTTGCCGTTCTCGTCGAGCGCCACGATGCGCACCTGCGCATAGGGCAGGCGAAAGCCGACGCAGCCCGCGGGCCCGTTCACGCCGGGCGGCGTGATGGTCGAGATGCCGGCCATCTCGGTCATGCCCAGGCTCTCGTGCACGTGCAGGCCGAACAGGCGCTCGAAGCGCGCGGCCAGCTCGGGCGACAGCACGGCGGCGCCGGTGCGGCAGTAGGTGATGGAGGAGATGTCGGCGCCGTCCAGCGGCACGTTGGCCAGCGCGGCGAGCACCGTGGGCACGGCCGACAGCGAGGTCGGGCGGTACTTCTCGACCAGCTTCCAGTAGTTGGCCAGCACCTCCTTGTTGCGCAGCAGCGAGGGCGTCGGAATGATCACCTCCACGCCCGCCGACAGCGACGAGAGCGAGGCCGGCAGCACGCCCGCCACATGGAACAGCGGGTAGCCGTTGATCGAGATGCCCTGCTCGTTCATGCCCGCCAGCTGCACGCTGGCCCAGGCGGTGAACACCTGCGCGCCGTGGCTGTGGCGCGCGAGCTTGGGCGCGCCCGTGGTGCCGCCGGTGTGGAAGTAGGCGGCGATGTCGGTGGGCGCGATGTCGCGGCCGCTCACGAGGCGGTCGCTCGGTTGCGCGGCGCGCAGCACGTCGAACTCGGCCACGCCCTCGGGCAACGCACCTGCAGCACCCGGCGCTTCGTCGTGCGGCGCCACGCGCAGCACGGTGGTGAGCGTGGGCACCTGGCCGCGCAGGCGCATCGCCTTCGACCACATGCCCGATTCTGCGTCCGAGCCGTAGGCGATCAGCACCTTGGCGCGCGCTGCGGTCATCAGTGCGACCAGCTTCTCGTCGGTGAGCAGCGGGTTCAGCGGCTGCACGATGCCGGCGGCCTCGCCGCCCCACAGCGCCAGGTGGTACTCGAGGCAACCGGGCAGCAGCACCGCCACAGCATCGTCAGGCCCCACGCCCAGCGTGTGCAGCAGGTTCGCGGTCTGGTGGATGCCCGCGAGCAGCTGCGCGTACGACCAGCGGATGGGTTCATCCGCCGGGTTGCCGCTGCGCAGGAAGGTGAGCGCGGTCTTGTCGCCGAAGGCCGCGCCGGAATTGCGGAAGAGCTCGTAGGTGCTGCGCACCGTGAGCGCTTCGTCGAGCGGCGTTGCTTCGAGCGCGCGGATGTCGGCGAGCCCGCGCACCGGGAACCGGGGGCGGAACGGTGTGCCGATGACGTTGTTGTTGTTCTTGTCGTTGCCTGTTGTCATGTTGTCTCCTTGAGGGGTCTTGCCGGCTGCGGACGGAGGCCGTGTCTTACTGGTTCGTGATCTTGTTGTCGCGAATGACCTTGCCCCAGCGCTCGAAGTCCTGGCGCATGCGCGTGGCGGTCTGTTCCGGCGTGCCGTAGGCCGCGAAGGAGCCCACGCTCTGCAGCTTCTCGCCGACTTCCTTGTCGGCCAGCGCCTTCTTCAGCTCGGCGCTCATGCGGTCGACCACGGCCTGCGGCGTGCCGGCCGGGGCCAGCAGTCCGCCCCACGAGGTGGCGTCGAAGCCGGGGAAGCCCTGCTCGGCCACGGTCTTCACGTCGGGCAGCAGGCTCACGCGCTTGCCCGAGCCCACGGCGATCGGGCGCAGCGTGCCGGCGCGGATGTGCGGGATCACGGCCACGAGGTCGGAGAACATCGCCGGCACTTGGCCGCCGATGAGGTCGGTCACGGCCGGGGCGCTGCCGCGGTAGGGCACGTGCTGCATCTCGAACTTGCCGATGTTCTTCAGCTGCTCGGTCGTCAGGTGGCCGAAGCTGCCGGCGCCGGCGGTCGTGTAGTTGAGCTTGCCGCCGTCGGCCTTGGCCTTGGCGATCAGGTCCTGCAGGCCGTTCACGCCGGGCAGCGCCTTCGGGTTCACCACCATCACGATCGGCAGGTCGTACACCGTGCCCACGGGCGTGAAGTTCTTGAAGATGTCGTAGGGCACGGTGCCGTACAGGTGCGAGGCCAGCAGCGTCGGCGTGGCCAGCATCACGAAGGTGTAGCCGTCGGGTGCGGCCTTGGCCGCGAAGGCCGCGCCGATGGTGCCCGAGGCGCCGCTGCGGTTGTCGACCAGGATGTTCTGCTTGAGCGACAGGGACATCTTCTGCGCCACGATGCGCGAGGCCACGTCGGTCGGGCCGCCGGGCGGGAAGGGCACGACCAGCGTGATCGGCTTGGTCGGCCAGGCTTGGGCGAAGGCGCTGCCGGCCAGCAGGGGAAGGGCCAGCGCGAGCAGGGCGCGGCGCACGGGGTTGCGGGGGGTACGGAGGAACGGGAAGGCCATGGATTTCTCTTCAGGGATGCGGGCGTTGTCTTCGCTGTGTGCGATCAGACGACGCCATTCGTTTTCAGCGCTGCCAGCTTTTCATCCGACAGGCCGAGCAGGGACTTCAGCACGTCGTGCGTGCCTTCGCCCAAAGTGGGCGGCGCGCTGCGCACGGGCAGGCGCTCGCCATCGAAACGGTAGGGCGGCGCCAGCACATTGACTTCGCCGGCCACCGGGTGCGGCTGCTTGGTGACCAGGCCGGCGTCGGTCGCGCGCGGGGAGTTCAATGCTTCCAGCAGGCCCAGCACTTCGCCGCAGGGAATGCCCGAGGCGTTGAGCTTTTCGAGCAGCGCGGCGCGCGGGCGCTTCGCGAGTTCGGCGGTCAGCTCGGGCAGCAGCGCCGCGCGGTTGGCCGAGCGCAGGATGTTGGTCTTGAAGCGTTCGTCTGCGGCGAGGTCGGGGCGTTCGATCACTTCGGTGCAGAAGCGCGAGAACTGCGCGTTGTTGCCCACGGTGATCACCAGCGGGCCGTCGGCCGCGTCGAACACGCCGTAGGGCACGATCGACGGGTGCGAGTTGCCATAGCGCGGCGGGTCTTCGCCCATCAGCAGCGCCTCGAGGCCGTAGTAGGCGGTGATCATCAGGCCGCAGTCGAACAGCGCCATCTCGATGTGGCGGCCGGTGCCGGTCTTCTCGCGCTGGTAGAGCGCGGCCAGCACGGCCTGCGCCGAGTACATGCCGGTGAACAGGTCGACGGCGGCCACGCCGAACTTCAGCGGCGGCTGGTTGGCTTCGCCGTTCAGCGCCATCAGGCCGGCCTCGCCCTGCACCACGAGGTCGTAGCCGGGGCGTGCGGCCTCGGGGCCGGTGCGGTCGTAGCCCGAGATCGAGCAGTAGATCAGGCCCGGGTTCTCCTTGCGCAGCTGTTCGTAGCCCAGGCCCAGCTTGTCGATGCCGCCGAACTTGAAGTTCTGCAGCACCACGTCGCACTGCTTGGCGAGGTCGCGCGCGATCTGCTGGCCCTCGGGCGTCTGCAGGTCGAGCGTGACGGAGCGCTTGTTGCGGTTCACGCTGTTGAAGTAGGCGGTCTCGGTCTTGCCCACGCGCAGGCCCCAGTCGCGCGTGTCGTCGCCGCGGCCCGGGTGCTCGACCTTGATCACCTCGGCGCCCATGTCGGCCAGCACCATGCCGCACCAGGGGCCGGCAAGGATGCGGGACAGATCGAGGACGCGCACGCCGGCGAGCGGCAGCGAGGAATTCAGCGAGGGCATGGGAACAACTCCAGGAAAACGAAAGACCCCCGCATCTGCATCGGCATGCACACGCGGGGAGGGGCTCGGCGCGTCAGGACGCGTCGGGCTTGGGGGCGTGGCGCAACGCGACGAAGTCGGCCTTGCGCTTGCCGAGGAAGGCGCCGATGCCTTCGGCGGCCTCGGCATCGGCCTGCGACGCCACCATGTAGACCGCTTCGGCCTCGAGTTGTTCCTCGAGCGTCGCACGATGGGCCTGGCGGCACAGCGTCTTGATGCGTGCGCTCGCGCGCTGCGGGCCGTTGGCCACCTTGGCCGCGAGCGCGATGGCTTCGGCCAGCGCGCCGCCCTTGTCGGTCAGGCGGTTCACCGCGCCCATCGCGTGCAGGCGCTCGGCCGTGAGGCGGTCGCCGGTGAGGCACAGCTCGGTGAGCAGCTGGCGCGAGACGAACTCCGCGAGGAAGGCCGTGGCGCCGCCGTCGGGCGTGAGGCCGACCTTGACGTAGGCCACCGTGTAGAACGCATCGCGCGCTGACACCAGCATGTCGCAGGCCAGCGCCATCGACAGGCCCGCGCCGGCCGCGCCGCCTTCGACGGCCGCGATCACGGGCTTGCCGCAGTCGCGGATCGCGCGGATCAGGTCGTGCAGGCCTTCGAGCTTCTCGCGGCGTTCGGCCTCGGGCAGTTCGCGGCGCTTGGCCAGCAGGTTCAGGTCGCCGCCCGAGCAGAAGAAGTCGCCCGCGCCGGTGAAGACGATGGCGCCCACCTCGGGGTCGTTCTGCGCGTCGGTGAGCGCGGCGGAGAGTTCGGCGTACAGCGTCGGCGTGATCGCGTTGCGCGCGGCCGGGTTGCTGTTGGTCAGGATGCGGACCGAGCCTTCCTGCGAGATGAGGACGGTCTTGTCCGTCATGCCGCGACCTCTTTGCCCAGAGCGATGTAGCGCTGCAGGTGGTGGTCTTCGTCGCCGAGCTGGTGGTCGATCATCACGAGGCGCTTGGCGTAGTGGGGCAGCGGCAGCTCCCAGGTCATGCCGATGCCGCCGTGCATCTGGATGCTTTCTTCGGCCACCAGCGCGCCGATGCGGCCGATGCTGAACTTGGCGGCCGACAGCGCGCGCTCGCGCGCCACGCGGTCGCTGCCGTCGATGGCGGCGGCGGCGTTGATCACGGCCGAGCGGGCCTGTTCGATCTCCAGCAGCAGGTCGGCCATGCGGTGCTGCAGGGCCTGGAAGCTGCCGATGAGGATGCCGAACTGCTTGCGCGTGCGCAGGTACTCGAGCGTGGCGGTCTTGGCGGCTTCCATCGCGCCCAGGGCTTCGGCGCACAGCGCGAGCACGCCGCGGCCGATGGCGCGTTCCAGCGTGGCGGCGCCCTGGCCTTCGGCGCCCAGCAGCGCGTCGGCGCCGAGCGTCACGCCGTCGAGCGTGAGTTCGGCCACGCGGCCGCCGTCGATGGCGGGGCAGCCGCGCACGGTGAGGCCCGCGGTCTTGGCGGGCACGAGGAACAGCGAGATGCCGGCTTCGTCGTCCACATGGCCCGAGGTGCGGGCCGACACGAGGAACAGGTCGGCCTGCTCGCCCTGCGGCACCACGGCCTTGGCGCCTTTCAGCACCCAGCCGTCGCCACGGCGCTCGGCCTTCGTGGCCACGCGCGTGCGTTCGTAGTGCGTGTCGGCTTCATCGTGCGCAAAGGCCGCCACGGTCACGCCGTTGACGATGTCGCCGATCTTCTCTTTCTGCGCGTCGCTGCCGGCGGCGCTGATCGCCTCGCCGACCATCACGGCGCCCAGCAGCGGCTCGACCACGAGGCCGCGGCCCAGCGCTTCGAAGACCACGGCGATGTCGAAGCCGCTGCCGCCGAAGCCGCCGTCGGCCTCGCTGAACAGCGCGCCGATCACGCCGAGCTCGGCGAAGTTCTGGAAGATTTCCTTGCTGAAACCGTGCGCCGACTTCGCGATGCGGTCGCGCGCATCGAAGGCGTACTGCTCGGCGATGAAGCGGTTCAGGCTGTCGGCGAGCATGCGCCGGTCTTCGGTGTGTTCGAAGTTCATTGCATCTCTCCTTACAGGCCCAGGATCATCTTGCTGATGATGTTCTTCTGGATTTCGTTCGAGCCGCCGAAGATCGACAGCTTGCGGTTGTTGAAGTAGCGCGAGGCGGCAGCCTTGGCGTAGGCCGGGCCGAAGGTCTCGCCGGTGAAGCCGTCCTGCAGCGCTTCGGCGACGAAGGGTCGGCCGTACACGCCCATGGCGCGGCGCGCGAGCGACGAGATTTCCTGGCGGATCTCGGTGCCGCGAATCTTCAGCATCGAGCTTTCCGCACCGGGCACGCCGCCGCCGGCCACCGCCGCGATCACGCGCAGGTTGGTGGTCTTCATGTTCTCCAGATCGATCTCGACACGCGCCAGGCGCGCCGCGAAGGCCGGGTCGTCCGCGAGCGGCTTGCCGTTCTTGGTCTGCGAGGCGGCGATGCCCTTGAGCTGTTCGAGTGCGGCCACCGAGAAGCCCACGCCCGCGATGTTGGTGCGCTCGTAGGTCAGCAGGTACTTGGCGCAGGTCCAGCCCTTGTTCTCTTCGCCCACGAGGTTCTCGGCGGGCACGCGCACGTCGGAGAAGAACACCTCGTTGACTTCATGCTCGCCGTCCAGCGTGATGATCGGACGCACTTCCACGCCGGGCGAGGTCATGTCGACCAAGAGGAAGCTGATGCCTTCCTGCTTCTTCGCCTCGCGGTTGGTGCGCACCAGGCAGAAGATCATGTTGGCGTGCTGGCCCAGCGTGGTCCAGGTCTTCTGGCCGTTCACGATGTAGTGGTCGCCCTGCGCGTCGATGCCGCGCACGGCCGTGGTCTTCACCGCGGCCAGGTCGGAGCCCGCGCCGGGTTCCGAGTAGCCCTGGCACCACCAGTCGGCGCCGCTCAGGATGCGCGGCAGCCAGTAGCTCTTCTGCGCTTCGTTGCCGTACTTGATGAGCACCGGGCCCAGCATGTTGACGCCGAAGGGCACGATGCGCGGCGCGAAGGCCAGCGCGCATTCGTTCTCGAAGATGAACTTCTCGACCGCGGTCCAGCCGGGGCCGCCGTACTGCTCGGGCCAGTGGTTGGCGAGCCAGCCGCGCTCGTTCAGGATGGCGTGCCATTCCTGCATGTCGGCCTTTTCCAGGATCTTGCCGCTGCGCACCTTGTCGGACAGCCGCGCAGGCAGCTTGTTCGCCAGGAAGGTGCGCACTTCGCTGCGGAAGGCTTCTTCTTCGGTCGTGAAGTTCAGGTCCATCGCGGACTCCTCAATGATCAGTAAATTTCGAACAGGCCCGCGGCGCCCATGCCGCCGGCGATGCACATCGTGACCACGGCGTACTTGGCGCCGCGGCGCTTGCCTTCGAGCAGCACGTGGCCCGTGAGGCGCGCGCCGGTCATGCCGAAGGGGTGGCCGATGGAGATCGCGCCGCCGTTCACGTTCAGGCGTTCCGACGGAATGCCCAGCTTCTCCTGGCAGTAGATCGACTGCGAGGCGAAGGCTTCGTTGAGTTCCCACAGGTCGATGTCCTGCACCTTCAGGCCGTGGCGCGCGAGCAGCTTGGGCACGGCGAAGACCGGGCCGATGCCCATCTCGTCGGGCTCGCAACCGGCCAGCGCCAGACCGCGGAACGCGCCCAGCGGCTTCAGGTTGGCGCGCTCGGCGTCCTTGGCTTCCATCATCACGCAGGCCGAGGCGCCGTCGGACAGCTGCGAGGCGTTGCCGGCGGTGATGAACTTGTCGTCGCCCATCACGGGCTTGAGCTTGGCCAGCGCCTCGTAGGTGGTGCCGCGGCGGTTGCAGTTGTCTTCCGTGGCGGTGACTTCGCGGTGGGAGATCTCCTTGGTCTCCTTGTCGGTCACGGCCATCGTGGTGGTGCAGGCCACGATCTCGTCCTTGTAGCGGCCGGCCAGCTGCGCCTCTTCGGTCTTGCGCTGGCTCTCGGCCGAGAAGCGGTCCTGCGCTTCGCGGCTGATGTTGTAGCGCTTGGCGACGATGTCGGCGGTGTCGATCATCGCCATGTAGAGCTCGGGCTTGTGCTCGACGATCCACGGGTCCAGGCTGAGGTCGCCGCCATCGCCGGGGCTGCGGCCGCGGATCTGCGAGATGCTTTCCACGCCGCCCGCGATCATGGCCGGCGCACCGTCCACCACGATGCGGCCGGCGGCCATGGCGATCGCCTGCAGGCCCGAGGCGCAGAAGCGGTTCACGGTGGTGCCGGCGATGCTGATGGGCAGGCCTGAGCGGATGATCGACTGGCGCGCGATGTTGCGCCCGGTGGTGCCTTCGGGGTAGCCGCAGCCGAGGATCGCGTCCTCGATCAGGGCCGGGTCCAGGCCCGAGCGCTCGACCGCGGCCTTCACCGCGAACGAGGCCAGCGTGGCGCCGGAGGTGATGTTGAATTCGCCGCGGTGCGCCTTGGTGAGCGGGGTGCGGGCGGTAGAAACGATGACGGCTTCACGCATGGGGTTGTCTCCTGGACGGTGGGCTCTAACGGTTACTCGGATTGATTCAGGCTGGCGAAATCGGCGCCGCGTTCGACCAGCTCCACGAGCAGCGGCGACGGCTTCCAGAAGATCGGGTCGGCCTTGGCGAACTCGCGGATGTCGGCGAGCACCTGGGGCAGGCCCACGGTGTCGGCGTACTTCATGGGGCCGCCGCGGTGGCGCGGGAAGCCGTAGCCATAGAGGAAGGTCACGTCCACGTCGAGCGGGCGCAGCGCGATGCGCTGCAGCACGACATTGGCGCCTTCGTTGACCATGGCGGCCATGTAGCGGCGCATGATTTCTTCTTCGGTGAAGCTGCGCGGCGTGATGCCGGCGCGCACGCGCTCGGCGTCGATGATGGCCAGCACCTCGGGGTCGGGCACGCCGGTGCGCGCGCCTTCGGGGTACAGGTAGTAGCCGCGCTGCGTCTTCTGGCCGAACCAGCCGCGCTCGCAGATGCGGTCGGCCACCTGCACGTAGCGCGCCTGCGGGTCGCGCGTGGCGGCCTTGCGCTTGCGCGTGGCCCAGCCGATGTCGCCGCCGGCCAGGTCGGACACCTGGAACGGGCCCATCGGATAGCCGAAGTTGCGCACGGCCGCGTCGATGTCGTAGGGCGAGGCGCCGTCTTCCATCATGTGGTCGGCGGCCTGGCGGTACACGGCCAGGATGCGGTTGCCGATGAAGCCGTCGCACACGCCGGCGCGCACGGGCACCTTCTTGAGCTTCTTGGCGAGTTCGAAGCCGGTGGCGACCACGTCGGCGCTCACCTTGGCGGGCACCACGATCTCCAGCAGTTTCATGATGTTGGCCGGCGAGAAGAAGTGCAGGCCCACCACGTCCTGCGGACGCGAGATGCTGGCGGCGATCTCGTCGATGTCCAGGTACGAGGTGTTGGTGGCGAGCACGGCGCCCTTCTTGCACACGCGGTCGAGTTCGGCGAACACGGCCTTCTTGACACCCATCTCTTCGAACACGGCCTCGACCACGATGTCGACGTTGGCGAAGGCGTCGTAGCTGGTCGAGCCCGAAAAGCGCGCCATCACGGCGGCCTTGGCCTCGGGCGTCATGCGGCCCTTGGTGATGAGGCCGTCGTACACCTTCTCGACGTGCGCACGGCCGCGCGCCAGGCTGGGCTCGTCGCGCTCGACCATGGTCACGGGCAGGCCCGCGTCGAGCATGGCCACGGCGATGCCCGCACCCATGGTGCCGCCGCCCACGATGCCGGCCGAGGTGAGCGGGCGCGGGCTGGCCGAGCGGGTCTCGGGCGCCTTCAGCACTTCGCGCTCGGCGAAGAAGGCGTGGATCAGGCCGGCGCGCTGCGGGCTGTCGATGCACTGCAGGAACAGCTTGCGTTCCAGCGCCATGCCTTCGTCGAAGGGCAGCGTGAGCGCGCCTTCGACCGCTTCGATGATCTTCATCGGCGAGAACAGGCCGCGGCTCTTCTTGGCGGTGTCGGCGCGCGCGGCGTCGAGCGCGGCGCGGGCTGCGTCGGTGTCGGCCAGGCCGGCGGCTTCGCGCGTGCGGCGCACCGGGGCGTTGGCGGCGACCAGTTCCTGCGCGTAGGCGAGGCCTTCGGCGCGGGCGTCGGCTTCAGCGCCGAGGCGGTCGACGAGGCCGAGCGACAGCGCTTCCTTGGCGCCCGCATGACGGCCGCTGAGCATCAGCTCGAGCGCGGGCTTCACGCCGATGAGGCGCGGCGCGCGCTGCGTGCCGCCCGAGCCGGGCAGCAGGCCCAGCGCCACCTCGGGCAGGCCCAGCTTGGCGGTGGGCGCGGCGAGGCGGTAGTGCGCTGACAGCGCAATCTCCAGCCCGCCGCCGAGCGCGGCGCCGTGGATGGCGGCGACCACCGGCTTGGTGCAGTTCTCGATCTTCAGGCAGACCTCGGGCAGCGAGGGTTGCTGCGGCGCCTGGCCGAACTCGCGGATGTCCGCGCCGGCGATGAAGTTGCGGCCCGCGCCGACGATCAGCACGGCCTTGGCGCCGCTGTCGGCCTCGGCCGCGTCGATGGCGGCGGCCAGGCCGCGGCGCACGTCCACGCCCAGGGCGTTGACGGGCGGGTTGTCGATGGTCACCACACACACGTCGCCTTGACGCTGGAAGGTGACGGGACCGTTGGACGTGGAAGGGCTGGGAGTGGGGGTGGCCATGTGCGTGTCGCTTGTCTCTTGCTTGCGTGGCAGGCCCTCGTGAAGTCTCGAGGGGTCCGGGGCTCTGGGGAGCCCTGCATTCTTGGCCGGCATCGCTGCTTTGACAATTGCATAGGTGGTTGACAGACTGTCAAAGAATTTTTGACACAATCCGCCCATGGACCTGCAATCGCTCACCCTGCTGGTAGAAATCCTTGACGCGGGCAACCTGAGCGCGGCGGCGCGCCGGCTCAAGATGACCCGTGCCAACGTCAGCTACCACCTGAACCAGCTGGAGCGCTCGGTGGGCGCGCAGCTGATCCGGCGCACCACCCGGCGCGCCGAGCCCACCGAGATCGGGCTGCGGCTGTACCAGCACGGGGTGGCCATCCAGGGCGAGCTGCTGGCGGCGCGCGAGTCGGTCACCGCGCTGGGCGAGGGCCTGCAGGGCCGCGTGCGCCTGAGCGTGCCCAGCGGCTACGGCCAGCTCGTGATGGCCGACTGGCTCATCGACTTCAAGCGCCAGTACCCCGGCATCGTGCTCGACGTGGTGTTCGAGAACCGCATCGAAGACCTGCTGCGCGACGAGGTCGACATCGCCATCCGCGTGATCCCCGAGCCGCCGCAGAACCTCGTGGCGCGCGAGATGGGGCCGGTGCGCTACGTGGCTTGCGCCACGCGCGCCTACGCCGAGCGGCACCCGCTGCCCGTGCAACTGGACGCGCTGCGCGCCACGCCGGTGGTCACGGCCGCCGTCATCGGACGGCAGCTGCGCATCTCGGCCTACCAGGGCGAGACGCGGCGCGAGGTGATCCTGGAGCCCACGCTGATCTCGGAAAACTTTCTGTTCCTGCGCCAGGCCATCCTCGCGGGCCTGGGCGTGGGCCTCGTGCCCGACTACGTGGTGCAGGAAGACGTGCGCCGCGGCGACGTGGTGACCACGCTGGACGACTGGCGCCTGTCGATCTTCGGCACCCAGATGTTCATGCTCTACATGCCGAACCGCCAGCACACGCGGGCGATCCGGACGTTCATCGATTTCATCCTGGCGCGGGTGCGGCCGGAAGAAGCCGAAGAAGCTCAGTCGCAGCGGTAGACGACTTCCCCCGCCGGCACACCCTGCGCCGGCACCTCCGACAGCGTGCTGCTCAAGAAGCGCATCGGCGCGCCGAAGTTGCGGCAGTAGTTCTCGGCGTCCTGCGCGGTGGGCGACTTGAACACGCCGTCGGCCAGGAAGGTGACGCGCGGCGCAGGCCGCGAGACGCAGCCCGCGCCGATGAGCAGGGCCGGAACGAGGACGGAGACAGCAGCGTATCGGCGCATGGGGCAGGGCGGAGAGAAGAGGCCGCGACTGTAGCCGCTTGGCGGCGTCAGTCGGCCAGCCACACGCTGCCGTCCGCCGCCTCGCGCAGCGCCAGCGGCGTGAGGCGCGCGCCACGGCAGGGGCCGCCCACGCAGCGCCCGGTGTCGGGCTCGAAGATCGCGCCGTGCCGCGCGCACATCAGGTAGCGCCCGGAGCTTTCGAGGATCTGGCCTTCGAAATCGAGCGGGCCGCCGGCGTGCGGACACTGGTTCAGGTAGCCGTGCACGGCGCCCTGCCAGCGCACCGCGAAGGCCGGCGCGCCGCCGGGCGCGGTGAACAGGGCCGCGAGACCGCCGTCGGCGAGTTCGGTGGCGATGGGCTGGGCGGTCGGGGCGGGCGCGGTCATGGGGAGCGAGCCTACCAAGGTCCGCTGCGGGGGCTGTCGCTGGGGGGAAACCTACGTGGCATCACATGTTCCGGCTATGTCATCCGACCAATAGACGCAGGGGCGTGCCGTTTTCACAATGCATCCGCTCGCTTTCATTCGTCCGTGCATCCTTGTGTCAAGGGGGATTCCCACCGATGAGCACGCTGAAACAGGGCTGGCGCGGGGCCGATGTCCGTCGCCTGCAGGAGGCCCTGAACCGCAAGCTGCAACCCAGCCCCGCCCTCGTACCCGATGGCGACTACGGCCCCGTCACCCGGGCGGCCGTGCTGCGCTTGCAGGCCGCGCACTGGCTGTGCGAGGACGGCGAAGCCGGCCCCTGCACCCGCAACGTGGCCTTCGACAACGAAACCCACGCGCCGCTGCTGCACCCCGTGGCGCTGATTCCGCAGCCCGCGCCCGCGCTGTGCTGGGCGGCGGCCACCGCGATGCTCACGCGCGCCACCGTGCAGACCGTGGTCGCGCGCACGCCCTCGGAGCTGATGGGCGCCGACGGTGCCTTGCGCCGCCGCGTGGACAGCGACCGCCATGCGCAGGGCAGCCGCGATGACGACGACGACAACCGCCGCTTCGCCGCCGCGCACGGCCTCACGCTGCGGCCCCACGGCCCGTGGACCGTCGCCGCGCTGCGCACCGCGCTGCACGCGGGGCCGCTGATGTTCGACCTGCGCTGGGGCGCCAAGGGCGGCGCGCCTGTCGGCCAGCCGGGCCACATGGTCGTGCTCGCGGGCATCCGCGGCGACAACGACCCCGGCGGGGGCGGCACCACGCTGCGCCTGTTCGATCCCTGGCCGCCGGGCCGGGGCGCGCGCAGCTCGACCAGCCATGTGCGCTGGATGCAGGCCGTGGCCGAGCGCGTCTGCGGGGTGTTCCAGCGGTAGTGGCGCCTGGCTGCGGTGGCCGTTGGCACCGGTGCATGAAAAAATCCTGACTTTCCGCGAACCGTTTCGGCGGGTGGCCGCCTCTTTCCATGCGGGAGGGGCGTTCTGTTCCTCCGCATTCACACGTCACGGATCGAAGGAAACCACCATGCTCTACGTCAAGAACCTCCCTGGTTGGGAACGCGCTCTGCGCATCGCCCTGGGCCTTATCGGCCTCGCCTTCGCCGCCCTGAACTGGCCGGCGGATGCCATGGCCGTCGCGGTCGGCCTCATGGGCGCGATGCTGGCCCTCACCGGGCTGGTCGGCTTCTGCCCGATGTGCGCGATGGTCGGGCGCACCCTCGACAAGGGCCGCTGACCCATGGCCACCGCAGCGATCGACCGCACCTGCCTGATCCTGGCCGCGCAGACCGGCGACCCCGTCGCCCTCGAGGGCCTGCTCGCCGCCTGCCAGACCGACGCGCGCCGCTACGCCCGCCGGCACTGCCAGGCCAGCGACGTGGACGACGCCGTGCAGGAATCGCTGCTGGTGGTCGCGCGCCGCGTGCGCGGGCTGCAGGCGGCCGCGGCGTTCTCGTCGTGGCTGTTCACCGTCATCCGGCGCGAATGCCTGCGCCTGCAGCGCGCGATGTTCCGCCACGACCCGCTCGACGAAGACACCGTCGAGCGCCAGCTCGCGGCCCGCAGCGACCACGCGCTGCGCATCGACCTGGCCCATGCGCTCGAATCGCTGCCGGCGCACTACCGCGAGGTCGTGCTGCTGCGCGACTTCGAGGAACTCACCATCGCCGAGATCGCCGAGCGCCTGGGCGAGCCGCCGGGCGCCGTGAAGAGCCGGCTGCACCGGGCGCGCCTGCTGGTGCGCGAGTACCTGCTGGGGTAGCCCGGGGGTGCTCCAGTCGAGGGGCGATGCGACAATCTCGCCGCAATGACAGACACCCTCACGATCACCCGCCCAGACGATTGGCACCTGCACGTGCGCGATGGCGCCGCCCTCGAAGCCGTCGTGCCCCACAGCGCCCGCCAGTTCGGCCGCGCGCTGATCATGCCGAACCTGCGTCCGCCCGTGACCACCGCCGCCCAGGCCGTGGCCTACCGCGACCGCATCCGCGCCGCCGTGCCCGCGGGCACGTCCTTCGAGCCCGTGATGTCGCTCTACCTGACCGACAAGCTGCCGCCCGAAGAAATCGCGCTGGCTGCCGAAGCCGGCGTGCGCGCGCTCAAGCTCTACCCGGCCGGCGCCACCACCAACAGCGATGCCGGCGTGACCGACATCCGCAAGACCTACAAGACGCTCGAGGCCATGCAGAAGCACGGCCTGCTGCTGCTGGTGCATGGCGAGGTGACCGACCCCGCCATCGACCTGTTCGACCGCGAAGCCGTGTTCGTCGACCGCGTGATGATCCCGCTGCGCCGCGACTTCCCCGAACTCAAGGTGGTGTTCGAGCACCTCACCACCAAGGAAGGCGCCCACTACGTGCGCGACGCCGACCGCTTCACGGCCGCCACCATCACGGCGCACCACCTGCTGTACAACCGCAACGCCATCTTCACCGGCGGCATCCGCCCGCACTACTACTGCCTGCCCGTGCTCAAGCGCGAGACGCACCGCGTCGCGCTGGTCGAGGCGGCCACCAGCGGCAGCGACCGCTTCTTCCTGGGCACCGACAGCGCGCCGCACCCCGCGCACCTGAAGGAACATGCACTGGGCTGCGCCGGCTGCTACACCGCGCTCACCGCCATCGAGCTGTACGCCGAGGCCTTCGACAGCGTGAACGCACTCGACAAGCTCGAAGGCTTCGCCAGCTTCCACGGCCCCGACTTCTACGACCTGCCGCGCCACACCGACACCATCACGCTGAAGCGCGAAACCTGGACCCTGCCCGAGACCGTGCCCTACGGCGAAGCCACGCTCAAGCCGCTGCGCGGTGGCGAGACGGTGAACTGGAAGCTCGCATGACGGCGCCGGTGCCCCTGTCGTCGCTGCGCGTGATGCTGCTGATCGACGCCGACAACGTCTCGGCCGACGTGATCGAGCAGGCCGTGCAGCGCACGATGGAGGACTACGGCGCCATCCACGTGCGCCGCGCCTACTGCAACGCCGAGATGGCCGTGAACCGCCAGGCGCTGTTCAAGCGGCTGTCGGTGCGGCCCATGGTGAACCTGTCGGCTGGCAAGAACAGCACCGACATCGCGCTGGCCGTCGACGCCATCGACCTCGTGATCGCCGAGCGGCCCGACGTGGTGGTGCTGGTGTCGTCCGACTCCGACTTCGCGCCGCTCGTGATCCGCCTGCGCGAAAAGGGCTGCCGCGTCTGTGGCATCGGCCAGCAGGGCAAGACTGGCGAAGAGACCGTCGGCATCTACGACAGCTTCATCGACCTCGCGCACCACGGCATCAAGCCGGCCGTGCGCACCGCACCAGCCAAGAAGGTGGCGGCTGCGAAGAAGACGCCGGCCGCGAAGACAGCCCCCGCGAAGAAGGCTGCGGCCAAGACCGCGCGCAAGACGGCGGCAAAGACGGCCAAGCCGGTGGCACCGCCACCGCCGCAGCAGCCTGAAATTTCCGAAGCCGCCGAGTTCATCCTGCAGGCCGTGCCCGCGCTGCGCCGTGGCACCGACGTGCCGCTCAACGACGTGGCCAAGGCCCTGCGCACCGCTGGCCTGCTCAGCAAGAGCGGCAGCTCGCTCAAGCTGTTCGACAAGCTCACGGGCGAGTTCGCGGTGATGCAGCATCCCGACCGCATCCGATGGACGGGGGCGCCCGCGCCTTGACCCCGGGCCTGCCGGCGGTCGCGGCCATCGAGTGGGCCGCACCCTGGCTGGCGCCGTACCGTGATCCCGGCGAAGCCGTGGCACGGGCCGTTGCACAGAGCGGCACCGTCGCCGCCGCGCTGCAGGCGGCCAAGCCACCCGCCGTGCCCGACTTCGTCACGCAGGACGCGCTGCCCGAGGGCCAGGCCTACGAGGCCCACATCTTCCGCACGCGCACCGTGCCCACGCGCGACAACCTGCACGACTTCTTCAACGGCCTGGTCTGGCTGGCCTTTCCCGAAACCAAGCGCCGGCTCAACGAGCTGCAGGCCACCGAGATCGCACGCGCCGGCGTCGGCGCCACGCGCGGGCCGCTGCGCGATGCGCTCACGCTGTTCGACGAGAACGGTGCGGTGCTCGATGCACCGCCCGCGCTGTGGGAGGCGCTGGTGGCGCGCGACTGGCAGGCGTTGTTCGTCACGCGGCGCGCGCTCTGGGCGCAGACCCGGCTGCGCGTGTTCGGCCATGCGCTGCTCGAAAAGCTGGTGGTGCCGCGCAAGGCCGCGACCGCGCATGTGCTGTTGCTGCCTGCAGCCGAAGGTCCGCTCGGCGATGCGGCTTTGGCGCGCTGCCTCACACCCGAATACATGGCACGCAAGCCCTTCGCACCGCTGCCGGTGCTCGGCGTTCCGGGGTGGTGCGGCGCCAACGAAACACCCGATTACTACGACGATCCGAAGGTCTTCCGGCCCCTTTCGTAGAACTTTTACTCCTATCATTGCTCTACCGCACGCCACCGCGCCGCGTCCGTCACAACCTACGACAACAGCGGTCACCCCGGCCGGACAGGCTTGAAGCGGGCCTTGTGGCCCTCATCTGGTCGGCAGTGTTCCCCACGGAGAATTCAACTTGAAACGTATCCTTCTGTTCGTCCTGACCAACGTGATGGTCGTCGCGGTGCTCGGCGTGGTCGCCAGCCTGCTCGGCGTCAACCGCTTTCTCACGGCCAACGGGCTCAACCTGACGGCGCTGCTCGGCTTTGCGCTGGTCATGGGTTTCGGCGGCGCGATCATCTCGCTGCTCATCAGCAAGCCCATGGCCAAGTGGACGGCCGGCCTGCGCATGATCGACAACCCCCAGTCGCCCGACGAGGCCTGGATCGTCGGCACCGTGCGCAAGTTCGCCGACAAGGCCGGCATCGGCATGCCCGAGGTCGGCATCTTCGAAGGCGAGCCCAATGCCTTTGCCACCGGCGCGTTCAAGAACTCGTCACTCGTGGCTGTGTCCACCGGCCTGCTGCAGGGCATGACGCGTGAAGAAGTCGAGGCCGTCATCGGCCACGAAGTCGCGCACATCGCCAACGGCGACATGGTCACGATGACGCTGATCCAGGGCGTGATGAACACCTTCGTCGTGTTCCTCTCGCGCGTGATCGGCTATGCGGTCGACAGCTTCCTGCGCCGCGGCGACGACCGCTCGTCGGGCCCCGGCATCGGCTACTACGTGAGCACCATCGTGCTGGACATCGTGCTCGGCTTCGCCGCCGCGATCGTGGTGGCCTGGTTCTCGCGCCAGCGCGAGTTCCGCGCCGACGCCGGCGCCGCCGCACTCATGGGCAACCGCCAGCCGATGATGAACGCACTCGCCCGCCTGGGCGGCCTGCCGGCCGGCGAACTGCCCAAGGCCGTGGAAGCCATGGGCATCACGGGCGCGATGGGCAAGCTGTTTGCCACGCACCCGCCGATCGAAGAGCGCATCGCGGCGCTGCAGAACGCGCGCTGAGCACAGACAGGCCGCGCAGCGGCACAAAGAAAAAGGGGCTGGTGATTCACCAGCCCCTTTTTCATTCACCGAAGAACGGTGTGTCGTTCGCTCAGAGGTTGAGCGCCGAGACGGCTTCCAGGCCCTGCTTGATGTTGTTGCGCGCGGCACCTTCCACCGACATGCGCAGGCGGGTCGTGCCGACGAGCGAGTCGAACGCGCCGCCCGTGTAGGTCGACTTGATGACCTGGCGCATCGCCACCGACTTGTCGGAGGTCTTGATGAGCGACCAGCCCGCTTCCATGTCGACCGTGAACGCGGCGCCGAACGTGGGCTTGGTCAGCTTGACGATCGAGACCGACAGCTCGTAGTCGCCGCTCTTGCCCTTGACGACTTCCTTGAACAGGGCCGATTGCGTGACCGACTTCTCGATGGCGGCACCCAGGTCTTCGTTGGTGATGTCCGAGCTCCAGAGCGGGTTCGTTTCATTGCCGCCGCCGGTCTTCACCGACACCGAGTAGGGCAGCTTCTTGCTCGAAGCGATGCTGGTGGGCGTCATGGCCTCGCGGTTGGCCGATGAGGCGCAGCCCGCGAGCACGACGACGACGGAGAGAACGGCCAGGGCGCCTGCGCGGCGAAGGGTGGTGGTGTTGATCATTTGGTCTTGTCCGATTCTTTGAAGATGTTGCCGACCACTTCGTCGACCATTTCGGGCGGCGAGAGGCGTGTGAGGGAGGTGTGGAGCGAATTGCCGGTGGCCAACGGGTAGTCGGACTTCGGTTCGCGGATCGTGACGGTGAGCTCGACGAGGTACATGGTGATGTCCCACATCCACTTGTCGACGTAGGTGACGACAGCGTCGACTGGCTCGGGGGGCTTGGCTTCTTCCGTGACCTCGAAACCGCGTTTGCGCAGATTGCCGGCAATCAGCTTCTGGAGCGTGCCGTCTTCACCCTCGAGCTTTCTGACCTGCACCACGCGCAGCTTGTCGAGATTTGCCGAGGGATCGACGGTCGCTGTTGCGCGGTTGACCGCGCAGCCGCTCGCGAACACGGAAACAGCCACGGCTGCGAGAAGCAGCCTGATGACTCTTTTCAAATGAACTTCTCCTCCGCCCGGAATGGGCCGAAGGAATGTAGCTGGAAATGTGTAGAAACGTTTCCTGAGCACCGATCCCTGGCGAAAAATTCGCCGCGCCGCAGTCAGACTGCACAGTTGCAGCCTTCTGGGCGCTTCAGGCCGTTCAATTGCCGGTGGTGGCAGGCTCGTCGGACGCGGGCGTGTCCGGTGCGGATTCGGCGGCTTGCGGCGCAGCTTCTGGTACTGCTTCCGGTGCCGCTGCGGCCGCAGCGGCGGCGGCCTCTGCCGCAGCCTCGGCCCGCTTCTTGTCGTCCCGCACGCGCTGCAGCGTGCGCGTCACGTCGCCGGGCTTCATGCCGTACATGTCGGCGAACTCCTGTTCGCTGCGGCCGCTGGCTTCGAAGGCGCGCAGCAGGGCTTCGCGCTTGGCGGCCTGCTGGGCGAGTTCGGCCAGGGCTTCGTCGACGACGGCGTTGTTGTTGGCGTCGCGCGAGCGCACCAGCACGGCATAGGCCTCGTGGTCGAGGCCCGAGGCTTCGATGGCCTTGGCGATGCGCGTCACCAGCTGCGGGCGCAGGTCTTCGCCGGGGTTGCGGTGCGAGCGGCGGCGGTGCAGCTCGAGGATGGCGTGGTGCACGTGCTCGGGTGCGACCGGGTCGAGCGCGTTGCCGTCCAGGTCGTGGCGCGCATGGCCGGCGGCCACGCTCTCGAGGTAGCGCGTGGAGCGCGCATGCTGGCCCATCGCGATCTTCAGGTCTTCGGCCTTGAAGTCTTCGGGATGGCGCGCGATCAGCTCCTCGTACACGCCGAGCTTCAGTGGCACGAAGCGCGCGCCGAACAGCTGCGGGTACAGCTCGAACAGGCGCTCGAGCACCGGATTGACCTTGCGCGGTGCGCGCTGGGCTTCGGGCTGTTGTTGCTGTTGCGGCTGCTGTCCGCGCGGCTTGCGCCCTTGTTGCGGCTGCTGCTGCCCATGCGGGCGCTGTTGCTTGGCGCGCGGCGGCCGTTGTTGCTGCTGTTGCGCGGGGGCGGTGGGCTGCGTTGCCGACGCGTCAGCGCCTGCGTCGGTGCCCGTGCCGGCCTTCAGCTGCTGCAGCTGCTCGGCCATGTCCGGGCGCTGGCGCCGTGCGTTGCGCGAGTTCGTGTTCGGGGCGGCGGTGGATGCGTCGGTCATACGGAAGGCTCGGCGATGGGCGCGAGGGATGGAAAGAGAAGAAAAGGAACAACCGGTCCCGCGCGGTCAGCGCGGCCGGAACATCCTGCGGGTATTGTCAGGGCGGATGGTCATGCGCGTGCAGCGCCTCGGTCACCTCGGTCAGGGACCTGCCGCCCGATCAGCAGCCGGAACGGCAGCAGCATCAGCACGCCGACACCGAGCTTCACGCCCAGGTCGCCGAGCGCCCAGGTGAGCCAGGGGCCGTCGGTGCCCGCGAAGGCGATGCCCCAGAAGACGATGCTGTCGAGCACGGCCGCGATCACCGTGGCCACGAGCGGCGCGCGCCACCACAGGCCGCGGCGCAGCCGGTCGAACACGCGGATGTCGAGCAGCTGCGAGGCGATGAAGGCCAGGCCCGAGGCGGCGGCGATGCGCGCCGGTGCGAGCAGCAGCGACACCGCCACGGCCACCGCGAAGCCGACCCAGGCCACGCGACGCGCCATGCCGGGGCCGAAGCGCCGGTTGACGAGGTCGCTCACGAGGTAGGCCACCGGATAGGTGAAGGCGCCCCAGGTGAGCCAGTCGTTGATGGCGAACTGCACCAGGAGGTTGGACGCGAGCACCACGGCGGCCATCGCCAGCGTGGCGACGGCCAGCTGGCCGGTGGTGGGACGGTGGAAGTGCATCGTCAAACCGTGCTGCCGAGCACGCTGCGCGCCACGGCCTCGGCCACCTTGATGCCGTCCACGCCGGCCGACAGGATGCCGCCCGCGTAGCTCGCGCCTTCGCCGGCCGGGTAGAGGCCGCGCACGTTGAGGCTCTGGAAGTCGTCGCCGCGCGTGATGCGGATGGGCGACGAGGTGCGCGTTTCCACGCCGGTGAGCACGGCGTCGTGCGTGTCGAAGCCCTTGATCTTGCGACCGAAGGCGGGAAAGGCTTCGCGCATCGCCTCGATGGCGTAGGCGGGCAGGGCCTGGTGCAGGTCGGTCGGCGTCACGCCGGGCTTGTACGACGGGATGATGCTGCCGAGCGCGGTCGAGGGCTTGCCGGCGATGAAGTCGCCCACCAGCTGGCCGGGCGCGTGGTAGTTGCTGCCGCCGAGCACGTAGGCGTTGCTTTCGAGCTGGCGCTGCAGCGCGATGCCCGCGAGCGCATCGCCCGGGAAGTCCTTCGGGTCGATGCCCACCACGATGCCCGCGTTGGCGTTGCGCTCGTTGCGCGAGTACTGGCTCATGCCGTTGGTGACCACGCGGCCCGGCTCGCTGGTGGCCGCGACCACGGTGCCGCCGGGGCACATGCAGAAGCTGTAGACCGAGCGGCCGTTGCTGGCGTGGTGCACCAGCTTGTAGTCGGCCGCGCCCAGCAGCGGATGGCCCGCGTGGCGGCCCCAGCGGGCGCGGTCGATGAGGCCCTGCGGGTGCTCGACACGGAAGCCGATGGAGAAGGGCTTGGCCTCGATGTGCACGCCGCGGGCGTGCAGCATCTCGAAGGTGTCGCGCGAGCTGTGGCCCAGCGCCATCACGACGTGGTCGGCGCGCAGTTCGCTGCTCTGGCCCGTCGTCTGGTCGAGCACGGTGAGGCCGCGCAGGTGACCCTCTTCGATGTGCACGTCGGTCACGCGCTGCTCGAAGCGGATCTCGCCGCCGAGCGCGACGATCTGCTCGCGGATGTTCTCGACCACCTTCACCAGCTTGAAGGTGCCGATGTGCGGATGCGCGACGTACAAGATTTCGGGGGGCGCGCCGGCCTTCACGAACTCTTCCATCACCTTGCGGCCGAGAAAGCGCGGGTCCTTGATCTGGCTGTAGAGCTTGCCGTCCGAGAAGGTGCCGGCGCCGCCTTCGCCGAACTGCACGTTCGACTCGGGGTTGAGCACGCTCTTGCGCCACAGGCCCCAGGTGTCGCGGGTGCGCTGGCGCACGGTCTTGCCGCGTTCGAGCACGATGGGCTTGAAGCCCATCTTCGCGAGCATCAGCGCCGCGAAGATGCCGCAGGGGCCGAAGCCGATCACCACGGGCCGCGTCGCGTTCGCAGGCGCCTGGCCCGGCGGCGTGTAGCGCATGTCGGGCGCGGGCTGGATGTGCGGGTGGCTGGCGTGCTTGGCGAGCAGCGCGGCTTCGAGCGCCGCGTCGGCCAGCTGCACGTCGCAGATGTAGACCGTGAGCAGGTCGACCTTGCGGGCGTCGAAGCTGCGCTTGTAGACGGTGTGGGAGGCGATCGCGTCAGGCGGAACGTCGAGCGTCCGGGCGATCAGGGTGGCCAGCGCCTCTGGGGCGTGGTCGAGCGGGAGTTTGAGTTCGGAGATTCGCAGCATGTCGTGGGGCTTGTGGTTATCAAGCAGACCGACGATTTTAAGCGCCCGAGGCGCTATGAAACTTGTAGCTGGATCAGGCGGGCAGGAAGCCTTCGACGGAGAGGTAGCGCTCGCCCGTGTCGTAGTTGAAGCCCAGCACCACCGCATCGGGCGCCAGCGAGGGCAGCTTCTGCGCAATGGCCGCGAGCGTCGCGCCCGACGAGATGCCGACCAGGATGCCTTCCTCGACCGCGCAGCGGCGCGCCATTTCGCGCGCCGGCTCTGCGTCGACCTGCAGCACGCCGTCGAGCAGCGAGGTGTCGAGGTTCTTCGGGATGAAGCCCGCGCCGATGCCCTGGATGGGGTGGGGCGCCGGTGCGCCGCCCGAGATCACGGGCGAAGCCACGGGCTCCACCGCGAACACCTGCAGCTTGGGCCACTTCTTCTTGAGCACCTTCGCCACGCCGGTGATGTGGCCGCCCGTGCCCACGCCGGTGATGAGCACGTCGATGCCCTCGGGAAAGTCGGCCGCGATCTCTTCGGCCGTGGTGCGCACGTGCACGTCGACGTTCGCGGGGTTGTTGAACTGCTGCGGCATCCACGCGCCCGGCGTGCCGGCCACGATTTCCTCGGCGCGGGCGATCGAGCCCTTCATGCCGTTGGCGCGCGGCGTGAGGTCGAAGGTGGCGCCGTAGGCCAGCATGAGGCGGCGGCGCTCCACCGACATGCTGTCGGGCATCACCAGGATCAGCTTGTAGCCCTTGACGGCCGCGACCATCGCCAGGCCGATGCCGGTGTTGCCCGAGGTGGGCTCGACGATGGTGCCGCCGGGCTTGAGCGCGCCGCTCTTCTCGGCGTCTTCCACCATCGACAGCGCGATGCGGTCCTTGATCGAGCCGCCGGGGTTGGCGCGCTCCGACTTGATCCAGACCTGCTGCTTCGCATGGCCGAACAGGCGGTTGATGCGGATGTGCGGCGTGTTGCCGATGGTCTGGAGGATGTTCTGGGCCTTCATGGAATCTCCTTGGGTGCGAGGGTCGGATGGTCAGCGCGCATTGTGGCGCCCCCTGGGCCGGGTTGCACCCGGCCCGCGACCGTTTCCGCACGAGGGGATGGCAGGCCGTTGCGGTTCAGGCCTCCAGGGCTTCCAGCGGCCCGAAGAACTCGTAGCGAAGCTGCTGCTTGGGCACGCCGAGCGCCAGCCCGTTGGCATACACCGCCTGCATGAAGGGCTTCGGCCCGAGAAAGTACAGGTCGACGTCGCGGTCTTCCGGCAGCAGCCCGGCCAGCAGCTCGCGGGTGACGAAGCCGGTCGCGTGCGGCGTGTCGCTCTCGCGCGGCGCGTCGTAGACATACAGCGGCTTCACGTTCGCATGCCGCTGCGCGAGTGCGTCGACGCGGGCGCGGAACGCGTGCGCGCCGCCGTGCCGCGCCGCATGGACGAAGTGCACCGGCCGGCCCGTGTGCGCCACCGATTCGAGCATGCTCATCGCAGGCGTGATGCCCACGCCGCCCGTCACCAGCACGAGGGGACGCGCCTGCTCGCCCGCGGGCTGCAGCACGAAGTCGCCGCACGGTGCCTGCGCCTGCAGCCGCGTGCCGACCGCGGCGGCTTCGTGCAGCCAGTTCGAGGCGCGACCCCCTTCCTCCTTCTTCACGCTGATGCGGTACCACGGCTTGCCCGGCGCGTCGGACAGCGAGTAGTTGCGCCGCACCGGCTGGCCGTCGATCTCCAGCACCAGCGTGAGGTACTGCCCCGGCGTGAACGCCAGCAGCGCACCGCCGTCCACGGGCTCCAGGTAGAACGAGGTGATGACCTCGCTTTCGTCCTCGCGCCGGGCCACGCGGAATTCGCGCGTGCCGCGCCATCCACCGGGTTGCGCCGCGTTGGCGCTGTAGACGGCTTCTTCCGCGGCGATGAGCAGGCCCGCCAGCGATTCGTAGGCTTCGCCCCAGGCGGCGATCACCTCGTCGGTCGCGGCATCGCCGAGCACCTCCTTCACGGCGCGCAGCAGGTAGTGGCCGACGATCGGGTAGTGCTCCGGCAGCACGCCCAGCGCGGCGTGCTTCTGGATGATGCGGGGCAGGGCGCCGGCGATCGCTTCGAGCCGGTCGATGTGCGCGCCGTACGCGATGACCGCGCCCGCCAGCGCGCGTGCCTGCGTGCCGGCGGCCTGGTGCGCTTCGTTGAAGAAGGCCTTCACCTGCGGATGGCCCTCGAACATGATCTTGTAGAAGTGGCTGGTGATGGCCTCGCCGTGGGCCTGGAGCGCGGGCACGGTGGACTTGACGATGGCGATGGTTTGCGGGTGCATGGTCTGGCGGTCCTTCGGTTGAGATGCAGTTTTCATCTCACGATCCGTGCCAGCCGGAAGGCCCCTGCAAGTGCTTGACGCCATTGGGGATTTACCAGGCGTGGTCAAATTCACAACAACTCCAGCGTTGTACTTATGACCACATTGCGTGTCGATTCGACCACCGAGGCCCCGCCGCCCGAGCCCGAGCCCGAGCCCGAGCCCGAGCCCGAGCCCGAGCCCGAGGCCGAGGCCGCCCGCTACCGATCGCTGCTCGCCGCTGCGCGCGGACTGGTCCGCTGCGATGCCGCCGCGCTGCTGCAGCTCGACGTCGACGTGCTGAAGCCCGTCGCGGTCGACGGCCTGAGCGACGAAACCCTGGGGCGCCAGTTTCCCGTCGCCGCCCATCCGCGCTTCGCGCGCCTGCTCGACAGCGAACGGGGCCTGCGTTTCGCCCACGACAGCAACCTGCCCGACCCGTACGACGGCCTCGTCGCCGGCCAGCCGGGCATCCTGCCGGTGCACGACTGCATGGGCGCGCCGCTGCGCCTGCGCGGCGCCGTCTGGGGCCTGCTCACGCTGGACGCCCTGGAGCCGCACGCCTTCGATGCCGTGGGCCCGGCGCAGATGGAGGCGTTGATCGCCCTCGTCGAAACCGGCATCGAGGCCGCCCACACGATCCGCGAGATGCAGGCGCGCGCGGTGCGCGAGCAGGCCGTGGCGCAGGCGCTGCGTGCGGGGCGTGGCGCGCCGCGCGAACTGCTGGGCAGCAGCCCGGCGATGAAGCAGCTGTGCCACGAGATCGACACCGTCGCCGTGTCCGACCTCACGGTGCTGCTGCTCGGCGAAACCGGCGTCGGCAAGGACCTGGTCGCGCAGCGCCTGCACGCGCGCTCGCGGCGCAGCGAGCAGCCGCTCGTGCAGGTCAACTGCGCGGCGCTGCCCGAGACGTTGGCCGACAGCGAACTCTTCGGCCACAAGCGCGGCGCGTTCACCGGCGCCGTGCAGGACCGCGACGGCAAGTTCGAGATCGCCGATGGCGGCACGCTCTTTCTCGACGAGGTCGGGGAGTTGCCGCTGAGCGTGCAGGCCAAGCTGCTGCGCGTGCTGCAAAGCGGCGAGGTGCAGCGCCCCGGCAGCGACCGCATGCGCAAGGTCGACGTGCGCGTGATCGCGGCCACCAACCGCGACCTGCCCGCAGCGATCGCGCAGGGCCGGTTTCGCGCCGACCTGTACCACCGACTGTCGGTCTATCCGCTGGTCGTCGCGCCGCTGCGCGAACGGGGGCGCGACGTGCTCGTGCTCGCCGGCAGCTTTCTCGAGGAGAACCAGCACCGGCTGGGCGCGCGCAACCTGCGGCTCTCGCCGGCGTCGAAGGCCGCCATGCTGGCGCACGGCTGGCCGGGCAACGTGCGCGAGCTCGAGCATGTGATCAGCCGCGCCTCGCTGCGGGCGTTCAGGGAACAGCCGCGCGGTTCGCGCTGGACGGCCATCGAGCCGCATCACCTGGCGCTGGACAGCGCCGCCGTCGTGGGAAGCGCCATGGCAGCGCCCGTGCAGGCCCCGGCGAACGAACACGCGGGGCCTGTCATCGCGGTCGGCACGCTGCGCGAGGCGACCGAGGCCTTCCAGCGGGCCTGGCTCTCCGAACTGCTCGCCCGCCACGGAGGCCGCGTGGCCAGCGCCGCGCGCGAGGCCGGCATCGACCGCAGCAACTTCCATCGGACCTTGCGCAAGCTGGGCCTGGTGCAGGCCGGCGACGGCGAAACGCCCGGCTGACGACCGGCGCGCGGCGTCGCCTGAAGGGTCATTGATGGGGCGGGCGATAATCGAGCCGTGAAGCACGCCAGACCGCCGCTGGTGCAAGCCCGAAAGGGACGATGCTCTGCCCTCGGGCAACAGCATCGGGTCGAAAGATCGCACTGGAGGAACGTCCGGACTGCACAGGACAGCGCAGGAGTTAACGACTCTCCACCGTGAGGTGAGGATCAGAGCAACAGAGACGAGCCGATTCAGTTCGGGTGAAACGGGCAATCTCTGCGCGCAGCAACACCAAGTAGGCCAGTATCGAGGTGGTTCCGCTGAGCTGGCGGGTAGGTGGCATCGAGCCGTTTGGCGACAAACGGCCCAGAGTAATGGCGGTCACGCCGGGGTCTTCGCAAGAGGGCCCCGGTGCACAGAATCCGGCTTATCGGCGAGCTTCACACTTTTCTTTCCCTTCCCCCTTTTCCCTGGGCCGCGCGCTGATGGCGTGCGCGGCCGCGTGCAAGACTCGGTAGAAACCCGTACAATTGTTAGCAAGCTAACTAATTGATAACGCCGTGGCCGATACCGAACCCATCTCCCCGTTGCGCGAACACGCGCTGATGCGGCTCGGCACCTCGCTGTCGGTGCTCCAGCGCGGCTACCGCGCGGCGGCCGACAAGGCGGTGGCGCACGTGGGCCTGTCGCAGACGCTGGCCTGGCCGGTGGTGGTGCTCGGGCGCATGGAAGACGGTGTGCGCCAGGGCACGGTGGCCGAGGCGCTGGGCATCGAAGGGCCGTCGCTGGTGCGCTCGCTCGACCAGCTGGTCGAGGCCGGTTTCGTCGAGCGCCGCGAAGACCCGGCCGACCGCCGCGCCAAGACGCTGCACCTCACGCCCGCCGGCCGCGCCGTCTGCGAGCCCATCGAGGCCGCGCTGCGCCAGATGCGCGCCGCGCTGTTCGAAGGCATTCCCGACGAGGACATCGCCGCCACCTTGCGCGTCTTCGGCGCGCTCGAGGCCAAGCTCGGCCGCAGTGCCGCCGGCATGCAGAGCCTGCAGCAGGAAGGGCGCGGCTCGTAAATGGCGATGTCGATGGCGCTGCCGCGCTTCACCCGCGCGGAAGTTCTCTTTTCCGTCAAGAGCTTCGCCGCCGCGATGCTGGCGATGTACCTGGCCAGCCGCGCCGGCCTGCCGCGCCCGTTCTGGGCGCTCATGACCACCTATGTCGTCGCCCACCCGCTGGCCGGTGCCGTGCGCTCCAAGGCGGTGTTCCGCTTCTGCGGCACGCTCATCGGCAGCGTCGCCACCGTGCTGATGGTGCCCGCGCTGTCCAACGCGCCCGAGCTGCTCACGCTGGTGCTCGCGCTGTGGGTCGGGCTGTGCCTGTATGTGTCGCTGCTCGACCGCACGCCGCGCTCGTACGTTTTCATGCTCGCGGGCTACACGGCGGCGCTGATCGGCTTTCCGTCGGTGCAGACGCCGCTCGTGCTGTTCGACACCGCCGTGGCGCGCGTGGAAGAGATCGGCTTGGGCATCTTCTGCGCCACGCTGGTCCACAGCCTCGTGCTGCCCGCGGGGCTCGCGCCCACCGTGCTGGGCCTGCTCGACCGCACGCTGAAAGACGCGCGCCAGTGGATCGGCGACCTGTTCCAGCCCGGCGACCGCAGCACCCCCAAGGACGCCGACCCCAAGCGCCTGGACGACGACCGCCGCCGCCTCGCCGGCGACATCACGCAGCTGCGCCTGCTCTCGACCCACGTGCCCTTCGACACCACGCACCTGCGCTGGACCGCCGGCGCGATCCGCGCCATGCAGGACCGCGTGGCGGCGCTCACGCCCGCGCTGTCGGCCGTCGAAGACCGGCTGCAGGCGCTGGCGCAAGCCGAAGGCCGCCTCGCGCCCGACGTCACCGCCGTGCTTGCGCTGGCCGCGCAATGGCTGCGCGACGAAAGCGACCCGGCCGTCGATGCCTCCGCACGCCTGCAGGCGCTGCGCCAGGCGATCGCCGCGCTGGGCAGCGCGCAGGACACGGGGCTCAGCCCCTGGGCCCGCGCACTGCGCATCGGCCTCGCAGGCCGGCTCGAAGAGCTGGTCGACGGCTGGACCGCCTGCGCCCGGCTGCGCCGCGACATCGACGAAGGCCTGAAGGGCGGCGCGCCGCTGCGCCGCACGGCCGCGCTCGGCCAGCGCGCGATGCACCGCGACCACGGCATGGCGCTGCTGTCGGCGCTGGCCGCCGTCATCGCCATCTGCGTGTGCGGCGCGTTCTGGATCCTCACGGGCTGGACCATGGGCTCGGCCGCCACCATGATGGCCGCCGTCTTCTGCTGCTTCTTCGCCACCATGGACGACCCCGTGCCCGCGATGCACGGCTTCCTGAAGTGGACGCTGTGGTCCATTCCCATCTCGGCCGTCTACGTGCTGGTGCTCATGCCCACGGTGCAGGACTTCGGCATGCTCGCGCTGGTCTGCGCGCCGCTGTTCCTGGTGCTGGGCCTGTACCTGCCGCGCCCGACGCACTTCATGGCCGCGATGGCGCTGGTCTTCGGCGTGTCGGGCACGCTGGCAATGCACGACACCGCCAGCGCCGACCTCGTGAGCTTCATCAACAGCATGACCGGCCAGATCGTCGGCGTGGTGATGGCCGCGCGCGTCACGCGGCTGGTGCGCTCGGTGGGCGCCGACTGGAGCGCACGCCGCATCCAGCGCGCCACCTGGCGCGAGCTCGGCGACATGGCCGCCTCCACCCAGCCGCAGTACGCGCAGAGCGACGCCTACGCCGTGCGCATGCTCGACCGCATCGGCCTGCTGGCGCCGCGCATCGCGCAGGCCGGCGGCACCGTGGAGGGCGTGGCCGCCAACGACGCGCTGCGCGACCTGCGCATGGGCGCCGACATCGCCGTGCTGCAGCGCGTGCGCGCCCAGCTGCCGATGGCCACCTCGGCCGCGCTGCTCGGCGGCATCGCGCGCTTCTTCCGCCAGCGCGGCGAAGGCCGCATGGCACCGCGTCCGGCGGCGCTGCTGCCGCAGATCGACGAGGCGCTGGCGGCGGTGCTCGCTGCGCGTGACAGCTCCACCGCGTCGCGCGCCGCCGTCACCGCGCTGGTCGGCCTGCGCCGCAACCTGTTCCCCGACGCACCGCCTTCGCTGGCAGGCGTGTCTTCTTCTTCACCGCAAGGAGCTTCCGCATGATCGGCGAAGCCAGTTTCTACGGGCTCTACGTGCCCTGGCTCATGCTGCTGGCCGGCGCCGCGCTGCTCGCCCTGTGGGGCGTGCGCCGGCTGCTCGCCGCCACCGGCCTGTACCGCTGGGTGTGGCACCCGGCGCTGTTCGACATGGCGCTGTACCTGCTGCTGCTGTACGGCCTGAGCCGCCTCACGGCGCACCTGCAATGACAACGCAAACCACACAGAGATTTCCATGAAAGCCAACCCCTTCGCAGACAACCCCCGGGCCCAGAGCCTGCTGCGCGTTCTCCTCACCGTGGCCGTGGTGGCCGCCGCCGTCTGGGCGGGCTTTCGCCTGTGGGACCACTACGAGCTCGCACCGTGGACGCGCGACGGACGCGTGCGCGCCAACGTGGTCCAGATCGCACCCGACGTCTCGGGCCTCGTCACGGCCGTGCCGATCCGCGACAACCAGCCGGTCGCCGCCGGCACGCTGCTGTTCGAGGTGGACCGCGCGCGCTACGACCTCGCCGTGCGCCAGGCGCAGGCCGCGCTCGCCGCGCAGCGCGCCGTGAGCGCCCAGGCCCAGCGCGAGAACGCGCGCAACACGGGGCTCGACGAGCTGGTGTCGAAAGAGTCGCGCGAACAGACCCGCGCTCGCGTCGAGCAGGCGCAGGCTGCCGTCGCGCAGGCCGAGGTGGCGCTCGATTCGGCGCGCCTGAACCTGCAGCGCGCCGAAGTGCGCGCACCGGCCGACGGCCTCGTCACCAACCTCGACCTGCGCCAGGGCAGCTACGCCGCCGCGGGCCGGCCGGTGCTCGCGCTGGTCGATGCGCAGTCGTTCTACGTCGAAGGCTACTTCGAAGAAACGAAACTGCCGCGCATCCACCTGGGCGACCGCGTGCGCGTGACGCCGATGGGCGGCGGCGCGGTGCTCGAAGGCGCGGTCGACAGCGTGGCCGCCGGCATCGCCGACCGCGACCGCTCCACCAGCGCCAACCTGCTGCCCAGCGTGAACCCGACCTTCAACTGGGTGCGGCTGGCGCAGCGCATCCCGGTGCGCGTGAAGCTCGACCCGCTGCCCGAAGGCGCGCGCCTCGTGGCCGGCCAGACGGTCACGGTGCAGGTCCTCGAACACGACGCGGCCCACGCGGCCGCCACGCCGAAGAAGGGATGACCGCCATGACCCGCTTCGCCTTTCGCATGGCTTCGCTCGCGGTCGCGGCCGGGCTCGCGGCCTGCGCGGCGGTCGGCCCCGACTACCGGCAGCCGCCCGAGGCGCTGGCCAGCCAGCCCGCTGCGGCCAAGCCTTTCGCCGAAGCACCGGCGAATGCTGCGCCGCTGCCCGCGCACTGGTGGCGCCTGTACCACGACCCGCTGCTCGACCGGCTCGTCACCCAGGCCCTCGCGCACAACACCGACCTGCGCCAGGCCGTCGCCAACCTCGAGCGCGAACGTGCCATCGAAACCGAAGTGGCCGGCGCCAAGTACCCCTCCATCGGCGTGAACGCCGGGCCCTCGTTCGGCCACGTCTCGGGCCTGTCGCTGCTGCAGAAGGGCTACGAGCCGCCGAACACCTTCAACTACAGCGCGGGCGCGTCGCTGTCGTACCAGGTCGACCTGTTCGGCCAGATCCGCCGCGCCATCGAGGCCTCGGCCGCCAGCAGCCAGGCGGCCGAAGCTGCGCTCGACCTCGTGCGCGTGAACGTCGCGGCCGGCACCGCGCGTGCCTACGCCGAAGCCTGCTCGGCCGGCCTGCGGCTGCAGATCGCGCAGAAGTCGGTCGCGCTGCAGCAAGACGCCGTGAACGTCACCGAGCGCCTGCAGCGCGCGGGCCGCGCCGGCGCCATCGACGCCGGCCGTGCGCGCGCCCAGCTCGCGCAGCTCGACGCCGCGCTGCCGCCGCTGAAGGCCCAGCGCCAGGGCGCGCTCTACCGCCTGGCCACGCTCACCGGCGCACTGCCGCAAGACTTTCCGCGCGAGGTGGCCGACTGCACCACGCCACCGCGCGTGGCCGGCGCACTGCCGGTGGGCGACGGCGCCGCGCTGCTGCGCCGCCGCCCCGACATCCGCCAGGCCGAGCGCAGCCTCGCTGCATCGACCGCGCGCATCGGCGTGGCCACGGCCGACCTCTATCCGAAGGTCACGCTGGGCCTCTCGGGCTCGTCGGCCGGCCATGCGACCGGCTTCGGCCGCCAGGACACGCTGGCCTGGAGCGTGGGCCCGCTGATCTCGTGGACCGTGCCCAACACCGGCGCAGCGCAGGCCCGCATCGCACAGGCCGAGGCCGGCACGCGCGCCGCGCTCGCGAAGTTCGACGGCACCGTGCTCACCGCGCTGCGCGAGACCGAGACCGCGCTCGGCACCTACGCCCGCGAGCTCGACCGCCGCGCCGCCCTGCAGGCCTCGCGCGACGAAAGCGCCAAGGTCGCCGCGCAGGCGCGCCAGCTGTACCGCAACGGCCGCACCGCCTACCTCGACGCGCTCGACGCCGAACGCGCACTGGCCGGCGCCGACGCCGCATTGGCCGCCAGCGACGCGCAACTGGCCGACGACCAGGTCGTGCTGTTCATGGCGCTCGGTGGCGGCTGGGAGCCGGCCGATGACGCGCTCGCACAAAGCCAACAAGGCAAGCCCGCCACGACCGTCCGCTGAGCGGCACGTGCCGCTCGCCGGCCACAACGCTCAGCGCGTGAACAGCCAGCCGCCCTTGGGCTGGCGCATGAGTTCGTGGCGCTTGATGGCGCGCTCCTCGCCGTCGTCGCCCACGTAGACCACGTCGAAGCGCAGCAGCCGGGGCGACACCAGCTTCCAGTTCTGGATGCGCTGCACCGTCACGCAGGCGGTCTTGTCGTGGTACTGCATCTCGGCCATCGGCCCGCCCTGGAAGCCCGTGCCGTCGAACAGCCGGCCGGGCGCCGCGAAGGGGTTGAGCACCGCGCCGTTGCGCGCCGTGATGCAGCCTTCGGTGCGCAAGAAGGATTCGATGGTCGGCGACGCGCTTCCCACCACCTTGCCCACCGCGGGGCTCGGTGGCTTGCCGCCGACGGCTTCGCGGATGCGTTCCACCTGCACCGCGGTGATCGGCGCGAGGCCGTCTTTGGAAACCACGGCGGGTGGGGCGGCTGTCGTCGCTTCGGTCGGTGAACCGACCGGCGCGTCCGGGAACAGCAAGGCCGTGAGGTAGCTGCAGCCCGCCAGCAGCGTCAGGGGCAGGGTGCAGGCCAGGGTGCGGATCGGTGTGCCGAACTTCATGGTGCTGGTATCTCCCGTGTGCGGCGCGGGGCCGCTGTCTTCAGGTGGCAGTTTGCGGTGCTGCCTCGTCGTCCTCAAGCCGCTTTCAAAAACGCTCGTTCGGCGCCAGGTAGCGCCACTGCCCCGGCTGCAGCCCGGCCAGCGAGACGCGGCCCACGCGCAGGCGCCGCATGGCGACGATGCGCAGGTTCACGCCGTCGCAGATGTGCGCGATCTGCCCGGGCCGCGCGCCCTTTAGCGCAAAGCGCAGGCCGGTCTGCTCGGGCGACTGCCGGCCGATGCTCACGCGCGCGGGCGAACGCTCCAGCCGTGCCAGCACCTCGGGGCTCACCGGGCCGGCCACGTCGACCATCACTTCGTGTTCGAGGATGCCTGCGTCTTCCTGCAGTTTGCGCTCGATGCGCCATTCCTGCGTGTAGGCCACGAGGCCGCTGGCGCCGGTTTCGAGCGGCGTCATGCAGCGCTGGCCGCGCGCGTGTGCCGGCAGGAAGCGCTGGCCCTCGCGCTCGGGCTCGTGGTGGTTCGCGGCCACCAGCAGCTGGTGCGCGTTGTCGGTCGGCATGCCGGCGGGCTTGTAGAGCACCATCGTCACCGGCACCACGGGCTCGGGCCGCGCGCCGGCGGCGATCTCGACCTGCTGGTGCGGCTGCACGCGCGACTGCGGCAGCAGGGCGGGCACGCCGTCCACGCGCACCGCGCCGTTCTCGATCAGCAGCTCGGCCTCGCGGCGCGACACCTGGGCCATCGCGGCCACGCGCTTGGCCAGGCGCACGCCTTCGTCGTCGGGCGCCGAGGGGCGGTTCGAGCGGTTCATCGCGCGTCGGCCAGTTGGCGGATGCGCGCCACGTGCGCCGCCAGCGAACGCGCCGCCACTGGCCACATGCGCTCGGGCACGTCGTCGTAGGCGAGCGGCAGCCACTGCTCGGGCGTGCCGTCGGGCAGCCGCTGCATCGCGGCGGCGATCTTGGCCTCGCGCTTGAGGCGGTGCGCCTTCAGGTGCGCGATGGCCGTGCGCGCAAAGCCGATCACGTAGCCGTGCGCCGGCAGGATGAAGTCGATGCCGCCGGCCGCGCAGGCCGCGTCGAGCTTGTCGAGCGAATCGAGGTAGGCCGTCATGTCGCCATCCGGCGGATCGACCACCGTCGTGCTGCCGTTGAGGATGTGGTCGCCCGAGAACAGCAGACCGTCTTCTTCGAGCACCAGGCACAGGTGGTTGGCCGCGTGGCCGGGCGTGTGGATGGCGCGCAGCGTGTGCGTGAGCGGCGTGCCGTCGGGCGCGGTGCCCGAGAGCACCAGCCGTTCGCCGTCGGCCAGCTCGCGCTCGGCGCTGAAGCGCGCGGTGGAACGTGCCGTGGGTGCGGACGACAGCCCGAGGATCGGCGGCTTGCGCCCCGCCGCGCACTGCGCCTGCAGCGGCGCGGCGCCTGGCGAGTGGTCGGCGTGCGAGTGCGTGCAGACGATCAGGCGGATGTCGCCTTGCGTGGCCTCCATCAGCCGCGCCAGGTGCGTCGCGTCGTTCGGGCCCGGGTCGATCACAAGGTAGCCGGTGGCCGCATCGCCCACGAGGTAGGTGTTGGTGCCCGGGCCGGTCATGGCGCTGGGGTTCGGTGCGGTGAGGCGCTGCACGTTCTTCAGCAGCGCCACGGGCTGCGTGCTCTGCCAGTCGAGCGCGTGCGCGATCTGGCCGTCGGGGCACACCAGCGCGAGCTCGCCGAAGGGCGACTCGTGTTCCATGTAGCGCGCGTCCTCGCCCTTGAGCAGGCCGGCGCGCGGGCAGCTGGTCCACAGTGGCTTCTCCTGGCCGTCGGCGCCGGGCGCGCAGGCCGCGAGCACCGCATCGACCGTCGCATAGGCCGCCATGCGCTGCAGCGTGCGGATGGTCGGGAAGATCATGAAAAAGCTGCCCGCCTCGTGGCGCGCCAGCGCGTCGGCCGGGCGCACCCAGCAGGGCTCGAACTGCTCGCTCTCGTCGGCCGTGGGCTCCTGGCCCTCGGGCATGCGCGCCACCAGGAAGGGCACGTCGAAGCGCTTGGGCAGGTCGCGGTCGGTGATCCAGTGCGCGAAGGTGAAGACCTCGTCGGCCGACAGCACCAGGCCGCGCGCGGCGCACTGGTCGGCGAAGGCCGTGCCGGCGGTGGCGTTGCGGTCCATGGCGGCGACCTCGCCGGCGCTCACCGCGCGGCCGTCGGCATGGCGGGCCAGCAGGATGCCGAGTTCTTCGAAGGCCTCGCGGATCGCGGCGATGGCCTGCGTGTGCTGCGTGTCGCTTTGCGTGGCGCGGCGCGCCGCGATGCGCGCGGCGGCGGCGTCGGCCGCGTCGATGTGGCCCCCCGGAAAGACGTAGGCACCGGGCGCGAAGCTCGCGGTGGCCGAGCGGCGGGTCATGAGGACCTCCAGGCCGGCGTCGGTGTCGCGCAGCAGCAGGACGGTGGCGGCGGCGCGCACGGGCACCGGTTCGCGATGGGTGTGGAGTTGTTGTGTGGGGCGGACCATGGAGCGATTATGGAGAGGCAAGGGGCGCGGTGCATAAGCACATGTGCAAACAGATATCAGCCGCGCGCCACAATCGGCGCCTGCACCGTCCGCCTCGAAGAAAGACCGACATGGCCCATTCTCCCTTCCCGCGTCGCGCCCTGCTGGCCGCTGGCGCCTTGCTCTGCACCGCTGCCGCATCGACCCTGGCGCTGGCCCAGCCCGACTGGCCGCAACAACCCGTCACACTGATCATGGGCTTCCCGGCCGGCTCGGGCGTCGACGTGGTCGCCCGCGCCATCCAGGAGCCGCTGTCGCGCCAGCTCGGCAAGCCCGTGATCATCGACTACAAGTCGGGCGCCGCCGGCAACATCGCCAGCGAGTACGTCGCCCATGCCAAGCCCGACGGCTACACGCTCTCGTTCGGCACCGCCGCCACGCACGGCAGCAATGCCGCGCTCTACAAGAAGCTGCCCTTCGACGTGGAGGCCGACTTCGTGCCCGTGGCGCCCGTGCTCGACGTGTCGAACGTGCTCACCATCAACCCCGACGTGATCAACGTGCGCACGCTCAAGGAGTTCGTCGAGCTGGTGAAGGCCAACCCCGGCAAGTACAACTACGCCTCCACCGGCAACGGCGCGGGCACGCACATGGCCTTTGCCGAGTTCAACTCGCGCCTGGGCCTGAACATGGTCCACGTGCCCTACAAGGGCGGCCCCGAGGCCATCACCTCGGTGGTGCGCGGCGAGACCTGCTGCATCATGAACCAGGTGCAGACCGTGCTGCCGCACTACAAGGCCGGCAAGGTGCGCCTGCTGGGCGTGACCACCGCCACGGCGGTGCCGGCCGTGAAGGAAGTGCCGACCATCGCCTCCAGCGGCCTGCCGGGCACCAAGGGCTTCGACAGCGCCATCTGGTTCGGCATCTTCGCGCCCAAGGGCACCGACGCGCACATCGTCGACAAGCTCAACGCCGCCGTGAAGACCGTGCTCGAGCAGCCCGAGATCCGCGAGCGCTTCGAGAGCCAGGGCAACACCGTGCGCATCGAGTCGCCCGCGCAGTTCAAGAAGACCGTGCACGCCAACCGCGTGAAGTGGGCCGAAGTCGCCAAGGCGGCGAACATCAGCATCGATTGATCAGAGCGTCTTCGTCAGCGTGAGGATGAAGCGCGCCTTGTTCGGCGAGTAGGTCGTCTGGCCGACGGTGCCGAAACCGTAGTCGTAGCCCGGGTTGGCCACGGAAACGTACGAACTCTTCTTGTTCGCGCCCTGCACCGAGCCCGTGAGCGTGAGGCCGCTGCCGAAGTCGTACGTGGCGCCGACGTTGTAGTCCACGTAGCTCCTGTAGCCCAGGCTGCGGATGTCGCTCGACATGTTCGTGTAGCCCACGGCCGCCTTCAGCGTGACCTTGGGCACGATCTCCTTGCTGTAGGCCAGGTTCAGGTAGCCGGTGTTGCGGCCCGTGCGGCCCGAGCCGGTCTTGGCGCCGGCATAACCGAAGTAGTCCTTCGACACCGTGTGCGAGTACTTCAGCGTGAACGAACCGAGCGTGGCGTCGGTGTAGCCCGCGCTGGCGTACAGCTCCGTCGTGTTGCCCGTCGAATTGCCCGGGTACAGGTAGGTGAGGGCGCCGACGTCCATGTCGAGCGGGCCGGCCTTGAACTTGTAGCCGCCGTAGAGGTCGCTCTCGAGGCTGTTGCCCTTGAGCCAGTTGACGCTGGAGTTCCAGTTGCCGATGTAGAAGCCGCTGTCGCCGAAGGCGTAGTCGAAGCCGCCCTGCACGGCGGGCTTGAAGCCGCGGGTCTTGGCGTAATCGTTCTTGCCCAGCATGTCCTGGTCCTGGCCGCGGAACTTGTAGTTCGTGGTCAGCGCCACGTTGCCCGTGAGCTGCGCGTTGGCGAGCATCGGCAGGGCGAACAGGGTGGGAAGAACGAGCACCGGCAAGGCGGTGCGAAGGAGGTGTTTCATCGAAAGAATTCGCTAACGGATGGAGGAGCCGGCAGCGTAGAAGCGCGGGTCTAAAAGCCGCGTAAAAAACGAAGGCCCCGGCGCAAAAGTTGTGTGTCGGGCATCGTCATCGCGACCACGCCCACCACCACGCAGGCCAGCCCGACCCACGCCGTGGGCGCCAGTGTCTCGCCCAGGCACACCACCCCGATCGTCACGCCGATGGGCACGCGCAGGTAGGCCTGCGCCGAGGTCGACATCGGCCCCAGCGTTTTGATCAGCCGGAAGTAGATCGTGAAGGCCAGCGCCGTGGACAGCACCGCCAGCGCCAGCACGGCGAGCATCGAGGCGGCGGAGGGGGCGAGCGTCCAGGGCCTGTCGATCGCCAGGCTCGCGGGCACGAGCAGGGCCGCGCCGCTCAGCAGCGAGCCGGCCGCGGGCACCATCGGGTCCAGGCCCTTGAACACGCGGCCGAACATCGCGGCGCAGCCGTAGCAGACGGCGGCCACCACCAGCGCCAGCTGTGCCAGCAGCGAATGCCCCAGCCCCTGCAGGGCCTCGAAGCCCACGATCAGGCAGATGCCCGCCAGCCCCGCCCCCACGCCGAAGAGCCGCTGCAGCGTGGGCTTTCCCGCCCCGCCCAGGCCCCACCCCAGCAGGAAGATGAAGATCGGCGAGGTCGAGTTGAGGATGGTCGCCAGCCCCGCATCCACGCTGCGTTCGGCCCACGCGATCAGCGTGAACGGCAGCACGCTGTTCAGACAAGCCTGCAGCACGAAGCGCCGCCACGTCGCGCCGTCTTTGGGCAAGCGCACGTCGCGCAGGCGCAGCACCGCGAGCAGCAGCAACCCCGCGATCAGGGTGCGTGCCGCGATCAGCGTGACCGGCGGGATCGTCGCCACGCCGATCTTGATGAAGGTGTACGAGGCACCCCAGCAGGTCGCGAGCACCGCGAGCAGCGCCCATTCGAGGGCAGGGGCGTGGGGTCGGACTGAGGCGGCGAGCGAGGTCGTTGGCATGGTGCGCCGATCTTCGCGAGACCGGCCCCTCGACACTTCGCTCGTGGACGAAATGTGGGCGAAATGTGGGCGCGAAGCCTCAGTGATCGTGCCCGTGGCTTCGCGCCGGCGCAGCGCCGTTCAGCAGCGCCGCCAGGTCGACTTCCTGCTCCGCCGCCGCGCCCGCGATCACGCGCTGCTCCAGCTCGTCCAGGTGTTCCAGCGCCACGGCCAGCGCGGCGTCGAGCGAGTCGCCCATGAGCGCTTCGATGATCTGTTCATGCTCGCGCGGCGCGCAACTCGCGGCCTCGGCCGAGTCGTACAGCGCCTTGTACAGCTCGGTGTTCGAGATCAACCGGCGGATGTACGACAGCAGCTCGTCGCTGCCCGCCATCTGCGCCAGCAGCAGGTGGAAGTCGCCCGCCAGGCGGATCGCGTCCTCGCGCCGGCCTTCCTTGAACGCCTTCTGCTCCGCCTGCACGTGCTTGCGCAGTGTGGCCACCTGCTCGCGCGCCAGCCGGCCGAACAGCGTGGCGACCAGCCCGGCCTCCACGATGCGGCGCGCGCGGTAGATGCCGCGCATGTCGTCGATCGACGGGTTGGGCACGAAGGCGCCGCGGTTGTGCTCCAGCACCAGCCGCTTCTCGGAGCCCAGCCGCGCCAGCACCTTGCGCACCGCGCCGCGCGTGCAGCCCAGCGCCTCGGCCAGCGCGCGCTCGCGCAGCGGCGTGCCGGGGCGCAGCTTGCCGCTGAGCAGCGCCTTGGACACGGCGGCGTAGACGCGCTCGTCCACGTTCGCGTCGTCAGCGGACTCGATGGGTTCGGTCGAAGGGGCGGGCGCGGCGGATCGGCGGGTGGCGGCAGGCATGGGCCTGCGGATTATTGCCTGCACCCCGCCACCTCCGGGAAAGCCCCCGGATTGACGCGGCCCGCCGGGCTCCGTACCATTCGCGCCGTTTGGTTAACCAAAATATATAAAATGGTTAACCAAAAGAAGATCTAATTTCCAACCATCCGAACACACAGAGACATCCCATGAAACTCGCCAAATGGCTGGCCCTGCTGCCGGTCGCCGCCTTCTTCAGCGGGGGATGGCTGTCGTCCGTCGCGCCCACCTTCGTGCTCGGCATGCCCTTCCTGATGGTCTGGAACGTGAGCTGGCTGGTGCTGACCTCGCTGGTCATGGTGGTGATCGACCGCGCCGAAGGCGACCTCGACGCGCAAGACGCGCAGGCTGCAGGAGACGCGCGATGAACGCCGCACTCGGCGTGATCGCGCTCTTCGTGGCCGGCGCCCTCGGCCTGGCCGTGCTCGCGCGGCGCGGGCGCACCATGAGCCTGGAGCAATGGGCGCTGGGCGGGCGCGGGCTGGGCACGATCATGGTGTTCCTGCTCATGGCGGGCGAGTCGTTCTCGACCTTCACCTTCCTGGGCGCCAGCGGCTGGTCGTACAGCAAGGGCTCGCCGGCCTTCTACATCCTGGCCTACGGCGGCCTGGCCTACCTCATGGCCTTCTGGATGCTGCCGGCCATCTGGCGCTACGCCACCGCGCACAAGCTGGTGTCGTTCTCCGACTTCTTCGCCCACAAGTACGACAGCCGCCCGCTCGGCGTGCTGGTGTCCGTCGTGGCGCTCATGGGCATGGTGGCGCTGCTCACCATCCAGCTGCGCGGGCTGGGCATCATCGTGTCGGAGGCCTCGTACGGCTCCATCGCGCCGCAGGTGGCGATCTGGATCGGCACGCTGGTGATGGTCAGCTACATCCTGTTCTCGGGCATCCACGGCTCGGCCAGCATCGCCATCGTGAAGGACATCCTGATCCTCGTGCTCGCCGTGTTCCTGGGCGTGTACCTGCCCTGGCACTACTACGGCGGCGTCACGCCGATGTTCAGCGCCATCCACGCGGCCAACCCCAGCTTCTTCGAGTTGCCGAAAGAGGGCCTGAACCTCACCTGGTACAACTCGACCATCCTGCTCACGGCGCTGGGCTACTACCTGTACCCGTTCAACCTGACCTCGGTGTATGCCGCGCGCAGCGCGAGCGCGGTGCGCCGCAACACCATCCTGATGCCGCTGTACCAGGTGGTCATCGCCTTCCTGTTCCTGGTGGGCTTCGCGGCCATCCTGCAGGTGCCGGGGCTCAAGGGCTCCGAGGTCGACCTGGCGTTGTTTGGCCTCGTGAAGCACACCTTCGACCCGTGGTTCGTGGGCGTGATCGGCGGCACGGGCGTGCTCACCGCGCTGGTGCCGGGCTCGATGATCCTGCTCACCGCTTCCACCGTGATCGGCAAGAACGTCTACAAGGAAGGCTTCGCGCCCCACGCCACCGACAAGCAGGTCTCGCGCGTGGCGCGCGGCGTGCTGCCCGTGTTCGCGCTGGTGGCCGTGTACTTCGTGCTGCGCGGCGGCACCACCATCGTGGCCGTGGCCATCTTCGCGTCGAGCCTGCTCACGCAGCTGCTGCCCTCGCTGCTGTTCAGCCTCATGAAGAAACCCTTCGGCAGCAAGCACGCCGCCTTTGCGGGCATCCTCGCGGGCGGTGCGGTGCTGGCCTTCACGATGACCACCGGCGCGAACCTCGGCACGCTGTTCCCGGCGGCGCCCGTGGTCTTCAAGTCGCTCAACACCGGGCTGGTGGCGCTGGCGGTCAACGCGCTGGTCTTCGTGGCGGTGGCGCTCGTCACGCCGCGCATGCTGCCGCGCACCGTGGCGGCGCAACCCGCCTGACCGGTCTTCTCTTGTCTCTGACCCACGAACGAAACCGAATGACCCAGCTCCTGATCCGCAACGTGCGCCCCCTGGGTGCGTCTCCTGTCGATGTGCGTGTGCACGACGGCCGCATTGCCGAGATCGGCGCGGCGCTGGCCGCGCCGGCCGGCGCCACCGTCGAAGAAGGCGAGGGCGCCTTGCTGCTGCCCGGCCTCGTCGAAGGCCACACCCACCTCGACAAGACCATGTGGGGCATGGACTGGTACCGCAACGAGGTCGGCACGAACCTCACCGACAAGATCGAGAACGAGCGCGCCTTCCGCCACGCCAGCGGACACGACGCCGCCGCGCAGTCGCTGGTGCTGGCCAAGGCCTTTCTCGCGCTCGGCACCACGCGCCTGCGCACGCACGTCGACGTCGACACCCAGGCCGGCCTGCGCCACCTCGAAGGCACGCTGCGCACGCGCGAGACGTTGCGCGAGGTGCAGCAGATCCAGGTCGTCGCCTTTCCGCAGTCGGGCCTGCTCGGGCGCGCCGGCACGGCCGAGCTGCTCGACCAGTCGCTGGCCCTGGGCGCCGACGTGCTCGGCGGCCTCGACCCCTGCGCCATCGACGGCGACCCCGTGAAGTCGCTCGACGTGCTCTTCGGCATCGCCCACAAGCACCAGCGCCCCGTCGACATCCACCTGCACGAGCCCGGCGCCATGGGCGCCTTCTCGCTCGAGCTGATCCTGCAGCGCACCGAGGCGCTCGGCATGCAGGGCCAGGTCGCGATCAGCCACGGCTTCTGCCTGGGCGACGTGAGCGAACGCGAGCGCGACGTCCTGCTCGCGCGCATGGCGAAGCTCGGCGTGGTGCTCGTCACCAGCGCGCCGGCCTCGCGCAACGTGCCGCCGCTCATGGCGTGCCGCGCCGCCGGCGTCACTGTGCTGGGCGGCAACGACGGCATCCGCGACACCTGGTCGCCCTACGGCAACCCCGACATGCTCGAGCGCGCCATGCTCATCGGCCTGCGCTACAACCTGCGCCGCGACGACGAGCTCGAAGTGGCGCTCGACACCGTCACCCATTCCGGCGCGCGCGGCTGCGGCTTCGCGGCCTACGGGCTCGACGTGGGTTGCCGCGCCGACCTCGTGCTGGTCGACGCGCAAACGCCCGCGCAGGCCGTGGTGAGCCGCCCCGTGCGCAAGCTCGTGGTGTCGGGCGGCCGCGTGGTCGCGCGCCACGGCACGCTCGTGCCCGGCGCCGTGCCCGCGTGAGCCGCGCCGCACGCCCTGCATCCGACAACCCGCGCACCGGCGCGGGCCCGGTCTTCTTCGCCTGCGTGGTGGTGCTGGTGGCGCTCAACCTGCGCGCCTTTCTCACGTCGAGCAGCCCCTTGCTCGAACCGATCCGCGCCGCCACCGGCATCGGCTTTCACGCCGTCGCGCTGCTCACCGTGCTGCCGATGTTCGCGATGGGCGCCGTGTCGCTGTCGGGCGCGGCCGTGGGCCAGCGCCTCGGCGCGCGCGGTGGCATCGCGCTCGGGCTCGGCGCCATCGCGCTGGCCTGCGCCGGCCGCTACGTGGCGGGCGGCGCCGCGGCGCTGCTGTGGAGCGCCGCGCTCGCGGGCGCGGGCGTGGGGCTGGTGCAGGCGCTCATGCCCGGCGTGGTCAAGCAGGCCTACCCCGCGCGGCTCGGTCTCATGACCGGGCTCTACTCGGCCGCCATCATGGGCGGCGGCGGGCTCGGCGCCATGGCCAGCCCGTGGCTCGCGCGCGCCGTGGGCGGCGAGGCGCAACTCGACTGGCACGCTGGCCTCGCCATGTGGGCGGTGCTCGCGGTGGTGGCGCTGGCGGCCTGGCTGCGCGGTGCGCGGCAGCTGCCGTCCGCGTCGTCATCCGTGCGCACCGCCGATCCGTCGCTCGACCGCGCCTGGCTGCGCTGCTTCGGCCACCGCCGCGCGTGGCTGCTGGCGCTGTGCTTCGGCCTCATCAACGGCGGCTACACCAGCCTTGTCGCGTGGCTGCCGCATTACTTCCATGCCGAGCGCGGCTGGACGGCGCAGCAGGGCGGCGCCGTGCTCGCGCTCATGACGCTGGCGCAGGTCGTCGGCGCGCTCACCCTGCCGGCGCTCGCGCGGCGCGGCGGCCAGCGCGACCTGCGGCGCTGGCTGGTCGGCGCGCTGCTGGCGCAACTGGCGGGCTTTGCGGCGCTCGGGCTTGCGCTGCCCGTGCCGGCGGCCGTCATTGCCGTCGTGCTCGGCGCCGGCCTGGGTGGTGCGTTCTCGCTGTGCATGGTGCTCGCGCTCGACCACCGGCCCGACCCCGCGCAAGCCGGCGCGCTCGCCGGCTTCATGCAGGGCGTGGGCTTCATGATCGCGGCGCTCGCGCCCTTCGTGACCGGCTGGGTGCGCGAGCAGACCGGCGGCTTCACCATGGCCTGGGCCTACCTGGCCGCCGTCACCGTGCTGCTGCTGCCCGCCGTGCTGCGCTTCGACCCGCGCCGCTACGCGAGTGCCACGGCTGGCCTGTTCGGCGCGCAGACTGCATCCGCGCCGTCCCCCATCGAGCAGGCCCGCAAGGCTTGAGAAGGTGTGAACGAACCCGCCATGTCCGCTCATCCCGCCCAGACGCGCCCCCTCGGCGTTGCAAATGCTCGCCATAGCCCAAGCTATGGCTGCGCTTTGCGCCTTGAGGGGACGCGCCTGGGCGGGCTGCTCGGCCACGCCGGATTCATTCACACCTTCTGAGCACCCAGGAGATCCGACCCATGTACAACGAACACTTCATGCAGCGCGCCCTGGCCCTTTCGGCCCGGGCGCTCCAGGAGCCCGGCACCGAGCCCTTCGGCGCGGTCGTCGTCAAGAACGGCGAGGTGGTGGGCGAGGGCTTCAACCATTCCGTCGCGCACCACGACCCCACCTCGCACGGCGAGGTCGAGGCCATTCGCGATGCCTGCCGCCGGCTGGGCACCGTCGACCTGTCGGGCTGCGAGCTCTACACCTCGTGCGAGCCCTGCGCCATGTGCGTGGCGGCCATGCACATCGCGGGCATCGGCCAGCTGTACTACGCGGCCACGCTCGCGCAGTCGGGCGAAGCCTTCCAAGGCGTGACCGTGGCGGCGCGCCACCCCATCGACGTCGACGTGCTGCGCACCGAAGCCGGCGCACCGCTGGCCGTGCGTGCGCAGCCGGCCGAACAGAAGATGGACGCCGAGGCCGTGCGCATCCTCTCGGCGTGGGCCGAGCCGCGGCGCGGCGACTGAAGCAAGCGCTACGCGGCAGCTGCCGCGTCGCCGCGCGTGGCCGCTTCGAACTCGGCACGGTTGAGCAGGCCGAAATACAGCACGTCGTACCACTGCAGCCCCAGCGGATATTCCGTGGCGCGGCTGCGCGTGCTGTCGCAGTCGTCGTCGAAGCGCAGCCCGAAGAACGCATCGAGCGGGGCCGCCTGCTTTGTCGCACCGGCTTCGCGCAGCACCTGCGCCGCTGCCGCGATGTCTTGCGGCAGCGCATCGAGCGCGGCGCCGGCCTGCTGGCAGCGGGCAAGCTCCTTCTCCACGCAGGCCCGCAGCGGGGCCTCTTCCGATTCGGTCATGGTGTCGAGCTCGACCGTCTCCAGCAGCAGGTGCTCGTTGCGGTGGGCTTCGAGAAAAGCCAGGGTCTCGTCCAGCCAGCCCGGCAGCTGCGTCGAGCCCGTGGCGGGTGTGGCCGCTGCGCGCGCGGCAGTCGCAGGCGGTGCCTTCGGTGCGGCGGACGGCGAGAACCAGCCCTTGAGCCGGTCGACGAACGACGTGGCCTTCGGCGCGGCCACGACGGGCGCCGCAGCGGGTGCAGGCACCGGCGCCTGCGCCGCCAGGAACCGCATGATGTCGATGAGCCGCTTCACCCGCGCAAAGCCCGGCTCGAAGCGACCGCTGATCGCGTACAGCCGGACCTTCTCATCCCCCTCGTCGCTGTCGAGCCCGTCGGAGATCAGCGACGCGCACAACTGCGGATCGCCCGACATCAGCAGCCGGTACATGAACGGAATGTCGTAGTTCCATTCGGACAGGCCCGAGATGGTTTCGGGCCGGTCCGTGTACGCCGCGGGCCGGTTGGTGAGGCTGTAGAGGTAGGAGCGATTGGCCATGAATCAAAGTGTGAATGGCGGATGCAATGTGAGCGCGTCGCCGTGACAAGAATGAAGAAGAGCCACCCCTTGCGAAGCGGCCTTCGGCCTGGTCGACAGATTCTGCCTTCGCCAGATTTACACTCCGCCCCATGCAAGGAAAGCAAGGCAACGGCGAGGTTCAGCGCGGTCTGCAGCCCGTGGTGGAGCTGCGGTCTGAAGGCGCGTCGTACCTGTATTCCGTGCGCGCGCCGCGCTCCAAGGGCGTGATCCCGCCCAGCTCGTACAGCCACACCGGCTTTGCCAGCGTGGCCGATTGCCTGCGCGACATTGCCCGCGCGCTCGGGGGCAACTTCAGTCGCATCTACGTGCGCCTCGAAGGCCACTGCGTCGGCGAGCGCGACATTGCCGAACTGCGCAAGGCGCCTGACATCGTCGCGGCCGAACTGCAGGCCCTGTGCCGCGCGGTGATCGCCGAGCAGCAGAAGCAGCAACAGCAACAAGAACAGCCCAGCGAAGTCAACGCCACGCCGCGCTGCTAGCCGCGCGAAGCGTTGTGCCGTTCGCTCACTGCGGCACGTTCACGATGGTCGCCTGCATCATCGCCACCACCTTGTAGTCCGTGTCGCCCGCCTTCGCGAAGGCACGCACTTCGCCCGTGCACACCGCGAGCAGCTTGCCCGAGCTTTGCACCCGGCCCACCGCCAGGAAGCGCTCGCCCAGTGCGGGCCGCATGAAGTTGATCTTGAACTCCGCCGTCACCACGTCGCAGCCCTGCGGCGCCTTCGTGAGCCCCGCGTAGCCGCAGGCGCTGTCGACGATGCTCGTCACCGCGCCCGCATGCACATAGCCGCGCTGCTGCGACAGCGCTTTTGAAAACGGCATCTCGATGTGCACCTCGCCGTCGCCCACATGCACCAGCCGCGCGCCGAGCGTGGCCATCAGGCCCTGTGCGTTGAAGCTGTCGGAGATGCGGGTGTGGAGGTCGGTCATGGCTGGCAAGCGAAAAGAAGCAGAAGAAAAAGGGCGCCCATGAGGGCGCCCCGAGGGGTCACTGCATTCTGCCGCGCGGCGCTACGCCCGGTGCCAGCGCTTCAATCCCACGCCGGCGACAGCCCTTGCGGATCGGTCAGCCGCTCGCCCCGGTCGAGCGCGGCGATCTGCGCCATCTCGGCCTCGGTCAGCGTCAGTTGCTGTGCCTTCAGGTTGCTTTCGAGGTTCGCGCGCTTGGTCGACGACGGAATCACCGCGTAGCCCAGTTGCATCGCCCAGGCCAGCACCACCTGCGCGGGCGTGGCGCCGTGCGCCGTGGCAATGGCGCCGATCACCGGGTCGTTCAGCACCTTGCCGTAGGCCAGCGTCATGTACGACGTGATGCGGATGCCCTGGCTCTGCGCGAAGGCCGCCACCTTGCGGTTCTGCAGGTAGGGGTGCAGCTCGATCTGGTTCGTGGCGATGGCCGGCGCGCCCACGGCGGCAATGGCCTCCTGCATCAGCGCGATGTTGAAGTTCGACACGCCGATCTGCTTCGTGAGCCCCAGCGCCTTGGCCTCGGCCAGCGCGCCCATGAACTCCGCCACCGGCACCGCGTTGGCGGGCGAGGGCCAGTGGATCAGCGTCAGGTCCACATGGTCTGTGCGCAGCTTGGCGAGGCTGTCTTTCAGGCTGGGCACCAGCTTGTCTTTCGCGTAGTGGTCGGTCCAGATCTTGGTGGTGATGAAGAGCTCGCTGCGGGCCACGCCGCTTTCGGCAATCGCCTGGCCCACTTCGGCTTCGTTGCCGTAGATCTGCGCCGTGTCGATCGTGCGGTAGCCCAGGTCGAGGCCGTTCTGCACCGAGTCGATCACCACCTGGCCCTGCAGGCGGAAGGTGCCGAGGCCGAAGGCGGGAATGGGAGGGTTGTTGTTCGTGGTCATGGCGTGTGTGTGCCTTGTGTTCAAAGAAAGAAAAAGAAGAGAAGAGGAAAGCTCAGTGCCCGACCGGCACCGGCCCCGAGGCGCGCACCGGAATGCCGGCACGGCGGTCGAGCGAGCCGCTCCACTGCGTGAGCGCCAGCGACACCAGCACCACCAGCGCGCCGATCCAGGGCGTGTGCATCAGCCCGAGGTGCGTCACGATCAAGCCGCCGGCCCAGGCCGCGCCGGCAATGCCCAGGTTGAAGGCCGCGATGTTCAGGCCCGAGGCCACGTCCACCGCCTGCGGCGTGAAGCGTTCGGCCTGCTTCACCACGTACACCTGCAGCCCCGGCACGTTGCCGAACGCCACCGCGCCCCACATCAGCACCGCCACCAGCGCCAGCCACTTGTGCGGCGCCGCGAAGTTGAAGACCAGCAGCACGGCTGCCAGCAGCGCAAAGATGATCTTCAGTGCCGGAATCGGGCCCATGCGGTCGGCCAGCTTGCCGCCCCAGATGTTGCCCACCGCCACCGAGATGCCGTACACCAGCATCACCCAGCCCACCGCGCCGGCGCTGAAGCCCGACACGTCGGTGAGGATCGGCGCCAGGAACGTGAACGGAATGAATGAGCCGCCGTAGCCGATGGCCGTCTTGGCATACACCAGCAGCAGGCGCGGCTCGGCCAGCACCTTGGCCTGTTGCGCCAGCGAGGCCGGCGGCGTGTGGCGGATGTTGCCCGGCACGAAGATCCAGCTGCCCACGAAGGCGATCACGCCCAGCGCCGACACCGCCAGGAAGGTCTCGCGCCAGCCGAAGTGCTGCCCGATGAACGTGCCCAGCGGCACGCCCGTGACCAGCGCCACCGTGAGGCCCGTGAACATGATCGCGATGGCGCTCGCCGCCTTTTCCTTCGGCACCAGGCCGGTGGCAATGGTCGAGCCGATCGAGAAGAACACCCCGTGCGCCAGCCCCGTGAGCACGCGGGCGGCAATCAGCGATTCATAGCTGGGCGCCTGCCACGCCAGCAGGTTGCCGACCGTGAACAGCGCCATCAGCCCGAGCAGCAGCGCCTTGCGCGGCAGCTTGCCCGTGAGGGCCGTGAGCACCGGCGCGCCAATGGCAACGCCCAGCGCATAGAGGCTGACCAAGAGGCCCGCCGAGGGAAGGCCGATGCCGAGGTCGGCAGCGACGGTGGGAATGAGGCCAACGATGACGAACTCGGTCGTTCCGATGGCGAAGGCGCTGAGGGTCAGCGCGAGTAAGGCGATTGGCATGAGAGCACTCCTTGTGGGATGAGGAGGAGTGTCTTGCGGTTACCTTTGCGGATAAATGGGGGTTGTGGCAGAAGATAGTTGCTTGCGAGGCAAGTATCGGGACGCGCATATTTCCCGTTTCGATGATTCTTCTCCAACGGCCTCATCAAGGACCGTTGCGAGAGGATCGCTTCCCTTGTGCTTATCCGAGACTGAACTGCACTTCAGCAACTGCTACTAGTAGAGACTGGTAGTTTCTGCGGCGGCTGAGAGCTCTAGCGTTCTGATACTGGAGAGAAAGAAAAAATGAACAATGAAGCTCTCTTGTTTCTCTCCTTCTCATAGACAAGAGAGGGTGAGAAATTTTTGTTCTCCATTTGGTTTGTGTTTTCTATACAGGAATGAGTCGAGTTGTTCTGCCATAAAAGTCTGCTAACTTGTTGATTTTAAACAAAAAAAATCGCGACTCGTTATTGGTAACGTGTTCTCGTATTGAATGTGTTCGATGGATTTGGGAATCTGTGTGCCACGTTCATGTGAAAAAAATGCTTGTGTGGCCGCGTGATGGTGTATAGCATCGCGATCTGAAAGGACCCGATGCCATGACTGAGACAACGAAAGCCAAGGTGACCGAATGGTTGGGCTATGCCATCGACAAGGGTCTGGTGAACTCGAACACTGGACGTGGATGGCAGGTTGCATTTGCAAAAATTCTGGAGGACTTCAGCGCCGACGATGACTTGACGGGTATCGACGTTCCTTCGGAAGTGCTGCGATTCAACAACCGTCATCCCGGCCTGTTGTCGCCGGACTCGCTAAACCAGTATCAGAAGCGTGTCATTGCTGTCCTGGCTGAATACACGAAGTACAAGAACAGCCCCACTACATATAAAGGCGTGCTTCGTGGTCCGGCGATCAAGAGCGACAGCGCGAACAAGGCAGGGAAGAGGGTGCCACTCAAGCAGTTGCCAGCACCCGAGATCGCAGGTCCAGCTCCGACCCCGGAGCCTCCTCAGCACAAACTGAGTGCTGCGACCGAGTCGAGCCTAATGATGCCGTTCCCGTTGCGGTCGAACTTCTTGGTTCAAATCATCGTGCCGCGAGACATGACTAAGGATGAAGCTGCGCGCCTATGCACCTTCATCACCGCTCTAGGGCACGACAACCCGGTGGTGAATTGATGACCTCCAAAGGCGAAAGGCTGGACGTTGTAGCGCCCAGCCCTTCTTTTCCAACTGTGTCCGCCGAGGACGCTCAGCATGTGAGCTTGGTCATGCGAAAGAAGAGAGGACTGGTGCCGCAAAGAACCATGTCATTACCTGTCGCGTGACCACCTGACGTTGGAGTTCAGGTGGGGCGATTGTATGCGGGCAGGTTTCGACCTGCCCCGCCTTCTTGGTGCGGCTTGTCCGAGACCACCACCCTACTCAATCGACTTCTATAGGTGCCTCATGGCAAACAAACCCCTTCCCCGTAACGAAACCACATCTGCGCGCGCAGCGACTGCGGCAAGCAAAGTATTGTCGAATCCGAAGAGCAGTTCGGCTGCAAAAACTGCAGCGGCCTCCGCGTTGACGCAGCGGGTTCCGGCCAAAAAGTAATCCGCTAGGTGGCTTGATTGACGCCGTCGGGTTCGACCCGGCGGCGTTTTTCTTTGGGCTGTGGTTTTTGATTCCCATGATCAATCCGATTGCGCTTAAGAGGGTTGCTCCTCCCGACCTCTTCGGTGCGTCGGCTGCGGTGGGGTCTTTGGTCCTCAATGGGCTGACTTACCGGGCTTTAGCGACTAGGTTGCCCTAGATATACTGCCGAGCCGCGTCTGATGGCGCGGCCGGGTTTGGAAGCCTGATGAACCTCTGCGAATCTTGGAGTCCATCACATGGCTGAATCCGCTCGCGCCTGCGCGCAATCTCGCATTTCTTCCGCTGCCCTCGACGATCTCGTCCTGCAAGCCTGCGACGACGCCGACAACCTCAACGCTGTAATGCGCGCCTACACCGCCCTAGAAAAGCTCGTAGACACCAGCGCCCTGAACGACAGCGAAGAGCTCACCCCCACCCGCACCGAACTGAGCGCCTTGCTGCGCCTGCTCAACGAAGCGTTGATGACCCGCATCGCCACCGTCAACGCAACAGCCGGCGCCGTACGCGATGCGCTGCAAGCGCAACCCGCGCTCAAGCCGGCCTAGCCCCCGGCGGCCGGCGTGAAGCCCCTGCCTCATGACCGGCCCGCAGCCCTCAAGCCGCCTTCGTCTCCGGCCACACCGCCGTCAACGCAAAGTCCACCAGCATCAGCCAGGTCTCTTCGAGCCCGGTGATGTTGTGGTGGTCCGAGTTCGACATGGTCTGCACGCTCACGGGCGCGCGCTGACCGGCTACGCTGCGCATCCCGTTCGCTTTCCCGCGTTCTCTCTTCTCCACGACAAAGCCGATGCCAGTTGCGCCCATTGCCGCCGACGACAGCAACAACAACAAACCCGAAGAGGCCACCTTCATTTCCGCCGCCTGGACCCGCCTGCGCGACATGGTCGCAGTGCGAACCCCTGCGGACGGCCGCACCGACGCGCTGTACCCGGGCCTGCGCTGCTACCGCTTCTCGCACCCGATCCGCTACGAGAAAACCCAGCGCCTCACGCCGGGCGTGGTGGTGGTCTTGCAGGGCCGCAAGACCGCGCACCTCGGCGGCGGCCGTTCGCTGGCCTACGGCGCCATGCAGTGCCTGGTGCTCGGGGCCGAGGTCGCGTGCCTCGGCACGGTCGTCGGGGCGAGCGCCGCGGCGCCGTACCTGGCCATTCATCTGGACCTGCCGCCCGATGTGCTGGTCAAGTCGGTCCTCGCATTGGCCGAAGGCGGTGGTGATGCGCTGCCGGCCGAGCCCGCCCGCGTGTGCGAGCACTTCACGGCCCCGGTGGGGCCGGAGGTGGTCGAGGCCTTCGCCCGCCTGCTGCTGGCGGCCGATGACCCGGTGGACCGCCGCACGCTCGCGCCGCTGGCCGTCGAGGAAATCGTGCTGCGGCTGCTGCGCTCCGAGGCCGCCGCCGCCATCCGCAGCGCGGGCGCCGTCACCAAGGCCGGCGCCCGCATACAGACGGCCATCGCCTTCATGCGCCGCCATCTGGGCCGGCCGCTGTCGGTGGCCGAGATCGCGAGCCACGTCCACATGAGCCCGTCGCACTTCGCGCACAGCTTTCGCGAGGTGGCCGGTGTCACGCCGATGCGCTGCATTCGCGACCTGCGCCTGGAAGAGGCGCGCTCGCTGATGCTGGGCGCCGGGCTGCGCCCCGGCGATGCGGCTGCCAAGGTGGGGTTCGAGAGCGCGGCGCATTTCAACCGCGCGTTTCGCAGACGGTTCGAGACGACGCCTGCGGAGTACGTGCGGCGCATGCAGGCGGCGTGATGCCTGGGTGACCCCGGCGTGGCTGCCTGCGTCCTTCGCAGCCATGGTCAATTTCTTCGCAGCTTCGTGCCTAGGCGCGGGGGAGGGGGCTGGCTAACCTGCCTGCTCTCTCTTTTCATTCATTGAATCCACAAGCCAACGCGAAGAAGAAATGTCCATGGACCCGATCAACGTCATCATCACTTTCGAAGCCAAGCCCGAGCGCGCGTCTGCGTTCGCGGAACTCATGAACCAGGTCAAGCAGTCGCTGCCATCGGCGGATGGGTGCCGGGGCGTGCGGCTGTTCGGGCGCAGCGACAACGACTGCGTTTTCACGCTGGTTGAATCATGGGCGTCGCAGGCGCACCACCAGGCGCACATTGCGGGCGCGGTGGCGTCGGGGGCCTGGGATGCGCTGGCGCGGGAGTTGGCGCGGGAGCCTGTCAGCAGCTATTGCCGGGAGCTTTGAGAAAGCCCTGGCCGCTTGCGCTGCCTACGCCGCCTTCGTCTCCGGCAGCACCGCCGTCAACGCAAAGTCCACCAGCATCAGCCAGGTCTCCTCGAGCCCGGTGATGTTGTGGTGGTCCGAGTTCGACACGGTCTGCACGCTCACGGGCGTGGGCCAGGCGGCGATGAGTTTTTCGGAGCGTTCGTGGGGCACCACGTCGTCCTTCGCGGCGAGCAGCACCTGGGTCTTGGCGGCGACTTCCTTGCTGTGCTCGATGGAGTTGAAGCGGTGGCGCAGCAACAGCGACAGCGGCACGAGCGGAAAGCGCTTCTTGGCGACTTCGAGCAGCGAGTCGTAGGGGGTGATGAGCTGCAGGCTCGCAAATTCCTGCCGCGCCACGAGCTGGATGGCCACGCCGGTGCCCAGGCTGCGGCCCACCACGTGCAGGCGCGCCTGCGGAAAGGCGCGGCGCAGGTGGCTGGCGAACTGGGCGGCGTCGGCCACGGAGGCAATTTCCGAAGGCGCGCCCTGCGAGTCGGCCACGCCCCGGTAGTTGAGCGCCGCAAAGCCGAAGCCCTCGGGGAGCCAGTGCAGCATCTGCGCGGTGGCGCGCACGTCTTCGCCGCGGCCGGCGAAGTAGATGAACAGGTCCTGCAGCGCGTCTTCGCCCTGCGGGTGGTACACGTAGCCGCGCACCATGCCGCCGGGCACGGGGTGCGAGTAGGTCGAGAAGTCGTCCGACAGATGCACCACGGGCAGCTTGCGGGCGTTGAAAAGAATGTGGCCCTGGCGCGTGGCGAGCAGGGTCCAGTAGGCGGCCAGGCTGCCAATGGCGGCGGCAGAGGCCGACAGGGCAATGCGGGCAATCTTGGCTTGGGTGTTCTTCTGCAAATCAGGGCTCCCGGAAAAGTGGCGGCGGCGCATCGCAAGGGCAGGGCCCGGCCGATGCACAACCACACAGCAACGCGCAAGGGGCGTAGTTTCACCGCGTTCGCGAGGCGGTGCGTTGCGAGGTGTATGGCCGCAGCGCGCGGCGCGCCGGGCGGGGGCTGAAGATAATCCCCGCATGATCGCCATCGACTGCTACTACAGCCTTTCCTCGCCCTGGGCCTACCTCGGCGGCCCGCAACTGCAAGACATCGTGCGCCGCCACCATGTGCAGCTCACGCTCAAGCCCTACGACTTCCAGGCGGTGGTGCCGCAGACCGGCGGCATTCCGCTGAAGACGCGCCCGGAGCCGCGCCGCACGTACCACGCGCTGGAGCTGTCGCGCTGGCGCGATTACCTCGGCATGCCGATGAACCTGGAGCCCGCGCACTACCCGAAGGGCGCGCCGACCGACCCGAACTGGAACAAGTACCCCGGCTGGATGGTGATCGCCGCCCAGCTGCAGGGACTGGACGCGCAGCCGCTGTCGCACGCGCTGCTGCGCGCGCTGTGGGCCGAGGAGCGCGACACGGCGCAGGCCGCGGTGCGTATCGCGATCGCCGACGAAAACGGCTACGACGGTGCGGCGCTGCAGGCGCTGGAGCAGTCGGCCGAGGTGCTGGCCGTGTACCGCGCCAACAGCGCCGACGCGGTGGAAGCGGGCGTATTCGGCGCGCCCACGTTCATCCTGAACGGCGAGCGTTTCTGGGGGCAAGACCGGTTGGCGTTTCTCGACCGGGCGCTCGACAAGCTGCGCGCCGGCGGCTGAGCGGCAACCTCTCTTTTTTCTTCAGAGGAACGAACGCGGCAGCAGCGCGGGCACGAGCGTGCGGTGCAGCCGCTCGCGCCACCAGCGCAGCGCCTGGCCCTGCGCGCCGGTCTTCCACGCGAGCCAGAAGGCTTCGGGCGCGCGCGGTTCCTCGGTCGGCAGTTCGACCAGCGTGCCGCGCGCCAGCTCGTCGGCGATGCAGGCGCGCGGCAGAAAGCCGTGGCCCAGCCCGGCGACCTGGCAGGCGACCTTGGCGGCCATCGACGGCACCGTGATGCGCGGCTGGCCGGCCATGAGGCCCACGGTGCGGTCCGACAGGGTGCGCGCGGTGTCGCCGACCACGATGGCGTTGCAGTCGATGAGGTCGCCGCGCTGCACGGGGCGCTTCAGCCGCGTCAGCGGGTGGGTGGGCGCGACGCAGAAGGCGAACGCCAGGCTGCCCACGGCCACGGCCTGGTGGCCGCCGCCGGCCGGGCCTTCGCCCGCGGCCACGACGATGTCGGCGCGGCCCTCGCGCAGCGCCTCCCAGCTGCCGGTGAGCGCCTCGCAGCCGATGCGCAGCCGCGTGCCGCAGCGCAGGTCTTCGAAGGCGCGGATGTCGTCCATGAAGGCCTGCGTGGGAATGAGCGAGTCGTGCACCAGCCGCAGCTCTGATTCGTAGCCGGTGGCAATCTGCCGCATGCGCGATTCGAGGTCGCTCGCGGCGCCGAGCAGCCAGCGGCCTTCCTTGAGCATTTCCTCGCCGGCGGCGGTGAGGGTCACGCGCGGGCCGTTGCGCTCGAACAGCAGCATGCCCAGCTGCTCTTCGAGCTTGCCCACGGCGTAGGAGATGGTGGAGGGCACCTTGTTCAGCCGCGCGGCGGCGGCGGCAAAGGAGCCGTGGCGCGCGATGGCGTCGACGACCTCGATGGCTTCCAGGGTGAGCTTGAGCACGGGGCGTTCCTCGCAGCAAAAAGGAATGATCGAAAACTTCGATCATTGATGGTGAAAAGTTTCGTCGATGGGGCCCTGTGTGCACCGGATGATTCAGCCCACGCCAAGGAGATTCCCTCTGAAAGCGATTGTGAACCGAATCGAATATCCACGCACCCAACTTTGCCGAAGGAGCCTTTCATGACCGTCCAAGCCACCCCCACCGCCGGCGCCAAGCTGCTCACCCCCACCGACCACACGCTGGTGATGATCGACTTCCAGTCGCAGATGGCCTTTGCCACGCACTCGATCGACGCCGTGAACCTGCGCAACAACGCCGCGCTGGTGGCGCAGGCGGCGGCCGGCTTCAAGGTGTCGACCATCCTGACGACCGTGGCCGAGAAGAGCTTTTCGGGCCCGATGTTCAGCGAGATCACCGACGCCTTCCCCGGCCAGAAGATGCTCGACCGCACCTCGATGAACACCTGGGAAGACGCCGCCGTGATCGAGCGCGTGAACGCCATCGGCAAGCCGCGCATCGTGCTGGCGGGCCTGTGGACCAGCGTGTGCATCGTGGGCCCGGCGCTGTCGGCGCTGGACCAGGGCTTCGAGGTGTACGTGATTGCCGACGCCTGCGGCGACGTGTCCACCGAGGCGCACAACCGCGCGATGGAGCGCATGGTGCAGGCCGGCGCGCAGCCGATGACCTCGCTGCAGTACCTGCTGGAGCTGCAGCGCGACTGGGCGCGTGGCGACACCTACGAGTTGACGACCGGTATTGCGAAGAAGGTGGGCGGCGCCTACGGTCTGGGCGTGACGTACGCCAAGACGATGTTCGGCGCCCACGAGGGTTGAGCGCAGAGCACCCGCAAGGCCGACCGACCATGAAGACCTATGTCGTTTCCCTCGCGCTCGGCCTGCTGGTCGGCGTGATCTACGCGCTCTTCCAGGTGCGCTCGCCGGCGCCGCCGGTGATCGCCCTGGTGGGCCTCTTGGGCATCCTGCTCGGCGAGCAGATCCCGCCGCTGGTGCGGCAGGTGTTCGACCGGCCGGCCGCCACCTCGTGGCTGCATGACCAGGTCAAGCCGCACGTGTTCGGCGAGCTGCCGACCTGCGCGCAGCCCGGGGCGGTGAAGTCCGCCGCCGCCGGCAGCCGCCCGTCCGAGCGGAGCGACGCATGAACGCCCCCGACCCGCAACGCCGCCACTTCCTGGGCGCCCTCGGCGCCTTTGCAGCCACCTCCCTCGCACCCGCATCCACCATGGCCACCACCCAGACCCCCGACCTCATCCTGCGCAACGGCCGCTTCACCACGCTGGACCGTGCCAACCCCACGGCCGACGCGGTGGCCATCAAGGACGGCCGCTTCACCCGCGTGGGCCGCGCCGAAGACGTGCTGCCGCTGGCCGGCAGCCAGACCCGCGTGATCGACCTGCAGGGCCAGCGCGTGCTGCCGGGCCTCATCGACAACCACCTGCACATCATTCGCGGCGGCCTGAACTACAACATGGAGCTGCGCTGGGACGGCGTGAAGAGCCTGGCCGATGCCATGGGCATGCTCAAGCGCCAGGTGGCGATCACGCCCGCGCCGCAGTGGGTGCGCGTGGTGGGCGGCTTCACCGAGCACCAGTTCGTCGAGAAGCGCCTGCCGACCCTGGCCGAGCTGAACGCGGTGGCGCCCGACACGCCGGTGTTCATCCTGCACCTGTACGACCGTGCGCTGCTCAACGGCGCCGCGCTGCGCGCCGTGGGCTACACCAAGGACACGCCCGCGCCGCCCGGCGGCGAGATCGTGCGCGACAGCGCCGGCAACCCCACCGGCCTGCTGCTGGCCAAGCCGAACGCGGCCATCCTGTACGCCACGCTGGCCAAGGGGCCGAAGCTGCCGTTCGACTACCAGCTCAACTCCACGCGCCACTTCATGCGCGAGCTCAACCGCCTGGGCGTGACCGGCGCCATCGACGCGGGCGGCGGCAACCAGAACTACCCCGACGACTACGAGGTGATCCAGAAGCTGCACGACGACGGGCAGCTCACGATCCGCCTGGCCTACAACCTCTTCACGCAGAAGCCCAAGGCCGAGAAGGACGACTTCCTGAACTGGACCGCCAACTCCAGGTACAAGCAGGGCGACGATTACTTCCGCCACAACGGCGCGGGCGAGATGCTGGTGTTCTCGGCGGCCGACTTCGAAGACTTCCGCCAGCCGCGCCCCGACATGGCGCCCGAGATGGAAGGCGACCTCGAAGGCGTGGTGCGCATCCTGGCGCAGAACCGCTGGCCCTGGCGCATGCACGCGACCTACGACGAAACCATCAGCCGTTCGCTCGACGTGTTCGAGAGGGTCAACAAGGACACGCCGCTGGCCGGCCTGAACTGGTTCTTCGACCATGCCGAGACGATTTCCGAGAAGTCGATGGACCGCATCGCCGCGCTGGGCGGCGGCGTGGCGGTGCAGCACCGCATGGCCTACCAGGGCGAGTATTTCGTGGAGCGCTACGGCCCCGGCGCGGCCGAGGCCACGCCGCCGGTCAAGAAGATGCTGGAGCGCGGCCTGAAGGTGTCGGCCGGCACCGACGCGACGCGCGTGGCCTCGTACAACCCGTGGGTGTCGCTGTCGTGGCTGGTCACGGGCAAGACGGTGGGCGGCATGCAGCTGTATCCGCAGCGCAACTGCCTGGACCGCGAGGCGGCGCTGCGCATGTGGACCGAGAACGTCACCTGGTTCTCGAACGAGGAGGGCAAGAAGGGCCGCATCCAGGAAGGCCAGCTGGCCGACCTGGTGGTGCCCGACCGCGACTTCTTCGCCTGCGCCGAATCGGAGATTGCCGACACCACGGCGCTGCTCACGATGGTGGGCGGCAAGGTGGTCTACGGCGCCGGCCCGTTCGCCGCGCACGACGAAGGCGGCCTGCCGCCCGCCATGCCCGACTGGTCGCCCGCGCGCACCTTCGGCGGCTATGCCGGCTGGGCCGACACCGCCGAGGGCGCGCCGCTGCAGAAGGTGATGCGCAACGCCGCGATGTCGTGCGCCTGCGCCAACGACTGCAACGTGCACGGCCACAGCCACGCGACGGCCTGGAGCAGCAAGCTGCCCATTGCCGACCTGAAGAGCTTCTGGGGCGCGCTGGGTTGCGCCTGCTGGGCGGTGTGATGAAGGCCATGCACTGGACCCTGTCGCCCGCCGTGCGCTGGATCGCCTTGCTGCTGCTGTGCGCGGCCTACCTGCAGGGCGGCCTGAACAAGGCGCTGGATTTCAACGCCGCCATCGCCGAGATGAACCACTTCGGCCTGGCGCCGGCCGGCCCGCTGGCCGTGGCGGTGATCGTGCTGGAGCTGGGCGCCGCGGCGCTCATCCTCACCGGCTTCTGGCGCTGGCTCGGCGCGCTCGCGCTGGGCGGCTTCACGCTCATGGCGACCTTCGTCGCGCTGCGTTTCTGGGAGATGCCGCTGGGGCAGGAACGCTTCATGGCGGCCAACTCCTTCTTCGAACACCTGGGCCTGGTCGGCGGCTTCGTGCTCGTCGCCTGGCTTGATCTCAAGGAGCGCCACGATGACTGAGCCCCAAGCCAAAGCCGCCGGCGCCTTCGCGCCGCTGCGCCAGCCGGTCTTCGCCGTGCTGTGGGCCGCCACGGTGCTGGGCAACATCGGCAGCTTCATGCGCGACGTGGCCAGCTCGTGGCTGGTGACCGACCTGTCGGCCAGCCCGACGGCGGTGGCGCTGATCCAGACGGCGGCGACGCTGCCGATCTTCCTGCTGGCGATTCCGGCGGGCGTGCTGTCGGACATCCTCGACCGCCGGCGCTTTCTGATCTTCGTGCAGGTGCTGCTGGCCGCGGTGAGCGGCACGCTGCTGGTGCTCTCGCACACGGGCACGCTCACGGTCGAGTACCTGATCGCGCTGACCTTCGTGGGCGGCATCGGCGCGGCGCTCATGGGGCCGACCTGGCAGTCGATCGTGCCGGAGCTGGTGCCGCGCAGCGAGCTCAAGGGCGCGGTGGCGCTGAACTCGCTGGGCATCAACATCGCGCGCTCCATCGGGCCGGCCGCGGGTGGGCTGATCCTGGCGAGCTTCGGCGCGGCCGCCACCTACGGGCTGGACGTGCTGAGCTATGTGTTCGTGATCGCGGCGCTGCTGTGGTGGAAGCGCCCGGCGGCGGTGGACAGCGGGCTGTCCGAGAACTTCTTCGGCGCCTTCCGCGCCGGCCTGCGCTACACGCGGGCCAGCAAGGAGCTGCATGTGGTGCTGCTGCGCGCGGCGGTGTTCTTCCTGTTCGCCAGCTCGGTGTGGGCGCTGCTGCCGCTGGTGGCGCGCCAGATGCTGGGCGGCACGGCGAGCTTCTACGGCATCCTGCTCGGCGCCGTGGGCGCGGGCGCCATCGGCGGCGCGCTGGTGATGCCGCGGCTGCGTGCGCGGCTCGATGCCGACGGCATGCTGCTGCTGGCCTCGCTGCTCACGGCCGCGGTGATGGGCGCCCTGGTGTTCGCGCCGCCGCAATGGCTGGCGGTGCCGATGCTGGGCGTGCTGGGTCTGGGCTGGATCATCGCGCTCACCACACTCAATGGCGTGGCGCAGTCGATCCTGCCGAACTGGGTGCGCGGGCGCGGGCTGGCCGTGTACCTCACGGTGTTCAACGGCGCCATGGCCGCCGGCAGCCTGGGCTGGGGCCTGGTGGCGCAGCAGATCGGCGTGCCGGCCACGCTGGTGGCGGGGGCGGTGGGGCTGGTGGTGATGGGGCTGGTGTTCCACCGCGTGCGGCTGCCCGCCGGCGAGGCCGACCTGCAGGCCTCGAACCACTGGCCCGAGCCGCTGCTGGCCGAGCCGGTGGCGCACGACCGCGGGCCCGTGATGATCCAGGTCGAGTACCGCATCCGCAAGGAAGACCGGCCGGCGTTCCTCGATGCGATGAAGCGGCTGTCGCTGGAGCGCCGCCGCGACGGCGCCTACGCCTGGGGCGTGCACGAGCACACGGCCGACGCCGAGCGCGTGATGGAGTGGTTCCTCGTGGAGTCGTGGGCCGAGCACCTGCGCCAGCACCACCGCGTGTCGCACGCCGACGCCGACCTGCAGGCCGAGGCGCTGCGCTTTCACATCGGCCCGGGCAAGCCCGAGGTGCATCACTTCCTGGCGCTCTGAGCGGCGCGGATTCTTCTTTCTCTTTCCCTTTCACCCTTTCGTCCATCTCAAGGAAAAACCATGACCACACTGACCCTTCGCGACGGCACCGAGCTCTATTACAAGGACTGGGGCAGCGGCCAGCCCATCGTCTTCAGCCACGGCTGGCCGTTGAGTGCCGACATGTGGGACGCCCAGATGCTGTTCTTCGCCGAGCGCGGCTACCGCGTCATCGCGTTCGACCGCCGCGGTTTCGGCCGCTCCAGCCAGCCCTGGACCGGCTACGACTACGACACCTTCGCCGACGACATCGCCGAGCTGATCGAAAAGCTCGACCTGAAAAACGTGATCCTGGCGGGCTTCTCGATGGGCGGCGGCGACGTCACGCGCTACATCGCGCGCAAGGGCAGCGCGCGCGTGGCGAAGCTGGCGCTCATCAGCGCGGTGACGCCGCTGTTCATGAAGACCGCCGACCATCCCGTGGGCCCCGAGGCGTCGCTCTTCGCGGGCATCCGCGCCGGGCTGGCCGCCGACCGGGCGCAGTTCATCGACGACTTCAGCACGCTGTTCTACGGCACCAACCGCCCGGGCGCGAAGGTGTCGCAGGGCGTGTTCAAGCAGACGCTGCAGATCGCGCTGCAGGCCTCGATCAAGGCCACCATCGACTGCGTGACGGCGTTCTCCGAGACCGACTTCCGCCCCGACATGGCGAAGATCGACGTGCCCACGCTCGTGATCCACGGCGACGACGACCAGGTCGTGCCCTTCGAGGCCACGGGCAAGCTGGCGGCCGAAATGATCAAGGGCAGCCAGCTCAAGCTGTACGCCGGCGCGCCGCACGCCACCTGCACCACGCACGCGGCGCAGGTCAACGCCGACCTGCTGGCGTTCATCCAGGGCTGAGGCCGGGTGTGTCGAAAGGGCCGCGCCCTGCGGCCCTTTCGGCGCGAAGGGCGGCGCCGGTGGCGATAATCCGGCGATGCGAATCCGCTTTACCAAGATGCAGGGAGCCGGCAACGATTTCGTCGTGCTGGACGAAACGCGCGGCACGCTGGGCCTCACGGCCGCGCAGTACCGCTTCCTGGCCGACCGCCATTTCGGCGTCGGCGCCGACCAGATCCTCACGGTGCGCCCGTCGCCCGCCGAGGGCATCGACTTCCAGTACGTGATCCACAACGCCGACGGCGGCGAGGTGGAGCAGTGCGGCAACGGGGCGCGCTGTTTCATGCGCTTCGTGAGCGAGCACGGCCTGACCGAGAAGAAAGACGTGCGCGTGCAGACGCTGGCCGGCGTGATCGAACCCCGCATGGGCGACGACGGCCGCGTGACGGTCGACATGGGGGCCCCGGTCTTCGAGCCGGCGCGCGTGCCCTTCGACACGGCCGGGCTCGACCCGCAGCACGAAGGCGCGTGGCAGAAATGGCACCTGGCGCTGGGCACCCGGGCCGGCAGCGCTATCGTTTCGGTAGCGGTGCTGTCCATGGGCAACCCGCACGCGGTGCAGGTGGTCGACAACGTCGACACCGCGCCGGTGGCCGAGCAGGGCCCGCAGATCGAGCACCACCCGCGTTTTCCGCAGCGCGTGAACGCGGGCTTCATGCAGGTGGTCGACCGGTCGAACATCAAGCTGCGGGTGTTCGAGCGCGGCGCCGGCGAAACGCTGGCCTGCGGCACGGGCGCCTGCGCGGCGGTGGTGGCGGGCATCCGCCTGGGGCTGCTGGATTCCCGCGTTGACGTGCAGACGCACGGCGGCATTCTCACGATCGAGTGGCAGGGCGACGGCCGGCCGGTGCTCATGACAGGACCGGCCACGACGGTGTTCGAGGGCGAGATCGACGTGCCCGACATTTCGGAACAGCCATGACCCAATTCACCCACGACAACAACGCCATGAACCCGATCACCGAAGACGACATCGCGAACTACCTGTCGAACACCCCCGACTTCTTCGAGCGCCACGCCCAGCTGCTGGCGCAGGTGCAGCTCACCAGCCCGCACGGCAACCGCGCCGTGAGCCTGCAGGAGCGCCAGGCCGAGATGCTGCGCGAGAAGATCAAGGCGCTGGAGCACCGCCTGATGGACATGGTGCGCCACGGCACCGAAAACGTGGTCATCGCCGACCGCCTGCAGCGCTGGACCAAGGGCCTGTTGACCACGCGCGACCCGCGCAGCCTGCCGTACCGCATCGCGGTCGACCTGCAGTCGCTGTTCCTGGTGCCGCAAACGGCGATCAAGGTGTGGGACTGCGGCACCGAGTACCTGAACGAAGCCTATGCCCAGTGGGTGAGCGACGACGTGAAGGCGCTGGCCACCTCGCTGACCTCGCCTTATTGCGGGCTCAACGCGGGCTTCGAGGCGGCCAACTGGCTGCCCGAGCCGCAGGGCGCCGCGTCGATCGCGCTGATTCCGCTGCGCCCCGACGCCGAGTCGCCGGCCTTCGGCCTGCTGGTGCTGGCCTCGCCGGACGCGCAGCGCTTCAACGCCGAAATGGGCACGGACTTTCTCGAGCGCATCGCCGAGCTGTCGTCGGGCGCGCTGTCGCGGCTGCGCCCTTGAGCCGTTCCGCGCGACGCGGGTGGCGCCGCCGGCCCTGGCTGACCGGCCTGTGCGTGGTCTTGCTGGCCGGCGTGCTGACGTATGTCGCCATCGCGGGCGTGATCTGGCAGCGTGCCGAGGCCGCACTGGCCGGCCCGCTGCCGCGCGCGGCCGACGTGGCGCTGGTGCTGGGCAACCGCGCCTACCTCGACGGCAAGCCCAACCCCTGCCTCACGGGCCGGGTCGACCAGGGCATCGTGCTGGCGCGCGCCGGTCGCGCGCAGACGCTGGTGTTCTCGGGCGGCGTCGATGTCGAAGACGGCCGCATCGAGGCCGAGGTGATGCGCGACCACGCCACGGCCGAGGGCTACACGGGGCCGATGGTGCTGGAGTCGGTGTCGTCGTCCACGCGCGCCAACCTGTCGCTGTCGCGCACGGTGCTCGAAGCCAACGGCGCGCGCAGCGTGATCATCGTGTCGGAGCCGTACCACCTGTGGCGCATCGAGCGGCTGGTGCGTGCCAGCGGCTTCGACCAGGCCTTCGACGTGCAGTATGCCGCCGCGCCCACCTCGTGCTGGCGCCGCTGGGGCATGCTGTTCAAGGGCGCATTGCGCGAGCCCGCCGCCATCGTGAACAATGCATCGCTCGGTTATCTGTTCTAGCTAGCGCGGCCCCGCGCGGCGCACGGAGCACGACGACACCATGGAATGGATCGACAAATACCTCGAACACGTGCGCGTGGAGCGTCGGCTCGCGCCGCGCACGGTCGAGCTGTATGCCTTCCACCTGCGCGCGCTGACCGACCACGCCGCCGAGGCCAACCTGCCGCTGGACCGCGTGCAGACGGCGCACATCCGCCGCTGGATGGCGCAGTTGCACAGCGCCGGGCGCGAGCCGCGCGGCATTGCGCTGGTGCTGTCGTGCTGGCGCAGCTTCTACCGCTGGCTCGGCCATGAAGGGCTGATCGGCTTCAACCCGGTGCAGGACGTGCACGCGCCCAAGGCGGGCCGCCCGCTGCCGAAGGCGCTGGGCGTGGACGACGCGGTGCGCCTGGCCGAGCTTTACGACCCTGAGGCCGACCCCTGGACCGAAGCGCGCGACGGCGCCATCGTCGAAATGCTCTACGGCTGCGGCCTGCGCGTGAGCGAGCTCACGGGGCTCGATGCGCAGGCCAGCGCCACGGCGCTCGGCTGGGTCGACCTCGATGCGATGGAAGCCCATGTGCTCGGCAAGGGCAGCAAGCGGCGCAGCGTGCCCGTGGGCAGCAAGGCGGCCGAGGCGCTGCGCGACTGGCTCGCGGTGCGCGGCGAGCGCCAGGAGCCGGCGCTGTTCGTCAGTGCGCGCGGCGCTCGCATGTCGTCGCAGGCCGTGTGGAAGCTGCTGCGCGAGCGCAGCCTGAAGGCCGGCCTGGCCGCGCCGGTGCATCCGCACATGCTGCGCCACTCGTTCGCGAGCCACGTGCTGCAGTCGAGCAGCGACCTGCGCGCAGTACAGGAGCTGCTGGGCCATGCCAACATCGCGACCACGCAGGTCTACACGCGGCTGGACTTCCAGCACCTGGCCAAGGTCTACGACGCGGCGCATCCGCGCGCCAAGGCCCGGCCGGACAAGGACGGCAAGTAACCGCCATCCGTCGCCTGCCTCGTTTTCTTTCGTCTTTCATTTCTTCTTTCATTCATCTCCCATGAAAACCCTCCGCCTCAAGCCGGGCAAGGAGCGCTCGCTCCAACGCCGCCATCCCTGGGTCTTCGAATCCGCCATTGCGCGCGGCGGCGCGGACTCGGGGGAAACGGTGCGCGTGGAGTCGCACGACGGCCACTTTCTCGCGTGGGCGGCCTTCGGCCCCACCTCCAAGATCCGGGCACGGGCCTGGAGCTTTGACGAGAAGCAGCGCATCGACGCTGCTTTTTTTTCCACGGTCTGTGCGCGCGCAGTGCATGCGCGCGGCCTCTTCGACCTGCAGAGCGACGGCGTGCGGCTGGTGCACGGCGAGGCCGACGGCCTGCCGGGGCTGATCGTCGACCGCTATGGCGACACGCTGGTGGCGCAGTTTTTGTCGGCCGGCGTGGAGCGCTGGAAAGACGTGCTGGCCGATGCGCTGCTCAAGGCCACGGGGCTTACCAAGCTCTATGAACGCTCCGACGCCAGCGGCCGCGAGCGCGAGGGCCTGAAGCCGGTCACGGGCTGGCTGCGTGGCGAGGGCGAGACCCAGATCACCATCCGCGAGCACGGCTGGCAGCTGTCGCTGGACATCGCCACCGGCCACAAGACCGGCTTCTACCTCGACCAGCGCGACAGCCGCCAGCGCTTTGCCGAGCTGGCGCAGCACCGGCGTTTTCGGCGTGTGCTCAACTGCTTCTGCTACACGGGCGGCTTCACCGTGGCGGCGCTCGCGGGCCTGAAGGCCGCCGGGGCGCTCGAGGGCGCCTCGCTGGTGTCGGTCGATTCGTCGCAGCCCGCGCTCGAGCGGGCGCGCGCGCACCTGGCGCTCAACGGCTTCGAAGGGCAGGGCATTGCCACGGAGTTTCTCGACGCCAACGTGAACACGGTGCTGCGCGAGTTCATCGACCAGGGCCGCACCTTCGACGCCATCGTGCTCGACCCGCCGAAGTTCGCGCCCACGGTGGCGCACGCCGAGCGCGCGGCGCGTGCCTATAAAGACATCAACCGCCTGGCGCTCAAGCTGCTGGAGCCGGGCGGCGTGCTGCTCACGTTTTCCTGCTCGGGCGGCATCAGCGCCGACCTGTTCCACAAGATCGTGGCCTCGGCCGGGCTCGACGCGGGCGTGGACGGTTACATCGCCGAACGCCTGGGCGCCGCGCCCGACCACCCGATGACCATCGAATTCCCGGAAGGGGAGTACCTGAAGGGGCTGGTGGTGGTCAGAAAGCCGCTGTGAACGAGGGCTTGACCCCGTCGGCAACGCAACTCAGTGGCATTGGCTAAACTGCCCGCCAATCCCCCGCCTTTTTCTGTTTTCCGTTTCCGGAGCACTTTTCCATGGCCCTCATTCCCGCGACCATCCTGACCGGCTTTCTCGGCTCGGGCAAAACCACGCTGCTCAAGCGCATCCTGACCGAGGCCCATGGCCAGAAGATCGCGGTCATCGAGAACGAGTTCGGCGAAGAGAACATCGACAGCGACATCCTTGTGACCGAGTCGAAGGAGCAGATCGTGCAGATGAGCAACGGCTGCGTCTGCTGCACCATCCGCGAAGACCTGCGCGAAGCGCTGCAGCTGCTGGCCGCCAAGAAGCGCCAGGGCCTGCTCGACTTCGACCGCGTGGTGATCGAGACCACCGGCCTGGCCGACCCCGGCCCGGTGGCGCAGACCTTCTTCATGGACGACGAGATCGCCGAGAGCTACCTGCTCGACTCGATCCTCACGCTGGTCGATGCCAAGCACGCGCCCCAGCAACTGAACGACCGCCAGGAAGCGCGCCGCCAGGTGGGCTTTGCCGACCAGATCTTCATCAGCAAGAGCGAGCTGGTGTCGGCCGAAGAGACCGACGCGCTCATCCACCGCCTGAAGCACATGAACCCGCGCGCGCCGCAGCAGAAGGCGCACTTCGGCGACGTGCCGCTGAAGGACATCTTCGACCTGCGCGGCTTCAACCTGAACGCCAAGCTGGACATCGACCCCGACTTCCTGAAGGAAGACGACCATGACCATCACGACCATGACCACGCGCATGGCGAGGCCTGCGACCACCCCTCGCACAAGCACGAGGGCCACGGCCACCATCACCACACGGACGACGACGTCAAGAGCTTCGTCTACAAGGCCGACCGCGCCTTCGACCCGGCCAAGCTGGAAGACTTCCTGGGCGCCATCGTGAACATCTACGGCCCGCGCATGCTGCGCTACAAGGGCGTGCTGAACATGAAGGGCACCGAGCGCAAGGTGATCTTCCAGGGCGTGCACCAGCTCATGGGCAGCGACCTGGGCCCGGAGTGGGGCAAGGACGAGGCGCGCCAGAGCCGCATGGTGTTCATCGGCATCGAGCTGCCGCGCGAGATCCTGGAGCAGGGTCTGGAGCAGTGCCTGGTCTGAGCACGTTCGCCTGAGCCGGACAAACAAATAAAGACGGCGCTGGCCTCGCGGTCAGCGCCGTTTTTCATGGGACGGGCCGTGCTTACTTGCCGAAATTCCCCATCGGCTTGCCCAGGAGCTTGAGCTGGCCTTCGCTGAACTCGACCTGGCTGACTAGGTCGTCGCCCGTGCGCTTCACGTAGCCGTTGGCTTCGCCCTGTTCGATCAGGCCCGCGAGCATTTCAGGCGGCGGCGTGCGGCCGCTCTCGGCGCCGGTCTCGGCCAGCTTCTCGATCCACTTCACGGGCAGGCGCGCGTTGGCCTTGAGCACGCCGCGCTTGAGCACCAGCGCGTTGCCGGGCAGTTGCAGGTCTTCGTCGGTCACGCCGGCGAGGGCCACCGAGTAGCTGAGCTCGGCGCTGTGGCCGCCGATCTCGACCAGCATGCGGTCCAGGCCGGCTTCGGGGCTGTGCTTGGCCATGGCCTTGAGGTCGGGCGCGAGCTGTTCGATGAGCGCCTGCATCGCGTCCTTCTGGGCCTTGCTGCGCTGGCCGCAGCCGGCACCGGCGGTCGACTGCAGCCAGGCGTCGGCCAGCTTCTTGTAGCCGGCCGCCTGGATGCGGCGCGCGCTGCTGGCGATCTCGAACTTGTCGATCGCGGTCTCGTTGACCTTGCCCTTGCCCTTGAAGGCGCCTTCGGAGGCGTACAGGCCGTCCTTGATGGTGGCTTCGCCGGTCAGGTCGATGCTTTGCAGCAGCACCTTGATCGCCTTGGCGGGGGCGGCCTCGGTGCCCGCGCCCAGGCCCAGGCCCTTGGGCGCGTTCAACTCGAAGCTGTCGAGGCGGCCTTCGGACTTGCCGGTGGCGAGCATCCAGCCGGCGCTGCCGTCCATGTCGGCCTTGGCGGTGAACTTGCCCATCTTCAGCTGCACGCCCTTGGAGGCGGTGCTGACGTCCAGGCCGGGCATCGTCATGTCGTAGCGCACGTGGGTGCGGGCCGCGTTCATGTCCAGGCGAGCCTGCGCGCCTTGCCAGGCGAACTCGCCCTTGCCTTCTTCGGCCAGCTTGGCGGGCGCGACGGTGAAGTCGCTGGTGAAGCCGCCGCCGAAGCCGACCTTGGTGCGCGCGGTCAGCGGCTTGGCCTTGCCGAACAGCTTCTCGGCCTCGGCCTGCGCCTTGGCGTCGAGCACCAGTTCGCTGTCGATGACGGCCGCGGCCAGCGTGGCGCCGGCGATCGGGCCGTGGCGGATGGTGTCGCGGATGGTGATGCGCACGGGCTTGGGCGGGGTGGCCGCGGCGTCGCTGTCGTCTTCGGCGGGTTCTTCTTCGTCGCCTTCGGTCGCGGCCTCGGCGACATCGGTCGTGGCGGCGGCCGGCGCGGCGGCGGGTGCCGACGCGGCAGGGGCGGTGGCGGCTTCGGCTTCGGCCGGGCAACCCAGTTCGAGCGTCACGGTGCTCACGGCGCCGAGGAAGTTGCGTTCGTAGCTGCGCTCGATCACGCGCACCAGCGCGGTCTGCTTGGGCAGTTCGCCCAGGGCGACGTCATAGCTCGATTTGATTTGCGTGCCGGCCCACCAGGTGCTGCCGCCGTAGGCGACGGCGATGGCCGCGGCCAGGACTCCCAATACTGCTTTTTTGCTCAAGATTATTTTCCGATCGGTTGTTTGAAGGGCCGCCGCGGTGTCTCCCCGACCCGCGGCGTGCCTGCGCCACCCCCTGTGGCGGCGCCGGGCGATGCTACCGGAGCAGGGCAGTGCGTCACCCGATGGCCTTGCGTTTCGAGTTCTCTATACAATCGCGCGCCTGTTCCGGGAGCCATGCTTCGTCCACAGGGGCGAGATATGACTTACGGCACGGGGCGCCAAGGGTTTTTGGCGGGCTTTCGGGGGTATAACCCCGGGGTTCACCACTTGAGGACGCCCCCGACAACGTGAGCCGACGCGGCCTGACACCCGCAACGGTTCCCTTGGGAGGAGACACCCAGTGAAAGCGCGTTCCAGTTCGTACAAGGAGCCAGTCACCGTGAAGAAACCCGCCGCCAAGGCCACGCCAGCCACCAAGCCCGCCGCAAAGAAGGCGACGGCTGTGAAGGCTGTACCCGCGACGAAGAAGGTTTCTGCCACCGCTGCTGCTGCCTCTGCCGCGAAAGAGAAAAGCGCTGCCAAGAAGCCTGCGGCAACCCCGGCCAAGACCGGGACCGCGGCTGCCAAGAAGTCCGCCAAGCCCGCAACCAAGTCCGCGGGCGCGGCGCCTACGTCATCCCAACCGGTCGGCCGTCCTGCGGCCGCCCTTTCTGCTCCCCCGACCCCCATGAAAAAAACGGCTGCCGCCTCTTCTTCCGCCCCGGCGACACCCTCGATCCCCGCTACGCCCGCTCCCGCTGCGCGTGGTGGCCGCGTGTCCCGGCTGTCGCAACTGACCGTGCCCTCGATGCCGCAATCCGTGGCCTCGACCGCCGCCAAATCCAGCTTCTCGCAGGCACCTTCCACCGCGCTGGTGCCGCCGCCGCCCCTGGCCGTCAAGAAAGACCCGAAGCTGGCCAACAACTGGAAGACCAAGACGCCCGCCGAGCTGAGCGACGCCGAGGTCATCGCGATGCCCGACGACGAGTACATGAACGACAAGCAGATGGCGTTCTTCCGCCTGAAGCTCGAAGAACTCAAGCGCGGCATCCTCGAGAACGCCGGTGAAACCACCGAGCACCTGCGCGAAGACACCGTGGTCGTGCCCGACCCGGCCGACCGCGCCACCATCGAGGAAGAGCACGCGCTCGAGCTGCGCACGCGCGACCGCGAACGCAAGCTGCTCAAGAAGATCGAGCAGTCGATCCAGCGCATCGACGCCGGCGACTACGGCTACTGCGACGAGACCGGCGAGCCCATCGGCGTCGGCCGCCTGCTGGCCCGCCCGACCGCCACGCTCTCGCTCGAAGCGCAGCAGCGCCGCGAGCTGAAGCAGAAAATGTTCGGGGATTGAACGGCTGCACGGTAGAACGGAACCCGCGCTTTCGATAACCTTCTCTGAATGCCAAAGGAAGAGTCAGGCCGCCTTTTCTCGAAGGTGGCCAAGTTCGTTCGAAATCCCCTGAAAGACTGGTCGGAGCTGGACGCGCCGTCCTCCGACTCGTCGCTGCCCGAGCAGACCTACAGCCGCGAGATGCTGAAGGAAATGATCGAGCGACGCCAGCGCAACGACTTCGTGCGCCGCCGCGAGTTCGACATGCTGCGCAAGCTGCGCCAGCGCGAGGCGGCGGCCCATGCCTTCGAGGCGACGGTCACGCCGTCGTCGTTCAACCTCAACAGCACCTCCGAAAAATCCGAAGGCCGCGCACTCACGCTCAAGAAGATCGACGAGATCGAAGAGCAGATGTCGCAGCAGTGGTGGAAGGGCCGCGGGCCGAACGGCGAGACGCTGGTCAATCCGCCGCCCGACGCGGGCGCTGAAACGCTGCCGCCGGTTGACAGCGGCGGCGACCAGTTGCCGGCCGATCCAGGCGCACCGGCGGCTTCCGCGCCCGTGGCCGCAGCGCCGGCGGTTGCTGCCGCAGCCGCCGCGCCTGCGCCGCAGCCGTCCCGGCTCGCGCATGACGGCGCGCTCGAAGAAGCGGTGATCCGCTTCGCGCACGGCGACGACACTGGCGCCGAGGCCATCCTGCTGCAGGCGCTGGCCGCCGAAAGTGCGTTCTCCGCCGACGACGCCACCGCAGCCGTCACGCTGGAGCGCGACGACGCCCGCTGGCGCGCGCTGTTCGACCTGTACCGCGCCACCGGCGACGCCGCCAAGTTCGCGGCCGCCCGCATGCGCTACGCGCAGCGCATGAAGCGCATGGGGCCCGACTGGGTCTCGCTCGACGAACTCGCGCGCAGCGTGAAGGCCGTCACCGCCAGCGAAGACGCCGAAGCGGCCTCCGACACCACCGGCGCCGCCGACTGGGCCAGCCCCGCGCACCTGACGCGCGAGGGGCTCATGGCGCTCACGCGCGCGCTCTCGCAGGCCGGCATGGTCTGGACGCTCGACTGGCGCGCGCTCACCGAGATCGATCCGCCGGCCGCCGCGCCGCTGCGCATCCTGTTCGCGCACTGGTCCGATTCGCCGGTGCAGCTGCGCTTCTTCGGCGCCTCGCAGCTCATGGCCGTGCTGGCCGCGGCCACGCCCAACAACGAGCGCCATCCCGACGACGCCTGGTGGCAGCTGCGCCTCGCAGCGCTGCGCATGATGCACCTGCCTGACGACTTCGAGCTGGTGGCGCTCAACTACTGCATCACCTACGAGGTGTCGCCGCCGTCCTGGCAGGACCCGAAGGGCGAGTGCACCTCGCTGGCCGCGCCGCCGGCGAGCCGGCCGAGCTCGGTGTGGTCGCTGCTGTCGGTCGGGGGCGATTCCGAGAGCTTCCCGTCCACCGACAGCGGCTTTGCCGCGCTGGCGGGCGACCTGCGCGGCGACTCGCTGTCGTGCTGGCAGCGCCTGGACCACGACCTGCGCCACACGACGGCACCGGTCATCTCGTGCGCGGCCCTGCTGCGCATGGACCTGACGGCGGCCGGCACGCTGCTGAGCTGGGTCCGCGAGCGCGACGCGAACGGTGAGCGGGTGCAGTTCGTCGACGCCCACCGGCTGATTGCCGCGCTGTTCGGACTGATCGGCATCACCGACCACGCCACGGTCGCGGTCCGCAAGAACTGACCCCGTCACAGGGGGTCCTCGGCCCCGGCGCGGCCGTGTTTTCCGCCAGCAGTTTGTCCGACCGCAAGGGTTGCATTGGCGGGGCCCATCCCCAGATGGCTGCGATGGAACAGTTTCACGGCACCACCATCGTGAGCGTGCGCCGCAAGACCCCCCAAGGCGATCAGGTCGCCATCGGCGGGGACGGGCAGGTCACTCTCGGCAACATCGTCATCAAGGGCACGGCGCGCAAGGTGCGGCGGCTCTATCACGGCAAGGTCCTGGCGGGTTTCGCCGGCGCCACAGCCGATGCCTTCACGCTCTTCGAGCGCTTCGAGGCCAAGCTCGAGAAGCACCAGGGCCACCTGACCCGCGCGGCGGTCGAGCTCACCAAGGACTGGCGCACCGACCGCGTGCTGCGCAAGCTCGAGGCCATGCTGGCCGTGGCCGACGCCACGACTTCGCTCATCATCACCGGCAATGGCGACGTGTTGGAGCCTGAAGACGGCGTGATCGCCATCGGTTCGGGCGGTGCCTACGCCCAGTCGGCGGCCAAGGCGCTGATCGACAACACCGACCTTTCGGCCGAGCAGATCGTGCGCAAATCGCTGGCGATCGCCGGAGAAATCTGCATTTACACGAACATGAACCACACGGTGGAAGCGCTCTGACCATGTCCATGACCCCCCAGGAAATCGTCTCCGAGCTGGACAACCACATCGTCGGCCAGCCCGCCGCCAAGCGCGCCGTGGCCATTGCGCTGCGCAACCGCTGGCGCCGCCAGAAGGTCGACGAGAAGCTGCGCCACGAGATCACGCCCAAGAACATCCTCATGATCGGCCCGACGGGCGTCGGCAAGACCGAGATCGCCCGCCGCCTGGCCCGTCTGGCCGACGCGCCGTTCATCAAGGTCGAGGCCACCAAGTTCACCGAGGTGGGCTACGTGGGCAAGGATGTCGACTCCATCATTCGCGACCTCGCCGAGATCGCCGTCAAGCAGACGCGCGAATCCGAAAGCGTGAAGGTGCGCGCCCGTGCCGAAGACGCGGCCGAGGAGCGCATCCTCGATGCGCTGCTGCCTCCGGCGCGCGGCGCCGATGGCGCTGCGCCCGCACTCGACAGCCCCAACCCGACGCGCCAGGCCTTCCGCAAGAAGCTGCGCGAGCACCAGCTCGACGACAAGGAGATCGAACTCGACCTCGCCGAAACGCGTGCGCCGCTGGAGATCATGGGCCCGGCCGGCATGGAGGAAATGACCGAGCAACTGCGCGGCATGTTCGGCCAGCTCGGCGGCGGCAAGCGCAAGACGCGCAAGCTCAAGATCGCCGAGGCGATGCGCCTCTTGATCGACGAAGAGGCCGCCAAGCTGGTCAACGAGGACGAGATCCGCACGCAGGCCATCGCCAACGCCGAGCAGAACGGCATCGTCTTCATCGACGAGATCGACAAGGTCGCCACGCGCAGCGAAGCGCAGGGCTCCGATGTCTCGCGCCAGGGCGTGCAGCGCGACCTGCTGCCGCTCGTGGAGGGCACGGCCGTGTCCACCAAGTACGGCGTGGTGCGCACCGACCACATGCTGTTCATCGCGAGCGGTGCGTTCCACCTGAGCAAGCCGAGCGACCTCATTCCCGAGCTGCAGGGGCGCTTTCCGATCCGCGTCGAGCTGCAATCGCTCTCGGTGTCGGACTTCGAGAGCATCCTCACGCAGACCCGCGCCTCGCTCGTGAAGCAGTACCAGGCGCTGCTGGCCACCGAAGGCGTGACGCTCGACTTCGCGCCCGACGGCATCACGCGGCTGGCGGCCATCGCCTTCGAGGTGAACGAGCGCACCGAGAACATCGGTGCACGCCGTCTCTCGACCGTGATGGAGCGCCTGCTCGATGAGGTAAGCTTCGATGCCACCCGCATCGAGGGCCAGACGGTCCGCATCGATGCCGCTTATGTCGACGAGCGCCTCGCGGCACTAAGTCACGACGAAGACCTTTCGCGCTTCATCCTCTGAAGCCGCCTCCCTCGGCCCCTGTAACGGGGTCGTCCTTCACGCATCACTTTCACTGCGTGAGCTAAGTACTTCATTTTCAACACAATTCGCCGATTTCCAGGTTTGGAAATCGGCGCTAAGTCGTTGATTCCATTACAAAAAATACCCCCGAGCCCCAGTTGCGTCGCAAGTGTTTCCTGCTACAGTGGAAAAAAGTGCAGTTAAGTGGGAAAAAGTGCGGGCAACGCCCCTTCCGGGTGTCGCGGCACCTCCCACCACAGGGGTTTCGTGGTCGTGTTTCAAGGCGCTTCATCGCTCAGTCTGGATGCCAAGGGGCGGCTCTCCGTGCCGACCCGGCATCGCGACGTCCTGAGCGCCACGGCAGGCGGCCAGCTCACGATCACCAAGCATCCGCACGGATGCCTGATGGTGTTCCCCCGTCCCGAATGGGAAAAATTCCGCGAACGCATTGCTGCGCTGCCGATGTCGGCGCAGTGGTGGAAGCGCGTCTTCCTCGGTAACGCGATGGACGTCGAGATGGACGGCACCGGCCGCGTGCTGGTGTCGCCCGAGCTGCGCGCCGCCACCGGCATCAACCGCGAGACGCTGTTGCTGGGCATGGGCAACCACTTCGAACTCTGGGACAAGGCCACCTACGAGGCCAAGGAGGCCGAGGCCACCCAGGGCGAGATGCCGGATGTGTTTCAGGACTTCGCGTTCTGAGGAGCCCCGTGAACACCCCCCTGACCCACACGACCGTCTTGTTGAACGAGGCGGTGGAAGCCCTTCTTTCCGGCAGCGCGGCAGCCACGGGCACGTACGTGGACGCCACCTTCGGCCGCGGAGGACATGCGCGCGCCATCCTCGCGCGGCTGGCGCCGGAAGGCAGGCTCATCGCATTCGACAAGGATGCAGAAGCGGTGGCCGAAGCAGCGCGCATCTCGGATGCGCGTTTTTCTATCCGCCACCAGGGATTCCGCTCGCTGGGCGAATTGCCCGACGCCAGCGTCAACGGCTTGCTGATGGACCTGGGTGTGAGTTCGCCGCAGATCGACAACCCGGTGCGCGGTTTCAGTTTCCGTTTCGACGGTCCGCTCGACATGCGCATGGACACCACGCGCGGCGAGAGCGTGGCCGAGTGGCTGGCAACGGCCGAACTTCAACAAATTGCAGAGGTGATCCGTGACTATGGCGAAGAACGGTTTGCTGTTCAGATTGCAAAGGCGATTGTTGCTCGCAGACAAGAACGGGGCGCAATTTCAACCACCACCGAACTGGCCGAGCTCGTGGCTGGCACGGTCAAAACCCGCGAGCAGGGCCAGAACCCTGCAACGCGCACATTTCAGGCTTTTCGGATTTTCATCAACGCCGAGCTTGAGGAGCTGCAACAAGCGCTAGAGGCCAGCCTGTCGGTGCTCGCGCCCGGCGGCCGCCTCGCGGTGATCAGCTTCCATTCGCTCGAAGACCGCATCGTCAAGCAGTTCATCGCCAAGCACTCGAAGGAGGTCTACGACCGCCGCGCGCCCTTCGCCGCGCCCAAGGTGATGAAGCTGCACGCGCTCGAGCGCATCAAGCCGTCCGAAGAAGAGGTGCGCGGCAACCCGCGCTCGCGCAGCGCCATCCTCCGGGTGGCCGAACGCACGGAGGCCGGGTAGCCATGGCGCGCATCAACCTGCTTCTTCTGCTGGCCGTCATTGCGACGGCTTTGTACCTTGTGCACACCCAGTACCAGTCGCGCCAGCTCTACACGGAGTTCGACCGCGCCCTGCAGGAGACGCGCAAGCTCGAAACCGAGCATGACCGCCTGCAGGTGGAAAAGCGCGCCCAGGCCACGCCGCTGCGCGTGGAGAAGCTGGCCAAGGAACAGCTGCAGATGCGCACGGCCTCGCCGGCCATCACGCAGTACGTTCGCCCCGACGGCTCGGTGATCCCGGCCGTGGCACCGCTGCCGCCGACCACGCCGCCCAAGCCCGGCACCGCCGCGAGGCCCGCCCGATGAGCCGCGGCAACCGCAGCGTGCGCTACACCACCAGCCCCTTGCTCGCGAGCAAGACGCCGGTGTGGCGCAGCAAGTTCATCGTCGCCGGCATCGCCTTCGGCTTCGTCATGCTGGCGGGGCGGGCCGCGTACGTGCAGGTCTTCAACAACAGCTTCTTCCAGCGCCAGGGCGAAGTGCGCTTCGCCCGCACGCTGGAGCTGCCGGCCAACCGCGGGCGCATCCTCGACCGCAACGGGCTCATCCTGGCGTCCAGCGTGGTGGCGCCCAGCATCTGGGCCATTCCCGAAGACGTGGAGCGCGACGACCCCGAGGTGCGCGCCAAGCTCAAGCAGGTGGCCAAGCTGCTCGGCATGCCGCAGAAGGACTTCGACAAGAAGCTCGAAGACGAAGACAAGACCTTCGTCTGGATCAAGCGCCAGGTCGACGAGCCCATCGCCAAGCAGATCGCCGCGCTCAACCTCAAGGGCATCTACCAGCGCAAGGAATACAAACGCCAGTACCCCGAGGGCGAGGCGGCGGCGCACGTGGTGGGCTTCACCAACGTGGAAGACAACGGCCAGGAAGGCATCGAGCTGGCGTTCAACAAGGAACTGGCCGGCAAGGCCGGTTCGCGCCGCGTCATCAAGGACCGGCTGGGCCGCGTGGTCGAAGGCGTGGGCGAGCAGGTGCCGCCGGTCGAGGGCCGCGACATCCAGCTCAGCGTCGACAGCAAGGTGCAGTTCTTCGCCTACCAGAAGCTGCGCGACGCCGTCACCGCGCGCCGTGCCAAGGCCGGCAGCGTGGTGGTGCTCGACAGCACCACCGGCGAGGTGCTGGCGCTGGCCAACTACCCGAGCTACGTGCCCGACAAGCGCCAGAACCTCACCGGCGAGCAGCTGCGCAACCGCGCGCTCACCGACACCTTCGAGCCCGGCTCGACCATGAAGCCCATCACCGTGGCGATGGCGCTGGAGGCCGGCCGCGTGAAGCCCTCGACCATCATCGACACCGCGCCCGGTCGCTACCAGCTGGGCGGCTTCACCATCAGCGACACCCACAACTACGGCTCGCTGACGGTGGAGGGCGTGATCCAGAAGTCGAGCAACGTGGGCGCGCTCAAGATCGCCCAGAAGATGACGCCCCACGAGATGTGGGACACCTACACCGCGCTGGGCTACGGCCAGAAGCCGCAGATCCAGTTCCCCGGCGCCGTGACGGGCCGGCTGCGTCCGTGGAAGACCTGGAAGCCGGTCGAGCAGGCCACCATGGCCTACGGCTACGGTCTGTCGGCGTCGCTGTTCCAGATGGCGCATTCGTACACCTCGTTCGCGCACGACGGCTCCATCATCCCGGTCACGATCCTGAAAAATACCGAGCCGCCGGTCGGCGTGCGCGTGTTCTCGCCCTCCAACGCGCTTGCGGTGCGCAAGATGCTGCAGATGGCCGCCGGCCCGGGCGGCACCGGCACGCGCGCGCAGACGGTGGGCTACTCGGTCGGCGGCAAGTCGGGCACGGCCCACAAGCAGGTCGGCAAGGGCTACGCCAGCAACAAGTACCGTGCCTGGTTCACCGGCATGGCGCCCATCGAGAAGCCGCGCATCATCGTCGCGGTGATGATCGACGAGCCGACCGACGGCCAGTATTTCGGCGGCCTCGCCGCGGCGCCGGTGTTCAGCGAAGTCGTGCAGCAGACCCTGCGCATGATGAACGTCCCGCCCGATCTGGCGGTCAAACCCCTCGTGCAGACGCAGGACGTCCCCGAGAGCTTCTGACATGCTGACACTCACTTCCCCCACCACCGCCGCGTTCTGGCTCAAGGAGCGCGTGCAGGGCGCGCTGCTCGCCGACAGCCGCGCGGTCGGCCCGGGCGATGCCTTCATTGCCTGGCCCGGTGCCGCCACCGACGGCCGCCAGCACGTGGCGGCCGCACTGGCGCAGGGCGCCGTGGCCTGCCTCGTCGAGCACGAGGGCGTGGACGCCTTCGGCTTTGACGGCGATGAACGCATCGTGAGCTACCCCGGCCTCAAGGCCGCCACCGGCCCGATCGCCGCTGCCTTCTACGACAACCCCTCGGCCCAGCTCGACCTGCTGGCCGTGACCGGCACCAACGGCAAGACCTCCACCGCATGGTGGCTGGCCGAATCGCTGTCCACGCTGCGCGCGGCCGGCGGCGTGCGCGCCATGCGCCCCGACGGCACCACCGAGCGCGGCGCGCCGTCGCCCTGCGCCGTGGTCGGAACGCTGGGCATCGGCGTGCCGCCCGAACTCACCTACACCGGCCTGACCACGCCCGACCCCGTGATGCTGCAGCGCGCGCTGCGCGACTTCGTCACCGAGGGCTTCGGTGCCTGCGCCATCGAGGCTTCGTCCATCGGCATTGCCGAGCGCCGGCTCGACGGCTGCCGCATCGCGGTCGCCGTGTTCACCAATTTCACGCAGGACCACCTCGACTACCACGGCAGCATGGACGCCTACTGGCAGGCCAAGGCCGAGCTGTTCCGCTGGCCCGGCCTGCGCGCCGCGGTGATCAACATCGACGACATGCACGGCGCCAGCCTGTGCGCCAACCTGCTGGACGCCGGCATCGGCGCGCTCGACGTCTGGACCGTCTCGGCCGGCGGCAAGCCCGCGCGGCTGGTGGCGCGCGACATCGGCTACGACGCCCAGGGCCTGCAGTTCACCGTGGCCGAGCACGGCAGCACGGCGCCGGCCGAACGGCTCGCGACCGGGCTCATCGGCCAGTACAACGTCGCCAACCTGCTTGGCGTGCTCGGCACCCTGCGCGCGCTGGGCCTCACGCTCGCCCAGGCTGTGGCCGCCTGCGCCCACCTCAGCAGCGTGCCGGGCCGCATGGACCGCGTGCAACCCACCGACGGCGCGCCGCTGGCCGTGGTCGACTACGCCCACACGCCCGACGCGCTCGACAAGGCCCTCGCCGGCCTGCGTCCGCTGGCCAGGCAACGCGGCGGCGCGCTGTGGTGCGTGTTCGGCTGCGGCGGCAACCGCGACCCGATCAAGCGCCCGCTGATGGCGGCCGTCGCCGAACGGCAGGCCGACCATGTCGTGCTCACCAGCGACAACCCGCGCAACGAGAACCCCGACGCGATCATCAGCCAGGCGCTGCGCGGTTTCACGCGCGTCGAGGCGGCCCGCGTGCAGGTCGACCGTGCGCGCGCCATCGCCGAAACCATTGCCCAGGCGGCCCCGCAAGACGTGGTGCTGATCGCCGGCAAGGGCCACGAAGAGTGGCAGGAGATCGCCGGCCAGCGCCTGCCGTTCTCCGACAAGACCCACGCGCTCGACGCGCTCGCGAAGCGGGGTGCCGCATGACCGCCATGGCGACGCCCGTCTCCACCCCGCTCAACCTCACGCTGGCGCAGGCGCAGCAATGGGTGCCGGGGTCGCGCCTCGTGGGCGACCCGGCTACCGTGATCGCCCGCGTCCACACCGACACCCGCACCCTGGCCGCAGGCGACCTGTTCGTCGCGCTCAAGGGCGAGCGTTTCGACGCCAACGACTTCCTGGCCGACGCGAAGAAGCAGGGCGCCGTGGCCGCCATTGCGCACGGCGGCCTCGAAGCCGCAGGGCTTGCCGGCCTCGAAGTGCCCGACTCGCTCATCGCGCTCGGTGCGCTGGGCGCCGGCTGGCGCGCGCAGTTCCAGCTGCCGCTGATCGCCGTCACCGGCAGCAACGGCAAGACCACGGTCACGCAGATGATCGCGTCCGTGCTCGCCGCCTTCCGCGCCGACCGCGCGCTGGCTACGGCCGGTAACTTCAACAACGAGATCGGCGTGCCGCTCACGCTGCTGCGCCTGCGCGCGCAGCACCAGCTGGCGGTGCTCGAACTGGGCATGAACCACCCGGGCGAGATCGCGCGGCTGGCCGCCATGTCGCGCCCGACCATCGCGCTGGTCAACAACGCGCAGCGCGAGCACCAGGAGTTCATGGCCAGCGTCGAGGCGGTCGCCATCGAGAACGCCGCCGTGTTCGCTGAACTGCCCGACGACGGCACCGCCGTGTTTCCCTACGGCGACACCTTCACCTCGCTGTGGACCGACCTGGCGCGCCAGAGCGGTTCGCGCCGCTGCCTGACCTTCGGCGAGCACGCCGACGCCGACATCTCGCTCGACAGCGCCGAATGGCAGCAGGGCGCCTGGAGTGTGCGCGTGCGCACGCCGCTGGGCGCCTTCGACGCGCGCCTGCACATCGCGGGCCGCCACAACGTGGGCAACGCGCTCGCCGCCACCGCCTGCGCGCTGGCGGCCGGCGTGTCGCTCGACACCATCGCCGCGGGCCTGTCGGCCTTCGAGCCGGTCAAGGGCCGTTCGCGCGCCAGCGAGGTCGTGCTGCCCGGCGGGCACGCGCTCACGCTGGTCGACGACAGCTACAACGCCAACCCCGATTCCGTGATTGCCGCCATCGACGTGCTCACCGGCCTGCCCGCGCCGCGCCTGCTGGTGCTCGGCGAGATGGGCGAGGTCGGCGACCGCTCGCCGGAATTCCACGCCGAGGTCGGCGCCTGGGCGCGCCAGCGCGGCCTCGACGCCGTCTACACGCTGGGCGGCGAGACCGTGCATGCGGCGACGGCTTTCAACAACAACGATGGTGTCGATGGACGCCATTTCGACGATTTCGACACGCTCCGCGCGGCCGTGCTCGCCCGCCTGCCGCAGCTGGGCAGCGTGCTGGTCAAGGGGTCGCGCTTCATGAAGATGGAGCGCGTGGTGCAGGCGATCGAAGCACAACAACAAAAGGAGGCCGGTCATGACGCATGAGCCGCGCAACACACCATGCTGATGTCCCTGGCCCAATGGCTGCAGACGCTGTCGCCCGAGTTCGGGTTCTTGCGCGTTTTCAACTACCTCACGTTCCGCGCCCTGATGGCCGCGCTGACCGCGCTCGTCGTCGGCCTGGTGGCCGGCCCGTACGTCATTCGTCGCCTCGCCGCGCTCAAGATCGGCCAGCCGATCCGCGGCTACGGCATGGAAACGCACCTGACCAAGAGCGGCACGCCCACCATGGGCGGCGTGCTCGTGCTGTTCGCCATTGCGTTCGCCACCTTGCTGTGGTTCGACCTCTCGAACCGCTTCGTGTGGATCGTGCTGTGGGTCACGATGGGCTTCGGCGCCATCGGCTGGGTGGACGACTGGCGCAAGGTGGTGCGCAAGGACCCCGAGGGCATGCGCTCGCGCGAGAAGTATTTCTGGCAATCGCTGGTCGGCCTGCTCGCCGGCTTCTACCTGCTGTTCAGCATTTCCGAGAGCTCCAACTGGCGCGTGCTCGAGCTGTTCTACGCCTGGGTGCGCTCGGGCTTCGACCTCGACTTTCCGCCCAAGATCAACCTGCTGGTGCCTTTCTTCAAGGAAGTCAGCTACCCGCTGGGCGGCATCGGCTTCGTGATCCTCACGTACCTCGTGATCGTGGGCGCGAGCAACGCCGTGAACCTGACCGACGGCCTGGACGGCCTGGCGATCATGCCGGTGGTGATGGTGGGCTCGGCGCTGGGCGTGTTCGCCTACGTCACGGGCAGCGCGGTGTACTCCAAGTACCTGCTGTTCCCCAATATCCCGGGTTCGGGCGAGCTGCTGGTGTTCTGCTCGGCCATGGCTGGTGCGGGGCTCGCGTTCCTCTGGTTCAACACCCATCCGGCGCAGGTCTTCATGGGCGACGTGGGCGCGCTGGCGCTGGGCGGCGCGCTGGGCACCATCGCGGTCATCGTGCGCCAGGAGATCGTGTTCTTCATCATGGGCGGCATCTTCGTGGTCGAGGCGATCTCGGTGATGGCGCAGGTCATGTACTTCAAGTACACGAAGAAGCGTTATGGCGAAGGCCGGCGCGTGCTCAAGATGGCGCCGCTGCACCACCACTTCGAGAAGAGCGGCTGGCGCGAGACGCAGGTCGTCGTGCGCTTCTGGATCATCACGATGCTGCTGTGCCTCATCGGCCTGTCGACGCTGAAGCTGCGGTAACAACACAACCATGCGGCACCTGAAAGACCTCCCCGTTCTCATCCTCGGCCTCGGCGCGTCCGGGCTGGCGATGGCGCGCTGGTGCGCGCGCCACGGCGCGGTCGTGACCGTGGCCGACACGCGCGAGGCACCGGCCTCGCTCGCGACGCTGCAGACCGAACTGCCCGACGCCACCTTCATCGGCGGGCCGTTCACGGCCGCGCTGGTCGAAGGCACGCCGATCCGCGCCGTGTACCGCTCGCCGGGCCTGTCGCCCGCGACGCTGGCGCCGGTCGTCGACGCCGCCAAGGCCGTGGGCCTCGTGGTCGGCGGTGAGCTGGACCTGTTCGCGCGTGCGCTGCTCGATCTGCAGACGGTCGAGGTGCCGGTGGTGGAAACCGAAGCTGAAGTGCCGGTCGAAACCGCCGTGGTCGAGCCTGTCGTTGAAACGCCGGCCCAGGCCGAGCTGGCCCTGAGCGAAGAGGTTCCTGTGGCGGAGGCTGCGGTGGTCGAGACGCCGGAAGTGCCTGCGCCGGAGGCTGCTGCGGTTGTCGAAGGCGAGCCCGAAGAGGCCGCGCCCGTCGAAGCTGTTGAGGCGACCGAGGCGGTTGCACCCACGGAGGCCGTGGCCGCTGAGTCGACCGAGGCCGCACTGCCAGTCGATGCGACTGCCGTAGAAGTCGAACCCGCCGCTCCCGTCGAACCGACCGAAGCCGCTGAAGCCACACCGCCCGCCATGGCCGAAGCCATGCCGCGCGACGCATCGCTGAGCGTGCCGGTGACGCCGCCCACCGAAGACGTCGTCGCCGAAGGCGCCACGACGGAAGACGCCGCCACGGAAGACGGCGCAGCACCAGCCGCCGCCGAAACGCCCGCCGAGTCGCCCGCGCCCGCCGCCACCGTCTCCCGCCTGCCCACCCCCGGCAAGCCCTACGTGCCCACCGCGGCGCGCGAGGCCGCCGAGTTCGTCGCCAAGATCGCCGAGCTGTCCGCCACCAACCCGGCGTCGGCCGCGGTCGAGGAAGAGGCCGCGCCACAGCTCGAACTCGTGCCCGAACCCGAGCCCGAAGCGCCCAAGGGCTACACGCCCGCCGTGCTCGCGATCACCGGCACCAACGGCAAGACCACCGTCACCTCGCTCACCGGCCAGCTGGTCGAGCGCGCGGGCAAGACCGTGGCCGTGGCCGGCAACATCGGCCCCACGCTGCTCGACACGCTGGCCGTGCACCTCGACGCCGGCACGCTGCCCGACGTGTGGGTGCTCGAACTCTCGAGCTTCCAGCTCGACGGCGTGCAGGGCTTCGAGCCCACGGCCGCGACCGTGCTCAACCTCACGCAGGACCACCTCGACTGGCATGGCGACATGCCGGCCTACGCGGCCGCGAAGGCGCGCATCTTCGGCGCCAAGGGCCTGATGATCCTCAACCGCGACGACGCCGGCGTGATGGCCATGCTGCCGCCGCCGGTCAAGGTGCGGCTGCAGCGTCCGCAGATCCGCACCCACGTCACCTTCGGCGGCGCGATGCCGCTGCGCCCGGGTGACTACGGCATCGAGCGCATCAACGGCGTGGCCTGGCTGGTGCGCGCGCTGGAAGCCGACGAAACGCAGAAGCGCAAGCGCGGCGCGGTGGTGGAAGAAGAGCTCTTCTTCCAGCGCCTCATGCCCGCCGACGCGCTGCGCATCCGCGGCCGCCACAACGCCATGAACGCCCTGGCCGCGCTCGCGCTCGCCAGTGCCGCCGACTGCCCGCTGGGCCCGATGCTCTACGGCCTGCGCGAGTACCGCGGCGAGCCGCACCGCGTCGAGCCGATCGCCATCGTGGACGAGGTCGAGTTCTTCGACGACAGCAAGGGCACCAACGTCGGCGCCACCGTGGCCGCACTGAGCGGTCTCGGCGAGGAGCGCCGCGTGGTCGTGATCCTCGGCGGCGAAGGCAAGGGCCAGGACTTCGAGCCGCTGGCCGACCCCGTGCGCCAGTACGCGCGCGCCGTCGTGCTCATCGGCCGCGACGCCCCGCTCATCGAGGCCGCGCTGGCTTCCACCGGCGTCTCGCTGAAGCACGCGGGCTCGATGGAAGAGGCCGTGAAGCTCGCCGCCGCGCGCGCCCACCCCGGCGATGCCGTGCTGCTGTCACCGGCCTGTGCGAGCTTCGACATGTTCAAGGACTACGCGCACCGCGCCGAGGTGTTCTGCGAGGCCGTCGAGGCTTACGCCGACAGCCCGCGCGAGGCCGTGGGTGGCGACGACGCGGTGGTGTCGTACGTGCCCGGCGCGTCGCTGTCCACCGCCGGATCGATGGAGGACCCGATTTGAACTCCGCAGCCGCAGGCCAGGAACCCAGCACCGGCAGCCGTTTCGGCGGCTGGTTCCGGCGCGCCCGCAGCGGCATGGATTCGCTGCCCGTGCACCTGCCCGTGCGGCTGGGCGGCGCCGGCGTCGCGCAGACCAAGGCCACGCCGATGCGCGTGCTGGGCTTCGACCAGGCGCTGGTCTGGGTCACGGTCGCGCTGATGACCTGGGGCCTGATCATGGTGTATTCGGCCTCGATCGCGCTGCCCGACAACCCGCGCTTCGCGCGCGCCGGCTACAGCGCCTCGTACTTCCTCACGCGGCATGCGGCGTCGCTGGTCATCGCCTTCATCGCCGCGCTGCTGACCTTCCAGGTCCCGATGAAGACCTGGGAGCGCGCCGCGCCCTGGCTCTTCGTGGCCTCGCTGCTGCTGCTGGTGGCGGTGCTTATTCCGCACATCGGCATCAACGTGAACGGCGCGCGCCGCTGGCTGCCGATGGGCTTCATGCGCTTCCAGCCGTCGGAGCTGGCCAAGTTCGCGATGGTGCTCTACGCCGCCAGCTACATGGTGCGCAAGATGGAGATCAAGGAACGGTTCTTCCGCGCCGTGCTGCCGATGGGCATCGCGGTGGTGGTGGTCGGCATGCTGGTGATGGCCGAGCCCGACATGGGTGCCTTCATGGTGATCGCCGTGATCGCCATGGGCATCCTGTTCCTGGGCGGCGTGAACGCGCGCATGTTCTTCGTGATCGCGACGCTGGTGGTGGTGGCCTTCGGCTCCATCGTGGCGAGCAGTCCGTGGCGCCGCGAGCGCATCTTTGCGTACCTCGATCCGTGGAGCGAGGAGCACGCGCTGGGCAAGGGCTACCAGCTGTCGCACTCGCTGATCGCCATCGGGCGCGGCGAGGTCTTCGGCGTGGGCCTGGGCGGCAGCGTCGAAAAACTGCACTGGCTGCCCGAGGCGCACACCGACTTCCTGCTGGCCGTGATCGGCGAAGAGTTCGGCCTCATCGGCGTGCTGCTGATCATCGGCCTGTTCCTGTGGCTCACGCGCCGCATCATGCACATCGGCCGCCAGGCGATCGCGCTGGACCGCGTGTTCTCGGGCCTCGTGGCCCAGGGCGTGGGCGTGTGGATCGGCTTCCAGGCCTTCATCAACATGGGCGTGAACCTGGGCGCACTGCCGACCAAGGGCCTGACCTTGCCGCTGATGAGCTTCGGCGGCTCGGCGATCCTGATGAATCTCGTGGCGCTCGCCGTCGTGCTGCGCATCGACTATGAGAACCGTGTGCTGATGCGGGGAGGTCGCGTATGACGCGCACTGCGCTGGTCATGGCCGGCGGTACGGGCGGCCACATCTTCCCGGGTCTCGCAGTGGCCGAGGCCCTGCGCGAGCGCGGCTGGCGCGTGCACTGGCTGGGCGCGCCCGGCAGCATGGAAGAAAAGCTCGTGCCTCCGCGCGGCTTCGCCTTCGAGCCGGTGCAGTTCGGCGGCGTGCGCGGCAAGGGCCCGCTCACGCTGTTCCTGTTGCCGCTGAAGCTGCTGCGCGCCTTCTGGCAGAGCCTGGCCGTGGTGCGCCGCGTGAAGCCTGATGTGCTGGTGGGCCTGGGCGGCTACATCACCTTCCCGGGCGGGATGATGGGCGTGCTGATGGGCAAGCCGCTGGTGCTGCACGAGCAGAACTCGGTCGCCGGCCTCGCCAACAAGGTGCTGGCGGGCGTGGCCGACCGCGTGTTCACGGCCTTCCCGAACGTGCTGAAGAAGGCACAGTGGGTGGGCAATCCGCTGCGCGCGGCGTTCACCTCGCAGCCCGATCCGGCCACGCGCTTCGCGGGCCGCACGGGGCCGCTCAAGTTGCTGGTGGTCGGCGGCAGCCTGGGCGCGCGGGCGCTCAACGCCGTCGTGCCGCAGGCGCTGGCGCGCATCGCGCCCGCCGAACGCCCGCAGGTGCTGCACCAGAGCGGCGCCAAGCAGATCGACGAGCTGCGCGCCAACTATGCGGCGGCCGGCGTCGAGGGCGAGCTCACGCCCTTCATCGACGACACCGCGCAGGCGTACGCCGAGGCCGACCTCATCGTCGCGCGCGCCGGCGCCAGCACCGTCACCGAAATCGCGGCCGTCGGCGCAGCAGCGCTGTTCGTGCCTTTCCCCTCGGCGGTCGACGACCACCAGACCACCAACGCGCGCTTCCTCGTGGACGCGGGCGGCGGCTGGCTGGTGCAACAGACCGACCTCACCTCTGAATTGCTGGCTGATTTGCTACAGAAAACCGAACGCGCGACCTTGATCGACCGGGCCACCAAGGCCAAGACCCTGCAGAAGACCGAAGCAGTGGACGCGGTCGTCCGCGCCTGCGAGGAGCTTGCGAAATGAAGCACGCGATCCGTCACATCCACTTCGTCGGCGTCGGCGGCTCCGGCATGAGCGGCATCGCCGAGGTGCTGCTCAACCTGGGCTACCGGATCACCGGATCCGACCTGTCCGACAGCGCCACGCTGCGCCGCCTCGCGGGCCTGGGCATCGGCACCTTCGTGGGCCATGCCGCCGCGCACATCGACGGCGCCGATGCGGTCGTCACCTCCACCGCCGTGCAATCGGACAACCCCGAGGTGCTGGCCGCGCGCGAAAAGCGCATTCCGGTCGTGCCGCGCGCGCTGATGCTCGCGGAGCTGATGCGCCTGAAGCAGGGCATCGCCATCGCCGGCACGCACGGCAAGACCACCACCACCAGCCTGGCCGCCAGCGTGCTCGAGGCCGCCGGGCTCGACCCGACCTTCGTGATCGGCGGGCGCCTGAACAGCGCCGGCGCCAACGCGCAGCTGGGCAGCGGCGACTACATCGTGGTCGAGGCCGACGAGTCGGACGCCTCGTTCCTGAACCTGCTGCCCGTCATGGCGGTGGTCACGAACATCGACGCCGACCACATGGAGACCTACGGGCACGACTTCGCGAAGCTGAAGAAAGCCTTCGTCGATTTCCTGCACCGCATGCCGTTCTACGGCGTGGCCATCCTGTGCACCGACGATCCGGCGGTGCGCGAGATCGTGGCCGACGTGACCTGCCCGGTCACCAGCTACGGCTTCGGCGAGGATGCCCAGGTGCGCGCCATCGACGTGCGCGCCGTCGGCGGCCAGATGCATTTCACCGCGCAGCGCCGCAACGGCGTGACGCTGCCCGACCTGCCCATCGTGCTGAACCTGCCGGGCGAGCACAACGTGCGCAACGCGCTGTCGGTGATCGCCATGGCGGTCGAGCTCGGCATTGCCGACGAAGCGGTGCAGCGCGGCCTCGCCGGCTTCAAGGGCGTGGGCCGCCGCTTCCAGAGCTACGGCGAGGTGGCCGTGCCGAGCGACACGGCCGGCGGGCGCTTCACCGTCATCGACGACTACGGCCACCACCCGGTCGAGATGGCGGCCACCATCGCGGCCGCGCGTGGCGCCTTCCCGGGGCGCCGGCTGGTGCTGGCCTTCCAGCCGCACCGCTACACCCGCACGCGCGACTGCTTCGAGGACTTCGTGAAGGTCATCGGCACGGCCGACTCGGTGCTGCTGGGCGAGGTCTATGCCGCGGGCGAGGCGCCCATCGTGGCCGCCGACGGCCGCACGCTGGCGCGCGCGCTGCGCGTGGCCGGCAAGGTCGAGCCGGTGTTCGTGGACGACATCGTCGCGATGCCGCAGGCCATCCTGGACAACGCCCGCGCGGGCGACGTGGTGCTGTGCATGGGCGCGGGCTCCATCGGCGCGGTGCCGGGCAAGGTGGTCGAACTCGGCACGCCGCCCGCACCCTCATCAACAACTTCAGAGCGCACTGCGCGCAAGGGGAGGGCCGCGTGAGCCTTCAGGATCCACAACTTTTCGGCAAGGTCGCCGTGCTGTTCGGCGGCAGTTCCGCCGAACGCGAGGTGTCGCTGATGTCCGGCGCCGGCGTGCTGCAGGCCCTGCGTTCGCGCGGCGTCGACGCGCATGCCTTCGACCCGTCGGAGCGCGAGCTGACCGACCTGAAGCGCGAAGGCTTCGCGCGCTGCTTCGTCGCGCTGCATGGCCGCCATGGCGAAGACGGCACCGTGCAGGGCGCGCTCGAGCTGCTCGGCATTCCCTACACCGGCTCGGGCGTGATGGCCTCGAGCGTGGCCATGGACAAGGTCATGACCAAGCGCATCTGGCAGGCCGACGGCCTGCCGACGCCCAAGTACGTGCGCCTGGCCTTCGACCAGCAAAGCCGCGAGCAGATCATGGTGGTGCCCGACGTGCTCGGCCTGCCGCTGATCGTGAAGCCGCCGCGCGAGGGCTCGTCCATCGGCGTGACCAAGGTCGAGGGCTACTCGCAGATGCAGGATGCGGTCGCGCTGTCGGCGAAGTTCGACGCCGACGTGCTGTGCGAAGAGTTCATCGACGGCGAAGAGGTGACCTGCGCCGTGCTCGGCCAGGGCCTGGACGCGCGCGCGCTGCCGGTGGTGCGCATCGCTGCGCCTGAGGGCGCCTACGACTACCAGAACAAGTACTTCACCGACGACGTGAAGTACCAGTGCCCGAGCGGCCTGCCCGAGGCCGAGGAACGCGAGATCCAGCGCATCACGCTGGCGGCGTACCACACGCTCGGCTGCCGCGGCTGGGGCCGCGCCGACGTGATGATCCGCGCCAGCGACCGCAAGCCCTTCCTGCTCGAGATGAACACCTCGCCCGGCATGACCAGCCATTCGCTGGTGCCGATGTCGGCGCGCGCGGCGGGCATTCCCTACGAAGAGCTGTGCGTGCGCGTGCTCGCATCCGCATCGCTGGATGCCAAGGGAGGCGCGAACTAAGCCATGGCCGACAGCATCCCCGCTCCCTTCGACGTCAAGCTGATGAACATCGTCGCGAACGTTGCGTTCGTGCTGGTGGCGCTCATGCTGCTGGCGGCGAGCGCGTGGTGGGTGCTGCGCCAGCCTTTCTTCCCGATCTCGGGCATCAAGGTGGACGGCGAGGTCACGCACAACAACGCGGTCACGCTGCGCGCCAACGTGGCGCCGCAGCTCAAGGGCAACTTCTTCACCATCGACCTGGCGCGTGCGCGCACCGCCTTCGAGACGGTGCCGTGGGTGCGCAGCGCGGTGGTGCGGCGCGAGTTCCCGAACAAGCTGCGCGTGACGCTGACCGAGCAGGTGCCGGTGGCGGTGTGGGGCGACGAAGCCGGCTCCAAGCTGATCAACGGCTTCGGCGACGTGTTCGAGGCCAACGTGGCCGAGGTCGATGCCGACCTGCCGCGCCTGGACGGCCCGATCGAGCAGGCCGGGCAGGTGCTGGGCATGTACCGCGTGCTTGCGCCGATGTTCGAGCCCTACGACTTCGACATCGCCGAGCTGCGGCTGTCCAGCCGCGGCAGCTGGAAGGTGCTGCTGGACAGCGGGGCCGAGATCGAACTCGGCCGCGGCCAGAGCGACGAGGTGTCGGCGCGCCTGCAGCGGTTCCTGAAGACCGTGACGCAGGTCGCGGGCCAGTACCGCCGCACGGTAGCCGACGTCGAACGCGCCGATCTGCGCCACAACGACGCGTATGCCCTGCGGCTGCGCGGCGTCACCACGGTCTCGCCCGAGGCCCCAAGAAAAATCAAGTAGCGAATACCGAGGACATCTACATGCCCAAAGAATACAAAGATCTGGTCGTAGGCCTGGACATCGGAACCGCCAAGGTGATGGTGGTCGTGGCCGAGGTGCTGCAAGGCGGCGAGCTCAAGCTGGCCGGCCTGGGCATCGCGCCCAGCAACGGCCTCAAGCGCGGCGTCGTGGTGAACATCGACGCCACCGTGCAGAGCATCCAGCAGGCGCTGAAAGAAGCCGAGCTGATGGCCGACTGCAAGATCAGCCGCGTCTACACCGGCATCACCGGCAGCCACATCCGCGGCATCAATTCGAGCGGCATGGTGGCGGTGAAGGACAAGGAAGTCACGCCCGCCGACGTGGCCCGCGTGGTCGAGACGGCGCGCGCCATCAACATCTCGAGCGACCAGCGCCTGCTGCTGGTGGAGCCGCAGGAGTTCGTGATCGACGGCCAGGACGTGAAGGAGCCGATCGGCATGAGCGGCATGCGCCTGGAGGCCAAGGTGCACATCGTGACCGGCGCGCAGAGCGCGGCCGAGAACATCATCAAGTGCGTGCGCCGCTGCGGCCTGGAGGTCGACCAGCTGATGCTCAACCCGCTGGCTTCGAGCCAGGCGGTGCTCACCGAAGACGAGCGCGAACTGGGCGTGGTGCTGGTCGACATCGGCGCGGGCACCACCGACGTGGCGATCTTCACCAACGGCGCGATCCGCCACACGGCCGTGATCCCGATCGCGGGCGACCTCATCACGAGCGACATCGCGATGGCCCTGCGCACGCCCACCAAGGACGCGGAGGACATCAAGGTCGAGCACGGCTATGCCAAGCAGCTGCTGGCCGACCCTGAATCGCAGGTCGAAGTCCCCGGCCTTGGCGATCGCGGCCCGCGCATGTTGAGCAAGCAGGCGCTTGCCGGCGTGATCGAGCCGCGCATCGAAGAAATCTTCTCGCTGGTGCAGCAGGTGGTGCGCGAGTCGGGCTACGAGGAAGTGCTGTCGTCGGGCGTGGTGCTCACGGGCGGCAGCGCCGTCATGCCCGGCATGGTCGAGCTCGGTGAAGACATCTTCCTCAAGCCCGTGCGTCGCGGCATTCCGAAGTACTCGAGCGCGCTCTCGGACATGGTGGCGCAGCCGCGCGCGGCCACCGTGATGGGCCTGCTCGAGGAGGCACGTTTTGCACGCATGCGTGGCTTCAAGGTCGCACAGAAGAACGGGTCCGTAAAGACTGCGTTCGGACGTTTCAAGGACTTCATCGTGGGGAACTTCTGACCATGAACCACTCCCCACTCTGGCTCGCACGCGCGGGCCCTCCGCTGCATTTCAACGAGCGATGGCGACGCACCGGTCCACCATCGCGACGGCGATCCCGTTGATCACGTCACGGCAAAAGAAATATTCATAGACACATAACGGCAACTGCAATATTCAAGGAGTTAGAAATGACCATCGAAATGATCGAAGTCGAAGAATTCAACCAGGGCACGCAGATCAAGGTGATCGGTGTCGGCGGCGGCGGTGGCAATGCGGTCGCCCACATGATGGAGCGTGGTGTGCAAGGCGTGCAGTTCGTTTGCGCCAACACCGACGCGCAAGCCCTGCAACGCAGCAACGCGCACAAGAACATCCAGCTGGGCATCAGCGGCCTGGGCGCCGGCAGCAAGCCCGAGAAGGGCCGTGACGCGGCCGAAGCCGCAGTGGACGACATCCGCGCCGCCATCGACGGCGCGCACATGCTGTTCATCACGGCCGGCATGGGCGGCGGCACCGGCACCGGCGCGGCACCCGTGATCGCGCGCGTGGCCAAGGAAATGGGCATCCTGACGGTGGGCGTGGTGACCAAGCCCTTCGACTGGGAAGGCGGCCGCCGCATGACCAACGCCGACGCCGGCCTGGCCGAACTCGAAGCCAACGTCGACTCGCTGATCGTCGTGCTCAACGAGAAGCTGCTGGACGTGCTCGGTGAAGACATCACCCAGGACGAAGCCTTCGCGCACGCCAACGACGTGCTGAAGAACGCCGTGGGCGGTATCTCGGAAATCATCAACGAGTACGGCGGCGTGAACGTCGACTTCGAAGACGTGCGCACCGTGATGGGCGAGCCCGGCAAGGCCATGATGGGCACGGCTGCGGCTGCAGGCCCCGACCGCGCGCGCATCGCCGCCGAACAGGCCGTGGCCTGCCCGCTGCTCGAAGGCATCGACCTCTCGGGCGCCAAGGGCGTGCTGGTGCTGGTGACGGCATCGAAGGGTTCGCTGAAGCTGAACGAGTCGAAGCTCGCGATGAACACCATCCGCGCCTACGCCTCGCCGGACGCGCACGTGATCTACGGCGCTGCCTATGACGAAAGCCTGGGCGACCAGATGCGCGTCACGGTGGTGGCCACGGGCCTGTCGCGCGCCGACGCACGCCGCCAGGCCCCGACGCTCGAAGTGATCCGCACCGGCACCGACAACATCCCGTTCACCGTGCCGACGCTCGGCGGCGTGGGCCACGCGGGTGGTGGTTCGGGCAGCCAGCCCAACTACGACGGCATGGCCGTGCCCAGCGTGTGGCGCACCAACCGCACGATGGCCGCCGCCAAGGTCGACGCGCTGTCGTCGGGTGGCATGGACGACTTCGAGATCCCCGCATTCCTGCGCCGTCAGGCCGACTGACCGCAGGCCACCGAACGCAGAGGGCACGAGGGTTCGCAAGGGGACGGGGAAGACCTGAAAGGGACTGCCCCCCGGCTCTAGGCGCTGCGTCCACCTCGTGCCCCTTGCGTCCATCGCCGGGGGCTCCCCGGCTTTTTTGTTCTTTCTTCTTTCTTATCTGACCGGTCCATGTCTATCGCGGCCATAGCGAAGGGAATAGGGCGTCACGGTCGCCGCCCGCCTAAAATCTCGGGCGTGCTGCAACAACGAACCCTCAAGTCGATCAGCCGCGCCGTGGGCGTGGGGCTTCACAGCGGCCAACGCGTGGAGCTGACCCTGCGACCGGCCCCGGCCGACACGGGCATCGTGTTCCGCCGCGTCGACCTGCCCGAGCCGGTCGAGATCCGCATGACCGCCGAATCGGTCACCGACACGCGCCTGGCGTCCACCGTCTCCACGGGCGGCGCCAAGGTGCAGACCGTCGAGCACATCATGTCCGCCTGCGCGGGCCTGGGCATCGACAACCTCTACATCGACATCACGGCCGACGAAGTGCCGATCCTCGACGGGTCGGCCTCGTCCTTCGTGTTCCTGCTGCAAAGCGCGGGCATCGAGCTGCAGAAGGCGCCGCGCCGCTTCATCCGCGTGCTGCGCAAGGTCGAGGTGCGCGAAGGCGAGGGCGCCAACGAGAAGTGGGCAAGCCTGGAGCCGTACCACGGCTTCAAGCTGAGCTTCGAGATCGACTTCGACCACCGCGTCGTCAACTCCACCGGCCAGCGCGTGGAGTTCGACCTGGGCACCGACTCGTACAGCCGCGACATCGCACGTGCACGCACCTTCGGCTTCACCAAGGAAGTCGAGTACATGCGCAGCAAGGGCCTGGCGCTCGGCGGTGGCCTGGACAACGCCATCGTCATGGACGACACCAAGGTGCTCAATGCCGGCGGCCTGCGCTACGACGACGAGTTCGTGAAGCACAAGATCCTCGACGCGATGGGCGACCTGTACATCATCGGCAAGCCGCTGCTGGCCGCGTACACCGCGTTCCGCTCGGGCCATGCGCTCAACAACAAGCTGCTGCGCGAGCTGCTTTCGCACAGCGACGCCTACGAGGTCGTGACCTTCGGGGATGAGAAGCGCGCACCGCGCGGCTTTGGCGAAGTGGCGCGAGCCTGGTAAACCCGGCGCACGCCTTTTCTTTCCGATGCTTCTCTTTCGCTGGGCCATCCTGCTGCTTCTGCTGGTGGCGGGCGTGTCCTTCGCGTTCTACGCGGGCACAGGGCAGGTCAAGTACCGCCGCTTCGGCTGGATCGTGTTCAAGTGGACGGTGCTGGCGGCGCTGGGCTTCTTCGCCGTGCTCATCGCTGAACGCGTCGCGTAGCGCGAGCCGTTCAATCGACCAGGGCCTGCAGCGCCTGCACCTGCTGCGCAAGCAGCGGCCCCTTGCGGTGCGCGGGCACCAGCAGCATCAACGTGTCTCCCAGCGCCTTCGGCCGCCCCCAGGGCGCGTGCAGCCGGCCTTTCTCGAGCAGCGGCGCCACCAGCCGCTCGCGACCCATCAGCACCCCTTCGCCATCGAGCGCGGCCTGCAGCGCGAGGCTGTAGAGCGAGAAATCGGGGCCGGCGGCCAGCGCATCGGCCTCGGCTGGCGTGGTGCCGGGGCGCACGGCTTGCAGCCAGCGCGACCAGTCGTCGCGCCACACCGTGTCGTGCAGGCCGCCGCAGCGCGCGAGCACATCGAGGAGGTCGTCGAGCGGGCGCGGGCGTGCGCTCTCCAGTGATGCGCGCACGCGCGGGCTGCACACGGGCACGAGGCGGTCGCGCGCGAGCGGGATGCCCGTCGCGCCGACGGCGGCTTCGGCACCGCGTGCGTAGAACAGTCCGAGATCGAAGGGCTCGCGCCGGAAGTTCGGCGGCTGCTCCAGCGCCGTCACCGACACCTGCACGCCGGGCAGCGCGGCCTTCAGCCGCGAGAGCCGCGGCGACAGCCACAGCTGCGCCATCGCCGGCAGGGCCGCCACCTGCAGCGTGCTGCGGCGCGCGGCGGTCTGGGTTTCCTGGCGCAGCGCCTGCACCGCGAGGCCGAGCTGGTCGACCGCCGCACTGAGCGCGGGCAGTGCGCGCCGGCCGTGCGCGCTGAGCCGGATGCCCTGGCTGTGCCGCTCGAACAGCGCACCACCGGCCCAGGTCTCGAGCGCCTTGATCTGCTGCGCGACGGCGGCGGGCGTCACGAACAGCTCCTCGGCCGCCCGCGCGAAGCTGCCGTGGCGCGCCGCAGCCTCGAAGGCGCGCACGGCCGTGTGCGGCGGCAGGCGAGGGTGGGGTGGAGCAAGGGACATGCGCTGGAGGCCAAGTTTTTCTAGGGCTCAGACCCAGTTTATCCGTGTTGCCGGCGCAGGCGCAGGGCGCGACCATGCGGTCATTCCCTTCCACCACTCCCAGCGAGACACCGCATGCCCGCAGCCCTTCACCGCCGTTCCTGGGTTCCCGCCGCCAGCGAGGACCACGTGCTCGCCATTGCCGCCGACGCCGCCGCGCGCGACGCGTCGGGCGTGGCCGCCGAGATCGAACGCCTCGTGGCCGACAGCCACCGCATCCACGACATCGACGGGCTGAACCTCAACCCGGCCACCAACGTGATGAACCCCGCCGCCGAGGCGCTGCTGTCGCGCGGGCTGGGTTCGCGCCCGTCGCTGGGCTACCCGGGCGACAAGTACGAGATGGGCCTGGAAGCCATCGAGCGCATCGAGGTCGTCGCCGCCGAGCTGGCGGCCGAGGTGTTCGGTGCGCGCTTCGCCGAGGTGCGCGTGAGCTCGGGCGCGCTGTCGAACCTCTACGTGTTCATGGCGACCTGCCAGCCCGGCGACACGATCATCGCGCCGCCGCCCGCCATCGGCGGCCATGTGACGCACCACGCGGCCGGCGCGGCCGGGCTCTACGGCCTGAAGACCGTGCCGGCGCCGGTCGATGCCGACGGCTACTCGGTCGACGTCGTGGCGCTGGCCAAGCTCGCGCGCGAGGTGAAGCCCAAGCTCATCACCATCGGCGGCAGCCTGAACCTGTTCCCGCACCCGGTGCCCGCGATCCGCGAGGTGGCCGACAGCGTGGGCGCCAAGGTGCTCTTCGATGCCGCGCACCTCTCGGGCATGGTGGCCGGCAAGGCCTGGCCGCAGCCGCTCGAAGACGGCGCGCACGCGATCACCATGAGCACCTACAAGAGCCTGGGCGGCCCGGCCGGCGGTCTGATCGTGTCGAACGACGCGGCGCTGATGGAGCGCATCGATGCCATCGCCTACCCCGGCCTCACGGCCAACTCGGACGCGGGCCGCACCGCGGCGCTGGCGCGCGGCCTGCTCGACTGGAAGGTGCACGGCACGGCCTATGCGGCGGCGATGCGCGACACCGCGCAGGCGCTGGCGCGCGCGCTCGATGCGCAAGGCCTGCCGGTGTTCGCCAAGGCACGCGGCTTCACGCAGTCGCACCAGTTCGCGCTCGAGGCCGCGCGCTGGGGCGGCGGGCAGCGTGCGGCGAAGCAGCTGGCTCAGGGCGGGCTGCTGGCCTGCGGCATCGGCCTGCCGATCGCGCCGGTCGATGGCGACATCAACGGCCTGCGCCTGGGCGTGCCCGAGATCGTGCGGCTGGGCTTCACGCCCGAGGACATGCCGCAGCTGGCCGGCTGGATCGCGCGGGCGCTGGCTGGCGACGCGGTGTCGGTGGCCGCCGAGGTGCGCGAGCGCCGCCGGCGCCTGGGCGACCTGCGCTACATCGTGCGCTGAAGCCTCAGCGCGAACGCCCTTGCCGGTAGGTGCCGGCGTGGGTCTTCGACAGCTCGGCCGCCTCCGCGAGCCGCGCCATCGAACGGCCGACCTGCGCGTGCGTGATGGCGATGCCCAGCGCATCCGCCGCGTCGGCGCCCGGCAGGCCGGGCAGGTCGAGCAGGCGCTTCACCATCTCCTGCACCTGCGCCTTCGCGGCCTGGCCGTGGCCGGCCACGGCCTTCTTCATCTGCAGCGCCGTGTACTCGGCCACCGAGAGGTTGTGGCTCACCAGCGCCGTCACGCAGGCGCCGCGCGCCTGGCCCAGCAGCAGCGTCGACTGCGGGTTGACGTTGACGAAGATGATTTCGACCGCCGACGCCTCGGGCTGGTAGCGCGCCGTGATCTCGCCGATGCCGTCGAACAGCACCTTCAGGCGCGCCGGCAGGTTGCCGCTGCCCAGGTGTCGGGTGCTGATGGTGCCGCTGGCCACGTAGCGCAGCGCATGGCCGTCCGCATCGACCACGCCGAAGCCGGTGGTCTGCAAACCGGGGTCGATGCCGAGGATCCGCATGAAAAGGAAGCGTAAAGGCCTAAGCCTGGGTGAGGAAGGTTGAAGAAGGTGCGAATTCGCGCGCGATGCGTGGGGGATCGCGGGCAGAATCCGCCGTTCTTGCATTCCGCCCCGCTCCGCGCGGGGCGCGCCACACAAGGAAGCGAAGGTGAATGTAGTCGAGTCCTCCGCGCAGCAGCAACCGAAGCCATTGAACGACGCCCCGGCCCTGCCCGCGCACTTGCAGCAATCTCCCGCCGAACGCGCCGCCGCGAGCTTCCGCCAGGCGGAGCTGTTGAGCGACCTCGGCCGCCGCCGCGAGGCGATCGCCGCCTGCAGCCGGCTGATCGCCGAGTTCGGCGCGCTGCCCGACGCCGCCGTGGTCGTGCCCTGTTGCCAGGCGCTGCGGCTGCTCGCGCACGTGCTGCGCCAGCTGCACCGCCCGGCCGACGCGCTGGCCACGCTCGACCGCCTGGTGGCCGCGCACGGCGGGCGCAGCGAGCCCGAGATCCGCGCGCACATCGCCCACGTGCTGTACCAGCGCACCTGGCTCATCGACGATGCGGCGGCGCGCTGCGAGGCCTGCGATTTCATGAGCGAACAGCTCGATGCGCAGGCCGATGCCGCGCTCGATGCGTGGCGGCTCGACGCGCGCCTGCTGAAGGCCGAGATCGAACACCACCGCGGCCTGCCGCAGGACGCATTGGCCACGCTCGAAGCGGCCATCGAGCGCTTCGAGGACGTCGCCGACGCCGGTGTGGTTCTGCGCGTGGCGCGGGCGCGGCTGGCCGCGGTGCTCAACCTGCGCGAGCTGGCGCAGCACACGCAGGCGCAGGTGCTGTGCCTGCAGGTGGCCGACCAGATCGAGGCCGGCCTGGCCGATGCCGCGCCCGAGCTGCGGCTGGAAGGCGTGCGTGCGCTGGCCCTGTTCTTCGACGGCCTCGGGCTCGACGAGGTCGCGCGCCGCGCCGAACTGGTCGGCTGGCTGCTCGACCGCTACGGCCACGACGCCTCCGCGCAGGTGCGCCGCCTCGCGGCCGTGCGCGCCCACGAATGGGCCGTGGGGCTGCGCGACCAGGGCGACGGCGAGGCCGCGCTGGCCGCCTGCGAGCGTCTGCTCGGTGCTTTCGCGCACGACGCTGACGCCGTCGTGCAGCGCACCGTGGCCACCACCTTGCTGCACAAGGGCTTCGTGCTGCTCGACCTGCTGGGCCGGCCCGAGGCGGCGCTCGCGGTGTACGAGCCGCTCGTGGCGGCGTCGCGCGACGGCACCACGTCTGAACTGCGCGAGCTGCGCGTGAAGGCGACGGCCGGGCGCGAGGCCTGCCTGAAGCGGCTGCGCAAGACCGGTGGCCTCGACGCCGGCGAGCTGCCGGCCGAGCTCTTCGATGCGGCGTGCGACACCGTCCGCGAAGGCCGCAAGCTCGGTGACGCGGGCGCATCGCGCGAGGCCATCGCGCTGTTCGACGAGGTGCTCGCGGCGCATGCCGCCTCGCCGCACCCGCTGATGCGCCGCCAGTGCGCCCGCGCCCTGTCGCACAAGACCTTCTGCCTGCTGGCGCTCGAACACTTCGCCGAGGTCGTCGAGGCCGCCGACGCGATGGACGCGCGCTACGGCGCCGATGCCTCCACCGAAATGCAGTCGCAGGTGGCGCTGTGCCTGCAATACAAGAGCACCGCGCTCGACCGCCTCGCGCGGCCCGCGGACGAGATGCGCGTGCACGACGAGATCGTCGCGCGCTGGGGCAATTCCGAGCTGCCCGACCTGCGTGCGCGCGTGGCCGGCGCGCTGTTCCGCAAGGGCGCCGTGCTGCGCCGCGCGGGCCGCTTCGCCGAGGCCGTGGCCAGCTACGACGAGGTGATTGCGCGCACGGCGATGGCGCGGGACAGCGCCCTGCAGCTGTGGGCCGCCAAGTCGATGATCAACAAGGCCAAGGCCTTCGACAAGATGGACGACCTGCCGGGCCAGGCCAAGGCCTACCGCGTGCTCATCGCGCGCTTCGGCGAGTCGGGCGACACGGCCTTGCGCGAGCGCGTCGCCAATGCGTGCGAATGGCTGGCCGAGGCCGAAGGGCGGCAGGGGCGGGTGGCGGCGCAGCGCGAGGCGCTGGAGCTGGCACTCGGGCGTTTCGGCACCGCGCTGTCGGCCGAGCAGCGCACGCGGCTCAAGCGCGAGCTTCAGGCGCTGAAGACGAGGGCTCTAGGGCGGCGTGCGAAGCAGGCCTTCGACCGGGTGGTGCGGCGCAAGGTCTGATCGCCCACCGCCCGCCCGGTGCTTCAGACGTTGAAGTACCAGCGGATCGAATGGAAGAAGATCGGCGCCGCGAAGCACAGCGCATCGACGCGGTCGAGCAGGCCGTTGGCGCCGGTCACGCCCACGCCCTTCTGGCCCCAGTTCGGAATGCCGCGGTCGCGCTTGAGTGCCTTCATCACGAGGTGGCCCATCGAGCCCGCGACGCAGGCAATGATCGACACCGCGAGCGCCTGCCCGAACTTGAACGGCGTGATGAACGAGAACAGCGCGCCCACCAGGCTGGCCACGACGATGCCGACGCCCCAGCTGGTCCAGTTGAAGCTGCGGCTCACGTTCGGCGCGAACGGCGTGCGCTGCATGCGCCGCGAGATCAGGTGCTGCACCAGCACCGAGGTCTGCACCACGAACACCAGGAAGAACACGAGGAAGGCGCTCTTGCCTTCGTAGCCGGGGAAGGTCAGCAGCAGCAGCGCGGGCACGTGGCTCATGCCGTAGACGCAGACCATGATGCCCCACTGCAGCTTGGCGTTGCGCTCGAGGAAGTGGCTGGGGTCGTTGGCCAGCGCGCTCGCCACCGGAATGGCGAGGAACACGTAGACCGGGATGAACACCGTGAACAGGTCGAAGCGCGCCGTGGCCACCAGCCAGAACTGGATCGGCAGCACCACGAAGAACGCGAGGATCAGGCTGCGGTGGTCGCCGCGCCGCGTCGGCGAGAGCGTGATGAACTCGCGCAGCGCAAAGAACGCGATCAGCGCGAACAGCACGGTGGCCACCGTTTCGCCCAGCGCCCAGCCGATCCAGAACACGATCACCATGAACCAGGTGGTGCCCAGCAGCGCGCGGAAATGCGCCAGCTCGGCCTGCCACGACTCGTCGTGCACCGGGTTGCGCCGCTCCTTGAAGCTCAGGAAGAAGACGGCGGTGCTCACGATGAAGAGCAGGCCGAAGACGATCAGGAAAAGGGCCGCGACCTGCTGGGTCGGGCTGAGGCTGCGCAGGAACTGGTTCATACCTTCAGACGTCGCGCAATGCGATCACGGCGGCACGCGCACGGTCGAGGAAAGGCCGGCGCTCTTCGCCTGCTTCGACGCGGATCGGCGCGCCGAAGGTGACGGAGCACAGGATGGGCACGGGCACGATCTCGCCCTTGGGCATGACGCGCTGCACGTTGTCGATCCAGGCCGGCACGAGCACCACGTCGGGGAACATCGTCGCCAGCGCGTACAGGCCCGACTTGAATTTCTGCGGCTCGCCGGTGTGGCCGCGCGTGCCCTCGGGGAAGATGATGATCGAGTCGCCGCTGCGCAGGGCGTCGATGAGCGGCGCGAGTGGATCGGCGGCGGGCGGCTCGGGCGCGACGGCTGGCGCTTCGGGTTCGATGACCGGCGGCGGTGCGACCGGTGGTGGGGGCGGAGGGGGAGCGGGAAGGTCGAGCTGTCCCTGAATCTCCTGCGGACCTTCGGCAGCCGATGCGTGAGACACCGTTTCGATCGGCAGCAGCGGCTCCATCGACGGCTCGATGCGCTCGGCCGGGGCGATGGGCGCCGCGGGCGGCGGTGCCTGAGGCGGTGTTTCCGGCGGCGGCGCAACCGGTGCAGCTCCCGTGGCCGCCCGCTCCACATACACCGCGTTGAACACCTCCGTCGTGATCCAGCGCTTGACCGGCGTGTTGGCCCAGTAGTCGCGCGCCGCAATGGGCCGCGTGATGCTGCGCAGCTCTTCGGGCAGCGCGGCCCAGATCATCACGAGGTCCGCGTGGCTCTGGTGATTCGCGAAGTAGATGCGCTGCTCGGCTTTCGGTGGACAGCCGTACCAGCGCGCCTGCGCGCCGGTGAGCAATCGGACGATTCCCAGCAGCAACCAACCTGTGAGCTTTGCCAGCATATGGAGGCGATGATACGGGCCATGCGATGGCGATTCGATCTTCTTTCCCTGGCGTGGGCGGTGGCCCTCTTCGTGTTGCTCGTGCTGCTGGCCACCGTCGGCGCGCGCTGGGGCTGGGTGCGAAGCTTCTTCGGCGACGTGCTGGCCGTGGCATGGGTGTACGTGGTGTTCAAGACCTTCGTTGCCGCGCGCGTGCTGCCGCTCGCGCTGGCGGCCTTCGGCGTGGGGCTATTGGTGGAGCTGGGGCAGTTCCTTGCGGCGACCTGGCACCTGCACATTCCGAACCGCGCGCTGCGCATCGTGCTCGGCGCCACCGCCGACTGGTGGGACGTGCTGGCCTACGCGATCGGCTTCGTCGCCGTGCTGGCGGTGGAAGGCGCGGTGCGCAAGTTCAGGGCAGGTCGACCGCCGGCATCCGCGCCACGATCGTCGATGCCCGTCCGTTGATGTACGAGGAGTTGGGCCGCCGCTCGAAGAACTTCGGGCTCGGCAGCATCACGGCCAGGCGCGCTGCTTCGTAAGAGCTGAGGCGCGCGGCCGGCTTCCTGAAGTAGTACTGCGCCGCGGCCTCGGCGCCGAACACGCCTTCGCCCCATTCGACGTTGTTCAGGTAGATCTCGAGGATGCGCCGCTTGTCGAGCAGCACCTCGAGCAGCGTGGCAAGCACCAGCTCCTGGCCCTTGCGCAGCATGGTGCGCTCGCCCGACAGCAGCAGGTTCTTCGCGAGTTGCTGCGTGATGGTGGAGCCGCCGCGCAGCGGGGCCGGCTGCACCGGCTTGCCGCGCGCCGCCGCGCGCGCCATGCGCTTGGCGGCCAGCTGCTCGGCGCGGGCGTTGCGCTGGCGCGCACGCTCGATGGCTTCCCACTCCACGCCGTTGTGGTCGACGAAGCCGGCGTCTTCACTCGCGATCACGGCGCGCTTGAGGGTGTCGTTGATCTGCGTGTAGGGCACCCAGTCCTGGCGCCATCCGCCGTCGCGGCCCTGCGAGAGGGCGACACGCCAGGCTTCGGAGCGCTGGAAGGCCGTGCTCTGCGGATCGATCACCGCCATGGCCGCGATGCGCACCACGAAGAACAGCTCGAGGGCCAGGCCCGCCACCACGAGGCAGGCGATCAGGCGCAGCAGGCCCTTCATGCGCCGGCGGCGAGCGAGGCGCGCAGCTCGGCCAGCACCTGCGCCGACGGCGGGCGCACGCCGCGCCAGAATTCGAAGGCTTCGGCGGCCTGTTCCACCAGCATGCCGAGGCCGTCGCGCGCGACCGCGCCGTGCGCCTCGGCCCATGCCATGAAGCCTGCGGCGGCAGGGCCGTACATCATGTCGACGGCCAGCGCGCCAGGACGCAGCACCTGCGCGCGCACGGGCACCGCGTCGCCCGCGAGGCTGGAGGCCGTGGCGTTGACCACCACGTCGAAGTCGCCCGGCACCTCGTCGAGCGCCCAGGCCTCGAGCGTGGCGCCGTGGCGCAGCGCGAGCGCGGCGTGGCGCTGCACCAGCGCGATGGCCTTGTCGAGCGTGCGGTTGGCCACCACGACGTGCGCGGCGCCCGCGTCGAGCAGCGGCCCGAGCACGCCCGCCGCGGCGCCGCCGGCACCGATCAGCAGCAGCGACCGGCCCGCCAGCGGCACGCCGGCGTTGCGCACGATGTCGTTGACCAGGCCGATGCCGTCGGTGTTGTCGGCGTGGATGCTGCCGTCGGCCTCGAAGCGCAGCGTGTTCACCGCCTGCGCCAGCGTGGCGCGCTCGCTGGTGTGCTGCGCAAGCGCAGCGGCGTCGAACTTGAAGGGCACGGTGACGTTGCAGCCGCGTGCGGTGTCGCCCTGCGCGGCAGCCTCGCTGCGGAAGGCGGCGATGCCTTCGGCGAAGGCGCCGATCGGCACCAGCCGCCGGCCGTAGGCCATCGGTTGGCCGCAGAGTTCGGCAAAGCGCGCGTGGATGCGGGGCGAGCGGCTGTGCTCGACGGGGTTGCCCATGACGCAGTACTGATCCATGGCCGATGCTCCGTGTTCTGCTGGGGGTGCTGTTGCTATTGGGACGACAGCTCGATGGTCTCGTCGCGCGTGAACTTGAAGCGCGACTGCAGCACGATCTGGTCGGTCTGCTTGCGCATGGCGTCGGTGAACTTGCCGAAGTTGCCGACGCTGCGCACGATGGCCTGGGCACGGCGGTCGAGCGTGGTGTTGCCCGAGCTCTCGTCGACCACGGCGTCGAGCACGCGCCCGTCGTGGTTGATGGTGACCGTCATCTTGAGTTCGCCGTAGAGCTTCTTGCCGGCTGCGGTCGGGAAGTTCTCGGTGCCCTTGACCTCGATGCGCCGGCGCAGCGTGTCGACGTACAGCGCGTAGGCCGCCTCGCGCGTGGCCGGGCTCAGGTAGCGTTTCTTGGGGCGCGCGTTTTCCTCGTTCACGCGGCGTTCGATCTCGGCGAGCAGCGCGACCATCTGACGGCGCTTTTCCTCGCGCGCGGCGGCCTCGGTCGGGTCGCCGGCCTGGCGCGGATCGGGCACGGGCATGGCGGCCAGTTCGCGCTTGAGCTGCGCCAGCATCTGCATCTGCTGGGCCTGCATGGCCTCGACCTGGCGGCGCGATTCCTCGAACGAGTCGCCCATGGTGGTGAAGCTCGACGGTGGCAGCGGGCTGGTGGCGCGGCCCTTGTCGAGGTCGCCGCCGCCCGCGAGCGTGGTCTGCGCCATCACGCGGGCCGCGGGGTCGGGCTTGTCGTTGGTCTTGCTGTTGACCAGGATCACCTCGAGCGGGGTTTCGCTGAAGACCCGGTTGAACGATTCGGGATCGACGAAGCGCACCGCGAGCAACGCGGCATGCGCGATGACCGACACGCCCAGAGCGATCTGCAGCGTGCTGAGGTCCTTGAGATTCATTCTCGAAACTCCTCCAGGGGTCGCGTGTCTCCGGTCGTTCGACCGGGGGTCATGCAGGCGTGGTCGTCGCCGGGTCGGGTGCGGCCTCGGTGTCGCTCAGGTCGACCGCGATGGCGATCGGGCCGGCGACTTCTTCCTCGTCGTCCTCGCCGCCGTCAGCGGTTGCGGCATCGGCCTGCGGCACGTCGAAGCGTTCGAGCACGGTGCCGCTCACGTCGAGCGCGATCTCGTCGATCTCGCCGAGCTTCACGCGCACGCGCGCGCCGCGCTCCTGCTGGCCGGCCACCGGGAACACCAGCGGCAGCGTGTCGGCGCGCACCAGCGCGCCGTTGGGAATGTCCTTGATGACCGTGGCCTCGAGCTCGGTGATGCCCTGCTGCTGCAGGTACTTCAGCGTCCAGAAGCGCTCCATGCCGCCCTGGTAGGCGTTGTACGTGGCGTAGGCCGCGTCGAAGCCCGACAGGATGGAGAACAGGTCGGCGTCCTTCGGCTTGAAGGGTGCGGCCAGCGCGGCGGTCTTGCCGTGGCGCGCGGCCGCGATGATCTGCCACTGGTTCACGAGGTCGGTGTAGCGGCGCAGCGGCGAGGTGCTCCAGGCGTAGCTCTTCACGCCCAGGCCCGCGTGCGGCAGCGCGCGCGTGCCCATGCGCACCTTGATGCCGGGCGCCAGGCTGGCCTGGCTGCGATACAGGCCCGGCACGCCGAGCTCGCCGAGCCAACCGCCCCAGCTGCTGTTGGCCAGGATCATGGCCTCGGACACGATCAGGTCGAGCGGTGCGCCGCGCTGGCGCGTGCTGATCTGCACCTGCTCGTTGCCGGTAGGCTCCGCGCCGTCGTTGCCGACGAGGCGGAAGTTGTAGTCGGGCCGGCTGAAGTTCTCGGGCTTGCCGCGCACCACTTCGCGCTGCGCCTTCAGGTGCTTGGCCAGGCGGAACAGGAAGCTCAGCGGCGCGCGCAGCTTCGCGGCGGCGTCGGGGGTGTTGTCGGAGTTGAAGGTGGCGTCTTCGAGCCAGGGCTGCGTGACGACGGCGTCGAGCTGGTCGTGGCGCAGGTTGGCGACGATCGGCACGCGTTCGAGCTTGGTCTCGGTGCCCTGCAGCTCCAGCGTGGCTTCGTCGAAGCGCGCATAGAGCGACACGGCCGGGCGGTCGCCGCCTTCGAGCAGCGTGTAGGTGTCGACCACCTCGTCGGGCAGCATGGTGATCTTGTAGCCCGGCATGTACACGGTGGACATGCGCGCACGCGCCACGGCGTCGATGGCGCTGCCCGGCGTCAGCGCCAGGCCCGGCGCCGCGATGTGGATGCCGACCGTGATGGTGCCGCTGCCCATGCCCTGCACGGACAGCGCGTCGTCGATTTCGGTGGTCTGCGAGTCGTCGATCGAGAAGGCCCGCACGCCGTCGGCCAGCGGCAGGTCGTCGGCGACGGCCGGCGCCGCGAGCGCGGGGAAGCCGGTGCCCTTGGGGAAGTTCTCGAACAGGAAGCGCCGCCAGTGGAACTGGTAGGGCGAATCGATGGCGCCGGCGCGCTCCAGCAGATCGAGCGGCGGGCGCTGCGTGGCGCGCGCGGCGTCGACCACGGCCTTGTACTCGGGCGCGTTCTTGTCGGGCTTGAACAGGATCTTGTAGAGCTGCTCGCGGATCGCCGGCGGGCACACGCCCTCGGCCAGCTGGCCCGCCCATTCGACGATCTGCGCCTGGATGGCCTTCTTCTTCTCGATGGCGGCCAGCGCCTGCTGCACGATCTCGGCCGGCGCCTTCTTGAAGCGCCCCTTGCCCGCGCGGCGGAAGTAGTGCGGCGCCTCGAACAGCGCGAACAGCGCGGCGGCCTGCTGCCCGAGCGTGGGCTTCTCGCTGAAATAGTCGGCCGCCAGGTCGGCAAAGCCGAACTCGCCTTCGGCTGCGAATTCCCAGGCGAGGTCGAGGTCCATGGCGGCGGCGAGCGTGCGCGCCTCGGCCATCAGCTCGGCCGGGGACGGTTTCTCGAAACGCAGAACGATGTTGGCGCCCTTGACCTTGACGCGCTTGCCGGTCTCGAGCTCGACCTGTGCCGAGGCTTCGGCTTCCGACAGGATGCGGCCGCCGAGGTATTTGCCGGCTTCTTCAAACAATACAAACATCCGGCGATTCTCCCACGCTGGATCAGGAGCTCCCTTGCCGGGGATGCCGCGGAACCGGCTTTGCCGGGCCGCAGGCATCGCCCCCGGAAGGGGGTTGGCGAAGCGACACGCAGTGCGCGAAGCCTGGGGGAGAGCTTTAGACGACGGGGTTGATGAACGCCATCACGTCGTCGAGGTGCGCTTTTTCGAAATCGGACAGCGCATGGTCGCCGCCCTCGAGCAGCTTGATGCGGCTGTCGGGGTAGCGCGCCGACATCTCGTGCCAGTCGAGCGCCTCGTCACCCTTGGCGATGATCGCGAACAGGCGCTCGGGCCGCGTGAGTGCGCCGATTTCCATGGCGCGCAGCTCCTGGATGAATTCGGGCTGGAAGTAGAAGTGCTCGGACGGGTCGTGCCAGGCGGTCTGGCTGCCGATGTAGCGCGTGAGGTCGCGCGCCGGGTGCACCGCGGGGTTGAGCAGCACGGCGCGGCAGCGTGTCATGCCTGCCACGTAGGTGGCGTAGAAGCCGCCGAGCGACGAACCGATCACCGCCATCGACTTGCGTGGCCAGTCCGCGATGCCCTTCATCACCATGTCGATGGCATCGTGCGGCGACGGCGGCAGTTGCGGGCACCACCACTCCAGGTTCGGGTGCTCGCGCGCCACGTGCTTGGCCACCAGCCGCGCCTTGGTCGAGCGGGGCGACGAACGGAAGCCGTGCAGATACAACAGATGGGTGGTTTGCGGTTCCATGGGAGGAGGTGACTGGGGTGCGCTGGTCGCGCCCCGTGGCCGGATTCAGACAATTTTGCATGAGGTCCGCGCCGCCCACGGCGCGGTGACCCCACAAATCCCTGCGAATCGGCCCATGAGAAGGCCGGGAGGGCGTGGCTGGAATTCGAAAGTATTCACGGTGCGGCCACGCAGGGGCGGCGGTGCGGCGCAAGGGCGGAAAGAAGAGACAAGTTTCGTGACGCATCTGGCACGGGGCATCCCATGAACGAGGGAGGCGGGCCCTGCGTGGCGGTGGGTGCCCAGGCTTATGCTCCATCCCATGAACACCGAGGTACAGGATGACGGGATGCCACGCCGCTGGGGCGTGCTCGTGGTCGAGGACGACAGCCGCGCACGCGCCTTCTTCGAGGCCAGCGTGCAGCGCAGCCCGCGCCTGTTCTGGCTCGGCAGCGCCGGCACGGTGCAGGAAGCGCGCACCTGGCTGGCCGCGACTGCGACCATCCCCGACGTGCTGCTGGTCGACCTCGGCATGCCCGACGGCACCGGCCTGGACGTGATCCGTGACGCCGTCGCGCGCTTTCCCGGCTGCGAGCCGCTGGTGGTGTCGGTCTTCGGCGACGAGGAGAACGTGCTGGCCAGCATCGAGGCCGGCGCCGTCGGCTACATCCACAAGGACGCCGCACCGGAAGACATCGCGCAGACCATCGTCGAGATGAAGGCCGGCGCCTCGCCGATCTCGCCCATGATCGCGCGCCGCGTGCTCGCCAAGTACCGCAGCCTGCAGGCCGCCGTGCCGGGCACCACTGGCGCGGCGCCGGCGGAGGCGGCGCTCGACGAGGCCGACCGCGGCCTGCTCTCGGCGCGCGAGCACGAGGTGCTGACGTTGATCGCGCGCGGCTTCTCGTACGCCGAGATCGCGCGCCTCAAGGGCCTGAGCGTGCACACGGTGCAGACCCACATCAAGAACCTCTACGGCAAGCTCGCGGTGCATTCCAAGAGCGAAGCGGTGTTCGAGGCCACGCGCCTCGGCCTGCTGTCCCACCCGGGCTGAGGGCGGATGCTGCGGCGGCTGGCGTTCCTGTGCCTGCTCGGGCTGACGGCGCTGCTTGCCGCGGGGGGCGCCGCCGCAGGGGAGACGCAGGGGCCGATCGAGCTGCGCCACGCCAGGGTGACCACCACCATCGACGGTGTCGTGCAGACCGAAGCGGTCGACCTGTCCTACCACTGGGACCGCCGGCACCGCGGCCGCACCGGCTTCGCGAGCTTCGAGCTGCCGTTCCGGGTCGAGACCCTGCCCGAGGTGCCCTGGGGCGTCTTCATTCCCCGCGCCGGCAGCGTCTTCGAGGTGCAGCTCAATGGCGCGCTGCTGCAGTCCTATGGTGACCTCGGCCAGGGCAACCGTGCCGACTACGCCAAGGCCCCCGTCTACGTGCCGGTGCCCGGGCGGTTGCTGAAAGAGGGCGAGAACCTGCTGCAGATCCGCATCCGCGCCGACAGCGAACGGCGCGCCGGCCTGTCGCGCGTCACCATCGGGCCGGCGACGCCGGTGCGCACCGCCCTGTTCGAAGGCGCCTACGCCTGGCGCTTCACGGGGTCGGTGCTGCTGACCGCGTTCAGCCTCATCGTCGGCAGCATCGCGCTGGCGCTGTGGTTCACCCAGGTCGACACCGGCGCGACCGGCCGCCGCCAGCGCGACGCCCTCTACTTCTGGGTCGCGGTCGCCGAGTTCTGCTGGGCCGTGCGCGTGGCCGACGCCATGATTCCCGAGCCGCCGCTGCCGTGGCAGCTGTGGGGCGTACTGATGGCCGGCTGCTATGCGGGTTGGGCCGTGTCCGCCATGATGTTCTGCTACCACCTTGCGGACTGGGCGCAGAGCCCGCGCACGCGCTGGGTGCGCTGGCCGACGGCGGCCGTCGTGGCCGGCACCGTGGTGTTCACCTGGCTGGCGTTGAACCGCGAGGAGCCGCGCTGGCTCACGGCCTGGCTGGCGGTCGAGATCACGATCGTCGTCGGCTTCGTGATCGCCTTTGCCGTCGCCACGGTGCGCCGGCCCAGCGTCGAGCGGCTGCTGGTGGCCGGCGCCGCGCTGGTCACGGTGGCCTTCGGCACGCGCGACTGGCTCGTGATCCGCCTGAGCGACGCCTACGGCGAGACCACCTGGGTGCGCTATTCCTCGGTGATGTTCGGCGTAGCGCTGCTGCTCATCGTGCTGCGGCGTTTCCACTTCGCGAGTGTGCAGGCGCGCGGCTGGGTCAAGACGCTGGCCGACCGGGTGGCGCAGCGCGAACGCGAACTGGCCTCCACCTACGCCGAGCTGGAAGAGGTGGCCCGCGACCAGGCGCGCACCCACGAGCGCGAGCGCATCCTGCGCGATATGCACGACGGCGTGGGCTCGCACATCAGCTCGGCGATCCGCCAGCTGCAGTCGGGCCAGACCAGCCCCGAGGAACTGCTGCGCACCCTGCGCGACTCGCTCGACCAGCTCAAGCTGTCGATCGACTCCATCCACCTGCCGCCCGGCGACATCGGCGCGCTGCTGGCGGCGCTGCGCTACCGGCTGGAGCCCCGGCTGGCCGCCGCGGACATCGCCTTCGAGTGGGGTGTGGACGAACTGCCCCCGGTGACGCAGCTCGATGCCCATGCCACGCGGCAGCTGCAGTTCCTGCTGTTCGAGGCCATCTCGAACGTGCTGCAGCATGCCCATGCCAGCGCGCTGCGCATCGAGGCTGACGCGCGCGACGGCGCCGTGCGCCTGCGGGTGATCGACAACGGCGTGGGCTTCGACGCCACCGAGGTGCCGGAGGCGCTGTCCAAGCGCGCCGCCGCCATCGGAGCCCGGCTGGCGATCGAAAGCCGACCGGGGCGCACGGTCGTTCAGCTCGTTTTCGACTGAAGGGGCGGGCGGGGCGGGGATAATCCGCCCCCATCATGTCTGCCGTGTTCAACCAGCCCTCCCTGGCGCGTCGCATTGCGCCCATCTTCCAGGGCTTCGACGGCTTCCTGGCCTTTGCCGTGATGCTGCTCGCCTTTGCCGGGCTGCTCACCATGTATTCCTCCGGCTACGACCATGGCACGCGCTTTCTCGACCATGGCCGCAACATGCTGCTGGCCGGCGGCATCATGTTCGTGGTGGCGCAGGTGCCGCCGCAGCGGCTCATGGCGTTCGCCGTGCCGCTGTATGCGGCCGGGGTGGCGCTGCTGATCGCGGTGGCGCTGTTCGGCATCACCAAGAAGGGCGCCCAGCGCTGGATCAACGTGGGCGTGGTGATCCAGCCCAGCGAAATCCTCAAGATCGCGATGCCGCTGATGCTGGCCTGGTGGTTCCAGCGCCGCGAAGGCCAGCTGCGCCCGCTCGACTTCGTGGTGGCGACGCTGCTGCTGGCGGTGCCCGTCGGGCTCATCATGAAGCAGCCCGACCTGGGCACCTCGCTGCTGGTGCTGGCGGCCGGGCTGGCGGTGATCTTCTTTGCCGGGCTGCCGTGGAAGCTGATCGTGCCGCCGGTGGTGCTCGGCGCGGTGGCCATCACGCTGATCGTGGGCTTCGAGTCGCAGCTGTGCGTCGACGGCGTCGACTGGCGCGTGCTGCACGACTACCAGAAGCAGCGCGTGTGCACGCTGCTCGACCCCAGCAAGGACCCGCTGGGCAAGGGCTTCCACATCATCCAGGGGATGATCGCCATCGGCTCGGGCGGCGTGGGCGGCAAGGGCTTCATGCAGGGCACGCAGACGCACCTCGAATTCATTCCCGAGCGCACCACCGACTTCATCTTCGCGGCGTACTCCGAGGAATTCGGCCTGATCGGCAACCTGGCGCTGATCGCGGCCTTCATCCTGCTGATCTTCCGCGGGCTGACCATCGCGCTGAACGCGCCCACGCTGTTCTCGCGCCTGCTGGCTGGGGCGGTGACCATGATCTTCTTCACCTACGCCTTCGTGAACATGGGCATGGTCAGCGGCATCCTGCCGGTGGTGGGCGTGCCGCTGCCGTTCATCAGCTACGGCGGCACCGCCATGGTCACGCTGGGGCTGGGGCTGGGCATCCTGATGTCGATCGCGCGGGCCCGCAAACTCGCCCAGAACTAGAGTCCCCCGGGGCGGCACGGACGGGGGCGGCTGCCTAGAATGGCAGCCATGATCTCCCGCGAACCCACCATCGAGCGCCTCGCCACGGCGCAACAGCTCCTGCTCACGCCGTTCGGCCTGGACGAATCGCACCTGAGCAAGGCCCTGGCCGAGATCACCGCGCACCGCGTGGACGATGCCGACCTGTACTTCCAGTACACCCGCAGCGAGGGCTGGAGCCTCGAGGAAGGCATCGTCAAGACGGGCAGCTTCAGCATCGACCAGGGCGTCGGCGTGCGCGCCGTGAGCGGCGAGAAAACCGCCTTTGCCTATTCGGACGACATCTCCGAGGCGTCGCTGCTCGACGCGGCGCGTACGGTGCGTTCCATTTCTTCCGCCGGGCGCACCGCGCGCGTGAAGACGGTGCCGCGCAAGATCGCCTCCAGCCGCTCGCTCTACGGCGGCATCGACCCCATTGCCACGCTCGACAGCACGGCCAAGGTGAAGCTGCTCGAGAAGGTCGAGCAGCTCGCCCGCTCGCGCGACCCGCGCGTGGCGCAGGTCATGGCCGGCCTGGCCAGCGAATACGACGTGGTGATGGTGGCGCGCGCCGACGGCACGCTGGCGGCCGACGTGCGGCCGTTGGTGCGGCTGTCGGTCACCGTGATCGCCGAGCAGAACGGGCGCCGCGAGGTCGGCTCGGGCGGCGGCGGCGGGCGTTTCGGCCTGGCCTACTTCACCGACGCGCAGATCGCCGAGTACGTCGACCACGCCGTGAAGGCCGCGCTGACCAACCTCGACGCCCGTCCGGCCCCGGCCGGCGAGATGACCGTGGTGCTCGGCTCGGGCTGGCCCGGCATCCTGCTGCACGAAGCCATCGGCCACGGCCTGGAGGGCGACTTCAACCGCAAGGGCTCGAGCGCGTTCTCGGGCCGCATCGGCCAGCGCGTGGCGGCCAAGGGCGTCACGGTGCTCGACGACGGCACCATTGCCGACCGCCGCGGCTCGCTCAATGTGGACGACGAAGGCCACGCCAGCCAGCGCAATGTGCTGATCGAGGACGGCATCCTCAAGGGCTACATCCAGGATTCGATGAACGCCCGCCTCATGAAGGTCAAGCCCACGGGCAACGGCCGCCGCGAGAGCTACGCCCACGTGCCGATGCCGCGCATGACCAACACCTACATGCTCGGCGGCGACAAGGACCCGCAGGAAATCGTCGCCAGCATCAAGAAGGGCCTGTACGCCACCAACTTCGGCGGTGGGCAGGTCGACATCACGAGCGGCAAGTTCGTGTTCTCGGCCAGCGAGGCCTTCTGGGTCGAGAACGGCAAGATCCAGTACCCGGTGAAGGGCGCGACCATCGTGGGCAACGGCCCCGATGCGCTCACCCGCGTGACCATGATCGGCAATGACATGGCGCTCGATTCGGGCGTCGGCACTTGCGGCAAAGAGGGCCAGAGTGTGCCTGTCGGCGTCGGCCAGCCGACCCTTCGCATCGACGGCCTGACGGTAGGTGGAACGGCTTAGGACTTTCGGCACTTGCCGGCTGTTTCATTCGGTTGCTAAGCTGCGCTCCTTTTTGCGAACGACGAATCAAGGAGCATTTCAATGGGGAACAGGATCAATTCGCCCGCCGTGCTGTGGGCCGCGACCGCCGTGGTCGCGCTGGCCACAGCCGGTTGCGCATCGCGCGGCGGTTCGGGCAGCCAGCCCGCCGCCGCACCGGCACCCGCCCCGGCCGCTGCCGCGCCCGCGGCGCCCAGCGGTTCGAAGGCCGGCATGGACGCACGCGGCAACGTGGTGGATTCTTCCAAGGTCGAGGCCGGCAGCGGCCGCACGGTCAAGGGCCTGAACGGTTTTGAAGGCGAGATCACCGGCAACCCGGCGCGCAACAGCAAGTTCACGCGCCTGCAGATCGGCATGAGCACCAAGCAGGTCGCCGACCTCGCCGGCCAGCCCACCGACCAGGGCGCCTACATCACCGGCAAGGCCTGGATTCCCTTCTACTTCGGCAGCGATCGCCATCGCTTCGAGATGACCTACAAGGGCCAGGGCCGGCTGATCTTCGCGGGCGGCGGCATGGGCGATTTCAGCAGCGGCAACCTGATCTGGATCATTCACAACGCCAACGAATCGGGCTACAGGTAAAAACAACACCGACCCGGCCGCCTGGCCGGGTTTTTGTTTTCCGTGCTACATTCCGCCCACATGTCCGCCCTCCGCGCTTACTTTTTTGCCTACTTTTGGTTCCCGGTTTCCGGCGGACGAGAGGCGAGCGCGTAAAGCAAACGAACACCCTCCCAGAACCGCCGGTGGCTTCCAGCCCCCGGCGGTTTTTTTATGCCCTGACGATTTTTCATTCACACCAACAAGGAAGAGAACCATGAGCACGAACACCCCTCCCGCCGGCGACAGCTGGTATGCGAGCGTCGAAAAAACCAGCAAGACCGACGACGAACGCATCAAGGACATCAACGTGCTCCCCCCTCCCGAACATCTGATCCGCTTCTTCCCGATCCGCGGCACGCCGATCGAAACGCTGATCACCGGCACCCGCCGCGGCATCCACAACATCATGGCCGGCAAGGACGACCGGCTGCTGGTGATCATGGGCCCGTGTTCGATCCACGACCCGGCTGCGGCCCTCGAGTACGCCCGCCGCCTCAAGGCCGAGCGCGACAAGTACGCCGGCACGCTGGAGATCGTGATGCGCGTGTACTTCGAGAAGCCGCGCACCACGGTCGGCTGGAAGGGGCTCATCAACGACCCGTACCTGGACGAGAGCTACCGCATCGACGAAGGCCTGCGCATCGCGCGCCAGCTGCTGATCGACATCAACCGCCTGGGCCTGCCGGCGGGCAGCGAGTTCCTCGACGTGATCTCGCCGCAGTACATCGGCGACCTGATCGCCTGGGGCGCCATCGGTGCGCGCACCACCGAAAGCCAGGTGCATCGCGAGCTGGCCTCGGGCCTGTCGGCCCCCATCGGTTTCAAGAACGGCACCGACGGCAACATCCGCATCGCCACCGACGCCATCCAGGCCGCGGCGCGCGGCCACCACTTCCTGTCGGTGCACAAGAACGGCCAGGTCGCGATCGTGCAGACCAACGGCAACCGCGACTGCCACGTGATCCTGCGCGGCGGCAAGACGCCGAACTACGACGCCGCCAGCGTCGAAGCGGCCTGCAAGGACCTCGAAGCCGCCAAGCTGCCGCCCACGCTCATGGTCGACTGCAGCCACGCCAACAGCTCCAAGCAGCACCAGAAGCAGATCGACGTCGCGAAGGACATCGCCGGCCAGATCGCCGGCGGTTCGAAGCGCGTGTTCGGCGTGATGATCGAAAGCCATCTGCAGGCGGGCGCCCAGAAGTTCACGCCGGGCAAGGACCAGTTGTCGGGCCTCGAGTACGGCAAGAGCATCACCGACGCCTGCATCGGCTGGGACGATTCGGTGCAGGTGCTCGAGACGCTGTCTCAAGCCGTCAAGCAGCGCCGGGGCTGAAGCGCTATTAGTTAGAGCATGCTGGCCAGGTCGGGCCAGTGGTGCCGCATCGACGCCGCCTCGTCGCTGCCGGGCGGCACCAGCGAGAAGTCGGCGAAGTCGAAGCCCGGCCCGACCATGCAGGCGACCAGCGTGTAGTCGCCGGCTGCGTGGCCCTGGATCGGGCGCGCGGCCTGCCACTGGCCAGCAGGCACCACGTGCTGTGGCCGGGTGCCGTGCACATCGACCGGGCCCAGCTTCACGTGAGCCGGCGCGGTCCGCATCGCGGCGTCGCAGGTCCACAGCGCCAGCGGCACACCTTCCAGGTGCACCCAGACTTCGTCGGACAGCACCCGGTGCCAGCGCGAATGCTGGTGGACTTCGAGCAGGAAATAGATGCTGGTCAGCGCGCTGCGCGGCGCGCGGCCGTCGGCGGGCGTCACGCTCGCGGCCGACCGGAACACCTCGCTGTACCAGCCGCCCTCGGGGTGGGGCTGGAGCTTCAAGGTGTCGATCAGCTCGCGCGCGCGCATGCCGTTCATGATGATTGGGCGGCGCGCAGGGCGTCCAGCAGTTTCTCGTGCACGCCGCCGAAGCCGCCGTTGCTCATGCAGACGATGTGATCGCCGGGCCGCGCCGCGGCCACGACCTGCTGCACCAGCGGCTCGATGGCGCCGGCGACCTGGGCGCGTGCGCCCATCGGTGCCAGCGCGGCCGCCGCGTCCCAGTCGAGGCCGGCCGTGTGGCAGAACGACAGGTCAGCCGATTCCAGGCTCCACGGCAGCTGCGCGGCCATCACGCCCAGCTTCATCGTGTTGCTGCGCGGTTCGAAGGCCGCGAGGATGCGCTCACTTTGCTTGCCGGCGTCGTCGAGCTTCTTGCGCAGGCCATCGAGCGTGGTGCGGATCGCGGTGGGGTGGTGGGCGAAGTCGTCGTAGACGGTGATCGCTCCGCCCTGGCCCTCGACCGTGCCGCGCAATTCCATGCGGCGGCGCACGTTGCGAAAGCGCCCGAGTGCGCGGGCCGCATCGGCCGGCGGCACGCCCACGTGGTCGGCCGCCGCGATGGCGGCCAGCGCGTTCATCTGGTTGTGCAGACCGGAGAGTTCCCACTCGACCCGGCCGACCACCTCGCCGCGGTGCAGCACGTCGAAGGCGTCGTGCGTGCCGCGCGCCTGCCATTCCGTGGCCGGGCCGCCGTCGCCGAAACGGGCGAGTTCGCTCCAGCAGCCCTGGGCCAGCACGCGCTGCAGGCTCTCTTCGGTGGCGTTCACCACCAGGCGCCCGGTGCCGGGCACGGTGCGCACGAGGTGATGGAACTGGCGCTCGATAGCGGCCAGATCGTCGAAGATGTCGGCGTGATCGAACTCCAGGTTGTTCAGCACGGCTGTGCGCGGCCGGTAGTGAACGAACTTGCTGCGCTTGTCGAAGAAGGCGGTGTCGTACTCGTCGGCCTCGATCACGAAGGCCGGGCCGTCGCCCAAGCGGGCCGACACGCCGAAGTCCAGCGGCACGCCGCCGACCAGGAAGCCGGGCGCCTTGCCGCCCTGTTCGAGCACCCAGGCCAGCATCGAGGTGGTGGTCGTCTTGCCGTGCGTACCCGCCACGGCCAGCACATGGCGGCCCTGCAGCACGTGCTCGGCCAGCCACTGCGGGCCGCTGGTGTAGGGCTTGCCGGCGTCCAGGATGGCTTCCATCAGCGGGAACTTGGGGCTGCCATCGGGCAGCCGGGCCCGCGAGACGACGTTGCCGACCACGAACATGTCGGGGGCGAGGGCCAGCTGGTCGGCGCCGAAGCCTTCGATGAGATCGATGCCGAGCGCGCGCAGCTGGTCGCTCATCGGGGGGTACACGCCGGCGTCGCAGCCCGTGACCCGGTGGCCTGCTTCGCGTGCGAGGGCGGCGACGCCACCCATGAACGTGCCGCAGATACCCAGAATATGAATGTGCATCGGCCAATTCTAGGGAGGCACTGCGGGCGCCCCGGCGGCTTCGCCCCGGGCGCCGTACTGATGTTCATGTGAGGGACGTCCGCAGCGGGCAAAATGCCCCGATGGACACGTCCAAGCGTGAAATCGCCGCCGTTGCCGCCCGACTCGTCGTCGAGGAGGGGCTTGAGTACGGCCCGGCCAAGCGCCGGGCGCTGCGCGAACTCGGCCTCCCGACGCGCACCGCGCTGCCCAACAACGACGAGGTCGAGGCCGAGGTGCGCGACTACATCGCGGTCTTCTGCGCCGACACCCAGCCCCAGGAACTGCACGCGCTGCGCCTGCTCGCGCTCGAGTGGATGGAGCGCATGGCCGTGTTCCGGCCGCATGTGGGCGGCGCCGTCTGGCACGGCACGGCCACACGTTTGTCAGACATTTATATTCAATTGTTCTGCGATGATTCCAAGTCGGCCGAAATCGCCCTGATCGATCACCACGTGGACTACGAGCCGCGCATGGTGACCGGCTTCCATGGCGAGCAGGTCGAAGCCCTCAGCGTCCACGCGCCGAGCCGGGCACTGGGCGAGGAAATCGGGGTCCACCTGCTGGTGTATGACCTCGACGACCTGCGCGGCGCCCTCAAGCCCGACGCCCAGGGGCGCGCGCCGCGCGGCGACCTGAACGCGCTGCGCCGACGCATTGAACAAGAAAAGGACCAGTAATGACTTCAACGCCCACACGACGCGGCATGCTGTATGCCGGCGTGGCGGCAGTCGCTGCCGCGGCCGGCATTGCCGGCGCCTGGTGGCGGGAGCGCAATGACAGCGGCGTCGCGGCCACCGGCGGCGAAAAGCTCGATGCCGCCATGTTCTGGGACCAGCGCTTCGAGCGCCCCGAGGGCGGTGAGCTGGCCCTGTCGAGTCTGCGCGGCAAGCCCGTGCTGCTCAACTTCTGGGCCACGTGGTGCCCGCCTTGTGTCGAAGAAATGCCGATGATCGACGCCTTTTTCCGCGAACACGGCGCCAACGGCTGGCAAGTGGTGGGATTGGCCATCGACCAGCCCAGTGCCGTGCGCAAGTTCCTGCAGCGCACGCCGGTCACCTACCCGACCGCGCTGGCCGGCTTGCAGGGCATGGAACTGGTGAAGAATCTGGGCAATACCGGGGGCGGCCTGCCGTTCACCTTGGTGCTCCATGCCGACGGTTCGGTGCTGGCTCGTAAAATGGGCAAGCTTGAAACGACCGACCTGGACGCTTGGCGACGCCAACTTGTTCACGGTTAGAATTTAAATACACAAGCTGGCGTTAGACGCCAAACGCCGAAAATCGACGGTTTTCGGTCAAGTTCTTTCCTAAAGACCGGCAAAGCTGGCACTGGAGTCCCATGGATCTGCGCAAACTCAAGACACTGATCGATCTGGTGTCCGAATCGAATATTTCCGAACTGGAAATCACCGAGACCGAAGGCAAGGTCCGCATCGTCAAGGGTGGCGGTGCCGCCCCCGTGCAGTACGTGCAGACCCTGGCCGCCGCGCCCGCCGTGGCAGCGCCCGCCGTGGCCGGTGCTGCTGCTCCGGCTGCCGCGGCTCCTGCCGTCGAAGCCGCACCGAGCGGCCACGCCGTGAAGTCGCCGATGGTCGGCACCTTCTACCGTTCGTCCAGCCCGGGCGCCGCGGCCTTCGTCGAAGTCGGCAGCAAGGTGAACGAGGGCGACACGCTCTGCATCATCGAAGCGATGAAGATCCTCAACGAAATCGAGGCCGACAAGGCCGGCACGGTCACGCAGATCCTCGGCGAAAACGGCCAGGCGGTCGAATACGGCCAGCCGCTGTTCATCATCGAGTAAGCATGTTCAAGAAGATTCTGGTTGCAAACCGGGGGGAGATCGCCCTTCGGATCCAGCGTGCCTGCAGCGAAATGGGCATCAAGGCCGTGATGGTCTATTCCGAAGCCGATCGCGAAGCCAAGTACGTCAAGCTGGCGCAGGAAGCCGTGTGCATCGGCCCGGCGCCTTCGGGCCTGAGCTACCTCAACATGCCGGCCATCATCTCGGCCGCCGAGGTGACCGACGCCGAAGCCATCCACCCCGGCTATGGTTTCCTGAGCGAGAACGCCAATTTCGCTGAGCGCGTGGAGCAAAGCGGCTTCCAGTTCATCGGCCCGACGCCCGACAACATCCGCACGATGGGTGACAAGGTCTCGGCCAAGCAGGCCATGATCAAGGCTGGCGTGCCCTGCGTGCCCGGCTCGGAAGGCGAACTGTCGGACGACGCCGCCACCAACAAGCGCATCGCCCGCGCGATCGGCTACCCGGTCATCATCAAGGCGGCAGGCGGCGGCGGTGGCCGCGGTATGCGCGTGGTGCACACCGAGGCGGCGCTGGTCAACGCGATCCAGATGACCAAGGCGGAAGCCGCTGCGGCCTTCAACAATCCGGCCGTGTACATGGAGAAGTTTCTCCAGAACCCGCGCCACATCGAAATCCAGATCCTCGCGGACAAGCACAAGAACGCGGTCTACCTGGGCGAGCGCGACTGCTCCATGCAGCGCCGCCACCAGAAGGTGATCGAGGAATCGCCGGCTCCCGGCATTCCGCGCAAGCTGATCGAGAAGATCGGCGAGCGCTGCGCCACTGCCTGCAAGAAGATCGGCTACCGCGGCGCCGGCACCTTCGAGTTCCTGTACGAGAACGGCGAGTTCTACTTCATCGAGATGAACACGCGCGTGCAGGTGGAGCATCCGGTCACGGAGTTCACCACCGGCATCGACATCGTGAAGACGCAGATCATGGTCGCCGCCGGCGAGAAGCTGCCGTTCACGCAGCGCCAGATCGAGATGCGCGGCCACGCCATCGAGGTGCGCATCAACGCCGAAGACCCGTGGAAGTTCACGCCGTCGCCGGGTCGCATCACCATGTGGCACCCGCCGGGCGGCCCGGGCGTGCGCGTCGACTCGCACGTGTACACCAACTACTTCGTGCCCCCGAACTACGACTCGATGATCGGCAAGATCATCGTGTACGGCGACACCCGCGAACAGGCCATGGCGCGCATGCGCACGGCCCTGAACGAGACGGTGATCGAAGGCATCCAGACCAACATGCCGCTGCACCGCGAGCTGATGGTCGACGCCAAGTTCATGAGCGGCGGCACGAACATTCATTACCTCGAAGAGTGGCTCGCAGCGCACAAGCGCTGAGTCCACGCGCAACGCCCTGTATGTTTGAACTCCGCCTCATGGCGCCGGAAGACCGGGTCGAAATGCTCGGCGATGCGCTCGACGCACTCGATGCGCTGAGCGTGTCGGTCGAAGACGCCGATGCGCAGACCGATGCCGAGCAGGCCCTGTTCGGCGAGCCCGGCATGCCGCCGCCCAAGGAGGGCTGGCAGCGTTCGCGCGTGATCGCGCTGTTCCCCGACGAAGCTGCTGCCCACGAGGCGGCCTCGGTGCTCGCGCTGCAGGACTTCTTCGAAGGCTGCGCGGTGCTCGGCGTGGCGCCGGTGCCTGACCAGGACTGGGTGCGGCTCACGCAATCGCAGTTCGCGCCGGTCGAGATCACGCCCGAGTTCTGGATCGTGCCCACCTGGCACGAGCCGCCCGCGCAGGCCAAGCAGGTGATCCGGCTCGACCCGGGCCTGGCCTTCGGCACGGGCACGCACCCGACCACGCGCATGTGCCTGCGCTGGATCGCGACGCAAGGCGAGGGCGCCTTTGCCGACCAGCGCGTGCTCGACTACGGCTGCGGCTCCGGCATCCTGGCCATCGGCGCGGCCAAGTTCGGCGCGCGCAACATCGACGCCGTCGACATCGACGAAGCCGCGGTCTCCTCGACCCGGCTCAACGCCGAGGCCAACGGCGTGCAGCTGAACGCAGGCCTGCCCGAAGCGGCGAAGGGCGAGTACCAGACGGTGCTTGCCAACATCCTCGCGACGCCGCTCAAGGTGCTAGCGCCGCTGCTGCGCAGCCATGTGGCCGCTGGCGGTTCGCTGGTGCTGGCCGGCATCCTCGAGCGCCAGGCCGACGAGCTCAAGGCGGCCTATGCGCCGTACGCCGCGCTCGAAGTCAGCGACACCGAGGACGGCTGGATCCTCATGACTGCGCGCTGCTGAAGCGCGCGGCCGGGTGCTCGCACCGCGAGTGCCCCGGGCACCTGCCTGCACGGCGGGGGCCCAACCCTACAATCGCCCGGTCATGAGCCTCGTCACGCGTTGCCCCGCCTGCACCACCACCTTCAAGGTGGTGCGCGACCAGCTTCGCATCTCGGACGGCTGGGTGCGCTGCGGCCGCTGCAGCCATGTGTTCGATGCCACGCTCGACCTGCAGGAGGCGCCCGACGGTGCGGTGTCCGCGCCTGCCGCGCCGGCACCCGCGCCCACGCCGCCACCTTCGCCGATGTCTTCGATGGCCGCACTGGTGGCGTCTTTCGAGGACGCCCGCATCGACCTGGCGGCCGCACGGCCGGCGGTCGAGGAGGCGGACTTTCTCGACGACGAGTCCGAGTCGCAGGCGCCACCGCCTGCCTCGCAAGAAGAGGCCGGACTGTCGACTGCCGCCACCAACGTCGCGTCGGCTGCATCCCCGCTGCCTTTCGAACTGACGCTGCCCGCACACGGCCTCGCCGCGGACGAGCCCTGGTCCGACCTCGACGCCACCGAACCCGCATGGCGTCCGCCCGCGAGTTCGCTGCCGCCGTTTCCGAACATCGACCTGAACCTCGGCGCACCGCCTCCCGCATCGCCGCCGCCTGCGCCGCCCTTGCCCGACCTGCCGCGCAGCTCAGCGCTGCGCGGGCTGGTTGCAGCGACCGGTGAGAACGACGACGGCGCGGCCGCAGAGCGCGAGCAGGAAGAGAAGGACCACGACCAGCTCCTGATCCAGAAGGCGCTGCGCCGTGCGCGCGCCAAGTCGGCCAAGATCGCGAACGCCAAGGCGCGTGACGCGCAGCACGAAGAGGTGTCCGCGCCGCTGCCGGGCCCCGGCATCCGTGCCGAAGGCGAGCCGGACTTCTCGCTCTCCGCGACCTTCGAGGCGCCTGAAGACCATCCCTTCGCCGAAGAAGACGAGCCGGCCGAAAAAGCCACCGGCTTCTGGCAGCGCAAGGGCGTGCGCCGCCTGCTGGTGGTGCTGGCCGTGCTCGCAGCGTTGGTTCTCATCGTGCAGATCGTTCGCCATGAGCGCGACGGCATCGTGGCGCGCCAGCCGAACCTGCGGCCCGCCCTGTCGGCGCTGTGCCAGTACACCGGCTGCGAGCTCGCGGCGCTGCGCCAGATCGGCGACATCGTGATCGAAGGCGCGGCCTTCGCGCGCGAGAAGAGCGGCGGCAACGACTACCGGTTGAGCTTCACCTTGCGCAACGCGGCGACCGTGCCGCTCGCGATGCCGGCCATCGAGCTGTCGCTGCTCGACACGCAGGAACAAGCCGTCGTGCGGCGCGTGCTGACGCCTGTCGACTACGGCGCGCCGGGCGTGCTGGCGGCGCGTGCCGATCGCGCGGCCTCGCTGCCGCTGACCCTGTCGGCCAGCGAGGCGGCGGCACTGCCGCCGATCGCGGGTTACCGCGTCGAAGCTTTCTATCCCTGAGCGGAGCGCCGACACGCGCGCCGCTCGTTCCCTTTCTCATCCAACCTACGGTCCACCCATGGCAGCAGTGATTTGCGGTTCCCTCGCGTTCGACACCATCATGACTTTCGAAGGCCGGTTCGCCGACCAGATCCTGCCGGACCAGCTGCACATCCTGAATGTGTCGTTCCTGGTGCCGGGCCTGCGGCGTGACTTCGGTGGTTGCGCCGGCAACATCGCCTACAGCCTCAACGCCCTGGGCGGCACGGCGCTGCCGATGGCCACGCTGGGCAGCGACGGCGCGGACTACGCCGAGCGCATGCGCACGCTGGGCATCAGCACGGAGTTCGTGCGTCAGCTCGACGACACCTTCACCGCGCAGGCGATGATCATGAACGACACGGACAACAACCAGATCACGGCGTTCCACCCTGGCGCGATGCAGCAGGCGCACATCACGAAGGTGGTGGCGCGCGAGGACATCAAGCTCGGCATCATCGCGCCCGACGGCCGCGAGGCGATGCTGCAGCACGCCGAGCAGTTTGCCTCCGCCGGCATTCCCTTCGTGTTCGATCCGGGCCAGGGCCTGCCGATGTTCGACGGCGACGCGCTGCGCCACTTCATCGAGCTCGCGAGCTGGGTCGTCGTCAACGACTACGAAGGCAAGATGCTGTCGCAGCGCACCGGCTGGAGCCTGGCCGAGATCTCGCAGCGCGTGCGCGGCCTCGTGGTCACGCTGGCCGCCGAGGGCTGCGAGGTGTGGACCGGCGGCGAGCGCGAGCACGTGCCCGGCGTGGTGCCCACGGCGGTGATCGAGCCCACGGGCTGCGGCGATGCATGGCGCGGCGGCCTGCTGTACGGCCTGGAAAAGGAATGGCCGCTGGCGCGCTGCGCAGCCCTTGGCAACCGCATCGGTGCGCTCAAGATCGCGCAGCGCGGACCGCAGAACTACCAGATCGACCGCGCGACGCTCGACCTGTGATTCGCTGACGACCTGCCCGCATCGCTTCGGCGATTCGGCGATAGCGGGCGCCCATGAAAAAAGCCCGGCACCTTGCGGTGCCGGGCTTTGTGCCTTTCAAGGCCGCTGAGAATTCACTCAGGGCTTGCTGGCCGTCGGAAACGGCCAGGCTGCCTGGGGATTCAGCGTCGTTTGCGCCGCAGGGGCAGGCGCTACGGCAGCCTTCGCAGGCGCGGCGGCCTTCTTGGCAGCAGGCTTCTTGGCAGCAGCGGCAGGCTTGGCAGCGGGCTTTTTCGCGGCTTTCTTGGCCGCGGCCTTCTTGGCAGGGGCCTTCTTGGCGGCAGCCTTCTTCGCAGGGGCCTTCTTGGCAGCAGCCTTCTTGGCAGGCGCCTTCTTCGCTACGGCCTTCTTGGCAGGCGCCTTCTTGGCGGCGGCCTTCTTTGCCGGAGCCTTCTTGGCAGCGGCCTTCTTCGCCGGTGCAGCCTTCTTCGCTACGACCTTCTTGGCTGCAACCTTCTTGGCCGCGACCTTCTTTGCCGGAGCCTTCTTCGCTACGACCTTCTTGGCGACAGCCTTCTTGGCCGGAGCCTTCTTGGCCGCGACCTTCTTTGCCGGAGCCTTCTTCGCGGCGACAGCCTTCTTAGCCGGAGCCTTCTTTGCAGCGGCCTTCTTGGCCGGCGCTTTCTTTGCAGTTGCCATTTCTATTTCTCCTTGATCAAGTTGAAAAAATCAACCTATTGAAGCACTCCACGCGCGTTGGGAGCGTGAAGCGATTCATGGCGTTGGAATCTGAGCCCCAGCACCATGAACACCTGAGCCCTCGTCCATGCCGCGCTCTTTGGCGCAGTCGGTGGCAAGGGCAATTCTTGAATTCATGAATTGTTGTGTATCGAAAAATTCAATCCCAGGAGAGCGCACCACCCGACTGGTACTCGATCACGCGGGTTTCGAAAAAGTTGCGCTCTTTCTTCAGGTCAATCATTTCGCTCATCCAGGGGAACGGGTTTTCCTCGTTCGGGAAGAGCGTTTCGAGGCCGATCTGCTGCGCGCGCCGGTTGGCGATGTAGCGCAGGTAGCCCTTGAACATGGAGGCGTTCATGCCGAGCACGCCACGCGGCATGGTGTCTTCGGCGTATTTGTATTCGAGCTCGACGGCCTTCATGAAGAGGTCCTTGATCTCGGCCTTGAACTCTGCGGTCCACAGGCCAGGATTCTCGAGCTTGAGCTGGTTGATCAGGTCGATGCCGAAATTGCAGTGCATCGACTCGTCGCGCAGGATGTACTGGTACTGCTCGGCGGCGCCGGTCATCTTGTTCTGGCGGCCCAGCGCAAGGATCTGCGTGAAGCCGACGTAGAAGAAGAGACCTTCCATCAGGCAGGCGAACACGATGAGCGACTTGAGCAGCGTCTGGTCGGTCTCGTGCGTGCCGGTCTTGAAGTTCGGGTCGCTGATGGCGTCGATGAACGGGATCAGGAACTGGTCCTTCTCGCGGATCGACGGCACTTCGTTGTAGGCGTTGAAGATCTCGCTCTCGTCCAGGCCGAGCGATTCGACGATGTACTGGTACGCGTGCGTGTGGATCGCTTCCTCAAAGGCTTGGCGCAGCAGGAACTGGCGGCACTCGGGGGCCGTGATGTGGCGGTAGGTGCCCAGCACGATGTTGTTGGCGGCCAGCGAGTCGGCGGTCACGAAGAAGCCGAGGTTGCGCTTGACGATGCGGCGCTCGTCTTCGGTCAGGCCGTTCGGGTCTTTCCACAACGCGATGTCGCGCGTCATGTTCACCTCTTGCGGCATCCAGTGGTTGGCGCAGGTGGCGAGGTACTTTTCCCAAGCCCACTTGTACTTGAACGGCACCAGCTGGTTGACGTCGGTCTGGCCGTTGATGATCCGCTTGTCGGAAGCCTTGACGCGCTGGCCTGCAGCGGCGGCCACCGGTGCGGTGGCAGTGGCGGGTTGTGCAAGCGACGAAGTCGGAGCGGCGACCGCGCGGCCAGCGGAAAGACCGCCGGTCGATGCGTGGTGCTGCTGCAATCCTTGTTGCATATCCTTTGGTAAGGAGGGCTTGACTTCTTCGTCCCAGGTCAACATAGAAAAATCCAATGCGCAATTATCGGAGCAACGATGTGAGTTGCAAAGTGCTCGTTCACATCGTGCGCCATTTATGGGGTTGTTATGTTGCTCGCATGCATCGCGCGACGTCAGTCAATGCCTTGATTGATTGAACGTCGCGCGCTTTTCACTTGTGCGAGCACCTCGCTGATCGATCGAAGCGTCTTCTTCTTTGACGCTTCACTTGCACATCACTGGCAGGCTTCGCAGGTCGGATCGTCGACACCGCAGAACGCGATGTCGGTGGCGGGCATCGCGCTCATCTGTGCCTTCGCTGCAGCAGCGGCGGCTTCGAGTGCGCTCATGCCCGAGGGTGCGTCGTTGCCCGACGACACCGCGTTGAGACGGCCCGATTGCACCGTCGACTTCTCAGCGTGCGTCGCGCTCTGCGTGCGCAGGTAGTAGGTGGTCTTCAGGCCGCGCAGCCAGGCGAGCTTGTAGGTGTCGTCGAGCTTCTTGCCCGAGGCGCCGGCCATGTAGATGTTCAGCGACTGCGCCTGGTCGATCCACTTCTGGCGACGCGCGGCGGCTTCCACCAGCCACGTCGTCTCGACTTCGAACGCGGTGGCGTACAGCGCCTTCACGTCCTGCGGCACGCGGTCGATGGGACGCAGCGAGCCGTCGAAGTGCTTCAGGTCCATGACCATCACGTCGTCCCACAGGCCCAGGCGCTTCAGGTCGCGCACCAGGTAGTGGTTGATCACGGTGAACTCGCCCGACAGGTTCGACTTGACCGACAGGTTGCCGAAGCAGGGTTCGATCGAGGCGTCCACGCCGATGATGTTCGAGATGGTCGCCGTGGGGGCGATGGCCACGCAGTTCGAATTGCGCATGCCGTCGGCCTTGATCTTGGCGCGCAGCGAATCCCAGTCGAGGGTGGCCGAGCGGTCCACTTCGACGTAGCCGCCGCGGGCCTTCTCGAGCAGGTCGAGCGAGTCGATCGGCAGGATGCCCTTGTCCCACAGCGAGCCCTTGTAGCTGGAGTACTTGCCGCGTTCCTTGGCCAGCTCGGTCGAGGCCCAGTAGGCGTGGTAGCAGATGGCTTCCATCGACTCGTCGGCGAACTGCACGGCTTCCTGCGAGGCGTAGGGAATGCGCAGTTCGTACAGCGCGTCCTGGAAGCCCATCAGGCCCAGGCCGACCGGACGGTGGCGCAGGTTCGAGTCGCGCGCCTTCTTCACGGCGTAGTAGTTGATGTCGATCACGTTGTCGAGCATGCGCATCGCGGTCGAGATGGTGCGCTTGAGCTTTTCCTGGTCGACCTTGCCGTCCTTCAGGTGCTGCAGCAGGTTCACGGAACCCAGGTTGCACACGGCGGTTTCGGTGTCGCTGGTGTTCAGCGTGATCTCGGTGCACAGGTTCGACGAGTGCACCACGCCGGCGTGCTGCTGCGGCGAGCGCACGTTGCAGGCGTCCTTGAACGTGATCCAGGGGTGGCCGGTCTCGAACAGCATCGTGAGCATCTTGCGCCACAGGTCCGAGGCCTGGAGGGTGCGCGCGGGCTTGATCTCGCCGCGGGCGGCCTTCTCTTCGTAGGCGACGTAGGCCTTTTCGAAGTCGGCGCCGAACAGGTCGTGCAGGTCAGGCACGTTGGAGGGCGAGAACAGCGTCCAGGTGCCCTTTTCCATCACGCGGCGCATGAACAGGTCGGGGATCCAGTTGGCGGTGTTCATGTCGTGCGTGCGGCGGCGGTCGTCGCCGGTGTTCTTGCGCAGCTCCAGGAACTCCTCGATGTCGAGGTGCCAGGTTTCCAGGTACGTGCAGACGGCGCCCTTGCGCTTGCCGCCCTGGTTCACGGCCACGGCCGTGTCGTTCACCACCTTCAGGAACGGCACCACGCCTTGCGATTCGCCGTTGGTGCCCTTGATGTGGCTGCCCAGTGCGCGCACGCGGGTCCAGTCGTTGCCCAGGCCGCCGGCGAACTTCGACAGCAGCGCGTTTTCCTTGATCGACTCGTAGATGCCGTCCAGGTCGTCGGGCACGGTGGTCAGGTAGCAGCTCGAGAGCTGCGAACGCAGCGTGCCGGCGTTGAACAGGGTGGGCGTGCTCGACATGAAGTCGAACGACGACAGCACTTCGTAGAACTCGATGGCGCGGGCTTCGCGGTCGATTTCGTTCAGCGACAGGCCCATGGCCACGCGCATGAAGAACGCCTGCGGCAGCTCGATGCGGGTCTTGCGCACGTGCAGGAAGTAGCGGTCGTACAGGGTCTGCAGGCCCAGGTAGTCGAACTGGTTGTCGCGCTCGGCCTTCAGGGCGGCGCCCAGGCGGGGCAGGTCGTACTGCAGCAGCTTCTCGTCGAGCAGCTCGTTCTCGACGCCCTTCTTGATGAACTGCGGGAAGTAGTCGGCGTAGGCGGTGGCGCGCTCGACCGGCATCACTTCGCGGCCGATGATCTCCTTGAAGATCGTGTGCAGCAGCAGGCGCGCGGTGGCGAAGGTGTAGTCGGGGTCCTTCTCGATCAGCGTGCGGGCGGCCAGGATGGAGGCCTTGTAGACCTCGTCCAGCGGCACGCCGTCGTACAGGTTGCGCATCGTCTCGGCGACGATGGGGGCGGCGGTGATGCTGTCGCCCAGGCCCTGGCAGGCCGATTCGATCAGGCCCTTGAGCTCGTTCAGGTCGAGTGCCACGCGCTCGCCGTTGTCGAGCACGTGCAGCGCCGGTGCGGCGGGCACGTCCTGCTCGCCCTGCTTGGAGCGTTCCTGGGTGCGGCGTTCGCGGTACAGCACGTAGGCGCGCGCGATTTCATGGTGGCCGCCGCGCATCAGGCCGAGCTCGACCTGGTCCTGCACGTCTTCGATGTGGAAGGTGCCGCCGCCCGGACGCGAGCGCACCATGGCGCGGATCACGCCTTGCGTCAGCGTGTCGACGGTCTCGCGCACGCTGGCGGAAGCCGCGCCCTGGGTGCCGTGCACCGCCAGGAAGGCCTTCATCATCGCGATGGCGATCTTGTTCGGTTCGAAGGGAACGACGGCGCCGTTGCGGCGGATGATCTGGTAGTGCGCGAGGTTCTGCCCGGTGGGCGAGCCCGCAGTGTCTTGTTGCTGCTGCGGCGTCGCGGGGACGGCGCGGGGGGTCGACGGGGTGTTCAGTGCAGTTTGCATTCGCTTCCTCTCGGTTGTGCAATTCTTGTTGGTTGGCAAGGCCTCGCGGGCCTTGCGTCGGCGTTGTTGCCGAACGGGAAGACACTATATCTAGGGTGTCTGTGCCCTACAAGCCACTACAGGTAGTGTTTTCCTATGGACGCAACCCTTACAGGAATTGCGCCGCATCCAGCGCATCGCCAGCGATGCCGCGTGAATACTGGCCCATGGTGGCGCAACCCGCACGGGGCGCGGCTTGCAAGGCGATTTGGGCCTGCAGGCCGCATGGTTGCTACGTCGCGTGCCTGCGCTTGCGAGATTGCTGCGCTGCGAGAGCGGCGCATCGCGGGCCACGGAGCGATTGAAAAAATTAGCGCGCGACCACCTGCTCGGGAAACATCTGTGGATTCCAGCCGAGCTGTTCGCGCAGCAGACGCCAGTCGAAACCGGCGCCGGGGTCCTGCTTGCGGCCGGGCGCGATGTGTTCGTGGCCGGCGATGTGGGCGATGGCGTAGTGCTGCGCGAGCGCGGCGCACAGGCTGGCCAGCGTCTCGTACTGCGCCTCCTCGAAGCGTTCGCCCTCGAGGCCTTCGAGCTCGATGCCGACGGAGTCGTCGTTGCAGTTGGTGCGTCCGCGCCACGACGACACGCCGGCATGCCAGGCGCGGTCCTCGCAGCTCACGAACTGCCAGAGCTCGCCGTTGCGTCGCACATAGAAATGCGACGACACCTCGAGCCCGCGGATCGACTGGAAGTACGGGTGCGCGTCCCAGTCGAGCCGGTTGGTGAAGAGCTGCTGCACGGCGTCACCGCCGTATTCGCCCGGCGGCAGGCTGATCGAGTGCAGCACGATCAGGTCGGTCTGCGCGCCGACGGGGCGCGGGCCGAAGTTGGGCGAGGGCAGGGCCTTGGCGAAGCGGTACCAGCCGGCGCGCCAGAGTCCGTCGTCGCCGGCCGGTGGGGTGACGGGGTCGTCAGTCGTCGGCATGCGCGGTGGCGCCGTCGTCGCCGTTGGGCGTGGAGATGCCCAGGCGCGCGATGCGGTAGCGGATCTGGCGCAGGCTCATGCCCAGCCGCGCGGCGGCGGCCGTGCGGTTGAAGCCGCTTTCGTGCAGCGCGCGCACGAGGATCTCGCGCTCCTGCTGGTCGAGCCAGGCCTGCAGATCGGAGGGCAGCGGCGGCGGTGCGGGCTTGGGCTCGACCGCCGGCGCGGGGGGCGCAGCCACCGCAACGGCGGCTGGCGCTTCGGCGGATTCGCCGCGCGGCGCGGCCGGCATCGGCGTCATCGCGCCCATCAGGTCGATGTGCAGCTCGTCGCCGTCGTTCAGCGCCACGGCGCGGTGCAGCAGGTTCTCGAGCTCGCGCACGTTGCCGTCGAGCGGGTGCTGGGCCAGGCGCTGCAGCAGCGCGTCGGACAGGCGCGGCACGGGCAGGCCGCCGTCCTGCGCGATGCGCGCGAGCAGCGCGGTGCACAGCGCGGGCAGGTCTTCGCGGCGCTCGCGCAGCGCGGGCACGGCGATCTCGATCACGTTGAGCCGGTAGAACAGGTCCTGCCGGAAGCGGCCGGCCAGCACCTCGGCGTGCAGATCTTTATGGGTGGCGCTCACGATGCGCACGTCGACCGCGTCTTCCTGCGTCGAGCCGATGGCGCGCACGCTGCGCTCTTGAATGGCGCGCAGCAGCTTCGACTGCATGGCCAGCGGCAGGTCGCCGATTTCGTCCAGGAACAGCGTGCCGTCGCGCGCCGCCTGGAAGTAGCCGTCGCGGTCTTGCGAGGAGCCGGTGTACGAGCCCTTCTTGGCGCCGAAGAACTCGGCCTCGAGCAGGTTCTCGGGGATCGCGCCGCAGTTCACCGCGACAAAGGGGCCTTCGCTGCGCTGGCTGCAGCCGTGCACGGCGCGCGCGACCAACTCCTTGCCGGTGCCCGACTCGCCGCGCACCAGCACCGGCGCCATGCCGCGCGCCACCTTGGCGATGCGCGACTTCACGAGGCGCATCGGGTCGGAGTCGCCGACCAGCCGGTCGAGCGCGGTGGCGCCGCTGCGCGTCACGGCCAGTGCGTCGGGGCGTTCGCCGCCCTGGCCGGCGGCCTGCGGCGGCGCCTTCTGCGGCACGACCACCGCGGCGCGGTTGGCCTGCACGGCCGACGCCACCACGGCGCGGAACTGCTTCAGGTCGACCGGCTTCGTGAGGTAGTCGAAGGCGCCGGCCTTCAGCGCCTCGACCGCGTTCTCGGCCGAGCCGTAGGCGGTCATGACCACGCAGCGCTCGCTGCGCTGGTCTTTCTGGATGCGGTGGATGATCTCCATGCCTTCGCCGTCGGGCAGCCGCATGTCGGTGATCACGGCGTCGAAGCGGCTGGCTTCGAGGTGCTGCCAGGCTTCGGACACGCTGCCTGCGGCTTCCACCCGGTAGCCTTCACGCAGCAGCGTGAGTTCGTAGAGCGTGCGCAGGTCGGGTTCGTCGTCGATGACGAGGATCTGCGCGGGGCGCGGGGCGGCGGCGGAAGACGGGAGGGAGCTCACGGCCGCTATTGTGTCAGCCGGTTTTCGCTCGGGGCGAAGCTGACGAAGAATTCGTTGCCCTCGGGCCCGCCCGGCACCAGCGCGCGCCGTTCGTAGCCGATGGTGGCGCCGTGGCGCCGGCACAGCTCGCGGCACAGGAACAGGCCCAGGCCGCTGGAGCGGCTCTCGGACGAGAAGAAGGGTTCGAACAGGTGGCGCTGCACCGCCGGCTCCAGCGGCGCGCCGTCGCTCCACACCAGCAACGCAGCGCGCTGCACGCCAGCCCGCTGCAAGGTGGTGATGACCTGGATCGCGCCCTCGCGCTGGCTGGCGTAGCGCGCCGCGTTGTCCAGCAGGTTCACCAGCAGGCGGCGCAGGTGCTCGGCCTCGAAGCGCACCTCGCTGCCCGGCGCCTCGAGCGCCACGCGCACGCCCTTGCGCTGGGTCTGGCGTATCCATTCCTCGGCCAGGATCTGCACGGCCGGGTCGAGCACCAGCTGCTCGCCCAGCGAGAGCACGCGCTGCTGGCGCGCGCGCGAGACGTCGAGCACGTCGTCCACGATGCGCGCCAGGCGCTGCGCGTTGTGCTGGACCATGTCGGTCAGCTTGCGATGCGCCGGGTCGGTCAGGTCTTCGCTGAGCAGCGCGCTGGCCTGTGCGATGGCGGCCAGCGGGTTGCGGATTTCATGCGCCACCGCGGCCGACATGCGGCCCATCGCGGCGAGCTTTTCGGTGCGGATGCGGGCTTCGAGCTCGCGCAGGTCCTGCAGGAACATCACGCACAGGCTGTCGGCGCGGCGGTCGTCGGTGGGCGTGAGCCGGGTGCGCACGCGCACCTCGCGCGCCGCGCCGCGGGCCTGCGCCACCGGGATCTCTTCGGTCTGCGGCGCGCGGCGCGCGAAGGTCTGGCGCGCGAGCGCGGCCAGCGCGTGCCAGGCCGGCTGGGTGTGCAGCGGGAACGGCAGTGGCAGCTGCGCCAGGCCCTGGCCGAGGATCGCGTCGGCCGCCGGGTTGGCCGCGTGCACCAGGCCGTCGGTGTCGATCACCAGCACGCCTTCGCTCAGGGTTTCGATCACCAGGTCGTTGACCTGCGCCTGCATCTGCGCGTGGCTGCGGCTGCGCTGCGCCACCGCTTCTTCGCGTGCCAGCCGGCGCGCGAGCTCGTGTGCGAGCAGCGCCACCACGAACAGGCCGGTGCCGGTGAGGGCGGCCTGCACGAAGCGCGCCGAAGGATCGCCGGGTTGTTGCAGCCAGTGCCAGCCGGCGTCGGCCAGCAGCAGCAGCGTCACGGTCGCTGTGGTGCCCAGGCCCACGAGCAGCGTGCCGAGCACCGCACTCATCAGCACCGGCAACGCGAACAGCGGCGTGTAGTTGACGCTGCCGCCCTGCAGCACCTGCAAGGCGCTGAAGATGCCCAGGTCGACCCCGATGGTCAGCAGCCAGAGGGTGGAGAAGCCGCGGATCGGCGGCTCGAAGTGCGCGTAGCGCATCTCCAGCCAGGCCAGCACGAGGTAGCCGCCCGACAGCACGATCGGCAGCGGCTGCACGGCCTGCCCGATGGCGAAGGCCACGCCCTGCAGCAGCACCAGCACCAGCGCCACGAAGCAGCGCGCCGCCATGAAGCCGCGCCACAGCCGCAGCAGAGCCGTGCTGTCGCCGGCGCTCAGGTCGAGCACGTCCCAGTCGGTGGCCGGCTCGCCGCGCGACCGGCGCAACGAACTCATGCGGAGGTGCCGGCCTGGCGGTGCGCGGCGCTGCAGAACACCGCGCCGTCCGGCCCGGGGAGCGCGTCGGCCGCGGGCAGGTGCAGCCCGCAGTGGGCGCAGCGCACCATCGCCTGCGGCGGGCCGACGGCCGGCGTGCGTTGCTGTGCCTTCTTGGCGCGTTCCTGTTGCGCGTCGCGCATCTCTTCGCGCCGGTTCTTGCGCCAGAGCCAGATCGCGACCCACACCACCGCGAGGACGAGCAGGTACTTCATGCGGGCAGGCGCGTCAGCACGACTTCGAGCACGAAGCGCGAGCCCACGTAGGCCAGCAGCAGCAGCGCCGCGCCCGCGTAGAGCACGCGCCGCGCGGTGCGCCCGCGCCAGCCGAAGCGGGCACGCCCGGTCAGCAGGACCGCGAAGCTGAGCCAGGCGAGCACCGAGAAGATCGTCTTGTGGTCCCACTTCCAGGCGCGGCCGGCGGCGCCGTAGAGCTGTTCGCTGAACAACAGGCCGGCCAGCAGCGTGGCCGACAGCAGCACGAAGCCCGCCGTGACGAAGCGGAAGGTGAGCCGTTCCAGCGTGAGCAGCGGCACGCCGGCCTGTGCATCGGCACTGGCTAGGCGGATCTGCTTTTCGGCCCGCGTGATCAGCCAGGCGTGCACCACGGCGGCGCCGAACAGGCCGTACGAGGCGATGCCCAGCGCCAGGTGCAGCGGCAGCCAGGGCGAGGCGCTGACATGCAGCGGCGTGCCCGGGAACAGCAGCGCCAGCAGCACGGCCGCCGCGCCCAGCCAGGCCAGCGCGCGGCGTGCCTTCAGTTGCGGATACAGGCGGCTTTCGACCGCGTAGACCGTGAGCACCAGCCACGCCGTGACCGACAGCGCCGGCGCAAAACCGAAGCGAGGGTCGCCGCCGATCAGCCCGTGGCCGAGCACTGCAGCGTGCAGCAGCCATGCGATGCCGAGCGCCCATTGGGTGGTCTGGCGGCTGAGCCGCGCACCGGCGGCAGCGGCAAAACCGTAGGCTGCCGCGGTGGCGATGCCCAGCGCCACGCCGAGTGGGGAGGGGATCGCTAAAATCATCGGTGGAGTGTATAGGCTCGCCCCCCGGCTTCGCGCACGTCGCGTCGCTTCGCCCACCCCCGCCGGGGGCACCCCCCGCGAGAGAGCGGGCCCACATACCGCTTCCAGGTTTTCACGACTTTCCATCGGTCCGCTGCCGCGGACAACAAGGTATTTCCTTCATGGCCACCGCCCTCACCGAAAAGTTCTCCCGCCTCGTCAAGACGATGAGCGGCCAGGCGCGCATCACCGAAAGCAACGTGCAGGACATGCTGCGCGAGGTGCGCATGGCGCTGCTGGAGGCCGACGTGGCGTTGCCCGTGGTGCGCGACTTCGTCGCCCGCGTGAAGGAGAAGGCGCTCGGCCAGGAAGTGCTGGGCTCGCTCAAGCCGGGCCAGGCGCTGGTGGGCATCGTCAATCGCGAGCTCGCCGCCACCATGGGCGAGGGCGTCTCCGACATCAACCTCGCGGCCCAGCCGCCGGCGGTGATCCTCATGGCCGGCCTGCAGGGCGCCGGCAAGACCACCACCACCGCCAAGCTGGCCAAGCACCTGATCGAGAAGCGCAAGAAGAAGGTGCTCACGGTGTCGGGCGACGTGTACCGCCCGGCCGCCATCGAACAGCTCAAGACCGTCACGAAGCAGGCCGGCGCCGAGTGGTTCCCGAGCACGCCCGACCAGAAGCCGCTGGACATCGCGCGCGCCGCGCTCGACCACGCCAGGCGCCATTACTTCGACGTGCTGCTGGTCGACACGGCCGGCCGCCTCGCGATCGACGAAGTGCTGATGACCGAAATCAAGCAGCTGCACGCCGAGCTCGACCCGGTCGAAACCCTGTTCGTGGTCGATGCCATGCAGGGCCAGGACGCGATCAACACCGCCAAGGCCTTCAAGGAAGCGCTGCCCCTCACCGGCATCATCCTGACCAAGACCGACGGCGATTCGCGCGGCGGTGCGGCGCTGTCGGTGCGCCAGGTCACGGGCGTGCCGATCAAGTTCGCCGGCGTGAGCGAGAAGATCGACGGCCTCGAGGTGTTCGATGCCGAGCGCCATGCGGGCCGCATCCTGGGCATGGGCGACATCGTCGCGCTGGTCGAGCAGGTCACGGCCGGCGTCGACGTGGCGGCGGCGCAGAAGCTGGCCGCCAAGGTCAAGAGCGGCGCCGGCTTCGACCTGAACGACTTCCTCGGCCAGCTGCAGCAGATGAAGCAGATGGGCGGCCTCTCCAGCCTGATGGACAAGCTGCCGCAGCAGATGGCCGCCAAGGCCACCGAGGCCGACATGACCCGCGCCGAGCGCGACATCCGCCGCAAGGAAGGGATCATCCAGAGCATGACGCCGCTGGAGCGCCGCAAGCCCGAGCTGCTCAAGGCCACGCGCAAGCGCCGCATCGCGGCCGGCGCGGGCGTGCAGGTTCAGGAAGTGAACCGCCTGCTCAACGAGTTCGAGCAGATGCAGGGCATGATGAAGAAGATGAAGGGCGGCGGCCTGATGAAGATGATGAAGAAGATGGGCGGCATGAAGGGCATGGGCGGAATGCCCGGCATGGGCGGAGGCGGCGGCAAGCTGCCGTTCTGAGCCCGACCGCTCGACGCATGCATATATAGAGGCGCGCAGCCCCGCCATGTCCGCAGGCGACTGGAAAGAGCTCTACCAGGGCGCGCTGACCGGCGACCTCGACCTGGTGCGCTATCACATCGGTGCGGGTGTGAATCCGAACTACCAGCACCCCGAGATCCTGTGCACGCCGCTGGTGGCCAGCCTGGTCCAGGGGCACAGCGAGATCTCCGCCTACCTGCTGGACCACGGCGCCGATCCGAACCTGCTGTCTGAATTCGACGGGCTCACGCCGCTGCAGGCCGCCCGCAAGCATGGCCGCGAGGCGCTCGTCGCGGCGCTGGTGGCGCGCGGCGCCCGCGCACCCCGTCCGCCGTTCTGGCGCCGCTGGCTGCCCTTCTGACATATCGATGCGCATCGCGCACCGCCCAGCAAAAAGCCCGCCGAAGCGGGCTTTTTCTTTGGAGCGATCAGCCGCAGGGCTGAGATCGCATCAGGCCGTGGCCAGTGCCGCCGGGCGCGCCAGGCGCAGCGCATGCATCCACGCACGACGCAGCACGGCGGGCGAACGCGATTCCTCGGGAATCAGCAGGAAGCCGCGGTCGCGCAGCGTGGTGCCCAGCGCGATCTGGCTGGTCAGCACGGTCAGCGGAATGGCCAGCAGCAGCGGCAGGCCGACGGGCATGAGCCAGATCAGGGCGCTCGGGTCGATCATCGCGACGCCGACGGCCAGCATGGCGATCACCAGCGTCATGGGGGCCAGCTGCGAGGCAGCGACCTTCCACGGCACGGCGTTGGCTTCACGCGGGGGCGACTTCCAGTCGAGCTTGATGCCGGTGAGGGCGACGAGCACGAACAGCGAGTGGGCCAGCATGCGCACCGGAGCCTGCACGATGGCCAGGCCGGCTTCGAGCACCGAGCTCTTCACCAGGCCCCACACGCCGCCGTACTGGCGTTGTTCGCCGCGCATCAGCACAGCGGCGATGCCCAGCACGCGCGGCAGGAACAGCAGGCACAGGGTCCAGACCCACAGGCCGGCCAGTTCGGCGGGCAGCACGTTCCAGCTCGACACCAGGCTCGAGCCGCTCAGCCACAGGGCGGTGCCCAGCGTCAGGAAGGCGAGCCACAGCGGGGCCGAGACATACGCCATGGTGCCGGTCACGAACATCGCGCGGTGCACCGGGTGGATGCCGGGCTCGGCCATCAGGCGGGCGTTCTGCAGGTTGCCCTGGCACCAGCGGCGGTCGCGTTGCAGCTCGGCCAGCAGGTCCGGCGGTTGCTGCTCGTAGCTGCCGACCAGGTCGGACACCAGCCACACGTGGTAGCCGGCGCGGCGCATCAGCGCGGCTTCGACGAAGTCGTGCGACATGATGCCGCCCGACATGCCGCCGGTGCCCTTGATCGGGGCCAGCGCGCAGTGCTTCATGAAGGCTTCGACGCGGATGATCGCGTTGTGGCCCCAGTAGTGCGACTCGCCGAGCTGCCAGAACTGCATGCCCAGCGTGAACAGGCGGCCCGTCACGCGCGAAGCGAACTGCTGGGCGCGGGCGTGCAGCGTGACGTGGCCGATGGCCTGCGTCGCGGTCTGGATGATGCCGGCGGTGGGGTTGGCTTCCATCAGCTTGACCATCGAGGCCAGGCAGTCGCCGCTCATCACCGAGTCGGCGTCGAGCACGACCATGTAGCGGTAGTCCTTGCCCCAGCGGCGGCAGAAGTCGGCGACGTTGCCGGCCTTGCGGTGCGTGCGGCGGGTGCGCAGGCGGTAGTACACCTCGACCTGCGGCTGGTTGGGGCTTTCGGCCAGCGCGGCGCGCAGGTCTTCCCAGGCGGCGCGCTCGGCGGCGGCGGTCTCGGGGTTGTAGCTGTCGGACAGCACGAACACGTCGAACTGCTTGGCGTGGCCCGTGGAGGCAACCGATTCGCAGGTGGCGCGCAGGCCGGCGAACACGGTGGCCACGTCCTCGTTGCAGATCGGCATGATGATCGCGGTGCGTGCCTCGGGGTTCATCGGGTGGTGGGCCACCTGTTTCGCCGAGAGGGCGTGCTTGTCACCGCGCACGGAGACATAGAAGCCCATGAGCGCGGTCACGAAACCGGTCACGACCCAGCCCGAGAGCAGGCCGTACAGGCCGATCTGGCCGTATTCGAGCCAGACGTTGTCGTAGTCGGGCTGCACGCTGGCGAACAGCGACGACGCGATCACGGTGCTCAGCAGCGTGAGCAGCATGAAGGCGAGGCGGCGCTGGCCGGCGGCGCGTTCCCAGGCCTGCGGGGCCGGGGCGGCCTGCTTGGCGGCGGGGGCGCTGTCGGCGTTGCGGCCGGCGCCCAGGCGCACGAGCAGCGCGGTGCCGAGGCTGTTCCAGAAACCGCGCCAGGGGCGCGGTGCCATGGAACCGCGGTTGACCGGCGGTGCGGTGACGGCGTTGGGGTGGCGTTCCTCGCGCAGCGCGCTGCGGCGTGCGAAATCGGATTCGGCGAGGACGTTGAGGTGGGAGAAGTCGTTCGGCTTCATCGGTTCATTCACCAACGTTGCTTGTCGAGGGGGGTGTCGCCAATGGCCGGAAGGCGCTTGAAGACGCAATCCGTGGCGGCGCCGCCGACGCCGGAGAGCGCGGTCAGCGAATGGCCCGCGGCACGGGGCCGCGAGGAGGAAAACTGCTTTTGACGCAGGCCGTCGCGCTGCGGACGCAGTGCGAAAGATGGGCTGGTAAGTGCTGTCATGCCAGTACAGGGGCAAACCCTGTGCCAGCCTGGAAAAACGCTTTCAAATCAATGACTTGGCGCGATCTGAAACCGTTTTCCGTGGGGGAGGGGCCTGTCGGGCCCCCGAAACCCCCGTTTTTGTCGCCGAATCCCGACAAGCCGGGGAGGTCCTCGGGAAACAGCCTTTCAAATCAACGACTTAGGCCTGTCGCTACTCGGCGACAGGGTCGCCACCGGGAGCGACAACGTCGGCCTTGAAGTTGCCCGGCGTGAGCTCGTGCTTCTGCAGCAGGCGGTAGAACTCGGTGCGGTTGCGGTCGGCCAGGCGGGCGGCGTCGGCCACGTTGCCGTCGGTCAGCTTGAGCAGGCCGACGAGGTAGTCGCGCTCGAAACGCTGCTTGGCCTCGGCGTAGGTGAGCACCTCCACGCTCGGCACGCGCAGCGCGCGCTGCACCAGCGCCAGCGGGATCAGCGGCGAGCCCGACAGCGCGCAGACCTGCTCCACCACGTTGTAGAGCTGGCGCACGTTGCCCGGCCACGCGGCGGTGGTCAGTGCCTTCAGCGCCTCGGGCGCGAAGCCCGACAGCCGCTTGCCGTACTTGGTCGACAGCTTCTGCAGGAAGTGGTTGGCCAGCAGCGGAATGTCCTCGCGCCGCGCCGACAGCGGCGGCAGCGTGAGCGTCACCACGTTCAGGCGGTAATAGAGGTCTTCGCGGAACTGGCCGGCTTCCATCGCGGCGTCCAGGTCGCGGTGGGTGGCCGAGACGATGCGCACGTCGACCTCGATCGACTGGCTCGCGCCCAGCGGACGCACCGCGCGCTCCTGCAGCACGCGCAGCAGCTTGACCTGCAGCGCGGGCGGCATGTCCCCGATTTCGTCGAGCAGCAGCGTGCCGCCGTCGGCCTGCTGGAACAGGCCCTTGTGGTTCGCGTGGGCGTCGGTGAAGGCGCCCTTCATGTGGCCGAACAGCTCGGATTCGAGCAGCGCCTCGGGAATGGCGCCGCAATTGACCGCCACGAAGGGCTTGTCGGCGCGCGCGCTGGCCTTGTGGATGGCACGCGCCAGCAGCTCCTTGCCGGCGCCGGAGTCGCCGCGCAGCAGCACGGAAGCGTCCGACTTGGCCACCATGCGCGCCTCGGCCAGCAGCTCGGCCATGCGATTGCTGCGGCTCACGATTTCCGAACGCCAGCTGTCGTCGCCGGTCTTGCTCGGCGTGGCCGCCGGGGCGCCGAGCGCCAGCGCCTGCGCGATCTTCTCGAGCAGCTCGCGCGCGTCGTAGGGCTTGGTGAGGTAGGTGAACACGCCGCGCGCCGTGGCTTCGACCGCGTCGGGAATGGTGCCGTGCGCGGTCAGCAGGATCACCGGCAGCGTCGGGTGGCGCTTGCGGATCTCGTCGAACAGTTGCAGGCCGTCGCGCCCGGGCAGGCGCACGTCGCTGAGCACCAGCTGCGGGTGCTCGATCTCGAGCTGCGTGAGCGCGGTCTCGGCCGAGGTGACGGCCGTGACCTGGTAGCCCGCCGACACCAGCCGCATCGAGAGCAGCCGCAGCATGTCCGGGTCGTCGTCGACCACGAGGAGGCGGGCACCAGCTGTACTCATGGGTTGGATCTGCTTCCGTTGGAGGGCGTGGGTGCCGGCGTGTTGGGCCGGGCGAAGCTGCGCTCGATGGCGCGCAGCGCCTCGATGCGCTCGTTGAGCTGGTCGATGCGGCGCTGGCTGTCGCGCAGCTGCTGCACCTGCTTGTCGCGGTCGTCCTCGACGCGGCGCTGCTCGACATAGCGCGCCGCCAGCGCCCGCGCGAGCGGATGCAGCGGCTGCGCCTCGGGCGCCGGGTTGGCGATCACGCGCTGCAACAGGCCCAGCGCGCGCGCCAGGTCGGCCGGCACGCGGGTCTGTGCGAGCAGGATCGCCAGCTGCATCTGCGCCGCGGGCGTTTCGCCCTGTTCGCCGACGCGCGCGATTTCCGCGCTCAGGTCGGCGCCGCCCAGCGGGCGCACCTTGTCGGCATAGGCCAGCATGGCCGTGAGGGGGCCCTGCGTGAGCTGCGTGAAGAGCGAGGCCGGCTGCGTGGCCGGCGCGCGGGGCTCGGCCTCGACCGGCACGACGCGCGGCGCGGCCACGGGCGGCGGCAGCGCGTCGGCTTCGGCCGGCGGCTTGGGCTGGGAGGCGCAGGCCGCCAGCAGCAGGGCGCATGGCACGGCCATGGCCCCGGCGAAGGTGGATCTGCGGACGAACGAAAGGAACATGGGTCGAAAAGGCGCGGGGCGGTGTGGGTGGGGTGTCCGGGGTCAGGTCGTGCGCGGCAGTTCGATGCGAAAGCGTGCACCGGGGCCGTCCGGCAGCAGGGCGATGCGGCCCCCATGGGCTGCAATGTACTCCTGCACGATGGAAAGTCCGATGCCGGTGCCTTTCACCGTGTGCTCGGGCTGGCGCTCGCCGCGGAAGAAGGGTTCGAAGATGCGGTCGCGGTCGTGCACGGCAATGCCGGGGCCGGCGTCGCACACGTCGATGTGCACTGCCTCGGGCGTGCCCGACACGGCCAGCGTGATCACGCCGCCGGCGGCCGAGAAGCGGATCGCGTTCGACAGCAGGTTGGCGATGGCGGTGCCGAGCTTGGTGCGGTCGACCGTGAGGGCGATCGGCTCGCCCTCGGCGCGCACGCGCAGGCCGTGCGCCTGCCACTGCAGGCGCTGGGCCTCGATCTGCTCCTCGATCAGCGGCAGCAGCTCGGTGCGCTCGCGGCGCAGCTCGCGCGCCTCGAAGGCGGCGGCGTTGAAGCGCAGCAGCGCCTCGATCTGGTTCTGCAGCGACACGGTGTTCTGCTGCAGGATCTGCGCGACCTCGAGCTGCGCCGGGTTCAGCGGGCCGGTCACGCCGTCCTCGAGCAGCGACACGCCTTCGCGCAGCGCCGCCAGCGGCGTCTTCAGCTCGTGCGACACGTGGCGCAGAAAGCGCGCCTTGTCGGCGTCGAGCTCGGTCAGGCGCAGGCGCAGCCATTCGAGCTGCTGCGACACGCGCCGCACGTCGGCCGGGCCGCGGATGTCGATCGGTTCGTCGAGCCGGTTCTGGCCCAGGCCGACGATGGCGTTCTCGAGCCGCTTGAAGGGGCGCGCCAGCCAGATGCCGAACGCCAGTGCCAGCGACACGGCCAGCACGCTGGCGGCCACCACCTCGCGCATCAGCCGGCGGCGCGCATTCTCGATGCGCTTGGCCAGCGCGTCGTTCTGCGTTTCGATCAGGAACTGCGCCTGCTGGGCGAGGTTGGTGTTCAGGGCGTCGAGTTCGCGGAACTGCATCGCCATCGTGCTTTCGCGCGCCAGGGCGCTGTCGGGGCTGCCGCCGAGCAGGCCTTCGATCACGCCGAGCTGACTGCGCCACATGTCGATGCCGGCGGCCGGCAGGCCGTTGCGTTCCAGACGCTCCAGCACCTGGTGGGCTTCGCGCGCCGCCTCGTCGAAGCGGCGACGCAGCACGGCGTCGTTGAGCACCAGCGACTGGCGTCCCGCGCGCTCCATGGCCGCGCTGCGCTCGGCCAGCGACTGCGAGGCGCCCGACAGGCGTAGCGCGCGCGCGGCGGCGTCGCGGCTTTGCGTGACGAGCGCGTCGTACTGCAGCACCGAGCGCAGCGCCACGCCCACCAGCAGCGCGGTGATCAGCAAAAAGGCGAACAGCAGGAGCTGCTGGAACGAGCCCCGGACAGACGGTCGCTTCGCCATCAGTGGGCGAGCACCGTGGCAGCAGCAGCCAGGGCCGATTCGCGCGTGACCACTTCGCCGCGCAGCGTGTAGGCCAGCGAGCGGGTGATGCGCAGGTCGGCCATCTGGCCCACGAGGCGGGCGTCGCCTTCGAAGTTGACGACGCGGTTGCAGGCGGTGCGGCCCATGAGTTCGTTGGCGTCCTTGCGCGACGCGCCCTCGACCAGCACGCGCTGCGTGCTGCCCACCAGCGCGTCGCCGAAGCGGCGCACGTTGCCGTCGATCACGCGCTGCAGCGTCTGCAGGCGCGCCAGCTTCACCTCGTGCGGCGTGTCGTCCTGCAGCGCGGCGGCCGGCGTGCCCGGGCGCGGGCTGAAGATGAAGCTGAAGCTGTTGTCGAACTGGCAGTCGTCGATGAGCTTCATCATCTTGTCGAAGTCGGCGTCGGTCTCGCCGGGGAAGCCGACGATGAAGTCGCTGGAAAGGGCCAGGTCGGGGCGGATGGCGCGCAGCTTGCGCACCGTGCTCTTGTATTCCATGGCCGTGTAGCCGCGCTTCATGGCCATGAGGATGCGGTCGCTGCCGTGCTGCACCGGCAGGTGCAAATGCGAGACGAGCTGCGGCACCTTGGCGTAGGCCTCGATGAGCCGGGGCGTGAACTCGTTCGGGTGGCTCGTGGTGTAGCGGATGCGCTCGATGCCGGGGATCTCGGCCACGTACTCGATGAGCAGCGCGAAGTCGGCGATTTCGGCGGTGTCGCCCATCTTGCCGCGGTAGGCGTTCACGTTCTGGCCCAGCAGCGTGATCTCGCGCACGCCCTGGTCGGCCAGGCCGGCAATTTCGACCAGCACGTCGTCCAGCGGGCGGTTCACTTCCTCGCCGCGGGTGTAGGGCACCACGCAGTAGCTGCAGTACTTGGAGCAGCCTTCCATGATCGACACGAAGGCCGTGGCGCCTTCGACGCGCGCGGGCGGCAGGTGGTCGAACTTCTCGATCTCGGGGAAGCTGATGTCCACCTGCGGGCGGTCCAGGCGCTCGCGGTCGTTCAGCATCTCGGGCAGGCGGTGCAGCGTCTGCGGGCCGAACACGATGTCGACGTACGGCGCGCGCGCGATGATGGCCTGGCCTTCCTGGCTCGCCACGCAGCCGCCCACGCCGATCTTCACGCCCTTGGCCTTCAGGTGCTTCACGCGGCCGAGGTCGGAGAACACCTTCTCCTGCGCCTTCTCGCGCACCGAGCAGGTGTTGAACAGGATGAGGTCGGCCTCGTCCACGTTCTGCGTGGGCTCGTAGCCCTGGGCGGCGTGGAGCACGTCGGCCATCTTGTCCGAGTCGTACTCGTTCATCTGGCAGCCGAAGGTCTTGATGAATACTTTTTTCATGGGGAGCTCTCTGTGCCCTTCGCAAAGAGGAAGGGCTGCGAGGCGCGCGTGGCGCCCGCGGATTTTTGCTTGCTTGCGGCCCGGCCGCGTTACTGCGTGTTCAGCGTGTCGTTCGAGACGAACGGCCAGATGTTCAGGAACGGCTTGTTCAGCGATTCGCGGCTGGCCATGGCCTCGTCGGGCGTCAGGATCCAGACTTCGCGCAGCAGCCCGGCGGCGTCGCGCGTGTAGTTCACGAGGTACTTCTGGCCGACGATGGCGCCGGGCATGACCAGCATGTTCTGCGGGCTGCGGATGCGCGCGCCGGCGCCCAGGCGGTCGGCCCGGCCGTCGAGCTCGACGTCGGGGGCGCTGGTCACCATGAACTTGCCGCGCAGCGTGCCGATCGGGAAGTTGCGCCCGCCGTTGAGCGACTCGTTCTGGGTCTGCGGACGGGGCACCTCGTCCTGGGCGCTGGCCTGGAGGGAGAAAAGACCGGCGGCACCGGCAAGGGCGGCGCAGAAGGCAAGGGAAGTGAGCGTTTTCGTGGGTGTCTTGCAGCGGTTCATGGGGTATATCCAGAGGCTGTGGACCGGCGATTTTAGCGAGGGGGTGTTTTCCCTCATACCGGGTGCAGCGGGTGGTGCGGGGGCTTTGCGTCGGCCTGCTTTACATTTCTTTACGGCGCCCATGAACACTGCGCGTCGGCCACTGCTCCAATAGCTGCTGTCAGCCCAAAGTGCACAAGAACCCATGAAGAAATCTGCCGCCTTCGCCCTCGCGGGCGTGTTGATCGTAGCCGTCGCGGGCGGCTGGTGGCGCATGTCGGGCGATCGGTCGGCCGCGAAGGACGCCAAGCCCGCGAACGCCGGGCCTCCCGCCGCGCTGGTCACGCTGGCCACGGCCGAGAAGCAGGACGTGCCGGTGACGGTGCAGGTCAACGGCAGCGTGGTTTCGCTCAACAGCGTCGACCTGCGTCCGCAGGTCACCAACACCGTGAGCGCGGTGCACGTCAAGGAAGGCCAGTTCGTGAAAGCAGGGCAGCTGCTCTTCACGCTGGACGACCGCAACGACCAGGCCAACCTGGCCCGCGCCCGGGCCCAGCAGCAGAAGGACGAGGCCACCATGGCCGACCTGGAGCGCCAGTACAAGCGCAGCCAGGACCTGGTGGCACAGAACTTCATTGCCAAGAGCGCGGCCGACGCCACGCTGTCGCAGCTCCAGGCGCAGCGCGCCGCCGTGGCGGCCGACCGCGCGGCCGTGCAGTCGGCGCAGGTGGCGCTGGGCTACGCCACGCTGCGCGCGCCCATCGCGGGGCGCATCGGCGCCGTCAACATCTACCCGGGCACGCTGGTGCAGCCCACGCTGTCGCTGGTCACCATCACCCAGCTCGACCCGATCGCCGTGAGCTTCCCCGTGCCCGAAGGCAACCTGCAGGACCTGCTGGCCGCGGCGCGCACGCGCGCCAAGGTCGAGGCGCTGGTCACGGGCCGCCGCGAGCCGCTGTTCGGCACGCTCGACTTCGTCGACAACACGGTCGACCCGCAGATCGGCACCGTGCGCGCCAAGGCCGTGTTCGCCAACGCCGACCAGAGCCTGTGGCCCGGCCAGTTCGTCAACACGCGCATCACGGTGCGCATGCTCAACGGCGTCACCGTGGTGCCGGCCGCGGCGCTCATGATGCTGTCCGACGGCGCTACGCTGTACGTGGTCGATGCCGAGCGCAACGCGGCGCGCCGCCAGGTCAAGGTGCTCCACACCTTCGGCACCAAGGTGGCCGTGAGCGGCGTGACGCCCGGCGAGCAGGTCGTGATCGAAGGCAGCCAGAACGTGCGCCCGGGTGGCAAGGTGCGCATCGACGTGAAGGCGCCGGCCGGGCCGGGTGGGGCCCCCGCCAACGGCACCACGGGCGTCACGCCCGGCAGCGCGGCTTCGTCGGACATCCAGCCGGCGCGAGAACGGGCATGAGCCGCCGGGCCGCTCCCAAGGCGAATACCGCAGCGCGAAGCGCGGAGGTTGCCGAATGAACATCTCCGAGCTCTGCATCCGCCGTCCGGCGATGACGGTGCTGCTGTCGGCGGCCGTCGTGGTCATCGGCATCTTTGCGTACTTCAGCATCCCGGTGGCGGCGCTGCCCAGCTACAACACGCCGGTCATCAACGTCAACGCGCAGCTGCCGGGCGCCAGCCCCGACACCATGGCGAGTTCGGTCGCGCTGCCGCTCGAAAAGCAGTTCTCGACCATCCCCGGCCTGCAGACCATCAGCTCGGTGAACACCCAGGGCGTGACCTCGCTCACGCTCGAATTCGTCAGCAGCCGCGACATCGACGCCGCCGCCGTCGACGTGCAGGCCGCGCTGCTGCGCGCCCAGCGCCAGCTGCCGCAAGAACTGACGCAGCTGCCTTCGTACCGCAAGGTGAACCCGGCCGACGCGCCGGTGCTGTTCATCGCGCTGATCTCGCCGTCGATGAACCCGTCGGAGCTCAACGACTACGCCGAGAACCTGATTTCGCCCACGCTCTCGACCATCGACGGCGTGGCGCAGGTGGGGGTGTACGGGCGCAAGGCCTTCGCGGTGCGCATCAAGGCCAACGCCGACCTGCTCAACGCGCGCAACATCACGCTCGACGAGCTGGCCAAGGCCGTGAACTCGGCCAACGCCAACACGCCGGTCGGCACGCTCGACGGCCCGCGCCAGACGCTCACCATCCAGGCCAACCGCCAGCTCATGAAGGCGGCCGACTTCGCCAAGCTCATCATCGCGCAGCGCAACGGCGCGCCGGTGCGGCTGGACGAAGTGGCCACGCTCGAAGACAGCTTCGAGTCGGTCAAGACCGCCAGCAGCTTCAACGGGCAAGACTCGATTTCGCTGGCCGTGCAGCGCCAGCCCAACGCCAACACCGTGCAGGTGGTGGACGCGGTGCGCGCGCTCATCCCGCGCTTCAAGGCCGAGCTGCCGCAGTCGGTCGAGATCCAGATGGTCAACGACCGCTCGCTCTCGATCCGCGAGGCGGTGCACGACGTGCAGCTCACGCTGCTGGGCACCATCGCGCTGGTGGTGCTGGTGATCTTCCTGTTCCTGCACCGGCTGGTGGCCACGCTGATTCCGGCAGCCACCATTCCGATCTCGCTGATCGGCGCCGTGGCGCTGCTGTATGCCTTCGGCTACAGCCTGGACAACGTCTCGCTGCTGGGCATCACGCTGGCCGTGGGCCTGGTGGTGGACGACGCCATCGTGGTGCTCGAGAACATCATGCGCTACGTCGAGAAGGGCATGGAGCCGATGGCCGCCGCGCTGCGCGGCGCGCGCGAGGTGGGCTTCACCATCGTGTCGATCTCGATCTCGCTGGTGGCCGTGTTCATCCCGATCTTCTTCATGCCCGGCGTGATCGGCCTCTTGTTCCACGAGTTCGCCGTGGTGGTGGCGCTGGCCGTGCTGGTGTCGGCCGTGGTGTCGCTCACGCTGGTGCCGATGCTCGCGAGCCGGCTGCTCAGGCACGTGCCGCGCAAGGCCGGCGCGCTCGACCACGAGGAAGGGCACCCCGAGCCCGGCACGGCGATCGGCCGTGCCTTCGAGCGCGGCTACCGCGCGGTGCACGGCGGCTACATGCGCACGCTCGACTGGACGCTCGGGCATCGCGCGCTGATGCTGGCGATGGCGGGCCTGACCTTCGTCGTCACGGCGTGGCTCTTCGTCAGCATTCCCAAAGGCTTCTTCCCCGAGGAAGACATCGGGCAGATCCAGATCACCACCGAGGCGGCCGAAGACATTTCGTTCACCGCCATGAAGGCCCTGCAGGACCGCGTGGCCGCCGCGCTCAAGGCCGATCCGAGCGTGGACTACGTGAGCTCCTTCGTCGGCGTGGGCGGCCCGACCGCCACGCAGAACTCGGGCCGGCTGTTCGCGGTGCTCAAGCCGCGCAGCGAGCGCCCCAAGATGGCCAAGGTGCTCGAGTCGCTGCGCCAGCGCTTCCGCGAGATCCCGGGCATTGCCGTCTACATGCAGCCGGTGCAGAACCTGCGCCTGGGCGGGCGCCAGAGCAAGGCGCGCTTCCAGTACACGCTGCAGAGCGTCAATGCTGGCGAGATGGTGCCGTGGTCGACCCGGCTCATGGAGCGCATGCGCGCCGACCCCGACTTCCGCGACGTCACCAGCGACTCGCAGAACCGCGGCCTGCAGGCCACGCTCGAGATCGACCGCGACAAGGCCGGCGTGCTCGGCGTGGCCGTGGGCGACCTGCGCACCGCGCTGTACAACGCCTACGGCGACCGCCAGATCGGCAGCATCTACGGCGCCAGCAACACCTACCAGGTGATCCTGTCGGCGGCCGACAGCGACCGCCAGTTCGAGGAGGACGTGGCGCGCCTGTCGGTGCGCAGCACCACCGGCAAGCTGGTGCCGTTGTCGGCCTTCTCGACCGTCAAGCGCACCGTGGGGCCGACCTCGGTCAACCACCAGGGTCAGCTGCAGGCGGTGACGGTGTCGTTCAACCTCGGCCCCGACGTGCCGCTGGGCAACGCCACCGCGAAGATCGACCGCTTCAAGGAAGAGCTGAAGATGCCGCAGTCGATCATCACGACCTACGGCGGCGACGCGGCGGTGTTCCAGAGTTCGCAGTCGAGCCAGGCGGTGCTGCTGGTGCTGGCGGTGCTGGTGATCTATGTGCTGCTGGGCGTGCTGTACGAGAGCTACATCCACCCGATCACCATCCTGGCGGGCCTGCCCTCGGCGGCCGTGGGGGCGTTGCTCTCGCTGAAGATCTTCGGCTTCGACCTCACGCTGATCGCGACCATCGGCATCCTGCTGTTGATCGGCATCGTGAAGAAGAACGCGATCATGATGATCGACTTCGCCCTCGACGCGCAGCGCACCGAGGGCATGCAGCCGGTCGACGCGATCCGCGAGGCCTGCCGGCTGCGCTTCCGCCCGATCCTGATGACCACGCTGGCCGCGCTGATGGGTGCGCTGCCGCTCGCGCTGGGCCTGGGCGCCGGCGCCGAGCTGCGCCAGCCGCTGGGCATGGCGGTGGTGGGCGGGTTGATCTTCTCGCAGGTGATCACGCTGTACATCACGCCCGCGATCTACCTGGCGCTCGACCGCTACAGCGGCAGCGGGCCGATGGTGGAGCTGCCGGGCGAGGCGAAGGCCGAGGCTACGGCGGGGCACGCGGCCTCGCACGCCTGAGGGCGGTTCAAACTACACGCCTGACGGCGATTCAAAAGATGCCGGATGGCCATGAGCGTGAGCCACCCGGCCAGGAAGGACTTGTGCAGTCCCGCGTTGCGCCACACCCGGACCATCGCCCATTGAAGGCGCTCCGGCCCCTCTCCTCAACGGCTCTCTCCATTCCCTCCGCCGCTGCTCTTCCCATGTGTGTGACGGGATGAATGATCGCGAGAGGGCGAAGGTGTCGACGGTATCCAGCGATACAGGAAGTGGGCTTTTTCCTTACGGTGTCGCGTCACGGAAACGATGCAGGGCCGGCGCATTCGGAATGCCGACCTGCCGGGCCCGCGTTTCAATGAGCCCTTCTCTCGCCAGCGCATTCAACGTGCGCGTGACCGTGACGCGGCTCAGGGCCGTCATGGCGCCGATCTGCTCGTGCGTCAGATCCACGGTGAGTTGTTTCGGTGCCTGCGCCGATGGCGGGCGCGCCACCCGCAGCAGCAAGTCGATGACCCGCTCCTTGGGCGCCGCCGAGGCCACCCCGGCGAGCTTGGCGACGATCATGTGGTTCTTGAAGCCGAGCAGCTGGATCAACGAGGTCGCGAGCTCGGGCAACGCTGAAAACTGTTGCGCGACATCCGCGGGGCGGTAGCGGCTGAGAACGGCCGGCGCGACCGCCCGGGTCGTCGTCGGCCGGGGGCTGTCGGCAAACGCCGGGCCTTCGCCGAAGATCGCGCCCGGCCCGAAGATCTCGAGCAGGAACTCCGAGCCGTTGCTTCGGTGGATCGTGGAATGCACGAAGCCCGATCGCAAGAGATAGAAGTAATCGTGCCGTTCGCCTTCGCGCGCAATGGTGTCGCCGGCCTCCAGGGTGACGAAGCTTCCCAGGTGCGTGGTGTCGATCCACGGTGCGGACAGCGACTGGGAGGCGTCCCAGCTGGCGTAGGCCGAGGGCGTGGGATTCGTTTTTCTCATGGGAGCGTCTTGCCCGGGGCGAAGAGAGGCAAGCGGCCCATCGTGCTAGGTCGTGGTCTCGTCCAGCGGCGTGTCCGTCGCCAGGTGCGCGATGTCGCTCCAGCCGACGAGGCTGAAGCCCTCGGGCGTCCACAGCATGCGGTTGATGGCCGCGTTGCCGAGCTGCCAGGTGCGCGGCGCCTGCAGCTCCTGGCGCGTGGCGGCGCGGTAGAGCACGTCCATCACGCCGCCGTGGGCCACCAGCACCACCAGCTGGCCCGGGTGGCGCGCGGCGATGGCCGAGGCGGTGCCTGTCACGCGGTCGCGAAAGGTCAGCAGGCTTTCGCCGCCGCCTTCGGGCTCGAACTCGGGGTCGCGCTCGCGCCAGCGGCGCGCGTCCTCGGGCAGCGTGGCCTCGATCTCGGCGAAGCTCATGCCCTCGAAGCGGCCGAAGGCGCGCTCGCGCAGGCCCAGGTCGGGTTGCACGGCGAGGCCGTGGGGCTCGGCGATGGCCTGGGCGGTCTGCCAGGCGCGCGAGAGGTCGCTGGCATAGACCGCCGCGACCGGCTCGTCGGCCAGCGCCTGCCCGGCGCGCTGCGCCTGCCAGAGGCCGGTGGCATTGAGGCCGATGTCGAGGTGGCCCTGGATGCGGGTGTCGACGTTCCAGGCGGTTTCGCCGTGGCGCACGGCGATCAGGCGGGTGAGATTGGCTTCCATCCGTCCGAATTCTAGAAGTGCGTCATTTTTTGGCAGCCGGCGCGAGCTCGATGTTCACGCGGCGCTCGCCGGGCGGCGGGTTCGGAAAGCCCTGCAGCGCGGCCTCGAACATCACCGGCAGGATCGCCGCGCTCGAGCTGTAGGGGCCGTCGTTGCGCGCGCGGGTCTCGTACACCACGCGGTGGCTGCCGCCCGCCTCGCGCAGCACGAGGCTCACCTCGCGCTGGTACCAGGGGTTGGCCGGCGGCGTGAACATCGGGCCGCCGTACCAGCCGCTGCCATACCAGCGGTGGCCGTAGTAGCCGCCATAGCCGTAGCCCCAGGGGCCGGGCCCGTACAGCCACGGATCGGCCCAGGGCGACAGCGCCGCCGTGACGCGCGCGCCGATCTGCGCCGTGTACTGCGGCCTTGTGTCGTCGCGGCGCAGGCCGACCTTGTCGAGCGCGGCCGCGGCCATGGCCTCCAGGCCTTCCTGGCGCGCCGTGTCGGCCTGCTGCGAAGGCAGGCGCTCGAAGCGGTAGGTGGCGCCGGGCGGCACGGTCGTGCCCGGCGTGGCAAAGCTCTTGACGTTGCTGTCGACCACCCAGGAGGTGGCGCAGCCGCTCAGGGTTGCTACCAAAAATAGAACTGAAAACGCACGATACATAAGGGTCTCCGGGCCAAGTGCCCTAAATTCCCCTGGGTTGCCCGAGTCAGCCCTGGACGATGCGCAGGGCGGAGGGTGCCTGGGAGAGCAGGTCGAAAGCGGGCGTGTCGAAGGCCTTGTCGCCGTTCTCGTCGGCCACGCCCGTCGCCTTCAGACCCTGGAAGTCGTGCAGCGTTCCGTCCAGCAGGTGCGAAGGCACGACGTTCTGCAGCGCGGTGAACATGTTCTCCACGCGGCCGGGGTACTTCTTGTCCCACTCGCGCAGCATCTCGCCGACCTGCTTGCGCTGCAGGTTCTCCTGGCTGCCGCACAGCGTGCAGGGAATGATCGGGAACTCGCGGTGTTGCGCCCAGCGCACCGTGTCCTTTTCGGCCACGTAGGCCAGCGGACGGATCACGATGTGCTTGCCGTCGTCGCTCACCAGCTTGGGCGGCATGCTCTTGAGCTTGCCGCCGAAGAACATGTTGAGGAAGAAGGTCTGCAGCATGTCGTCGCGGTGGTGGCCCAGCGCGACCTTGGTGGCGCCCAGCTCGTCGGCCACGCGGTACAGGATGCCGCGGCGCAGCCGGCTGCACAGGCCGCAGGTGGTCTTGCCCTCGGGAATGACGCGCTTGACGATGCTGTAGGTGTCCTGGTTCTCGATGTGGAAGGCCACGCCGAGCTCGCTCAGGTACTTGGGCAGCACCTCTTCGGGAAAGCCGGGCTGCTTCTGGTCGAGGTTGACCGCGACGATGTCGAAGTGGATGGGCGCGCGCGCCTTCATCTTGAGCAGGATGTCGAGCAGCGCGTAGCTGTCCTTGCCGCCCGAGACGCACACCATGACCTTGTCGCCCTCTTCGATCATGTTGTAGTCGACGATGGCCTGGCCGACCTGGCGGCACAGGCGCTTTTCGAGCTTGTGCGTCTCGCGTTCGATCTTCAGCGAGTTGGAGGGCGCACCGGCTTCGGGCGTATCGTCGATCCAGACGGCGTTCATTGGGGGGCTACTTCGGGCAAATCGGGGGAAAGAGCCCCGATTTTGCCTTGGATCACCATTCCCCGGCTTCGATGCGGATGGCGACTTCGCAGTCGTCGAAGATTTCGAGCTTGGCGATCTTCACGCGCACGCCCCGCACGCCGGGCAGTTGCAGCAGGCGCTGCGCGAGCTTGCCGATCAGGCTTTCGAGCAGGTTGACGTGCTCGGCGGTGCACTCGTCGATGATGATGCGGCGCACCTTGCGGTAGTCCAGCACGTGGAAGATGTCGTCGTCCTGCGGCAGCAGCGGCTGCGGGCCGAGGTTGAGCTCGGCGTCCACCAGGATCGGCTGCGGCGCGGTCTTTTCCTGCTCGAGGATGCCCAGGTTGGCGTCGAAGCGCAGGCCCTGGAGGGTGAGTGTCTGGTGGCCGTGCGGTGTGTTCGTGGACATGGTGGTGGTGCTCGTCACATGAGCGAGAAGTCGCGCTCGAATTTCATGAGGTGCTGGCCGCCGTCGACGAGCAGCGTGGTGCCGGTGATCGAGCTGTTTTCCAGCGCGAACTTCACGGTGGCGGCCACGTCTTCCGATGTGGACGAGCGGCCCAGCGGCGACAGCTTGTGCAGCTGCGCGAACTTGTCGTCGTCGAGCATGTGGCTCGCCAGCGTGAGGCCGGGCGCCACGCCCACCACGCGCACGCGCGGCGCCAGCGCCAGCGCGAGCATGGGGGTGGCGGCTTCGAGTGCGGCCTTGGAGAGCGTGTAGCTCAGGAAGTCGGGGTTCGGGTTCCACAGCTTCTGGTCGAGCAGGTGCACCACGGCGCCCTGCGCATCGCGCCGGGCCAGGTGGTCGTGCAGCGCCTGCGCCAGCAGGATGGCCGCGCCGGTGTTGCTGCGCGCGTGGCGCTCCATGAGCGCGTAGCTGAAGCTGGCGGCGTCGTCGTGCTCGAAGAGGGCGGCGCTGTGCACGACCGCGTCGACGGCGCGAAAGCGCGCCGCCACGCGCGGCAGCAGGGCGCGGGTGGCCTGCTCGTCGGCCAGGTCGGCCTCGAACAGCGCCGAGTCGCCCGAGCGCGCGGCGCAGTCGGCCACGGTCTGCTCGGCTTCGGCGCGCGAGCTGCGGTAGTGCACGGCCACCTGCCAGCCGCCCGCGGCGAGCGCCAGCGCGATCTCGCGGCCCAGCCGGCGGCCCGCGCCCGTGACGAGGACGGTGCGGCGGCGATCGGGGGAGGAGGGTGGGATGGCGCTCATTCGGAGGAAGAAGACAGAAGACAGGAAGAGGACAATGGCACCGTGACGACGCCAACGACAAACAGTTTACCCATCGCCCTCGACCATCTGATTGCCCGCTCCGTCGAGCGCGCGGGCGGATGGATCGGCTTCGACCGCTTCATGGCCCTGGCCCTGTATGCACCGGGGCTGGGCTACTACGCCAACACCTCGGCCAAGTTCGGCCACATGCCCTCGTCCGGCAGCGACTTCGTGACCGCGCCCGAGCTGACGCCGATGTTCGGGCACACGCTCGCGGTGCAGGTGCTCGAGGCGCTGGAGAAGACCGGCACCGACACCGTGTGGGAGTTCGGCGCGGGCTCGGGGGCGCTGGCGGTGCAGCTGCTGCATGCGCTGGGCGAGATGGGGCGCGGCGATGTGCGCTATCGCATCGTCGATCTGTCGGGCACCTTGCGTGAGCGGCAGCAGCAGGCGCTGGCGGGGTATGCGGGGCGGGTCGAGTGGCTCGGGGAGTTGCCTGAGTCCATGCAGGGCGTGGTGGTCGGCAATGAAGTGCTCGATGCGATGCCGGTGCAGTTGCTGGCGCGGGTGAAGGGGGCCTGGTTCGAGCGGGGGGTGGTGCGGAATCCGGCGGGGGATGGGTGGACGTGGGCGGACCGGGCTACCGAGTTGCGGCCGCCGGTCGAGGTGCCTGGGGTGCACGACTACCTCACGGAGGTGCATCCGCAGGCGCAGGCGTTCATTGCGACGCTGGCGGATCGGCTTGGGAAGGGGGCGGCTTTTCTCATCGATTATGGGTTTCCCGAGGGCGAGTACTACCACCCGCAACGGCACATGGGGACGGTGATGTGCCACCGGGGGCACCAGGCGGATGGCGATCCTCTGTCGGAGGTGGGGTACAAGGACATCACGGCGCATGTGGACTTCACGGGGATTGCCGTGGCGGGGCAGGAGGCGGGGCTTGCTGTTCTTGGCTACACGAGCCAGGCGCGGTTTCTTCTGAATTGCGGGATCTTGGGGCGGATGGAGCGGGGGACCGTGGCGCAGCGGGGGATGGCGGCTCGGTTGATTCATGAGCATGAGATGGGGGAGTTGTTCAAGGTGGTGGGGTTTGCTGTGGGTGAGCCTTGGGACGCTGTCGGGTTCGCTGAGGGGGATCGGAGTCACACCCTCTGAGGGGTTGCTTCCCGGGGCCGGGAGTTCCGCCCGGCGGCGGACTCACTTTCTTTTGCTTCGCCAAAAGAAAGTAAGCAAAGAAAAGGCGACCCCACTGTCTGCGTCCCTCCGCTTCGCTGCGGGCAACCTGCGGTGCTCGCGTTTCGCGGGGTCTCGCCCAAACTCGCTTCGCTCAAACAAGGGCGAGCCCTGATCCGCGAAACGCTGCGCTCCTCGGCGCAGCCAGAGGGGCTTGGATACCGGGCGGGCCGTCGCTTCGCTCGGCCCGGGGCTTGTGCTTTCAACGGAAAGAGTTGGTCATAAGCAAGCAACAAAGACTTCGTTGGGGAATGGGGGGCGCGCTTCTACATTCGCGGCATGACTGCCGTTCTTTCCCGCGCTACCTCCACCACAGAGGCTCCCGCGCAGCCCTTCGAGGTGCGGCCTTTCGATGCGCCTGTCGGTGCGGAGATCGTCGGGCTCGACATCGCTGAGCCGATCAACGCCGCCGACTTCCAACGCATCCACCGCGCGCACCTGGACCACCACGTGCTGGTCTTTCGCGACCAGCGCATCACGCCCGCACAGCACATCGATTTCAGCCGCCGCTTCGGGCCGCTCGAGATCCACGTGCTGCACCAGTTCCAGCTGAAGAACCACCCCGAGATCCTGATCGTCTCGAACATCAAGGAGAACGGCGAGCCGATCGGTCTCGGCGACGCGGGCGTGTACTGGCACTCCGACATTTCGTACAAGCCCAACCCCAGTCTGGGCTCGCTGCTGCACGCGCAAGAGCTGCCGAGTGAAGGCGGCGACACGCTGTTCGCCGACCAGCATCTGGCGTGGGAAGCGTTGAGTCCCGAACTGCAGCAGCGCATCCTGCCGCTGAAGGCCGAGCACAGCTACCTCGCGAAGTACGAGGAGTTGCGTGCGAAGAATCCGTGGCGGCCCAAGCTCTCGCAAGCGCAGATCGACCAGGTTGCACCCGCCGTGCAGCCTGTGGTGCGCACGCACCCGGAGACGGGGCGCAAGGCGCTGTTCGTCAGCGAGCACTTCACGACGCGCATCGTCGGCCTGCCGCAAGACGAGAGCGACGCGCTGCTGGCCGAGCTGTTCGCGCACAGCACGCGGCCGGAGTTCGTGTACCGCCACCGCTGGGCGCCGCACGACCTGGTGTTCTGGGACAACCGCTCGCTGATGCACCTCGCGGCAGGCACGCCCGACCACCTGCGCCGCCGGCTCAACCGCACCACCATCGTGGGCGACACGCCTTTCTGATTTCCTCTTCTCCTTCTCTTCCGGACTTTCCAATGAACCGCTTCACTCGCCGCGCCGCCGCGCTCGTCACCGGCCTCGGCCTTCTCGCCGGCAGCCTGGCCGCGCAGGCCGAAGGGCAGATCCGCATCGCCGAGCAGTTCGGCATCGTCTACCTGCTGCTCAACGTGGCGCAGGAGCAGAAGCTGATCGAGAAGCACGCAAAGGCCGCGGGGGTCGATGCGAAGGTGGAGTGGGTCAAGCTCTCGGGCGGCTCGGCGGTGAACGACGCGCTGCTGTCGGGCAACATCGAGATCGCGGGCGCCGGCGTGGGGCCGCTGCTCACGCTGTGGGACCGCACCAAGGGCAAGCAGAACGTGAAGGGCGTGGCCTCGCTGGGCAACTTCCCGTACTACCTGGTAAGCAACAACCCGAACGTGAAGTCGATCGCCGACTTCACGGACAAGGACCGCATCGCGCTGCCCGCGGTGGGCGTGTCGGTGCAGTCGCGGGTGCTGCAGATCGCGTCGGCCAAGCTGTGGGGCGACAAGGAGTTCAACAAGCTCGACAAGATCAGCGTGGCGCTGCCGCACCCCGACGCGGCGGCGGCGATCATCAAGGGCGGCACGGAGATCACGGGGCACTTCGGCAACCCGCCGTTCCAGGAGCAGGAGCTCGCGGGCAACCCGAACGCGCGCATCGTGCTCAACTCGTACCAGGTGCTGGGCGGGCCGTCGTCGGCCACGGTGCTGTACGCCACCGAGAAATTCCGCAACGAGAACCCCAAGACCTACAAGGCGTTCGTCGACGCGCTCGACGAGGCGGCGAAGTTCGTCACGGCCAACCCCGAGAAGGCGGCCGACATCTACCTGAAGGTGAGCAACGCCAAGCTCGACCGCGAGCTGCTGCTGAAGATCATCAAGAACCCCGAGGTGCAGTTCAAGACCGCGCCGCAGAACACCTACGTGTTCGCGGAGTTCATGCACCGCGTAGGCGCGATCAAGAACAAGCCGGCGTCGGTGAAGGACTATTTCTTCGACGACGCACACACCGCCTCGGGGAACTGACGCGATGCTGTCCCGGCTCGAGCGCCTGGCGGGGTCGCCCGCCGCGGCCTTCCTCGGCGGCAGCGTGGCGCCACAGCGGCCGGGCCGGCGGCGCGGCGTGGTGGCCACGGGCGACGCGGCACCGCCGTACGTGCACGAGGCGCTGCTGCAGGTCGACGGCGTCAGCCTCGAGTACCGCACGCCCGAGCGCGTGGTGCGCGCCACGCACCGCGTGAGCTTCGACGTGCATGCCGCCGACCGCTTCGTGCTGCTCGGGCCTTCGGGCTGCGGCAAGTCGACGTTGCTCAAGGCGGTGGCCGGGTTCATCCCGCCGGTCGAGGGCGAGATCCGGCTCGACGGCCGGCGCGTGTCGCAGCCGGGCCCCGACCGCATCGTCGTGTTCCAGGAGTTCGACCAGCTGCCGCCGTGGAAGACGGTGAAGCAGAACGTGATGTTCCCGCTGCTCGCCTCGCGCACGTTGGGGCGCAAGGAAGCGGCCGAGCGCGCGCTGCATTACCTGGACAAGGTGGGCCTCTCGAAATTCGCCGACGTGCACCCGCACCAGCTCTCGGGCGGCATGAAGCAGCGCGTGGCGATCGCGCGGGCGCTGGCGATGCAGCCGCGCGTGCTGCTGATGGACGAGCCCTTTGCCGCGCTCGACGCGCTCACGCGCCGCCGCATGCAGCAGGAGCTGCTCGAACTGTGGGACGAGGTGCGCTTCACGCTGCTGTTCGTCACGCACTCGATCGAGGAGGCGCTGGTGGTCGGTAACCGCGTGGCGCTGCTGTCGCCGCATCCGGGGCGCATGCGGGCCGAACTCAACAGCCACGGTTACTCGCTGGACAGCCTGGGCGGCGCGGACTTCCAGGCGACGGCGCGGCGCATCCACGACATGCTGTTCGAAGAAGAGCAGGGCACCCCATGAGCACCCTGACGCCACCCATCCGCCCCGAATACGAACGCACGCTCGAGCCCTTCACCGAACTGCCGGTGGAGCGCGCGCTGCCGCTGGCCACGCGCCTGGCCTCGCACACCTGGCTGCGCAAGGGCCTGATCCTTACCGTCATCGCCGTGCTGTGGGAGCTGGCGGCGCGCTGGCAGGACAACGACCTGCTGCTGCCCACCTTCACCGCCACGGCCCGTGCATTGATCGAAGGGCTGGCCAGCGGCGAACTGATCGAGAAGGTGCGTATCTCGCTGGCCGTGCTGCTGCAGGGCTACCTCGCGGGCGTGCTGCTGGCCTTCGGGCTCACCACGCTGGCCGTGTCCACGCGCATCGGGCGCGATCTGCTGGACACGCTGACCTCGATGTTCAACCCGTTGCCCGCGATCGCGCTGCTGCCGCTGGCGCTGCTGTGGTTTGGCCTGGGCCGCGGCAGCCTGGTGTTCGTGCTGATCCATTCGGTGCTGTGGCCGCTGGCGCTCAACACCTACGCGGGCTTCCAGGGCGTGCCCGAGACGCTGCGCATGGCGGGGCGCAACTACGGGCTGAAGGGGCTGCGCTACGTGCTGCAGATCCTGGTGCCGGCCGCGCTGCCGTCGATCCTGTCGGGGCTGAAGATCGGCTGGGCCTTTGCGTGGCGCACGCTGATCGCGGCGGAGCTGGTGTTCGGCGCCTCGTCAGGCAAGGGCGGACTGGGCTGGTACATCTTCCAGAACCGCAACGAGCTGTACACCGACCGCGTGTTTGCCGGCCTCGCGCTGGTGGTGCTGATCGGCCTGCTGGTGGAAAGCCTGGGCTTTCGCACGCTGGAGCGGCTCACGGTGCGGCGCTGGGGCCAGCAGCGCTAGCCCGCAGGGGAAGGGGCCGGGCGGACGAATGCCCCGGCGATGGCGCAAGGGCCGTGGGCTCGGGTCTAATCGCAGCTTTTGGCATGCGTTCTCCTTCCCATGAGCTCTTCCGCCCCCGACCTTTCCGCGATCGCCGGTGCGCTGGCCGATGCCGCCGCCGCCCAGTCGATGCGCTACTTCCGCACGCCGCTGGACATCATCACCAAGGCCGACGAAAGCCCGGTCACGCTGGCCGACCGCGCCGCCGAGACGGCGATGCGCGAGATCCTCGGCGCACGCGTGCCCGCCGACGGCATCTTCGGCGAGGAGCACGGCCCCGAGCGGCTCGACGCCGACCGCATCTGGGTGCTCGACCCGATCGACGGCACGCGCAGCTTCATCACCGGCTCGCCGTTGTGGGGCACGCTCATCGGCGTGCTGCAGGGCGGTCGCGTGGTGCTGGGCATGGTCGACATGCCGGTGCTCAAGGAGCGCTGGGTGGGCGAAACGGGCAAGGGCGCCACGCGCGACGGCCAGCCCGTGCGCGTGAGCGGCTGCACCGAGATCGCCAAGGCCCGCATCGTGACCACCTCGCCCGACATCTTCTCGCCGGCCGACTGGAGCGCCTTCGACCGCCTGAGCCGCCAGTGCGCGATGCGCCGCTTCGGCGGCGACTGCTACGGCTACGCGCAGCTCGCGGGCGGCACCATCGACCTCGTGGTCGAGACGGGGCTGCAGCCCTACGACTTCCTGGGCCCGGCGGGCCTGATCGAGGCCGCCGGCGGCGTCGTCACCGACTGGGAGGGCCGGCCGCTGGGGCTGAACGCCGACCAGCGCGTGATCGCTGCGGCCACACCCGAACTTCACCGACAAGCCCTGGCCGTGCTCGCGGCCTAGACTGTCTGCATGTTCCGCTGGCTGATCGTCGTCGTCCTGGCGCTGGTGCTCATGAGCGGCCTGACCGCCTGGCTGCGCCGCTTCGGCTTCGGACGGCTGCCCGGCGATTTCGAGTTTCGCGCCTTCGGCCGCGACTGGCAGCTGCCGATCGCGAGCACGGTGGTGCTCAGCATGATCGCGGCGCTGGTGGCGCGGCTGCTCTGAGCACGGCGCGGCGATGCCTGAGAAGTGCTTGAGAAAGAAGAGAACCCCGCAATGAGAGCCTGCGTAGACATCGGCGGCACCAAGGTCGCCGTGAGCCTTTCCGCTTCGAGCGACGCGCCGCTGATCGGCCGCCGCAGCGAGCCCACCGCCAAGACCGGCAGCAACGACGCCGTGGCCGTGCAGATCCTGCGGCTCATCGACGAGGTCTGCGCCGAGCAGGGCATCGATCCGGCGAGCATCGACCGCGTGGGCGTGTCCTCGACCGGGCCCTTCGAGCTGCACGACGGCATGGTCGAGCTGGCCACGCCCAACATCTGCGGCGGCATCGCCGGCCCCTCGCGCGGGCTGCCCAACAACTGGATGACGGCCATCGTCGAGGCGCCGCTGGCGCGCCGCTTCGCCCGCGTGCGCGTCGAGAACGACGCCGTGGCCGCGCTCGAGGCCGAGCGCCACTGGGGCGCGCTGAAGGGGCTCGACAACTGCGCCTACGCCACCTGGAGCACGGGCGTGGGCGTGGGCCTGTGCGTGGACGGCAAGGCGCTGCGCGGCAAGAACGGCAACGCCGGCCATGCGGGCCACAGCTTCGTGGTCGACGACGACAGCGGCGCGCTGTGCGGCTGCGGCAACCTGGGCGACGTGGAAGCGCTGGCCGGCGGCAATTCGATCGCGCACCGCTTCGGCCAGCCCGCGGCCGATCTGTTCACGGCCGCCGCGGCCGGTGACGCTGCGGCACTCGAGAAGGCCGACGCGCTGTGCCGCGTGATCGGCCGCATGCTCTACAACCTGGTCATCACGCTCGACCTGCAGCGCATCAGCCTGGGCGGCAGCGTGTTCTGGCACCACCGCGACTTCGTGCTGCCGCGGCTGCAGGCGCAGGTCGACGGCAAGCTGCCGCCGCTGACGCGCGGCGTGCTGCTGGTGCCCGCCGGGCTCGGCGACAAGGTGGGCGACTACGCGGCCCTGGCGCTGCTCGACTGAGTTGCAGCGCGCGGCGACCGGACCAGTGTGGCTGGCTGGTTCTTCTGCGCGGCGCAGCCTTCCTCGACGATCCGCCCGAGCCGCCGCAGCCCCGCATCGACCGCTTCGCTGAAGGGCCAGCCGCAGTTGATGCGCAGGTAGTGGTCGAAGCGCGAGGCGTTCGAGAACTGCGCGCCCGGCGCCACCAGCATGTGCTCGCGCAGGGCCGCCTCGAACACGGCCACCGACGACAGCCGATCGGGCAATTCCACCCACAGCTGGAAGCCGCCGCGCGGCAGGTTCAGCCGGGTGCCGGCCGGGAAGTAGCGGGCGATGGCGTCGGCCGTCTGGTCGCGCTGCGTGTGCAGGCGTTCGCGCAGCCGGCGCAGGTGGCGGTCGTAGCCGCCGCTGGCAATGATCTCGCCCGCGGCGATCTGCGCCAGTGCCTCGTTGTTGCGCGTCTGCGCGTACTTGAGCATCTCGACCTGCGCGTGCCAGCGCCCGGCCGTGATCCAGCCCAGCCGCAGGCCCGGCGCCAGCACCTTGTGCAGCGAGGCGCAATACACCACGTTGCCCGTGCGGTCCCAGGACTTGATGGCGCGCGGCGGCACCTCGGTCTCCACCAGGTCGCTGTAGGTGTCGTCCTCGACCAGCGCGATGCCGTGGCTTTCGCACAGCTGCACCAGCCGCTGCTTGTGGGCGTCGGGCATCACGCTGCCGATGGGGTTCTGCAGGTGCGGCACCACCACCACGGCCTTGATGTCGTCGTAGGTGTGGATGGCCAGATCGAGCGCCTCCAGCGAAATGCCGGTCTGCGGGCTGGTCGGAATCTCCAGCCCGCGCAGGCCCAGGCTCTCGAGCACCTGCAGCAGGCCGTAGAAGGTGGGCGATTCGACGGCCACGGTGTCGCCGGGTTTGGCGATGGCGCGCAGCGCGAGGTTCAGCGCCTCGATGCAGCCGTTGGTGACCAGCACGTCGTCGGGCGCCACCGTCATGCCCACGCGCAGGTTGCGCTGGGCCACCACCTGGCGGAACTGCTCGTGGCCTTTTTGCGAGGAGGCCGTGGTCAGCAGCTCGGGGCGCTGGCGCAGCGCGCGCGTCATGGCGTTGCGCAGCGCCTCGGCGGGGTAGAGCTCGGGGGCGGCGCGCGAGATCGCGAAGTTGAGCTTCACGTCGTTGAGGCGCCCGCGCGCCATGAAGTTGGCCATGCGGGTGCGCATGTTGACGAACTGCGCCGGGTCGGGCGGCAGGCCGGACACGGGTTCCTCCATGGCCGCGATGGCCAGGCGCTGCGGGCGGCGCACGAAGTAGCCCGAGCGGTCGCGCGCCTCGACCCAGCCTTCGCTTTCCATGGCGCGGCACACCTGCAGCGCGGTCGAGAGGCTGATGTCGTGCAGCCGCATCAGGCTGCGCAGCGAGGGGAGCTTGTCGCCGGCCTTGAGCGAACCGGCGTGGATCGCGTCCACGTAGTGCGCCGCGAGCTGGCGGTAGAGCGGTAGCGAGTCCATGGGTCGATGTTCCCTGCATCGGGCATCCGAAAACAGATGCAGTTGACTGGGAAAAAGACCATAACAGATGGCGTGGCGGCCCGGCTGTTCCGGTCGCAATAGCCACCGGGTGTGCCTGTTTTTCGGGCGGCGGAATTCCTACGATGAAGCCCACATCCACCCGAGGTCCGCCATGATCACCACCCTGTCCGAAGCCCCCGATTCCATCGTCCTCGAACCCGGCCAGTCGCTGCGCACCGCCGTCGATGCGGGCGCCTGGCTGCAGCTGGCCGAGGGCCGCGCCCGCGTGGTGTCGCCGCCGGGCTGGCTGGGCGAGACGGTGTTCATGACCGAGACGCTGCTCGGCGAGGGCGACATGCACTGCGTGCCGCAGGGCGGGTGGATCGAGGTGTCGGCGGTGACGGCGGTGCACCTGCGGGTGCATGCGCCCCAGCGCACGGCCCGGGCCACGGCGCCGGTGGCGGCGCGGCCGGTGATGCGCTTCGTGCGCCTGCTGACGGGGTGGTGAGGTCCGGGGCAGGGCGCCTGCCCCGAACCAAGGCCGCCGTCAGTTCTTCGGCAACTTCTGCGGCCGCTTCCAGTTCGCGAAGCTGACCTGCTTGCCCCGCGCCACGGTCAGCGCGCCCGGCTCGGTCGACTTGTTCACCGTCGAGCCGCCGCCGATGGTGCCGCCCGCGCCGATGGTCACGGGCGCCACGAGCACGCAGTTGCTGCCCACGTGCACGTCGGCCTCGATCACGGTGCGGTGCTTGTTGGCGCCGTCGTAGTTGGCCGTGATGCTGCCTGCGCCGTAGTTCACGCGCTCGCCCACCGTGGCGTCGCCCAGGTAGGCCAGGTGGTTGGCCTTGGCGCCGGCCGCCAGCGTGGAGTTCTTGACCTCGACGAAGTTGCCGATGTGCACCTCGGCGCCCAACTGGGCACCGGGCCGCAGCCGCGCAAAGGGCCCGACCAGCGCGCCCGCGCCCACCGTCACGCCGGCCTTCTCGCCATCGATGTGGGTGAAGGGGTGGATCACCGCGCCGGCCTCGATGCGCACGTTGGCGATGATGCAGTTCGCGCCGATGCGCACGCCTTCGCCCAGCGACACCGTGCCTTCGAACACGCAGTTGACGTCGATGTCGACGTCGGCGCCGCAGCTCAGCGTGCCGCGCAGGTCGAAACGCGCCGGGTCGGCCAGGCGCACGCCCTGTTCCATCAGCGCATTCGCCTGGCGCAGTTGCCAGGCGCGTTCCAGCGCCGCGAGCTGGGCGGGGCTGTTGATGCCTGCCACCTGCAGCGCGTCGGTCGTGACATGCGCCACCACCGGCACGCGGTCGTCGGCCGCGAACTTCACGATGTCGGTCAGGTAGTACTCGCCCTGGGTGTTCTTGTTGTCCAGACGCGCCAGCCAGCCCTTGAGCAGCCGCGCGGGCGCGGCCATCACGCCGCTGTTGATCTCGCGCACGGCGCGCTGCGCCTCGGTGGCGTCCTTGTGCTCGACGATGGCCGTCACCTCGCCGCCGGCATGGGTGCGGATGATGCGGCCGTAGCCCGTGGGGTCGTCGAGTTCGATGGTCAGCAGCGCCAGCCGCTCGCCGCCGCTGGCGGCGATGAGGGTGCGCAGCGTGTCCTCGGCGATCAGCGGCACGTCGCCCGAGAGGATCACCACGGTGCCGTCGTCCGGCAGCTGCGGCGTGGCCTGCTGCACGGCGTGGCCGGTGCCCAACTGGGGCTCCTGGCGCGCGAAGCCGAGCGCGGCGGCGTTCACGGCCGTGGCCTTGATGGCGGCTTCGACCTGCTCGGCGCCGTGGCCCGTCACGACCACGACATGGCGCGCGCCGATGCGCGCGGCGGTGTCGGTCACGTGGGCCAGCAAGGCGCGGCCGGCCAAACGATGCAACACTTTGGGCAGCTTGCTCTTCATGCGCGTGCCCTTGCCGGCCGCCATGATGACGACGTCGACCGGTCCCTGGTTGCTCTGCTGCGGAGTCTGATTCATGCGCTTTTCTTCCCGGATTCGTTGTGCTGGACTGGCCCGAATTATCGGTGTGCTGCTGCTGGCCGCTGCCCTGGGGGCTTGCAGCGCGGTCAAGCTTGCCTACAACAACCTGCCCGAGCTGAGCTACTGGTGGCTCGACGGCTACTTCGACTTCGACGGCGCCCAGACACCCAAGGTGCGCGACGAGCTCGCCCAACTGCTGGCCTGGCACCGCCAGAACGAGCTGCCGCGCATCATCGGCCTGCTGCAGGAGGCCCAGGGCCTGGCGAGCGCCGAGGTGACGCCGGCCCAGGCCTGCCAGCTGGCCGATCGCGTCCGCGAGCGCCTGCTCGCCGTCACCGAGCGCGCCGAGGCCGCCAGCGCCGAACTCGCGTTGAGCCTGAGCGACGCGCAGCTGCAGCAGCTCGAACGCAAGTACGCGAAGAACAACACCGAGTACCGCAAGGACTGGCTCGACCGCAGCCCCGCGCAGGTGCAGGAAAAGCGCTACGACCAGTTCCTCGAGCGCCAGGAGGACTTCTACGGCCGCCTCACGACCGAGCAGCGCGCGCTGCTGCGCCAGCAGGTGGCGCAGTCGGTGTTCAGCCCGAAGCTGGCGTACGAGGAGCGGCGCCAGCGCCAGCAGGAGGCGCTGGTGCTGCTGCGCGGCTTCCTGGGCGGCAACGGCGGCCCGCGCGCGTCGCCGGCCGAGGCCCGCGCCGCGCTGCATGCCTACATCCAGCGCATCGCCGATCCGCCGCCCGGCCCCTGGCGCGAGCAGCAGCAGGCGCTGCTGCAGGAAGGCTGCCGCAACCTGGCGGCGCTGCACAACACCACCAGCGCCACGCAGCGCGAGCAGGCGGTGCGGCGGCTGCAGGCCTACCTGGGCGACCTGCGGCAGCTGGTGGCGGCGCGCTGAGGCAGGCGGCGCCTTCAGATCATCGGCAGCGGGCGCAGCGGGCGCTCGAAGTAGTCGCCCAGCGTTTCGAGCGCATGCGGCTCCAGGATGCGCAGCCAGCCGCCGTCGAGCTTGTACAGGCCCAGGCGCTGCAGCCGCCGCATCGTCTTGTTGGTGTGCACCAGCGACAGCCCCAGCGCGTCGGCGATGTGCTGCTGGTTGAACGGAAACTCCACCCAGCCGTCGCGCACCATGCCCACGCGCTGGGCGCGCCGGTACAGGTGCATGAGCAGCATGGCCACGCGCTCGCCCGCGTTGCGGCGCCCGGCGGTGACGAGGTGGTCGTCCACCAGCTTTTCCTCGCGCGCGGCCAGCCAGGTGATGTCGTAGCCGAGCCGGGGCTGGGTCTGGAACAGCGCCCACAGCCGCTCGCGGGCGAAGGCGCACAGCGTGGCGTCGGTCACGGCCTCGACGCCGTGGGTCTGGCCGTCGGCAAACTCGTCCTGCAGGCCGATGAAGTCGCCGGGCAGCAGAAAACCCAGGATCTGCCGCCGGCCGTCGCTCAGGGTCTTGTAGCGGAAGGCCCAGCCTGCGTAGAGCGTGAACAGCTGCGGACTGGCGCGGTGCTCGTCGACGATGGTGCCGCCCGCCTCGACGCGCCGGGTGCCGGTGCGAAAGGACTGGATCGCCTCCAGCTGCTGCGCCGTCACCGGCAGGAAGGCCTCCAGGCGCCGCAGCGCGCAGTGTTCGCAGGGGTTCGCACCCTGCGGCGGGGAGGCGGCAACGGGGTAGTCCTCGAACTTCACGCCGCACTATAGGCTGGCGGGGCTATGTCTTTTGACATTTCGGGGTGCAGGATGGCCCCCTAGACTCGAAACGATGTCCCCTTTTTGCACCGCATGACACCAGAACAAGCCTCTGCAGAACTCCTGCACGAATTCCTCTATTGCAGCCTGCTCGCCCCCGACCTGCCGCCCGCCACCGTGGGCGCGATCGTCACCCAGGCCCGCGCGCGCAACGCCGAGGACGGCATCTCCGGCCTGCTGGTGTTCGACGGCCAGTGCTTCTGCCAGCATTTCGAGGGGCCGCGCGAGGCGGTGCAGGCGCTGATGGCGCGGCTGCAGCGCGATCCGCGCCACGTGGCGCTCGTGGTGGTCCACGACGGCCCGCTGGCCGCCCGGCGCTACAGCGGGTTTGCGATGGGCCTGGCCGAATGCGAGGGCCCCGACCCGGTCTCCGGCCTGCGGGCCCTGCGCGGCGAGGCGGCGCTGGCGCACTTCCTGGCGCTGCGCGCCAGCTTCGACATCAGCACCTGACCGGCTGACTGACGGAAAACTGAAAACGACGGGCAAAGAAAAAGGCGGCCGAAGCCGCCTTTGTTCAGAAGAGCCGGGAGTGCAGGCGGTCGGTCAGACCGGGTCCCACACGTAGGTGGCACCGTAGCCATCCCAGGCTTCCATGACGATGCGCTGGCCGGCGGCCACGGTGAGCGATTCGCCCGGGGCCAGCACGATGTCTTCGCTGGGGCCATGGGCGGTGGCGTCGGGCGTGACCCACACGCGGCCCTGCTTGACGCGCAGCACGCTCGCCGACCGCGCCTTCAGGCTCATCGCCTCGCCGGGCGCAATCTGCCAGGCGCCACGGCGCACGGCCGGCGGAATGGCCGCGGTGCGGGTGGAACGGGACAGGGAAGCGAGCGATTCGTTGGTGCAGACGGCGGTGGACATGATGAGGACTCCTTGGCTGATCCGAAGCGCCTTTGACAGACAGAGAGGTTGGCGCAGTTCGGGAATGAATGATCGTTTTTGCGGCCTTGGAGGTCCAATGAAAACGAGGTAGCCTACTGATGCGCGTTTCGCATCAATCGTCCGACCACCGGGAACGCACACCAAAGTCATACCCATGCAACATTCGCAAACCCACCTGCGCTCCCGGCCCATCTCCGCGGGGCACCTGCGGGCCTTCGAGGCGGTCGCGCGGCACCTCAATTTCCGCGCTGCGGCCGAGGAAATGGCGCTCACCCAGTCGGCCGTGAGCCGGCAGATCCAGTCGCTCGAAGAGGAAGTGGGCGTGTCGCTGTTCCTGCGCCACACGCGGGCCGTGGAGTTGACCAGCGCCGGGGCGCAGCTGCTGCTGTCGGTGCAGCAGGCGCTGCCGCGCATCGACATGGCGGTGCGGCAGATCCGCCAGAGCGCCGGGCGCAAGAGCGTGGCGCTCACCACCTTTGCCTCGTTCGCCTCGATGTGGCTGATTCCGCGGCTGGAGGCCTTCCAGCGCGACAACCCCGAGATCGACATCCGCATCGACGCCAGCGACATCGCGGTCGACCTCGACGTGGCCGACGTGGACATCGCGCTGCGCTACGGCCCACCCGAAGGCATGCCGCCCGGCGCCGTGCGGCTGTTCGGCGAAACGCTGACGCCGGTGGCGAGCCCGTGGCTCATCAAGAGCAACCCGCCGATCAAGACGCCGGCCGACATCGCCCGCTTCACGCTGATCGAGGCGGGCGACGCGCACCGCACCCACCTGGAATGGCTCACGTGGCGGCGCTGGTTCGAAGTGAACGGGCTGGAGCGCGCGCAGCCCAAGCGCTGGCTCTATTTCAACTATGCGTACCAGATGGTGCAGGCCGCGCTCACGGGCCAGGGCCTGGTGCTGGCGCGCAGTTCGCTCATTGCCGAAAGCCTGGCCAACGGCGACCTGATCGAGGTGCTGCCGCAGCACCGGCTGGATTCACCGATGGCCTACTGGCTCATCTCGGGGCCGCGCAATGCGCTGCGGCCCGAGATCAAGGCCTTTTCCGACTGGCTGGAGGCGCAGGCCGTCACCACGCGCCAGACCATTGGCGAGGTGCCCGACCCGGACACCGTCGACAACCTCGATTGACGGAAAGGATTTGTCCCCTCCAGGAACACCGCGGAACCGGCTTTGCCGGGCCGCTGGTGTTGCCCCCGGTGAGGGGGTTGGCGAAGCGACACGAAGTGCGCGCAGCCTGGGGGAGAGTCAAGTGACTGGCCAGACGACGCCGTTGTCGTTCAGGATGGCATCGAGCGGCAGGTCGTGCGCCTCGGGCTCGAAGTCTTCCAGGAAGCCGTTCGTGAAGCCCAGCCCCACCGTGAACGGCCGCGGCTCCAGCGCCGCCAGCGTGCGGTCGTAGAAGCCGCCGCCATAGCCCAGCCGGTAGCCACCCGCGCTGTAGCCCACGCAAGGCACGAACAGCAGGGTCGGCACGATCAGCTCGGTGTCCTTGGGCTTGGGAATGCCGTAGGCGTCTTCTTCCATCTGGCAGCCCGGGTACCAGGCATGGAAGGTGAGCGTCTTGTGAACTTTGTCGATCACCGGCAGTCCGATGCGGCGGCGCTGCGTTTCTTCCATGAGTTCGCCGTCTTCCTTCCAGCGATGCAGTGCGGGCAGCGGGTCGAACTCGCCCTTGATCGGCCAGTAGGCGCCGATCACGGTGTCGGGCCGGCCGACCAGCCAGATCCGCATCACCCGCTGCAACAGGTCGGCCCGCGCGAGGCGGTCGGGCAGCGCCAGACGCTGCTCGATGAGTGCCTTTCGCAGTTGACCCTTCAGAAAACTCGCCGTGGCCGAGGTGTCGGCATCCTTTGACTTGTCCATAATCCCCCGATGCAGTTCCCAAGCATTTTGGCATCCGCGCGCGCTCGTCAGCGTCGCGGCGCGCCCGCCCTGGTTTTTTCCGCCGTTCTCGCACTCGCCGCGCTGCTGCCGCAACAGCCCGCCGCCGCGCAGAACAACACCAACGACGACGTGCTGGTCCAGATGAAGCAGGCCTTCCAGCGCGGCGACAAGGCCCGCCTCACGGCCCTGCTGCCGCAGGCCCGCGGCCACGCGCTCGAACCCTGGGCCGCCTACTGGGAGCTCAAGGCCCGCCTGCAGGAAGCCGCGCCCAACGAGGTGCAGGACTTCTACGCGCGCTACCCCAACACCTACCAGGAAGACCGCCTGCGCAACGACTGGCTGCTGCTGCTCGGCCAGCGCCGCGACTGGGACGGCTTCGCCGCCAACATCGCCGGCTTCCGCATGGGCGACGACGCCCAGGTGCGCTGCTACGCGGTGCTGGTCGACACGCTGCGCACCGGCACGGCCACGCAGGCGCAGGCCGACGAGGTGCGCCGCAACTGGTTCGCGCAGAAGGACAGTGACGACGGCTGCCTCACCGCCGCCGACCGCATGGTCGCGGCCCGCCTGATGACGACCAACGACGCCTGGAAGAAGGCGCGCCTGGCCATCGAGGCCAACCGGCCCGCCGCCGCGCGTGGCGCCGTCACCATCGCCGCACCCGATGCGCTGCCGCTGTTCGAAGAGGTGAATGCCAGCGCCGCCAAGTTCCTCACCGGCCGCGCCTTCGTGGCCGCCAAGTCGCGCAAGGAGCTGGTGGTGCTCGCGCTCATCAAGATCGCGATGGCCGACCCCGACCAGGGCGCCGCGCAGCTCGACGGCAAGTGGGGCCCGATGCTCTCGGCCGAGGAACGCAACTGGCTCTGGGGCACCATCGGCCGTGCGGCCGCGAACAAGCTCTCGCCGATGGCCGTGAGCTATTTCGGCAACGTCACGAAGAACAGCGACCTGTCCGACGACATGCTCGGCTGGCGCGTGCGCGCCGCCCTGCGCGCCAGCCAGTGGAAGGACGTCGCGCCCGCCATCAACGCCATGAGCGACGCCGCCCAGCAAGACCCCACCTGGGTCTACTGGAAGGCCCGCGCGCTGAGCAGCGCCGGCGGCGACGAGCGCCGCGCCCAGGCCCGCGAGCTGTACACCAGCATCGCCGGTACGCGCGGCTTCTATGAAATGCTGGCGCTCGAAGAGCTGGGCCAGCGCACCGTGGCCGCTACGCGGCCCGCGCCGCTCACGCCCGAAGAAAAGAACGCCGCGCGCACCAACCCGGGCCTGCAGCGCGGCTTGCAGGCCATCGGCATGGGCCTGCGCTCCGAAGGCACGCGCGAGTGGAACTACGCCACCAACCTGCACGACAAGGGCGGCATGGACGACCGCGCCCTGCTGGCTGCCGCCGACCTGGCCTGCCAGCGCGAGGTGTGGGACCGCTGCATCAACACCAGCGAGCGCACCAAGGGCGTGATCGACGTCGAGCAGCGCTTCCCCATGCCCTTCCACGACACGGTGCTGCGCAAGAGCCAGGACATCGGCCTGGACCCGGCCTATGTCTACGGCCTGATCCGCCAGGAAAGCCGTTTCATCATGGACGCGCGCTCGGGCGTCGGCGCCTCGGGCCTGATGCAGGTCATGCCCGCCACGGCGCGCTGGACCGCCCGCAAGATCGGCATGACCGACTTCACGCCGGGCCAGATCAACGACCGCGAGACCAACATCACCATCGGCACCAACTACCTGAAGCTCGCACTCGACGACTTCGATGGTTCGATGGCGCTGGCCGCCGCGGCCTACAACGCCGGCCCGGGCCGCCCGCGCAACTGGCGCAACGGCCCGGTGATCGACGCGGCCATCTGGGCCGAGAACGTGCCCTTCAACGAGACGCGCGACTACGTGAAGAAGGTGCTGGCCAACACGACCAACTACGCCGCCATCATCAGCGGCAAGCCGCAGTCGCTGAAGGAGCGCCTGGGCCGCGTGGGCCCGCGCAACGCCAACGAGCCCGAGCCCAACAAGGACCTGCCCTGACATGAGCTGGCGCGACGAGGTGCTCGACACCGTCGCGTCCGAATTCTCGGACGCGGGAGACGTCGCGCAGCTCACGCGCATCTCGGTGCGGCTGCTGCTGGCGGCCGTGCTGGGCTTCCTGCTCGGCTTCGAGCGCGAGCAGCAGGGCAAGGCGGCCGGCGTGCGCACGCACATGCTGGTGGCGATCGGCTCGGCGCTGTTCGTGCTGATCCCGCAGCAGACCGGCATCGTGCCGGCCGACATGAGCCGCGTGATCCAGGGGCTGGTGGCCGGCGTCGGCTTCCTGTGCGCCGGCACCATCCTCAAGCAGGGCAAGGACGAATCCCACGTGCAGGGCCTCACCACCGCCGCCGGGCTGTGGATGACCGCCGCCATCGGCATGGCCTGCGGGCTCGGCCGCGAGGTCACGGCCGTGTTCAGCGCACTGCTGGCGCTCGCGGTGCTGTCGCTGGTGCCGCGCCTCGTGAGCCTGATCGAGCGCGTCGTGAAGCCCTCGCCGGACACGAACGCCTCCGGCCCGCGCGTGATCGTCCCGCCCGAATCCCGCCAAGGCGACGACCGCTGAAGCGGCCCGCATCAATTCGCGCCGCCTTCGTCATCAATCGCAGCGCGCCGCCCGGCTAGCATCGACGGCTTTGCCCCGCATTCCCGCACTGACCCGGAGACCCAGATAGATGTCCAAGCTCTACATCGGCAACAAGAATTACTCGTCGTGGTCCATGCGCCCCTGGGTGCTCATGACGCAGGCCGGCATTCCCTTCGAGGAGGTGATGGTGCGCTTCGACTCGTTCGACGCCACCTCGCAGTTCAAGCACGTGATCGGCGCCATCAACCCCGTGGCCAAGGTGCCGGTGCTGGTCGACGGCGACCTGGCCGTCTGGGACACCCTCGCCATCGCCGAGTACCTGGCCGAGCGCTTCCCCGAGAAGCAGCTGTGGCCCCAGGGCGTGGCCGAGCGGGCCCGCGCGCGCAGCATCTGCGCCGAAATGCACTCGGGTTTCACCAACCTGCGCGGCAACTGCCCGATGAACATCGAGGCCTCACTGCCCGAGGTGGGGGCGCGGCTCCTGGCCGAGCAGCCCGGCGTGCAGGAAGACCTCGACCGCATCGTGCAGATGTGGACCGAGCTGCTCGAGACGCACGGCGGCCCGATGCTGTTCGGCGCCTTCACCATCGCCGACGCCTTCTTCGCGCCGGTGGGCATGCGCATCCGCGGCTACGGCCTGCCGGTGCCGCCGGCCATCGACGCGTACATCGCGCGCGTGGCGGCCCTGCCGGGCGTCGCCGCGTGGATCGCGGGCGCCCTGGCCGAAAAAACCTTTGTGGCTTTCGACGAGCCCTATCGCACCTCGCGCGACTGAGGCTCGCCGGACTTCATCAGAACCGGTACGTCGCCGCCAGGTAGGTGACGATCGGGTTCAGCTTCAGGCTCGCCTCGCTGCGCGCCACCGGCAGGCCGGTGATGCTGGTCGTGGTGAGCTTGGCCTTGGTCTTCAGCGGGATGTAGGACACCGAGAACGACACGCCCCAGTGCTTGTCGAACTGGTAGGCCACGCCGGCGTTGAGCACGGGCGCGAACGAGCTGTCGAGCTTGGCGGTGGTGTTCACCGAAGACGGACGCACGTGGAACTGGCTGGCCAGCGCGCCCTGCAGGTTCGACGTGAGCTTCACGTCGCTGTACCAGACGTAAGTGGCGCCCAGGCCCACGAACGGACGGAAGGCGTCGTTGCCTTCGTTGAAGTAGTACTTGGCCAGCACGGTCGGGCTCCACTGGCGGGCCTGGCCGAGTTCGCCCACGCGCGCCAGCGTGCCGCTGCCGTTGAGCTTGAACTTGGGCGGCACGCCGAGCACGCCCTCGACGGCCCAGTGGGGGTCGATGAAGTACGCGACGTTCAGGCCCAGCGTGTCCGAGTTGGTGACGCTCGCGCCCGAGCCGGCCAGCACGCTGTGCACGGGCGAGGTCACGGTCAGCGGCTTGCTTGAATCCTGCGGCGACAGGTGGAACCAGCCGGTGCCGACGACCCAGTCGCCCGCGTTCTGCGCCAGGGCGCTGCCCGATGCCAGGACCCCGAGTGCCGCCAATGCCAACGATGCTGTTGTTGTGAGTTTCTTCATAGCTGTGAATGCTCCTTGGGTGTTGAAAACAGCCCCGCGCACGGGGGCACCGGCCAGCGACCGGTGCTTCGCGCGACACGAATTTACGAACGGTCGTTCGCATCGCTCGGCGATTATCGAACGACCGTTCTTTTTGTGCAGGGAGAGTATCCCTACACTGCACTCATGAACATTTTTCTCGTCGGCGGTGCACTGCGCGACCGGCTGCTGGGCCGCCCCGTGTCCGACCATGACTGGCTGGTGGTGGGCGCCACGCCCGAGGCCATGGTGGCGCGCGGCTACCTGCCCGTGGGGCGCGATTTCCCCGTGTTTCTGCACCCGCGCACGCGCGAGGAGTACGCGCTGGCCCGCACCGAGCGCAAGAGCGCGCCGGGCTACCGCGGTTTCGTCGTGCATGCGGCGCCCGACGTCACGCTGGAGCAGGACCTCGCCCGGCGCGACCTGACCGTCAACGCCATCGCGCTGCCCGCCGAGCACGTGGGCGCCGACGGCAGCTTCGACCCTCGCCCCGAGACCCTGGCCGACCCCTTCCACGGCCAGCGCGACCTGCGCGACAAGGTGCTGCGCCACGTGACCGACGCCTTCCGCGAAGACCCGGTGCGCATCCTGCGCGTGGCGCGCTTTGCCGCGCGCTTCGACGACTTCACCGTCGCGCCCGAAACCATGGCGCTCATGCGCGAGATGGTCGCGGCCGGCGAGGTCGATGCGCTGGTGCCCGAGCGCGTGTGGCAGGAGCTCGCGCGCGGCCTGATGGAAACGCGCCCCTCGCGCATGTTCGAGGTGCTGCGCGACTGCGGCGCGCTCGCCGTGCTGCTGCCCGAGGTCGACCGGCTCTGGGGCGTGCCGCAACCGGCGCAGCACCACCCCGAGATCGACACCGGCGTGCACCTGATGATGGTGCTGGACACCAGCGCGCGGCTGGGCGCCACGCTGCCCGTGCGCTTCGCCTGCCTGATGCACGACCTCGGCAAGGGCACCACGCCCGCCGACATGCTGCCGCGCCACATCAATCACGAGCTGCGCAGCGTCGATCTGCTGCAGGCCGTGTGCGAACGCTGGCGCGTGCCGGTGGAGCTGCGCGAGCTGGCCGAGGTGGTGGCGCGCGAGCACGGCAACATCCACCGCAGCGGCGCACTCGACGCGACGCCGCTGGTGCGCCTGCTGGAGCGCTGCGACGCCTTCCGCAAGCCGGCGCGCTTCGCCGAGGCGCTGCTGGCCTGCGAATGCGACGCGCGCGGCCGGCTTGGCTTCGAGGACACCGCCTACCCGCAGCGCCCACGCCTGCTCGCGGTGCTCGCGGCCGCCCAGGCCGTGGCCACCGACGTGGTGGCGCGCGAGGCGCAGCAGGCCGGCGCCACCGGGCCGCGCATCGGCGAGGCGATCCACCGCGCGCGCATCGCGGCGGTGAAGGCGTCGCTGCCGGCCACGGCCGACTGAATCCCCGCCATCGGCGCACGCCGGGACTTTGGCCGACACGCGCCGCGTGCGAGCCGTGCTATGGTTTTTCCCAATGCCAAAGTCCTCCAGCAGCAACGCCCAGTTGCCACCTCCGCCGGGCCGGGACGCCGCCCTTTTTCTCGACTTCGACGGCACGCTGGTCGGCCTCGCCGCCACGCCTGAAGCCATCGAGGTGCCGCCCGCCCTCGTGCCCCTGCTGAGCGACCTGCGCGACCTGCTCGGTGGCGCGCTCGCCGTGGTGTCGGGGCGCCAGATCGATGCCATCGACCGCTTTCTCGCGCCGCTGCGGCTGCCCGCGGCCGGCGAGCACGGCGTGCAGCGCCGCGATGCCAAAGGCGGCATGCAGGAGCAGCGCCCGCCCGACCTCGTGCCGATCCTGGACGTGGCCAACGAACTCGCGCGCATCCACGAAGGCCTGTTGGTGGAGCGCAAGCACGGCGCCATCGCGCTGCACTACCGGCTCGCGCCGCAGCTGGAGGCCGTGTGCCGCGACGCGATGGCGCGCGCCATCGAAGGCCGTCCGCAGCTCGAGCTCATGCACGGCAAGTTCGTGTTCGAGGTCAAGCCTTCGGGCGTCAACAAGGGCCTCGCCATCGAAGCCTTCATGACCGAAGCGCCGTTCGCGGGCCGCACGCCGGTCTTCGCGGGCGATGACACCACCGACGAGAGCGGCTTTGCCGTCGTGCAGCCGCGCGGCGGCGTCGCGATCAAGGTGGGCGCCGGGCCGAGCCTGGCGCTGCACCGACTCGAATCGCCGCGCGCGGTCTACGAATGGCTGGTGCAGGCACGCGACCTGCTGGCCGCACCCGACCATCCCCAGACATCACCGAGGAGCCCCGCATGAGCGAACAACAACTGCAGAAGGCTCCGGAGGACCGCGCGGGCGACGCCCTGGCCGGCGCGGCGGGCCCCGACGACCAGGCGCCTGTCGACGCCGCGAAGGTGGCTGCGGCCCCGCCGCGCGGCTTCGCGCCGCCGGCCGAGCCCTCGCTCAATGTCGGCGTGATCGGCAACTGCGCCTACAGCGCGCTCATCGATGCCCGCGCCCGCGCCGTCTGGTGCTGCCTGCCGCGCTTCGACGGCGACCCGGTCTTCAACGCGCTGCTGCACCCCGGCGAGGAGGCCGGCGCCTGGGCCATCGAGATCGAGGACTTCGCCTCCAGCAAGCAGTGGTACGAGCCCAACACCGCCGTGCTGCGCACGCAGCTGTTCGACAGCGCGGGGCAGGGCATCGAGATCACCGACTTCGCGCCGCGCTTTCACAGCCGCTCGCGCTACTTCCGCCCGCTGATGATGGTGCGCCGCGTGCGCCCGATTGCCGGCGCGCCGCGCATCCGCGTGGCGCTCGACCCGCGCTTCCAGTGGGGCGCTTCGGCGCCGACCGAGGTCACGCGCGGCAGCAACCACATCCGCTATGTCGGGCCCGACGTGACCTTGCGGCTGAACACCGACGCGTCGATCTCGCACATCCTGTCGCGCCAGCCCTTCGTGATCTCGCGCGAGTACAACTTCATGTTCGGCGTGGACGAGACGCTGCTCGAGGGCATCGCCGACACCGCACGCAAGTTCGAGCAGGAAACCATCGCCTACTGGCGCACCTGGAGCAAGCGCCTGGCCATTCCCTTCGAGTACCAGGACGCGGTGATCCGCGCGGCCATCACGCTCAAGCTCTCGCTGTACGAGGACACCGGCGCCATCGTCGCCGCCATGACCACCAGCATCCCCGAGGCGCCGGGCAGCCAGCGCAACTGGGACTACCGCTACTGCTGGTTGCGCGACGCCTTCTTCGTGGTGCGCGCGCTCAACTCGCTGAGCGAGGTGGGCACGATGGAAGACTACCTGCGCTGGCTCGGCAACGTGGTGATCGGCTCGCACGGCGAGCACATCCAGCCGCTGTACGGCATCGGGCTGGAGCGCGAGCTGCCCGAGTCCTTCGTCGAGGGCCTGCCCGGCTACCGCGGCATGGGCCCGGTGCGCGTGGGCAACCAGGCGCAGGAGCACTTCCAGCACGACGTGTACGGCAACATCGTGCTCGGCGCGGCGCAGGCTTTTCATGACCACCGGCTGCTGAGCCGCGCGGGCGTGGCCGAGTTTCCGCACCTGGAGGCCGTGGGCGAGCAGGCGGTGCGCGTGTACGGCACGCCCGACGCCGGCATGTGGGAGCTGCGCACGCGCGCACGCGTGCACACCAGCTCGGCTCTCATGAGCTGGGCCGCCTGCGACCGGCTCGCCAAGATCGCGCGCACGCTGGAGCTGCCCGAACGCGCAGCCTACTGGCACGGCCATGCGGCACGCATGAAGGAAGAGATTCTTGCCAAGTCGTGGTGCGAAGAGCGCCAGGCCTTTGCCGAAAGCTTCGGCGGGCACGAGCTCGACGCGAGCATCCTGCTGATGGTCGAGGTGGGCCTGATCGACGCGCGCGACCCGCGCTTCATCTCCACCGTCGACGCCATGGAAAAGTCGCTGTGCGACGGCCCCTACATGCGCCGCTACGAAGCGGCCGACGATTTCGGCAAGCCCGAGACCGCCTTCAACATCTGCACCTTCTGGCGCATCGACGCGCTGGCCAAGATCGGCCGCAAGGCCGAGGCGCGGCAGATTTTTGAAACCATGCTCGCCGCGCGCAACCCGCTGGGGCTGCTGTCGGAAGACACGCACCCGGTCACGGGCGAGATGTGGGGCAACTTTCCGCAGACCTATTCGATGGTCGGCATCATCAACGCGGCCGTGCGCCTGTCCGCTCCCTGGGATTCGTGCATATGAGTCGTCTCGTCGTTGTTTCGAACCGCGTGGCCGACCCGCGCAAGCCCGCCGCCGGCGGTCTGGCCGTGGCCCTGGGCGAGAGCCTGCAGCAAAGCGGCGGCCTGTGGTTCGGCTGGAGTGGGCAGATCGTCGAAGGCGGGCCCACGGGCGAAGGCGAGATGCACAAGCAGCAGGCCGGCAAGGTGACGCTGGCCACGCTCGACCTGAGCCGCGACGACCATGACAGCTACTACCTGGGCTACAGCAACGACGTGCTCTGGCCGGTGTTCCACAACCGCCTGGACCTGGCGCATTTCGATGCCGGCTTCATCGGCGGCTACCGGCGCGTGAACCAGCTGTTCGCGCGCAAGCTGATGCCGTTGCTGAAGGACGACGACATCATCTGGATCCACGACTACCACCTGATGCCGCTGGCCGCCGAGCTGCGCGCCATGGGCTGCAAGCAGCGCATCGGTTTCTTCCTGCACATTCCGCTGCCGCCGCAGATCATCATCGCGGCCATTCCGCAGCATGAATGGCTGATGCGCTCGCTGTTCTCGTACGACCTGATCGGCTTCCAGGCGCAGCAGGATGTGCAGCACTTCGAGCACTACGTGCGCAACGAGGCCCACGGCGAGTACCTGGGCAACGACATGTACCGCGCCTACGGGCAGACGGTGCGCTGCAACGCCTTCCCCATCGGCATCGACGTGGACGAGTTCGCGGCGCTCACGCATGCCAAGGAATCGCGCGACATGTACGAGACCATGAAGCGCGAGTACTCGAGCCGCCGGTTGCTGCTGGGCATCGACCGGCTCGACTACTCGAAGGGCATCCCGCAGCGCGTGCGCTCGTTCCGCGAACTGCTGGCCAACTACCCCGAGAACCGGCGCAGCGCCACGCTGATCCAGATCGCCTCGCCCACGCGCGAGACGGTCGATGCCTACGCCGACATCCGCAAGGAGCTCGAGTCGCTGTGCGGCGCCATCAATGGCGACTACGGCGAACTCGACTGGATGCCCGTGCGCTACATCCACCGCATGGTGGCGCGGCGCCGCGTGCCCGGCCTGTGCCGCGCGGCGGCCGTGGGGTTGGTGACGCCGCTGCGCGACGGCATGAACCTCGTGGCCAAGGAATACATCGCGGCGCAGGACCCGGCCGACCCGGGCGTGCTGGTGCTGTCGCGCTTCGCAGGCGCGGCGGAGCAGCTGAAGGAAGCGCTGCTGGTGAACCCCTACGACACGCACGGCACCGCGGAGACGGTGCAGCAGGCGCTGCAGATGCCGCTGGAAGAGCGGCGCGAGCGGCACCAGAAGCTGCTGTCACGCATTCGCGAGCACGACATCCACTGGTGGCGGCGCACGTTCCTCGAAGCGTTGCGCGAGGCGGCGAGCGAGCGCTGAACGCGCCTGGAACCCGCGTCAGCCCAGCGGAACGCGGGCCCCGAACTTCGCGCGCTTGAGGCTGAAGAACGCCTTCACGTTGCGCACGTTGGCGTCGGCCGTGAACAGCCGCTGCGTCAGCGCGCCATAGCCGGGCATGTCGCGCGCGACCACCACCAGCACGAAATCGGGCCCCGGCGACACGCGCCAGCACTGCTGCACGGCGTCGTCCGCGATCACGCGGGCCTCGAAGGCATCGAGCGCGGCGGCGTCCTGCCGGTCGAGCGAAATCTCCACCACCGCCTGCAGCCCATGGCCCAGCACCGTGGCGAGCCGGTCGGGCGAGAGCAGGGCGACCTGGCGCTCGATGAGCCCTTCCTGGCGCAGCCGCTGCACGCGGCGCAGGCAGGTCGGCGGCGAGATGCCCACCTCGGCGGCCAGGCGCTGGTTGGTCTGCGAGGCGTCGTTCTGGAGCGCGTCGAGCAGCTTGAGGTCGATGGCGTCGAGGGAGATTGATTCCATATTGGTTGAAATTATGAAATAAAACGCCATCTATGGGTTTCGGTGAAATAAAAGTCCGAAACTGAAGAAATTTAGACGCCATATTTCTTGGTCGTCTCCCTACCATCGAGCCCTTCTGTTCTTCAAGACAAGGTACATCCTATGTGCGGCATCGTCGGCGCAGCCTCCCATCGCGACATCGTTCCGGTCCTGGTCCAGGGCCTTCAGCGGCTCGAATACCGCGGCTATGACTCCTGCGGCGTCGCGGTGCATGCCGGCGGCCTGAGCCGCGCACGCACCACCTCGCGCGTGGCCGACCTGCTGACGCAGGTGCGCGACGACAAGGTCGAAGGCCTCACCGGCATCGCCCACACGCGCTGGGCCACCCACGGCGCACCGGCCGTGCACAACGCCCACCCCCACTTCAGCCACGGCGTCGGCGCCGACGCGCCCGCCGCGCGCCCGGGCCGCATCGCGCTCGTGCACAACGGCATCATCGAGAACCACGAGCCGCTGCGCGCCGCGCTCGAGGCCAAGGGCTACGTGTTCGAGAGCCAGACCGACACCGAGGTCATCGCCCACCTCGTCGACAGCCTCTACAACGGCGACCTGTTCGAGGCCGTCAAGGCCGCCGTGCTGCAGCTGCACGGCGCCTACGCCATCGCCGTCATCTGCCGCGATGAACCGCAGCGCGTGATCGGCGCGCGCGCCGGCTCGCCGCTGATCCTGGGCGCCGGCAAGGACGGCACCGAGAACTTCCTGGCCAGCGACGCGATGGCACTGGCCGGCGTGACCGACCAGATCGTGTACCTCGAAGAAGGCGACGTGGTCGACCTGCAGCCCGGCAAGTACTGGATCGTCGACAAGAACCACAAGCCCGTCACCCGCACCGTGCGCACCGTGCACGCCCACAGCGGCGCGGCCGAGCTGGGCCCGTACCGCCACTACATGCAGAAGGAAATCTTCGAGCAGCCGCGCGCCATTGGCGACACGCTCGAAGGCGTCGAGGGCATCGTGCCCGAGCTGTTCGACGGCATCGGCCAGGACGGCGCCACCGGCGCGAGCGCGCACCGCGTGTTCCAGGACATCGACAAGATCCTCATCCTGGCCTGCGGCACCAGCTACTACAGCGGCTGCACCGCCAAGTACTGGCTCGAGAGCATCGCGAAGATCTCCACCCAGGTCGAGATCGCCAGCGAGTACCGCTACCGCGACTCCGTGCCCGACCCCAAGACGCTGGTCGTCACCATCAGCCAGTCGGGCGAAACCGCCGACACGCTGGCCGCACTCAAGCACGCGCGCTCGCTGGGCATGGAACAGACGCTGACCATCTGCAACGTCGCCACCAGCGCCATGGTGCGCGAGTGCAAGCTGGCCTACATCACGCGCGCCGGCGTCGAAATCGGCGTGGCCTCGACCAAGGCCTTCACCACCCAGCTCGCGGGCCTGTTCCTGCTCACGCTGGCCATCGCGCAGTCCAAGAACCGCCTGAGCGCGCTCGACGAAGCGCGCTACCTGAAGGAAATGCGCCACCTGCCCGTCGCGCTGCAGTCGGTGCTCGCGCTCGAGCCGCAGATCATCGGCTGGGCCGAAGACTTCGCGCGCAAGGACAACGCCCTGTTCCTGGGCCGCGGCCTGCACTACCCGATCGCGCTCGAAGGCGCGCTCAAGCTCAAGGAAGTGACCTACATCCACGCCGAGGCCTACGCCGCCGGCGAACTCAAGCACGGCCCGCTCGCGCTCGTCACGAGCGAGATGCCCGTGGTGGCCGTGGCGCCGAACGACGCCCTGCTCGAAAAGCTCAAGAGCAACCTGCAGGAAGTGCGCGCGCGCGGCGGCGTGCTCTACGTGCTGGCCGACGGCGACACGCAGATCGCCAGCGGCGAAGGCCTGCACGTGATCCGCATGCCCGAGCACTACGGCGCACTGTCGCCGCTGCTGCACGTGGTGCCGCTGCAGCTGCTGGCGTATCACACGGCGTGTGCGCGCGGGACGGACGTGGACAAGCCGCGGAATCTGGCGAAGAGCGTGACGGTGGAGTGAGGGCGAGGGGTGGTGCGGTGCGGCTGTTCTTTGCCATTAATGTCTGAGACAGCGCATTAAAGTCCGAGACAGCGCAACAAAGTCTGAGACAAGACTAGCAGTCGGCGTGAGCGCTGCCGGCTTGGCGCGCCCGTGCCAAGGTCGCAGGCCGGCCATCATCGATCAGTCGGCAGTCCACCCGCTATGACGGGGTTCGCCTAGTTGCAGTCCTTCGCCCAAGCTTCGCATAGCGGTCCATCGAAGCAAAGGGCTCATAGTGTCCAGCTGGCTCGCAGTTTCATCAGCCACCACTTTTGCACGCGGGTGCAGATCATGGTGGTGGACACGTCTGAATCGCCCAGCAAACCCTGCACTGTGCAGACATCGGTCCCGGCCTGCAACAATTGTCTGGCGAAGGAAAAGCGCGGCGTATGAACGTGTCAACGGAACGGGTAGCAGCCCCTCCCCCAGCGATAGGGAGCTTGAACGCTAGGGAGCTCCTCATCACGTTGATTGACGGCTACAAGCTGATGGAACTGCTTTTGAAGCACGGACTCGGCGTTAAAAAGCGCCGAGCCACTTTGATTTAGAGAGACGAAAGTATTTTTGACGACCAGATGGCAGGTCACGAAGTCGGCGTCAGCCCGCCCGACGAAGTTACGCCCCCCATTGAATAGCAAAGAAAAACGAAATATGTCAACCAGAAACACCGTCAAATCCATCCAGGACATCATGCGCAAAGACGCTGGTGTCGATGGCGACGCCCAACGCCTCTCTCAGCTCTGCTGGATGTTCTTTCTGAAAATCATCGACGATCAAGACCAGCAACTTAAGGTGATGAAGGAGGGGTATCGGTCCCCCATTCCCAAGCGCTTGCAGTGGCGCACCTGGGCGGCTAACCCAGAGGGAATCACCGGCAGCGAACTCATGGAGTTCGTCAATGGAGACCTTTTCCCTACCCTCAAAGAACTTCCCACCACTGCCAAGGGTGCCAACCGTGCTCGCGTGGTTCGCGGCGTGTTTGAAGACGCCTACAACTACATGAAAGACGGCCAGCTGATCCGCCAGGTTGTCAACAAAATCAGCGAAGTCAATTTCAATGATCTGGTCGAGCGCAAACACTTTGGCGACATCTACGAGCAAATGCTCAACGACCTGCAGGGTGCCGGGAACGCCGGTGAGTTCTACACGCCGCGCGCCCTCACCGCCTTCATGGTGGACCGCATTGACCCCAAGCCTAATGAGATCATCATGGACCCGTCTTGCGGAACCGGAGGCTTCCTGACCTGCAGCATCCGCCACGTGCGTAAGTACCATGTGAAAACGGTGCAAGACGAAGCCGCCCTGCAGTCCAACCTGCGCGCCGTGGAGCTCAAGCAGTTGCCCCACATGCTGTGCGTCACCAATATGCTGCTGCACGGGGTGGAAGACGCTAGCTTTGTGCGCCACGGCAACGCCCTTGACCGCCCCTATATGAGCTTCACCAATGCGGACTGCGTGAACGTGATCGTCACCAACCCGCCCTTTGGCGCCAGCGTGCAAGACGGCATTGAGACCAACTTCCCGCAACATTTCCGCACCAAGGAAACGGCGGATTTGTTCTTGGCCCTCATCATCCGTTTGCTAAAAGCTAATGGCCGCGCCGCCGTGGTACTGCCAGACGGCAGTCTGTTTGGTGAAGGCGTGAAAACTCGCCTGAAAGAGCATCTGATGGAAGAGTGCAACTTGCATACCATCGTGCGCCTGCCTAACAGCGTGTTCAAGCCCTATGCCAGCATCGGCACCAACTTGCTTTTCTTTGAAAAAGGCACCCCTACAAAAGAAATTTGGTACTACGAGCACCGCGTGCCCGCTGGTCAGACAGCGTACTCTATGACCAAGCCTATACGTATCAACCACTTGGACGCTTGTGTGGACTGGTGGGGAGGCTCTGAGCGTATCGGTCGAGTGGAAACTGAAGTGGCGTGGAAGGTCAGCGCCGAAGAGGTTAAAGCCCGTGGCTACAACCTGGACTTTAAAAATCCCCACGTCTTTGTTAATGATCATGGCGATCCAGAAGAACTTTTGATCAAACTTGAGGAGTCTGAGCGCGCGGCGGCATCTTTGCGTGATCGACTGAAGGCAATCCTTGAAGAGGCGTTGCTTCGATGAACGTGAACGCGCTATTAACGCGGTTCGACATAGTCGCCGATCAGCCTGCGAATATTCCAGCTTTTCGCCGCCTTGTGGTTGATTTGGCGGTTCGGGGGAAGTTATTGCCTGCTGCCGAGTTGGATATGAATGTGCAAGAAATGCTCAACCGTATCTACGCCAAGGCCAATGAAGTTGTATCGACAGGTGCTGCCAAGAAGTTAAAACTGAATCTAAACATTGGCGATGACGAGATTCCTGCGGCTTATCTAAAGCACTGCACCTTTGCAAGGCTCGGAAGTATTGCGAATTTGAAAAAGGGCCTAACCGGTATTCAAGATTCGACGCCTGGTGAGTTCCCATTGGTCGTTACTTCGGCAGAACGTAGGACGTGCGACCATTTCGACTTTGATGGCGCCGCGGCCATCATTCCATTGGTGTCCTCTACGGGGCACGGTGATGCCAGCATCAATCGATTGCACTACCAAGAAGGCAAATTTGCGCTTGGGACAATTCTGTGTGCTGCATTCCCGTTCGACGAGCAGCTTATCTCCGCACGTTTTCTGTATGAATACCTGACGGCATTCAAGGAGGAACTGCTGGTATCAAAGATGATCGGAACCGCCAACGTCACGTTGACACTTGGAAAGATCGCAGAAGTCCCGGTGCCTATCCTTCCGCCAGAAGTACAAAGACGTGTGGACGAACTTATGACCCTGTGCGACCGGCTCGAAGCCACGCAGAACGAGCGTGAACGCCGCCGCGACCGCCTGGCCTTCGCATCCCTGCAGCGCCTGAACCAGCCTGCGGTCGGCACTACCCCTAAAATCCAACGCGAATACGCTCGCTTCTACCTCAACCACCTTTCGCGCCTCGCCACCCGTCCCGACCACATCAAGGAGCTGCGTAAAACCATTTTAAACCTTGCCGTGCGAGGATTGCTTGTGGCGCAGGACGGGTCTGAAGAACCTGCGGCAGCGTTCCTGAAAGTAATTCGAAAAGAGAAGGCGCGACTTGTAAAAATTGGCGCGATACCCAAGGAGAAAATCGCTCCAGGGAAAGCATCGCTTTCCTTCCCTCTTCCGGTAAATTGGCAAGCTGTTCACTTAGGCGAGGTCTGCAATTTCGTTACCAGCGGGTCACGCGGGTGGGCAGCTTTCTACGCAGAAAATGGGCCCAAATTTTTGCGAGCACAAAACATACGTTTTGGCCGTATGCGTCTGGACGATATTGCATGCGTCAATCCACCCGTTAAGAGTGAAGGTGCGCGAACGCAAGTCCAGCTTGGCGACCTTTTGATTGTGATAACCGGGGCTGGTGTAACGAATCCCGCCTTGCTTGAGCGCGATCTTGGCGAAGCGTACGTCAGTCAGCACGTCGCACTGGTCAGACCAACTAAAACGGCTTTGTCGAAATGGCTGTTGCTCTGTCTGATGTCCGGCTCTGGAGGCCGCGACGAATTGATTCAGAATGCATATGGTGCCGGAAAGCCAGGTTTGAATCTGAACAACATTCGTTCGCTGAACACGCCGATCCCTCCCCTTGCGGAACAACATAGAATCATTGCCAAAGTTGAAAAGCTCGTCGACCTTTGCGATCAGATCGAAACTCTGCTCTCCTCTGTCCAAACCGACAGCAGCGCCTTGCTCAAGAATCTTCTAGATGAAATGCTTGGAGTTGTTCGGGCCTCCTCCAAGTTGGAGTCTGTCGCGACCGCTTCTGCCGAACTAAGTGAACTCCACAAAGTGGGGAAGGAATCACGTTTTATGGCAACAAGCCCAGCAAACACTATTGATCAGCTTTTGGAGTGTATTGATGACTTGGGTGGAGCAACGACGCCCGAGCGCTTGTTGATGCAAACGGGACTGAGTGAAGATGTGGAGGCTTTCTATGACCTGATTCGTGCAGCGCGTGACAGCGGGAGGCTAACGGCCCCGCTCGGCGCTCGGGAGGAGATTCGGAGGCTCGTCGATGCGGATTGACTACTTGGAGATCAAGAGCCCCTGGAAAAATCTTGAGGGCCTCAAAGTTGATTTCGATGAGAGCTGCGATATCGCAGTGATCATTGGCCGCAATGGCTCCGCTAAAAGCAACCTTTTAGAAGCCATCATCACGATCTTCCGCAATATCGATCTGGGCGAAGCATCCGCATTTTCCTATGAGATTCGATACCTGCTGCATGATGCCGAGGTTTTGGTTTTGGCGGACGCTGGCCAGCAACCGAAGGCAACAGCCCGAAGCAAGAAAATCTCTCTTGCTTCACTGAGAGCCGACTGGACACCCAAGTACGTGGTCGGTTATTACTCAGGGGTAAGTGATCGATTTGAAGAACTATTCCGGCGCCATGATAGCCGGGCGCTTGATGCAACGCTGAAAGCGCCAAGCAGTAAGGATGTGCCAGGGAAATTGGAGTTCCGTCGCTTTATTTGCGCCCGTCCGGTGCACGGCTTGTTCGCTCTTCTGGCGTTCTATTTTTCCAGCGATGCGCAGATCGTTGAATTCCTAAGAAGTCACCCACGGATCGAGAGTTTCGATTCCGCGCTCCTTACGGTACGAAAGCCGGTTTGGGCGAAAAAGGGAACCACAGCTAACGATTTTTGGGGCGCAAAGGGGCCCGTACGGGACCTACTCGAAACCTTCCGTCAGCATTCACTCGCGCCAATTTCGAAGAAGATCACTATCCAGCCGGATTTCCGCACCAAGGAAACGCGCGAGGTCATGTACCTCTTCATTCCAGACCTGAGTGCTCTGCACGATCTTGCAAAAGTTTACGGCGCCGACCCAAGGGCTCTGTTTCAAGCTCTCGACACTATGCGCCTTAGCGGGCTCATCGAAGATTTTCGAATTCGGGTTCGCGTCAAAGGAGCTGCCTCACCGATTCACACGCGTCAACTTAGCGAGGGCGAGCAGCAATTGCTCACCGTCTTAGGGTTGATGCGATTCACTCAAGATGCTTCATCCCTTTACATACTGGACGAACCAGATACCCACCTGAACCCCCGCTGGGGCATTGAATACTTGGGGCACCTCCGAAAAATCGGGGGGATTCAACGCAACAGTCACACTATCCTTGCGACGCATCAGCCATTGTTGGTTGCGGGTTTGCGCAAAGAGGAAATTCGCGTGATGTCCAGAGGCTTGGATGGGCGAATTTTCGCATTGCAGCCAGAAGAAAGCCCGCGTGGAACAGGGGTGGCTGGCGTGCTGACAAGTCCCTTGTACGGACTTGAGAGTCAGCTCGATGAATTCAGCTTGCGTGTACTTCAGAGCATCTACCGTGTCTCAACTTCAGAAAAAGGTGAGAGGCGAAAGTTGAACCTTCAACGCCTGAGAAAGCTGGTTCCTGCCCTGGAAACCATTGAATCCTCCCCAGATCCTTATCGCAACATAGCGCGCGAAGCCTACACACTTGCACTTCAAAGCATTTTAGGTGCAGACGAACTAGATGGAGAGACCAGACATCAACAAGTTGAAAGACTTGCATCCAAACTATTCGCCGACGTACAGGAGAGTAACGCGTGATCTTTGTGAATCCGACAAAGGTTTCTCTTCCACATGCCGTGCGCGCCACGCTTGCCCAAGTAACGGCCGGGCTGCAAAATTTAGCTGAAGCCGAGAGGGCGGCCTATTTTCTAGCCAATCGCGCTGCTACTTGGGGAAATCCTGTCGTCCTTGCAGCACTAAAAAAAGTCGTTGGTAATAAATGCTGGTACTCAGAGATTGATCTTGGTGGGGCAGATCCAAATGTCGACCACTTCCGACCAAAGGGGCGAGTGGTAGAGGTCGACGATCAAATGACGAAGACCGGTCAAAAATGGGATGGTTATTGGTGGCTTACATTTGAGTTGATGAATTTCCGCCTGACGTCGCAGCATTCAAATCAACGCCGTGTAGACGACACCACCGAAGGCGGGAAAGCCGATTTCTTTCCAATTCGCGGAGGTCGTACGCCAGAAGGCACACCTTACGCACAGATCTTCGAAGATGTATTGCCGTTGGATCCCTGCTCAGCATCTGACGTCAGCTTGATGTGGTTTGACCCAGACGGAAATCCTGTATACCTTCCAAAAAAGAACAAGGGGACAAGGGAAGATGCGCTTCGAATCAAAGCAACTATCTGGCTATACCACCTCGACAAACAAGATACGGCCACCCCTAGGCGTAAAGCAGTGGAAAACGTACAGCTAAAGTTAAAGCAGGCTGATACGTACCACCAGCTTTGGAATTCCGCTCTGCCCTGCATGAAATCAAGAGCCTCCTTCGACAAGGAAGTGGCAGAAATTGCGGCGCTGATTGCCGATGATTCAGAATTTGCTGGCGCAAAGAGGTGCGCGGTGCGGCTTGAAGCGGCTAATTATCACTGGATTGATGACTGTCAGGCTTTGCTTGTTTAAGGGGTGCTAATCAATTAGCCAACCAACGCGCCAAGAATTGTGCGAGATGTTCATCTTGATGGTGCGATTTCTGCGAATGTAGGCATGCATCAGCGGCGTCATCTCGATGTTGTCGGGCGTATTTAAATCGACCCCTCGGGCGATCAAATAGTCGAGCGGTTTAGGAGCTCTCAGAAATCGGCTTAGCGATGCGTACGGAATAGGCAAGGCGGCCGTTACGCCCAGGCAAGCCGAGCTCGCTGTCAACTTGGCAGGAGCGCTCGCTGTCTATCTGCTGGCCACAAAGACGGCGCGTGACGATGCGCGAGGGCCGGCCCTGACGTAGGCGTCGATTGAGTTTGTTGGTCAAGACCGTGTGACTTTTCAACCAAGAAGGAAAGAAGCCGAGTGAGAGTGTGATGAAAACCTCGCTCGCTCTTGATCTCGGTGGCGTCGCATGCCTTCCAGCTTGGCTGCCGGATGAAACGTTCTTTAGTCTCGCAAGCCGATACCATGTGCTGACAGGGAACCGCTTGGCAGCTCATACAGCCCTTGCCTTGTTCGGTGAAGGAAGGCGGGGTTGCTCACACGATTTTCCCTCGCGCCTCCGCCAGTTTGTTCATCGCGCTGCGTACGCCTCAGTGAGCGCTGAAGACATCGGTCTGGACAGGACGATTCTCCCGTTCTACCTACCCCTCAGATCGCAGGCAGAAGCGCGACAAGCATTGGCATCTCTGACAGACGAGCCACGGGGGATGCTGAAATTCAGGCTTGGGATTTTGACGAGCCGATTCCGCGGTCATCACCCTCTCAAGGCGTGCGTAGCCTGTATGGCAAGCGACACAGCGGCGTTTGGGACGCCGTATTGGCACAGAACGCATCAGTTGCCCGGTATCTGGCTCTGTCCGCGGCATGGACAGGTGCTCAAAGAGGCGACCATCAAATCCACTGGCGTCGAGAGGTTCGGCTGGACCTTGCCGCGCCATGACCAGCTTCGGGACTCAATCGAAGACGGAGTGTCGGCCGATGTGATCTGCGCACTCGGCAAGCTCGCCTCGCTGGTGACGAACTGGGTCGCGCTGCCTGTGGGAATTCACCTGTCGCCCGTCACCTTAAGCAGGGCGTATAGATCAAAGATCCTGGACGGCGGCACATCAAATTCCGTGAAGCCAACGAGGCGGCGTGAGTGGGCTGAGGCTTATCGTGATGCAGTCGCGCCATTGCGCGTGGTCCCCGAGCTGGCCGGCTTGCCATCGACGGACCACCAAGCGGCAGGGCAAATTGAGCGGTGGCTCTTTCATCCGCGAGGCAACACCCACCCACTGCGGCATCTGTCGTTGATATTCTGGTTGTTTCCGGATTGGGAGACGTTCTGGAAACGGTACGTGGAGATCGACTCGTCGGTTTCCGAGCGAGAACACCCCATGCCGATGCGACCTGTGGAGTTAGACCCTAGAAACGCGACCGTTCTTGCGCTCCTTGATTCGGGGCGGTCCGCGTCAGCCTCCGCGGCCGAAGCTGGCGTCGACGTGAGTACAGCAATCGCATGGGCGGCGAAGGCCGGCATATCCGTCGCCCGGCGACCGAAGACGCTGAAGCCGGACAAGCTGTCCGCCGTCATTGCCGATCTGCGCAAGGGTGCGGATAAGCAAACGCTGGCCCAGCGGCACGGCATTTCGATCCAGACCATCACGCGGGTGCTCCGGACGGAGGTCGGCCTCCGGGACATCTGGCAGGCGGCCCGATTCGGCAAAGATCAGAAGCAAGCTCGCTCCCGCTGGGCGACGCAAATCGCGAGCGCGCCAGAAATCGGCCTCACTGCGCTGCGTGCAAAACAGCCTGCTGCATACGCCTGGCTCTATCGGAACGATCGAGATTGGCTCATGGCGCATTCACTACAGGTCCGATTGCCACGCACGCAAGGAGCGGGAGGCAAGGTCGACTGGGATTCTCGCGACACGTCTTTGTCCACCGAAGTTCTCCGCGTGGCGGCTTCGATCGCCGATCGGATGCAGCGGGACCATGTCGAGCTTTGGCGACTCTATCAAGCCATACCGGAGTTGAAGGCGAAGCTCGGCGCGCTTGATCGATTGCCGCTCACGCGAGCGGCGATTGAGTCCGTGACTCGCCGGCACCGCCGAGTGAAGGCTTATCGCCTCATCTGAGAACACTATCGACGGGTGATGCAAATATGCATAATATTATGCATGACTACACCCTCTGCACTTCGCGCCGAAGCTCTACTCGCCGCATCGCGTGCGCGCGAGCTCGGTTTGGCCCAGGGGGATATTGCATGCGCACTGAACGCGAGCCAGTCGCAAGTCAGTCGAGTGCTGGCCGGCAACTCGAAGCGGCGATCGCGTTTGTTTGACGAGGTATGCAAATATGTATTTTCCATCCGCGACCAGGAATCGCCGCCCGCTCCTCCGGCGGAGCTGACCGAAGCGCTCGGCGCAATATGGGATGGCACCCCTGAGCACGCAAGGGCATTGGCTCTGGTCATCCGTAGTCTGGGCGCTCTGCGTGTCCTGGCACCCGAGGGCAGCTCAGGACGAGCCACTTCGAGGGGGCGCGCATGATTCACTCCCCCGCTCTGCTGCCGGACGAGGACGCGCGGGGCTATTGGGGGCGTGTCCTTCGCCTCAACGCTGTACCCGCAGGACTGGGATCGGAAACCTCATTCATGACGCATGCTCGCCGTCAACTTGCGGGCAAGAACGACACCCCGAATGAGGTCCCCGCCGTCATCAGCGCGGTGGCGGGTGTATCCGTGGCGACGTTGATTCAAGCCCACACACTTGTGCCTTACGACGGTGCGGTAGTTGGGACCGTCAACACAGATTGGTGTGATGACAGCTACTCAAGCAGCCAATTGAGAAGCCGTGGAACAAGCAACAGGGTCCACGTCCGAGCGCTGTGCCCGATGTGTACGGATGAGGATCTTCGCTTTTGGGGTTTCTCGTATTGGCGCAGATCTCAACAGATCGACGGGCTGGTCTGGTGTCAGAAGCACGAGTGCCCGCTCTTTCGAACGACCGGGCAGGGCACATGGCAGACCCTGCCGCACGAGCTCTTGGACAAAGCCCGACCAGAATCTGATGCGGTGCTCGCCGATGCAATCGAGAATCCTGTTTTGCGGCGATACGCGGAAACGTGCACCGAACTCTTGCATCGCCCTAGGCCGCTCGTCAGCTTCCAAGTCCTTCGCTCACTCATACCGCGTGCGTACGCGTGCGGCCTCGTTGTCGAGCAGCGCGCGATAGGAACGAGACTGAGCGACCTGGCAGTGGAGCGCATCTCCGGCCCTTGGCAACAGCTCTTTTGGAAAGAGCTCTCGAGCAAGGCGCCGGGAGCCTATCTGCCGTCGCTTGATGACACCTTGGTGCGGCTGCGGAGTGGGTCATGCCATCATGACTATGCGTTGGCCTTCGCCCTGTTGTATGACTCGGTCGACGAAGCGTTCAACGATCTACAGAGAAAGCTCCCGACGCACAGATCGCTGCTTCCGTTCCTCGATGTGGAGGCTGCACGAGTTCTGAGTCCCTCAGCGGCGAGAAGGAAAGAGTGCATGGAAAATCGTCCGGAACGCCTGCGCCTGGCAGTCAAGTCGGTTTTGAGTGGTGCGACCCTTGATGCGGCCGCTCGCGCAGTTGGCTGGGGGGGAAACTCGGTCGGTCGGATGCTGGTTCAATGTTTGGTGGCGGCGGAGTCTTCTACTCCACGAGAAGCGACCGGGATCGCTTGCTCATCTGTCCAAACGCCAGTCTAGTTGTCCGCCTGAGATTTCTCTTGGGTGACATGCGGTGGAAAGGCATCGAGCCTATAGGTGCGCCGCTTCACTTCATTGCGATACTTCTCGTCCGTTTCCATGCGTGCAAAGTGCATCGCCGCGACCTTGAACCAGTCACCGCGTTCTGCGGGCGGCGATTTCGGAGGCTTGAATTCATGGGACATCGGAATCTCCTGTGACGGCGTTGTAGGTGTGATGGAGTGAAGGAGATTGAAGATATCAGTGCTGAGATGACTACTGTCCGATCCGAATTCAGTGGGTGGCACTTAACAAATCTTCGTAGCGCTGTAGTTGCCGCGGATCATTGCTCAACAGCGCTGTTACGGCAGGTCTGAGCGGTCCTAGTGCATGCTCTCTGACATGCCTGAAGTCGTCGAATGAAAGGCCACTAGCCTTGCGCTGAATCGCTCGCCGACTGGCATGAAACCACGCCATCACGGCCAAGCGTGGAACGCCCGCGCTCAGGTCGAACAAGAGGCGCCTCAGCTCGTCAGAGGCCGCTAACTTGTCCGGGAGCCATTGGTATTGGCACAGCGTTGGGAACAGACGCTTTCGAAAGAAATCTTCATCGGCCGATTGCGCATGTGTGAAGGTGTGAAAGCCCCCACTGAGCATGCGCTGCGCCGTGCTCATGCGCGTGTTCAGCGCAGTCATGCCGTCCGGGGTCGAGCAGTACAGCGTCGGGATCTTGGAAGAATTAGACAGTGTCAGTAAAAACTTGAGAGCCTCGTCATCCATGATTCGCAACTCTGGCCGTCGCCCGCTTCGATCCTTCGCCAAGCCCTCGCGTTTGGCCTTCGTTTCGATCTTGAAGAGGTTCTGTATCTCGTCAAGAACCAGCAAACCCAGGAAATTGCAGGAGATCCTCTGACGCCATTCGCGTGCCAAGGCGGAGCCAGCGTAGCGGCGGCCCGAGAGTAGGTCTTTCGCGTGTGAGGTGCCTAAAGCTTCGTCTGTAGCCCGCACCAGGTTGTCCACCAGATCGATGATCCTGCCGGATTCCGGAACATCAACCTTGAGCCAAAGCAATTGCGGGCTGGGCTTGGCCAAGCCTGCCATTCTCTCGTGCCTGACCACCTGCGGATAGAGCTGGAGCGCACGCTCGATGGCTGTCGACTTGCCGGCGCCGGAAATGCCAGTGACCATCGCGCCCAACTGGATGGGGCTGACCGCCGCCTGCGTGCCAATCGTGCTGTAGATGCGTCCCCAGGTCGCTGGATCCGATGGGTTTCTGTGGACGTAACCCTGCGTCAGCATGAAGCCTATGGTCTGAGCTAATTCGATCCCGGCGGGTGTGGGTATGTGCATCCGAAAGATGTCGGCAGCCTGATGCTCCAGCAGGGCGCAAGACTGATAGACAGTCGCATCGGGCTTGGGCGGCCGGTAGATGAGGCGCTTTCCGATCTCGACGGGCTCCAGAGGAGGACCGCAGGCATCGATCAAGATGTTGCCACGATGCGTTGCGATCCGGTCGCTCGCAGTGTCGAGGTGTCCCGTCGTCATTGGGCTGCTTCCCGATTCATGGAGGAAAACACCTCGTCCATCAACGCGTCGTAGCTTGAGTCAGATGCGCCTTGGGAACCCTCGCCAAGATCAGACATGTCTTGAGGGGTGGGCTCGGCGTTGGATCTGGACAAATTTTCCAGGATTCGGGCTTCACGCGAGCTTGGCTTGGGCCCTTCGTAGAGAGCGTCGGCTGCGGCGGTAAGTTCAACCGCCTGCTTGCGCAGAAATTCGTTGGCCTCGATGTTGCGCAGCGCAGCTTTCAGGCGTTTGTATTCTCGATCGTCACGTTTGCACCGATCAACTATCAGGGCGTCCCGCCATTCCTCACTGGTGTGGTCCGGCCCTGCGCGAGCGCTGATGCGCAACGAGAACTCATTCAAGTTACCTTGAGGATCCGGCCACCAAACACGCGAGACCGAGCCTGGAAAATAAAACACCGTGTGCGGAATAGCCCCGAAGTTTCTGGCGTGTGCCGTCCACTCCTGAGTGGTTGCGATTTCCGCTTCGTACTGGAGGGATTCATGGAAAATGCCGTCCCGACGTGCCACTGCAGTGCCGCGAAGGAGTAGGCCGCTGATCAGACGGTCCTGCGACATGGCCTTGCGGTAGCCAATCCCGACTTCGTGCCCGAATCGCCAGAGCCCCGCTGGCGTGGGTTCTACGCCGGCACCGATCATCTCCACCGTCAATCGATGCGTGCGACTGGCGAACAGGTTGTAGTGGTTGAAGATGCCTTGGAGATAGCGAACGTATTCGCGCAGCGTCAGCGCAGACTCTTTTGCGTTTGGACGGTTCTCCAGTTCCTTGCGTCTCGCGTTGATGGCGCCTGGCAAAAAGCGGTACTGCTCATCCTTGGTGATACGGTGCAAAACTTCGACCAGACCCTTCATGTCCGGACGATAGGGCGGGTCGATCGCGAAGTTGATGCCCAGTGAAAGGCAGGTTTCCCGTGCGCCCGCGCTCACGTATTCCCCTCGATCAGTCCAAACCTGGAATGGTGCCGTGGGAGCGGGTGTCAGAGCTTCGATGTTCTCGAATCCCCAAAGCTCTGCCATCAAGCTCGGACCGCTGCAGGCCGAGAACAGCGCCAGCTTCGCCGTATCCCACGATGGTCCCCGCAAACAAACATAGAAGCCCACGATGGCGGTGGACCAGATGTCGACCACCATGTAAACCACAGGTCGCCCGATCAGCCAGGCACGGTTGACCGAACTGCGCAGGTGGATGTCGCCAATGGTGGCATCGATCGCATACGCATGTCCTGGACCCGCGACATTGTCATAGGCCTTGCCTTGAAGCCCGCGGAGGTTTCGCTGAAAGTGCCCTTGGGTGGTCGCGCGCAAGACGCGCTCGAGGCGTTTTGTGCCACTTTCAATGATGTGGCGGACCTGCCGCTTGTTGGGGAAACTTCCTTGAGGTGGCGCGACGCCTTGCCGTCCGGTATCTGTCAGCTCGTATTGTGTGACGTAGACGCGATGAACGATCTGGTCGTACAGCGCCCCGAACGACAGTCCTCCCTTGGCCAGGAGCCGCGCATGCTGAAGGATTTTTACCCGGTCCGCCTCCGTGGTGGGGCGTTGCGGATGGGGGACCGGTTCGCCGATCTGTTCCAACGAACACTTCCGACCAACCTTCTTTTGACCATCCCGCGCCGGTCGAAGGATCCCCGGAGCGCCGCATCGGTCGAACCGTGGATGCAGAGAACTGGCGTCGAAGCCGTGTTCGCATAGCAGTCTCCAGAGCCGGTATATCGTGGCCCTCGTACCATGTCCGCCCCCCAGAGCAAGTACGACTACCGGACCGATGCCCGATGTACGGATCAGCGCGTCGGATATCAACTCGTGGTTCAGGAAAGGCGTCATTTGGGTCTGCCTTCGCTCCCAAAGCTTTCTCTCGCCTTCCTTGAGATCTTCGGCAGACAGCAGCAATCTGCCTGGTGGACGAAGATCGACGCAAACCAGTTTGCCATCTGCCTCCATGGACTCCAGCGTGGCGAGTGCCACCTGTGTCAAGCTGCCAACCACCTTTTTCTCGCCGCTCTTCGCGTGTGCTTCGGCAACGTCCGCCCACGGCCCGATGTAGCCTAACCATACCGTTGCCACGCCAATCGGCGTGGCAACAACTCGATAGAACCCGCTGAGGTCTTCACCGTCGGCGCGCACCACCGCATTGAACATCAATGCGACCATGATGTTCTCCTCGACGCAATGGGGTTTTGCTGCCAGAAGTCGGTGGTCGACAGAAGCTCCAGGGGCTCTGCCGCTCGCACCATCCGGGCCAGATTGCCTGGCAATCGCCCAGACCAGATGGATTGCCACAGAGCGCATTGCGCGGTCTGGGTGGCCACGGCGAAGAGGCGGCCGATGCGGTCGCAGCATTGCAGCCACGTTCTCCCTTCGAGGTCAGAAGCCAGTGCTGAGCAACCATTGATCAGGTCGGAGGCCACGTCGGGTTGACCGATCGTGAATGGCATGCCGACTCTGATGGCGGTGCTGACAGCCTTGGTATAGAGGTCAGGCGTCAGCAGAAGCCACGAGACGCCCTGACGTTGCCAGTACTCCCGCTCGATCTGTAGCAACTGTCGCGTGCGCTTTGCAGCAAGTTCCTCACTGAACTTGGCGCTGACTGCCAGCAGCTCGACCTGCCCTGCCTGGTTTCTGAGCGTCAGCAAGACGTCCGTCGTCATTACCCACGGGGATGCGTCTTTTCCGGCACGCGCCAGGGGATGCCGGTATCCGAGGTCTTCGGCGATCTGCCGTGTTCCGGGGACCTCCCCTGAAGCGCGTGCGTCATATGTCGCCAGTTCGCGCGGGTGTTCGTTGTGGGAGAGCGGAAACTGTTCCCTCAAATCCATCACGCCTGGCAGCATGGAAGCGAAGGCGAACACCACGAGCTCGAGGTCGGAGAGCAGATGATGAAGTCGACCGAAACGCCAGTTCAGAAGATGAGATCGCCCGCGACTGCTGGGGTCGTCCCGCGTGACCTGATGCCACGGCTGATAGTCCGTTCCCGTTCCGGTCCCTCGGCCGGTGCCGTGCCATTTCGCCAATTTGGCGGGCGTGAATCTTTGTCCTTTGCGCATGTGCGCTCTCCTTTCCGGCCGCACGACTGCGGCCATCCGACGATCGGAAAGGAGATGCCCTTGACCCGTGAGCGAATCACGGGTAAATTCATTTCACCAAGAAATCTGGGGCATCCCCTCAGTACGAAACGCCACCGGTTTGCCGACCTGTGGCGTTTTTGTTTGTGCGGTTATGTATTCGTCGGCAGCACCTCCCTGGTTGCGAGCATGGCTTTCATGCCTTCTGCTCCACGGCCGCAACGGACGCAGACTCGGCGCTCTCTGTACGTCGTGCTCTGTCACGCTCCGTCACGGCATGTCGTTGTTGGCTGAGCCAGATGGCCACGTCACGGGCCAATGCGAATCGCCCTCGGCGGTTCGAGATTTGAAACAAAGGCACAGGGACGGTATCCCGCGTCACGGCCTGCCGGTAGGCGGCGGTGGAACGATAGCCAAGCGCCTTCACCAAGCCCTCAGACGACAGGATGGGCCCGAACTGGCGAACTAGTTGTTCGTTGAGTTCACGCGCCAGGTCGTCTGCGAGCGGATTTGGTGGGTCATCTTTTTGCACGTCTCGCCATGTCGCATTTGGTCTTCCAAATGCTATGGTGCTGAGACACGCCGGACAAGCGGCATGATGACGATGAATCGTCACCCCATTTTTCCAGCGAGATCACCGCTAAGTGCTTGATACGTCTGAACTTGATCTGGAAAGTTTCAGTTTCGCATCCAAGATGCGAAAATCGACGACTGGAAAAAAGCGCCATCTCACCGAAGCATTTCGCACGGTGCTTTGGTTTCACGCTGTCAGGATCGCATCGGGCGCGACTTCGCCCAGTCAGATGGATGCATGGCTCGCGGCGCGGCTCGCGTTGTCTGACGACGCAAGGATCGACCGAAAGAAGAAATGGCGAAGCTACAAATATGGGAGGCATTCGCCGAGCGAGCCACTGGTCGCGGCGATCGAGCCGTGGCTCCCCGGAAGCAGGGCACTCTTCAATCACCCGGTTTGGCGAATTCTGCGCATCGATCTCAAAGTTCAGGATCAGCTTGCGGGCCTGCTTGTTCTGCTGCCACCCGCGATCTACAGCCTCGTCAGGGGCAACGCGACCCCGGATCAATCTCACCTGGTGCGATTGGATGGCTGGGATGCCAGTCGTTTGCGACGACTGCAGCGACAGGTGGGTCTCGACTCCCTCGCGTGTCTGATTGCGCTGTTGCGCTTGTTAGCAGAGGAGGGCAGAGGCGCACAGGCATACGTCTTCAGCCGTGCCGTCTGCCGATCTCTGTTGATGATGGGGCCTTGGCTCTCTTCTCACGGAATAGCGCAACCCCTTGCAGACTACGTGGAACGATATCTACTTCCGCTCGGAAGTGATCGAGGTTGGCAGCACAGTTTCGGTGGGGGCGGGTTTCTTCGTGCGGCTGAGGAGTTGGCCTTGGCTGCTGAAGTGGCCGAATGGCATGAGGACGAGCCGCTTGATATCAACCAACAAGCCGACCTGAGATTGGATTTACTTGAAGACCGATTCACTATTGCGATGAGCACGCTGGTACGTGCCGTCCCAATCGCAGGCGCTTCATCGGATCCAAGGTCCGAGCGGCTGATGAAGTTCTTTGATTTTCAGCGTCGGGTAAAACGCCGTCGATGAGGTTCCGCCGGACGCGGAGAATTTGGCACTGCGGCGGCCGTGAAAGCTGCGTAAGCGCACCGGTTGACAAGGGGTGGCTTCCCCTAGTTCAGCAACTTGCACGCAACTGCGACCACGGGAGCGGAATGCCGTGCCTTGCTGATAGGTAACAGCCGGCGCATTCCCCCGACGAGTTCCTGGGTGGGGCAGCTTCGAAGTCTCGAACATTCCACTTGTCAATCTCTAGCCGGTTCGGCGGCGAGCGGCGGAAGCGATGCTCGTGCCCTGAGGGCATTGAACTCTTCAAGTAACCATGGCTTGGATCTGATCGTGATCGAAGGGCTCGGCATCGAACATGAAGCTCAGGGCGGCGCCGTGACCATCGAAGGTCAAGATCGCGCACTCGAGCCAACTTCCGAACCCGACAGGAGGCTTGGGTCTGCGAGTGGCTGAAGTCAAGTCAACGGCATCGAACTGCGCAGGTGTGAGCGATAGCAAGGGCGTCGCGTTGGTCGTGCGCGGCCACACGAAGCGCCCCGAGTTGAGCCGGCGCGCCGCGCACCAAACGCCGAAGCCGTCGTGTACCAGCAGCTTGACGCGCGTGCCGCGGGCGTTCGCGAACAAGTAGCTATGGTGCGCCTGCGCTGCGCCGAAGACTTGCACGACACGCGCCAACAGGCGCTCGGCGTCGGCGCGCATGTCGATAGGGTCCGCGGCCAGCCACATCGCGTCGATGCGGATCATCGAAGCAGCTCGCGCATCGAGACCGCGCAGTCGCTGGCGGCACTCGCCGGCCAAGTCACGGTAGCCGCTATCGCCCCACGTCGCAGCTCGATGCGAACGGCCAGGACATGAGCCGGCTGCATGCAGCTGACCACAGCGTTTGCCTTGAATTCGTCGCTGTGAATGCGACGTCGCCGGCGTGTGCCGGCTTGTTGATCGGGGATAGTGCTCGTCGCCTAGCCACCATAGATCTTGGGCTTCCTGGTCGTCATTCCCCCATTCAACGATCTGGATCGAAATCCACTTTCTCGGCGCCGATGACGACGGGTTCGAATTCGATGCTGTCGCACTGCGGCATTGCGTCCATCATTTCCAGCAGTGAACGTAGATCTTGTTGAGCAGGCAGAGAGGCCCGAGGTTTAAGTTCCGGCACCCCCGCTTTCGATCGCAATGCATTGAACTCGCTCCAGACCTGGTTCTGTACTTGGCTGCGCAACGTCTGGGGAGCGTCGTTGAGCGCAACTGAAGCCATAGTCGGATCGAACAACGCGACGGCGCATTCGAGCCAGCTTTCGTAGCCCGCCGGGGGACTCAGTTCAGGCGCTTTTGGAAGCCCTGCGTCATCGTTTCTGTTCGCCACGGTGCATTCCTTTCGATACGCTCGGGATCGAATTCATCCGCTTGCAGAGCTGGCTGCGAGGCGACGCAGGGTAATCCTAAAGCCAGCATCGCAGGAGATTGCCGCAGTCTGTCGCCTTCGTCCAGCTGTTTAGCGCGGGAAGGCCATCAAACCCTTTGTGCCTGTGTCGATCGATAGCTCAACTTGCCACTTTTCAGAATAATCAAATCGGCCGTGAGGAGCCGATCGACGAGCATTTGCACTTTTTCAGGGACAGCCGTCGGCCCAAACTTGGTCTGGATGTGGCGTTGCAGGGCCGCAAGGCTGCCGGGCCGATGCGGACCGCTGAGATCTTTCACGAGATCACGGTATATCGCTATCGGCAACTTCCGGGTAGCCGACTTCTTGACCACGGCTTTCTGTGCTATCTGCACCTCAGGCAACACCTTGCCCTCGGTCTTTTGCACCGGTGCGCCCCTTACCGATCCGGCCTTTGTCTTCTTGGGCGGCGTTACCGTCCTCTGCTTTGTCGGTGGCGTCGTGGCAGGTTTCGATGGTGCAGTCGATGTCTTGAGCGAGGCTGGCACCGCGATGGACAGTGACGGCAAACGCTCGACCGAGAACGCCAACGTGTTCGCGTGCGCTATCGGCGGGTCGTAGTCGGTGTCCTTCGCGAGCACGACAAAGCGGCACTCGGGATGTTTGGCCGCCAAATAGCCAAGATAAAAGACCAGGTGAAAGTCTAGCGAGTTCGCTCCCGGGCGCGCGATCGGCACGAGCGTGGAGCGGGGGCTGTAGACCTCGAAAGCTGCCTTTCGCTTCAGCTGGTGGGGGCCATAGAACACCCATGCCTCACCGATCTCGCCGAGCCATGCCTCCACCTCGAGCGGGGACGGCTGGACGTTTTCCAGATCGACCAGCAAGTGAACGCCGGCGCCCATGTTCAAACCGTACCGCGGCAGCGCGGGTAGTCCGAACATCCCCAAAAATCCTGGCCGGCGTTGCTGCCCTTTCGGGCTGTGCGTCGCACCATGTGCTGTGCACACCTGGGGCAGGTCGGCGCGGCTGTCTTCGCAGCTTGGGGTGCAGCGTTGCGGGCCTGCCTCGCCTGGTTGCGGTCATCGGGCTTCGCAGAAGAGCTGCCTCCCGCCTGCTTCAACAGTCGGTGCAACTGCGGCCCATCGAGCAACCGAAGGTTTCGCCCACTGGCGAACGCTTCTGCTTCTGGCGTGAATCTACCGGACGTGACAACGAATCCGCCGGCGGCTCCCTTGGCCGCCATGGCGCCGTAGAGTTCGCGCACTACGGGCACACCGACCTTGAAGGCCCGCCAGTGCTTGCATTGCACGAGGTATTTCTCGCCGTCCTTCCGAAGCATGAGATCGATGCCATCGTCTGGCCCTGGCTCGAAGTTCTCCACGACCTGATAGCCCTGTAGCCTGAAGCTCTCGCCGACGAGCACTTCGAACTCCCGCCAGCTCATGCCTTGAAGAACGTCGGACGCGTCCGAGCTTGTCACGTTGTCCACCAGCACTCGACGTGCGCGGCGGCGCCAAGCGGAAATCGCTGCGCCGACGAGGCAGAGGATCGGCACGACATACTGCCCGGCAGTCGCGAGGCCGCGGCCGACGGCGCCAACCACCGCATTCCCAACCTCGCCCGGGCCCATGGCGCTGGCAAGGGGTGCTGCCGCAATACGGTGGAGCAGAAAATAGCCGGCAACGGCCAGGATGACCCCTACATACCAAGGCAAGAGTGCAATCAGGTCAACCAAGTCTTCCGCGGGGCTAGTTCTTTTTCGGCGCGCCATCGTGAATTCCTCCTTTGGGCGGATTCTGCCCAAAAGCTATCAAACTCGATACAGTCGGTTACGTGATGCCGGCGGCCTGCGGACGGCTTCGGTCCGGAACGCTGCCGCTTGCATTTCCTACGACGTACCACTGCAACCATCGTCACGACGCATGCCTCTTTTTCAACTCTCCGACGACAACCTCACTGCCGTCGCGCAAGACGACTTTGTGGACGAGCGAACGCTCCAGCGTTTGATCGAGAAAAACCTCAAGGTGGTTTTCAACTCAAGTTTCGTCGCCACTGAGTTCAGGACGGGCCAGGTGCACGCGGGGCGGATCGATACGCTGGCTCTGTCGGAGGACGGCAACCCCGTCATCATCGAGTACAAGAATGTCTCCTCGTCCGAGCTGATCAACCAGTCGCTTTACTACCTGGCCTGGCTCAGGGACCATCACGGTGATTTCGAGATCGCCGTGCAGAAGGTCCTGGGGTCCGGTGTCGAAGTTGATTGGTCCGAGATACGGGTGATATGCCTCGCACCCAGCTACAGGAAGTACGACCTGCACGCCGTTCAGGTGATGGGTGCAAACATCGAACTGTGGACCTTCCGACGCTTTGCGAACGGTGCCATCTATCTGGAGGAAGTCTTCCAGCGGTCCGTGTCCGAAACCGCTGCGGTCCTTGAAGGCAAAGACCCCGTGATGGTGGCCGCCGGCAAGAAGGCTGCGTTGACGAGGGCGCTGGGCGGTTGGACTTTCGAGCAGCATCTGGAATCCAAACCGCAGCAGATTGCCGACCTCGCCATCGAGATTCAGGAGTTCATGCTGGCACTCGATCCAACGATCGAGGAGGCGCCCAAGAAGCTCTACGTTGCATACCGCTCGTCACAGAACATCGCGTGTGTCGAAGTCCAGCAGAAGAAGATTCTTGTCTTCCTCAAACTGGATCCGAAGCAGCATCCAGGCCCGCCGGGAATATCCAGAGACGTGTCCGACATTGGGCACTTCGGAACCGGTGATCTTGAGGTGAGCATCAAGACGCAGGCGGACCTTGAACTTGCCAAGCCTTTTGTGAAACTCGCATATGACAAGGTTGGCGGCTAGTCACGAGTCAAGTGGGTCACTTCCAGATGGAAATCAACAGCGGCGCGTCGAAACACAGCCTCGGTCAAGAGCTGCCATTGAAGCTGTCGCAGCAATAGTCCGCATTGCAGCTCCTCAATTCCGGGCAGTGAATCTATTGAGCGTGGTACACCCAGCCGCCTAGCAACTTCCCTCCTTGGCAGACATGAGGGCGGTTGGTAGAGTCATTAGCAAATTGAAGATGGCGCTCCCGAGGTGAGGGCGCCAGGTTCCTGAATGAGGGGCTTGGTCGATGTCGACGAAGCCAGAAGGGAAGGACTTGAGCAAAGCACCGAATGCACGCGCGCGGCAGGGATTGGAGTCGGCGGTACTGCCCGTCATCCAGCGCGCCAAGGACAGTCGACAGATTGTGATGGTCACACACAACGCCAGTCTGTCGGTCTTCTGCGACGTCGAGCAAACCATTCATGCTGAGTTTGACCGCGGCGAACAGTTCGCGCTGCCGCCCACCTCTGGCGCGATTGAGAGTCTTGAGCTCAACCGATCGTGCTCGATGTCCTTGAGGGGACGACGCTGGCGTTTGACAGCCGACATGGCAAAGACCTCTAACTGAACTGGCGCGCGCACGACATCTATGGAACCAATTCATCTCGGAATTGAGCAGTTTGACCTGCTGGATACGGAGCGACAGGGCGGTATGGCTACGGTCCGAAAGGCCGTATTGAGGAGCTCGAAGCAACCGTGTGCCCTCAAGTTCCTGAGGAAGGATGGGAACCAAGAGCTAGCCGCGATGAGCTTCAAGCGCGAACTCGAAGCCCTGGCGAACCTCGACCATCGCAACATCGTCAAGCTGATTGGCGTCGGTACGGAGGGTCTCGATCGGTTCATCACACTCGAATGGCTTGAGGAAACCCTTCGGGAGCGAATTGCCGCTCTGGGGCCACTCGATTGGGTGACGTTCTACGAGCAAATTGGGCGTCCTCTGCTCGTCGCTCTTCAGTACGCGCATGGGCGAGACATCGTGCATCGAGATCTGAAGCCGATGAACATCATGTTTTCGCGTACTGGGGTCCCAAAGATTACGGATTTCGGCATCGCTAGAGACCTCGCTCAGACAAAGCTGGGTTTAACTCTGGCGGATCTAGGCTCGAAGCCATGGACCCCGCCGGAATCGGACAACGGTGAGTTGAGCGTTCGACGCGACCTCTACTCCTGGGCGGCTGTCTGCGTCGCCTGCCTTACCGGGCGACAAGATTTCGCAGCGAGCTCAGACGTCCGTGAAGCAGCAGAGAAGCTTGGCGCTGTGATTCCGGTAGCCAAGCTGGTTCAGTGTCTGTCTGACTTTCCAAAGATTCGTCCAGGCACAGCCAATGAACTGCTATGGGATCTTGACGATTTCCATCGCGAAAAGCTTATCCAGGTCGAAAAGGTGCGATTCCTCGGCGTGGAGATCCTTGCGAGTGCCCATGAGGATCTGGAAGATTTGCTGGGCGATGAACAAGAGGTGGAACTGCGAGTGAAGCAGTTTCTGGATGACTTTCAGCCGGTGTGCGAGGTGGCGCAACTACCTCAGGGCGACTTTGAGATCCTCGGCCGAACCATGTGCCTTCGGGGGGGAAGGACGGGCGACTCCCCTTGGCTATTGATCAAGACCGTGCGCCTTGCGGGCAACGAGCCACTCCTCGAACCACGTGTTGAAGTGACTTTGACGATGTCCGAACGCTCTGCGACTGGAGCCGACGTGGAGCAGTCCCGGTTGTGTCTTGACTTCCTCAGCGGCATTCTGGCGACGCTCGAGGAGCGCCAGAAGGAAGAGCAAAGGCGACGCGACGAGGAGCGCTACCTAGTTATGCTGCAGGAAGTGGTTGCCGCTCGCACCCGTGCTTTGAAGGATTTGCCGACATTGACCTATATTGAGGGCCGTTGGGAAGGCGCAGAGTATGTGGTGCGGGTCGACGGCTATGAGCCTCCAGAAACAGGGAGTCGCCGAGTCATCCGAGCGGGTGCGAACATCAACGTGTTTGAGATCAGACGCGTTGCCCGCGACCGCATCTTCCTGCGTCAAGTGGGCCCAGTCCGGGGCGTTCTCCAAGCGCAAGGCGTGCTGGAGGTTGATATCACCGCACAGCGGCGGGCGCTGGAGCGGCAAGACGATGCGATCAAGGCTGTGCGTGCTGAAATGACCGCGCTACCCGGACTCAAGCGACTTCTGCTCAAGCCGGAAACTGCAGAGGCACCAGACCAAGTTGTCGACGTCGCTCCCGAAAATTTCAGTGAAGACAAGGTTGCTGTTTTACAGGCCGCGCTTGGCTTGCGGCAGATCCTGGCTGTTCGAGGACCACCAGGGACGGGCAAGACAACGCTGATAACGGAGATCCTTCGCCGCTTCCTGAAGCAGCTGCCGACCGCTCGCATCTTGGTCGCGGCGCAGACGCACATTGCCATCGACCACATCATCTCCAAGTTGCTGGACGAACCGGAGCTCAAGGATCGGGTGGTGCGGATTGCTCGGGCTGGAGATGAAAAGGTCGCGGAGCGTGTTAGAGAGGTCACGCTTCAACAGTGCGTTGCCGGATGGTGCATGCGCACTGCGAAGAACGCACGCCAATTCGCTGAACAGAGGGCGAAGCAACTGAAGCTAGATGCCGGTGAGGTGGAAAGGGCTGTCCGACTGGAGGCGTTGCTTCTTGCAACCAAACGCGCCGCGACAGTTGTGGCTCAAATTGCAGCAGGGACGGCCTCGCTTGAGAACACTGGAACCGCGACCTCAGCAGCGGATCTCTCGGTTGAGAACGCCACTGCCGCAGCGATGTCGGTAGATGAATTGCAAGAGGAGGCAAAGCGACTGGCGGAGGTGATCGAACACCTCCGCAATGAGTTGCGTGAGCTTGGACCCGATGGTCAGTTCATCGCGAACGCCCCAGATGGGGAGCTAGAGGAGTGTCTCGGGGTCATCAAGGGAACGGGAGACGTCTGGTCGCAGCTCAGACGAGAGATCGAGATGCAGGTCTCATGGCTCGATTTGCTAGGACAGCTGAAGCAGTTCGAAGAGCCGGTGCTGCGTTCGGCAGCAGTGGTCGCCGGAACGTGCGTTGGGCTGGGAAGCATTGAGGCGCTTCCCGGGATCAAGTTTGACCTCTGCATCATCGATGAGGCGTCCAAAGCAACTCCAGCAGAGGCGCTTGTTCCGATGGTTCGAAGTGAGCGTTTTTTGATCGTGGGTGATCCGAAACAGCTTCCGCCATTTGATAGCGGTGCGCTTGAGCTTGACGACTACAGCGACTCAGAGGCCAAGGAGACACTGCTTGACTACCTTCTCTCTCGATTGCCCTCAGAGTGCGTCTTCCAACTGACGCACCAACATCGCATGTGCCAGGGGATTGGCGAGCTAATCAGCCATGCGTTCTACAACAAGACCCTAGTCAACAAGAGGCCCGATAGCCAACGCCCTGGGTGGCTGCAGAAGATCTTTCCGAAGCCTGTAGTCTGGATCGATTCATACGGTTCGTCACAGAAGCGGCAGGGCTACACCTATGTAAATCGAGGCGAGCAAGAGATCGTTCTCGAAGTCCTCAAGCGTCTGCAACATGGCGCCGGACGCGCGAAAGCTCAAGTGTCCGTCTCCGTGATTGCCGCGTACGCAGCTCAGGCTCATGCACTGGATGCCAGCATTCAGAAGAGCGCGTTCGGCTCATTGTTTATTGAAGTGGCCACCGTGGACTCATTTCAAGGGCGCGAGACAGACGTGACCGTGTTCTCCGTCACGCTTAGTAATGACAGTGGTTGGCTCGGATTCTTGCGTAGCGCAAACCGCCTGAATGTCGCACTGTCTAGGCCGAGGGATCTTCTCGTGATCGTAGGAGACCAGCGGTTCTGCTATGCCGTTGAGGAAGACAACCCGTTTGAGAAGGTGATCGATCACATCGACAACCACCCTAAGACTTGCGAGACACGAAATGCTAAGTGAAGCAACGCAAGTAACTGCCGCGCATCTTAAAGAAGGCGATGAGGTACCTCTGGCCACCCTACCGGTCGCAGTTCCCCATTTCTCAGTTCGAGTGACTGCTGTTTGTGTGGAGCGAAGGCGCCTTTCTGTGGTGGCTGAGTACATCCTGAGATCGACCACTGTGGGGTTTGACCGGCCGGAGGAGATCGCGCCGTATCTTGGCCTGGCGCGGGAACAAGTTATTCGCGAAATTCAAGATCTCGAGCGCGATGGCTTTGTGTCTGTGGAGGGGGCAATTTATAGGGTGAGGCTAACCGAAAAGGGGAGCACTGCGATCCTTGCCGATGGGCCTCGGGCGCGAGTGGTCAAAGAGATTTCTTGCGTGATCAACGGGGTGACACGACGGACTCTCATAGTTGGAGTTGATCTCTTGCCTCGCCGACGACTGCAGGGTGGCACGCTGGCACTGCCAGCGGTTCCAGCAAAGCCACCACGTGCAAACGATCTGGATCTGCCTCAGGTCAAGGCCGCTCTCGCCGCAAGCAGCAACATGCACTACAGGTCCCTTGAGGTATCAAGGCTAGGGCGCGTTCTTCGAGCCAGCACATTGTTTCAACCAGCACTGCTGATGCTTCGAAGAGGTGCACATAGTGCTCCGATAATTTCTGTTGGAGGAACTGCTGATCTCAATCTGGCAAGAGAGCTGGGTGCACACGCGGCGCTTCAGAGTCTAAGAAAGAAAATCGCCCGCCAGGAGCAAACTGTTCGCCACGAGCTATCAGCTCAGCGGTCGAAGTTTCGGGGTCAGGGCAATCCAAGCGCGGACACGCTCCGGTTGGCACTGACCGCCGCATACGCTTGGCTGCAAGCAGATGGCGACGACCGTAAGACGGCCTGGTCTGAGTTCACCGGACATATAAAGCGCCTTATCGCCAAGTCGCATTGGTTGGGGGCGGCTGAGCTTGATCTACTTCAGTTGTATGCGGTCGGCTCCGCGTCAAAGCGTCTCTTACTCGTGATCCCCGACGTTGCAGGGATTGTCAGCCGCGATTTGCTGTTGGCAGTCGGTAGAGCCACCAGTCGCGGAGTAGCCGCCGAAGTTCACATGCATGCGGAGGACATCACTGCTGTTGCTGGCGACGCTGAGCTACGAGCGCTTCTAGGAAAGGTGAAGGTCAGTCCGCGCCCACGGTCAAGCGGATGGTGCGGGGTGTGCGTGGATAGTGGCCTTGCGGTAATTGGCCAAGCGAAATTTCTTGCCAGCCCGATGGGTCGCTACTCCACCTTCTTTGGTGCGGCAATGACGGACGCAGATGACGGCGTCGAGCTTCTTCGTGAGCTTGTGTCTAATAGCGTGCCGGTTTCCAGGAGAGGCGCCCGCCGGAGTGATCATCTTCGTTGACCAAGTCAGGGTGCATCGCGCCCGTCATCATTCAGGCCGAAGGATGGCCGGTTAAGGCACCCGGAGGCGTGGCGCTGACGGCATTGCCGGCGGCCCGAACTGAATCCTAGCTTGTCATCCTCTGCCCTGAAACCAACCTAGACGCGCTGCCGTCAAAGCTACAGTCATGTCTTTTGTCAACGATCTCTCGCTCTACGTCGGTATCCCCTTACTTCTGGGCTGTGCTGTTTTCATCATTGGGTATGCAGGACGGAAGCTCGCGGGTCGCTATTCCTCAGACCTTCGCATTGTTTGGTACCTGTTTTCGTTGACCGTGACGGTCACGCTCTTGATCGCCTGGTGGGCCACTAGCGTGGGCGCCATCGATGCGGCTGGCAGCTTTCGCGGTGCGGCCGGCAATGTACTCCTCAAGCTACTCAAGAGCACGCTGGATCTTGGAAGCGCCTTCGTCGTATACGGCGGCGTTGTGGCACTGGTGGTCTTTCCGCAGCTCGCAAGTTGGGTGCTCAGTGGGCTGCATGGTTGTGCTTCAGCGCCGATCTTCATTGGCCCGTCCTTTCGATTTCTCTTCTGGAGCATTGTCAAATCGTTGGTCATCGCAGCAGGCGTCATTTTTCCCACGGGCGTGTATGGCTGGATAGTGGGCTGGGACGGGATGAACGCCATGCAGGCCATGGTTCACGCATGCATAGCGTTGATATCGCTCGTCTTGGCCTTCGCGATGCTTTACGTCTATCGTGACGTAGACGAGGCTCTGGCGCCCACAAGCAACCCGAGTCCAAGCGCAGCGAGTGTTCGCAGGTTCATTCGCCGCGTTAATGCCTGGATGAACCGTCGGATCAGTTCACCTGATGCACCGAGTCCGCAAGAGTATTGCTACACGATGAGGGCTTCGTTTCTGACGCCGCCGGTGGGGGAAATGGGGCGATGGAAATTCTCTGCGGAGCACACCTGGCCCAAACCTCGATAGGTAGGCGTACTGCCGCACAAGAAGGAGGCGATCGAGCACGTGTCATCGGTATTTCTTGCTCCTCTGTGCTGCGGCGGGCGATCTCCTCGCCGACCTCCTTCGCTACCCTCCTTCAGAAATCAAGCCGCATCCAGATTTCAAGCGCCAGTGGGGGGAGCGATGCCGGGCGCCGCATCTCATCACTGCCGAACGGGTCTCTGCGCGGTGGGCCTGATCGTCCGGAACATTGGGCCGTGGAGATGATCAAGCCGCTGATGGGCCACAGCGCTTCCTAGCTGTTCGCTGGCAATCTTGGAACCCCAAGCGGGCGAGAGTAGATCGCACGGCGAACTGGGGTCTACTCAAACAGCGACAGGGCTCAGACTTTATTGCCTACCTTCCTGGCCCCTCCGAGCTGCTTCCCTCGGTTGTCTCAGACTTCATGATGCCGACAAGCAACCCTCGCCCTGGACGTCCCATCGATGATCTTGTCTCAGACATTGTTGGCAAAGAACAGCGGCGCTCGGCAGCCCGCCGTTCCCCAGCGAACTTTGCTGGCTCCACCGCGCCCGTTCGCGGATCGCTATTTGCCGTTGAGCTCCGCTTCGGCGCGCGCAAGGTCGGCGCAGAACGAGCGGACCAACTGAAGTGGCGGTGCTTCGGTTCGACCTTCCAGTGTGATGAAGGTGAATTGGGCATTGAGCTGCGTGAGGGGATGAAGATGCAGCTCGACCAACTCCCCGGTTTGTAGAAGCGCGCGCGTGGCGGCAAGCACACCGAGGAAGATGGCGTCGCTATTGCGTACGGCCTCTATCAGCGCGCCAATCTCGTCGGAAGAAACATGCAGCCATCTCTGCGGATTGGCCTGGCTTCCATGACGCTCGACAAGCAGGCGCGTCACGTCATCGCTCACTCCTGTCGAGATCATCGGGTATCGAGTGAGGTCCTTGAACGCCAGGGGCTGCTCACGTTGGCGGGCGAGCGGATGCTGACGGCGGCATACAAAGCCCGAGCGCATCATGGGCAGTACATCGATGCGCAAATCTTCGCGCGGCAAGACGGCGCGGTACGTCAGCACCACCGCATCCACAGCGCGTGAGCGCAATGCTGCGAGTTGATGGTCTGCGCCGCCACTGCTCAGGTGCAGTCCGACTTGGGGAAAGTTGCGCAGCATATGGGTCAAGAGCGGTGCAGAAAAGAGTGCGCTGGGCGCCCCGCCAAGTCCAAGTTTCACCGAACCGCTGAGCCCTTCGTTCAGCAATGTTGCGGAACGCTTCAGCTCGTGCGCTTCCATTGAAATCTTCTTCGCACGCACCAGGACCATTTCGCCGAAGGGCGTGAGTTCGTTGCGCTTGCCGATGCGATCGACAAGTTGCATGCCGAGCTCCTCCTCGAGCATCCGGATGCTGCGGCTGAGCGCGGGTTGGCTCAGGTGCACCTTCTCGGATGCGCGACTGAAAGAGCCGGTTTCGGCCAGTGCCAAGAGATGGTCGATCTGCTGGAGGTTCATGGCGACGCGCGTCACAAGAATGCAATCTGCTCATGGTAACGAGAAAAACAATGCATTGGACTGATTTGAAGCGGATTCCTAGCATTCATCACTCGCCCCACATACCACCAAGGAACTACCTCATGAAGCGTCTCGGTCAATGGCTATCGGTGCTCGCGCTGCTCGGCGTCAGCGTGCTTGCAGTGGCGGAGGAAAAATACCCCTCGCGGGTGGTCTCGATGATGGTCCCCTACGCAGCCGGTGCGGCGAGCGACTTCACCGCTCGCACGTTGAACGACCTGATCGCCAAGCAGTTGGGCGGTCAGGTGATCGTGGAGAACATGCCCGGTGCGAGCGGTGCGATCGCCGCAAGCAAGGTGCTGGCTGCGCCTGCCGACGGTCATTACATCTTCCAGGGCTCGCCGAACGAACTCATCCTCGCGAGCCTGGTGAACAAGAGCACACGCTACAAGTCGGAAGACTTCCAGTGGGTCGCTCCGGTGGCCGTGTCGCCGTTGGTCATCGTCGTCAATGGCTCGCTCCCCGCCCGCACACTCGACGAACTGGTCGAGCTCGCGCGATCACGCAGGGACACGCCACTTTCCTACGGAACGCCCGGCACCGGCACTCTCTATCACCTGCTGGGAGAGCTGTTCACCAAGCGCACGGGTGCACCGCTGACCCACGTACCGTACAAGAGCGGCGCCACGCTCGTTCAGGACCTCATGGGCGGGCAGTTCGACTTTGCCTTCCTGCCGTACCAGTCGTTCTACATGGACTATCAAAAGCAGGGACGCTTGAGAGTCATCGGAGCGCTCTCCGCAGGCAAGAGTCTCCCCCCGCCGTTCAATGCCGCGCAGTCCGCCGCAGACAGCAAGTTCATGAAGGACTTCAACTTCACCATCTGGACCTCGTACATGGTGAAGAAGGGAACGCCCAAGCCGATTGTCGAACGGCTGAATTCCGCCATTGCTGCTTCCCTCAAAGATCCGCATGCACGTGCGCAACTTGAGTTGCAAGCCAAATCCATCTTCGAGCCGATGAGCGTCGAAGCAGGAGAGAAGTTCTACGCATCCGAGGTCGACCGCTATCGCGAGTTGATCAAGACCGTGGGCTACGAGCGGCAATGAACCCTGCTCACTCAAGGAAAGAAGGAGCAATCATGAAGACAACACGAAAGAGCTGCCTGGCGATGGTCCTTGCAGTGACGCTGTCTGCTTGCGGTGGCGGCGGAGGCAACCCGGGCACTGCCGGGGGCATCGCCCTGCCGCCGTCGACGGGGGGCGCTCCGGCGACACCGGTTGCCGGCAGCGCACCACCTGCAGTGAGCGACACGATCGCGGCCACCACCGAAGGCCAGGTGGCAGGTGTCGCGAGCGCGGGCATGGTGTCCTTCCTTGGCATCCCCTACGCGCAGCCGCCTGTCGGCGCCTTGCGTTGGGCACCCCCGCAGCCGCCCTCCGCGCACGCAACGACCCTGCAGGCCACTGCATTTGGAAGCGCCTGTCTTCAAGGGACTTCTTTTGCGTCGTCGTCATCGGAAGATTGCCTCTACCTCAACGTATGGAAGCCAGCAGGTACGAAACCCGGCGACAAGCTGCCGGTGATCTTCTATATCCACGGGGGCGCATTCACGCTGGGGTCCGGCGAGATGGGGCCCAGCCCACTGGCGAGCCGCGGCGTGATCGTCGTCGGCATCAATTACCGACTCGGTGCACTCGGCTATCTTGCGAACAAGGCGCTGCGCACGGCCAACAAGGACGGCAGCCTCGGCAACTTCGCCGTGATGGATCAGCTGGCCGCATTGGGCTGGGTGCAAAAGAACATCGCGGCCTTCGGGGGCGATGCCGGGAACGTGACGCTCTGGGGCACCTCGGCGGGCGCGACGCAGAGCTTCTCGCTGCTGCAATCTCCGAAGGCCAAGGGCTTGTTCCAGCGGGCGGTGATGCAAAGCGGCGGCGCCGCGGAGTTTTCCAACCCGAGCATGGACACGTCGCTTGCCGTGGGTGATGTCGCTGTGAAGAACATGGGATGCGGCGCCGCGGCCGATGTGGTCGCTTGTCTGCGGGGGTTGCCCGCTTCGGCACCGCTGGCTCAAGGCGGCCTGAAGTGGCGGCCCACGGTGGACGCGCAGATCATCACGCAGGTGCCGGCACGGGCCTTTGCGACAGGCAACTTCAATCAGGTTCCAGTGATGATCGGCGGGGTGTACGACGAAGGGACGCTCTTCGTCGACCCCAAGCTGAGTGCCGACTACTACGCGCTGTACCTGCGCGGGCTGGCACCTGCAGGCTACGACACCACCGCCATCGAGGCCGCCTATCCGATCGGCAACTACGCCGTCCCCGCGCAGGGGGTTGCACGCGCAAGCGGCGACGCAATGTATGCCTGCGGCAACAGTTCAAGGCGCGATGCGCTCGCGGCCTGGGTGCCGGTGTACGGCTGGGAAATGGCTGATCCGCAGCTGTCGTTTCCATCGAGTCCGAAGGGCTTCTACTTCGGTTCCTTCCACGGCATGGACAGTTTCTATTTCACCGACACGGTGGATTCTCTGGGCGCATACCCGTACTTCGATCCAGGCAAGGCAACACCCGACGCGACCACCACCGCACAGCGCAAGGCGCTGTCGGCGCAGATGATCGCGTACCTGCTCAACTTCGCGAAGAACGGCGACCCCAATGGCGATGGTCGCAATGTCCCGACACGCTGGCCGCGCTTCATGGGTCCTTCGGACCGCGCATTGATCAACTTCACCTACCCGGTCATCCAGACATCGAGCAACGTGTTCGAGCACACGCACAAATGCGACACGCTGTGGGGGGCGGATGTTTTCCCTCCGTTGTATTGAAGCCATGAAATCCGACAACACAATGACCCATCAAGACGTCCTCGACGACCTCGAGTTCCGCCATCCCGCGATCCTCGATTGGCTCAAGTCGTTTCTTCGCATCCCGAGCGTGAGTGCCGATCCGTCGTTCGGGCAAGGGATGCACGAGGCGCGTCGCTTCCTCATCGATCGGTTGAACCAGATCGGGCTCGACAACGTGCAGTTGCTGGAAGGCGGCGGCGAACCCGCGGTCTATGGTGAGTGGAATCGCGCACCAGGCAAACCGACACTGATGATCTATGGTCACTACGATGTGCAACCGGCCGATCCCATCGAACTGTGGGCGACACCGCCCTTCGAACCGACCGTCGTGGACGGCCGGATCTATGGGCGGGGCACCTCGGACGTCAAAGGCTCGACGACCATCGCGCTCGAGGTGATCGCCTCCTTTCTTTCCGTGCAGGGAAGTTGCCCCGTGAACATCAAGGTGTTCCTCGAGGGCGAAGAGGAGACAGGCAGTCCCAGCTTGCGTATGCTTGCCCATCGCCATCGAGAACTGTTGAGGGCGGATGCGGTGATTTCGGCAGACGGTGGCCGCGCGAGCCCAAGTGTTCCGACGATCAACACCGGTGCGCGCGGGGTCGCACAGCTTGAAGTGCGCTTGCGCACGGCAAGCAAGGACCTTCACTCCGGACGCTATGGGGGGGCTGTGCGCAATGCGGTGCACGAGATGGCACGGCTCACTGCTTCGCTCCATGAGGTGGATGGTGCGGTCGCTGTCGACGGTTTCTACGATCAGGCGGTTCCACCTGGCGCCAGGCAGCGCACCGATACCGCCGCGTTTCCGTACGACGAGGCCGCCTACTTTTCAGACGTCCAGGGCGTTGCGCATGGAGAGCCGAACTATTCGGCACGCGAGCGCGTGACCTTGCGCCCGTCGCTGGACGTCAACGGCCTGTGGGGTGGCTACACCGGCAGCGGCCTCAAGACCATCATTCCCTGCGAAGCCTCAGCCAAGATGACGGCGCGCGTGGTGGAAGGGCAAGACGCGAATGAAGTCATCCAGGCGGTGCTTCGACACTTGCAGGCGCACTGTCCTGCGGGGTGTCATCTCGATGTGGTCAAGCTGAGCGAGGGATCTCCGGCATCGACCATTCCGCCCGAACACCCTCTGGTGCGTGCTGCCGAAGCGGTGCTCCAACGCGAGACCGGACGCCAGGCCATTCACGTACGGCTGGGGGCGACGGTGCCTGTGACTTCACTCTTCAAGGAAGTGCTGGGCATCGACACCCTGATGTTCGGCTACAACCTTCCGGACGAAGACGTGCACGCACCCAATGAGTTTTTCAGGCTGAAGTCCATGCGTGATGGCGCCAAGGCATGGGCGCTGCTGCTTGGCGAGCTGGGCACCCACTCGCCGGCTTCGTTCCACTCCCGCTAGTACGGTCACGCAGCGTCTGCAAGAAAAGACGTTGCACTCCCAGATGAGGCATGCCCGCGGCACCCGCAGGTGCGTCGCGGTGGCCTCGTCGCGTTCATTGGCTCAAGACATCCGAAGGACCCAGAGGGAATCTCATGACATCACACGAAACGAAAACGATCTCCAAGCGAGGCTTTCTTGCCGGCTCGTTGGCAGGCAGCCTTGCTTCGCTCAGCCTGGCCGCTTGCGGAGGTGGTGGACAACAGGACGCCATTTCGTCGGGCAACGGACGTCTGGCCCCGTTGCCGACCATTGTGCTGATACACGGCTCCTTGCACGGTGCCTTTTGCTGGTCGAGAGTGACGCCCTTTCTTGTCGAAGCCGGCTTCAAGGTGTTGGCCATCGATCTCCCGGGCTGTGGCCTCAACGGTCGATTCCCGGTGTCTTCCTATGCCAGGCCATTCGACCCCAGCGCATACAGCGCCGAGCTGTCGCCCGTCGCCTCGTTGACTCTGGCGGACTATGCGCAGTACGCCGGAGGCATCGTCGATCGCTTGTACGCGAGTACCAATGAACCACTGGTTCTCGTCGGACACAGCCTGGGAGGCATTACGCTGAACGCGGTTGGTGAAAGCCGTGCCTCGAAGATCCGCAATCTGATCTACGTTTCCGCTGTGATTCCGGCGTCCGGCGAATCGGTTGGAGAGTGTCTGTCCAGCAAGAGCGCCTTCGCCGAGTCCTATGTCGCCCAAGGAAAGAATGGCAGCGTCCGCCCGACGGCAGACATAGGAGCCGGGCGGTTCGACCTGAATACGCCGGACCCGGCGGTGCGGTCTGCCGTCAAGAATGCGTACTGTGGCGATGTGTCCGATGAAGACTTTCTTGCGTGGGCCAACATGCTGGTACCTGACGATTCGAGAGGGCCCCAGAACGGGAAGACGGTCTTGACGGCCTCGAACTGGGGAAGCATTCCGCGCTCCTTCATCAAGTGCATGAAGGACAAGATCATCCCTCCAGGGTTGGCGGATCAGATCATGGCCGCCCTCGACAAGTTCACCCCCGACAACAAGACAGTCGTTGAAACGCTGGACGCCAGCCATTCGCCATTTCTTTCCAGGCCCAAGGAACTGGCCGAGTCGATCGCCCGCTTGGCGCGTCGGTGAGGCATCAACCGGCTCGGATCATCCCGTTCGGAAAGCGGAGGTTCGACGCCGGGTTGACAACACCCTCCGCGAGAGCGCAATGCTTCGGGCGACGCAGATGGATCAGTTTCCTGTTGCATCGAGCGCGTTGAATCGTCAAAGGGCAGAGCGTGCAATCAAACAGCCGAGGCCATGAACAGCGGGAAAGAAGTTGCCATCCCATTTGCCCATCCGGTCTACATCCGAGGCATCCTGGACTGTCTGAACAGTCTGGGTGTGCGCCCTGGCGCCGTGCTTCTCCGTGCGGGCCTGGCCTGGCAGGATCTGCGCGATGGCGAGCACATGGTGGATTTTTCCGTGTTTCGCCAGCTCGTCATCCACGCCATCCATTGCAGCGGAGAGCCGGCGCTGGGCTTGATCGCCGGAGGCATGATCCAGCCCTATCACACCCAGGTTGGCATCGCGGCGGTGACGTCCGAGAACCTCGGTCAGAGCCTTGAACTCCTTGGTCAATACGGAAGACTGATCTTCGGGGGATTCGAGTTCGGGCTTGAGAGTGCTCAAGGATGGAGCACGCTCAAGGCAAGGTCGATTCGACCCTTGTGCGACACACATCTCTTCGTTGTCCACTCGATCGTTGGTGCGTACTGCCGTTTGTTGGAGGCGATCCTGGGCAGGCCTGCGCACGAGCTTGTCGTGGGTCTGCCGTACCCGCGTCCAGCGAGTCGTGACCTCCCGGTTTCGAATCATGTGCGAGTGATCGAGTTCGGGTATCCGTGCCTGACGTTCCACCTGCCGGTTGGATTGCTCCAATCACCCTGTCCCTCCGCCAACGCCGGTGCCTTTCTGGTGGCCCTGCAGGCTTGCAGGAAACTGGCATTGGAACGTTCGCATGGCACCTTCGTGCAGCGTGTTCACCAAGCACTTCTGGAGCAGTTGATCTTCAATCCGGATGTCAATGATCTGGCGGTGAACATTGGCGTCACGAAGCGCACGCTGGCTCGAAGGCTTGCAGATGCTGGCGTGACCTACTCCGACATCAAGGAAGACTTGCGCAGGACGCATGCCGCCTGGTACTTGCAGCATACCGAGCTGTCAATTGAAGCCATTGCGTCACAGCTTGGATATGGGGACCCTACAAATTTCAGTCGCAAGTTCAAGCACTGGTATCGAACAACGCCAAGCAAGATGCGGCAGAGGTCGCGGATCGACTCGCGATGAGATCGAGGACGCAAGGGGCGTTTCATTGGGAGGAGATTTCTGCATGGAAGTGCGCCAGAGCGAACGAATCCATCGGCGATGCGTGTCTTTGGAGTTTGTAGTGACGCGGCAACAAGAGAAACAACTCTGCGGGACGAAGTTGCATGGTTGATGTGGAAGTTTGCATGACCTGCTGCTTCTCTTTTGGATGAGTCCGATGGAATAGCGACAACTTCCTGAACGGAGGTTGCGGTGCGATAGGAGCACGTGGTGTTGGTCACCGAATGCCGATCGAACCCGCTTGTTTAACCTTGGAGAAAATTCAATGAAAAAATCCCTCGTTGCTTTGGCCGCTCTGGCCCTTGCAAGTGCCGCATCGGCTCAATCGTCCGTCACTCTGTTCGGTGTGGTGGATGCCTCTGTCAGTGGTTTTTCCAACAAGGCCACAAACGTACTGGGGCAGAGCATCACGACCAAGCAAACGGTTCTTCGCAACTCTGCCTACAACGCCAGCAGGCTGGGCTTCCGTGGAACGGAAGACCTGGGTAACGGATGGGCCGCCAGCTTCTGGCTCGAAGCTCCGATCACCAACGACGATGGGCAGCAGGGCGTGTCGACTTTCGCTCGACGCTCGACGGTGAGCCTTTCGGGCGGATTCGGTGAAATCCGTCTGGGTCGTGACTACACCCCCACTTTCTGGAACGACACGGTGTTCGACCCGTTTGGAACCAACGGCGTGGGTACCAACCTGATCTTCGTCGCCAACAATTCGTTCGGGGCATTCAATGGACCGGCCGCCGCGCCCGTGCCCGGCATCACGAACGTGACGGGCAACAACACGACCCGAGCCAGCAACACGATCGGCTACTTCCTCCCGCCGAACCTGGGTGGGTTCTACGGTCAGGTGATGTACGGCTTCAGCGAGCAGGTCAAGTACGACGCCGGCCGCTTCACGCCTGCAGGCACCAATAATGCGCGCGCTGGCCGCTACGTCGGTGGCCGCTTCGGCTACGGCAACGGCCCGTTGGATGTGGCGCTTTCTTATGGCAGCAGCACGATCGGTGACGACTTCTATGCGGGCACGACGACCAAGGTCAATACGCTGAATGTCGGCGCTTCATATGACTTCGGTCCCGTCAAGCTGTTCGGTGAGCTGTCGAAGGCCAGGAACAAGATCGACTATGAAGTCACACCGTTGGCAGGTGCCCGCCCTGACATCGATCTGACCGGGTATCTGCTGGGCGTGACCGTGCCGGTCGGCGCCGGTCTTGTCCGTGCCGCCTGGTCGCACGTCAGGTTCGACCGCAACTTGCCATTCAATCCGTTCGTCGTGAGCCCAGCCGATCAGAAGGCCACCAAGCTGGCGCTGGGCTACGTGCACAACCTGTCGAAGCGCACGGCGTTGTACGCAACGATCGCTCGCGTCAGCGACAAGAACGGTGCGAATCCGAGCGTCGGTGGGCCGGGCTTCAGCAGCAATCCGGCGTTCACACCCAAGACTTCGACCGGCTACGACGTCGGCATCCGTCACGCTTTCTGACGCGCATCGATCTGAGTCAGCTTCGAAGTGGAAGACGGGAGGGCCATCCATCGAAAGATGAACGCTTCTCTCGTCTCACTCGACGCGAGGCGCACCGCTGCGGCATCCGTCGCATGCGTTCTTGCTGTGCGTCAGCGGAATCTCGGGCTACCGCTGGAACGACGTTGATGGTTGGAGGCCAAGTCCCAATGCAGGAACACATCCCCAAAGGACAGGCCATGGAGACCGCACTTGATCTCAACGACCTGCGCGTTTTTGCCTGCGTCGCTTCTCTGGCCAGCTTCTCCCTGGCAGCCGATGCCTTGAAGGTCCACAAGTCGAGTGTGAGCAGGAGCATTGCCCGGCTCGAAGCGTTTCTGGAGAGTCCATTGCTTCAGCGCACGACGCGCAAAGTTCGACTGACCCGGCGCGGCCTGGCCTTGAACGCGCGTTGCGTTGAGATCCTGTCCCGCATCCATGAAACCGTCCGCGATGTCGGCAATATCGAAGAAGACACACCCGGGCCCGGCGGGCCGGGGCAGGGATGCAGCCGCGGCGATTCGGAAGAGGAGCGTGTTTCGTTGCATGCGCAGGGTCTATGGTGATTACAAGAACAATGCATTGGACGGATGGTTGGGCGGTTCATAGCATCCATCTACGTCGTACTCACTGCTTTGTACGCCGCCCTTCCCACGGCGAACCGCCGACTTCCGGAGCGGGCTTGGCGAAGCGCTCAGCGGACTCACTCCACATTGCATCAAGCACTCAATACCCGTACTTCTTTGAGGAACAAATGAAACCGATTTCCCCTGTGTTGGCAGACCGTGACGGCAAGATCTGGATGGACGGCGAACTCGTGGACTGGCGCGACGCCAAGATCCACGTGCTGAGCCACACGCTGCACTACGGCTGCGGCGCCTTCGAGGGCGTGCGCGCCTACAAGACGGCCGACGGCGCCACCGCCATCTTCCGCCTGGCCGAGCACACCGAGCGCCTGTTCAACAGCGCCAAGATCCTGCGCATGAAGATCCCGTTCTCGCAGGAACAGCTGAACGAAGCCCAGAAGCAGGTCGTGCGCGAGAACAAGCTCGAAAGCTGCTACCTGCGCCCCCTCATCTGGATCGGCTCCGAGAAGCTGGGCGTGAGCCCCAAGGGCAACAAGATCCACGCCATGGTCGCGGCCTGGTCCTGGGGCGCCTACCTCGGCGAAGAGGGCATGCGCCGCGGCATCCGCGTGAAGACCTCCAGCTACACCCGCCACCACGTCAACATCACGATGACGCAGGCCAAGACGGTGAGCAACTACACCAACTCGATCCTCGCCAACATGGAAGCGCTGGACGACGGCTACGACGAAGCACTGCTGCTCGACGCGAGCGGTTTCGTGTCCGAAGGCGCGGGCGAGAACGTGTTCGTGGTCAAGGGCGGCGTGGTCTACACGCCCGACCTGTCGGCCGGCGCCCTGAACGGCATCACGCGCAACACCATCCTGCACATCTGCAAGGACCTGGGGATCGAGCTGGTGCAAAAGCGCATCACGCGCGACGAGGTGTACGTGGCCGACGAAGCCTTCTTCACCGGCACGGCCGCCGAAGTGACGCCCATCCGCGAACTCGACCGCATCGAGATCGGCAACCGGGGCGACGGCGGCGCGCGCGGCCCGGTCACCGAGAAGATCCAGTCGGCCTTCTTCGACATCGTGAACGGCAAGAACCCCAAGTACGCCCACTGGCTCACGAAGGTCTGATTCCCTGCCGTCGCCGATGGCATGAGCGCATGCGTGTCACATCCGCATGACACCGAAATGCGTCGGCCTCGGCACCACCACCGCATCGCATCTTCGAACATGCCGGATCACGGCAAGGGAGCAGGACGTTGATCTTCGCCGCACGACCGGTCTCTTGGGGTGGACGCGACACTCATGCAGTCGGTGCCCTTTCCAGCGTCTTGCCGAGAGCGTTTGCAGCCGTATGGCGGTAGGGCGCATGGCGCAGCCGCACTCGACCTTCGAGGACTTGGTCGCCCTGGGGGTCGGTGCACTGCTCATATCGCTGGGGCTGTCCTTGCTGAGCAGTGCAAGCCTGCTCACCAGCGGCATTTCTGGGGTGGTCTTTCTCGCTCACTATGCCTTCGGCTGGGAGATAGGGAAGTCGTTCTTCTTGATGAACCTGCCCTTCTACTTGCTCGCGTTTGCCCGGCTGGGAAAAGTGTTCGCGATCAAGACCTTGGCAGCAGTTGGGCTCATCTCGGTGCTCACAGCCAATGCACGACAGATGTATGGCCTCCAGTCGGTGCATCCTGCCTTTGCCAGCCTGGCTGGCGGTGTGCTTGTCGGCATGGGACTGCTGGCGCTTTTCCGGCATGCGGCCAGTGTGGGTGGGTTCAGTGTGCTGGCCGTGTACCTGCAGAACCGGCGTGGCTGGCGGGCCGGCCATATACTGATGGCCGTCGACTGTGCCGTCTTGCTGACAGCATTCATGGTGATCGACCCGGTCCACGTGCTGTGGTCGGTGGTGGGTGCGGTCGTTCTGAATCTGATGGTCATGCTCAATCACAAGCCCGGGCGCTACATGACCTTGTGAATGCGCTCCTGTTTTCAAGGGGAGAACGCCTGCCGCTTCAATCACTCCGGAAGACCTGGATTTCAAGATGCAATGCGTGGCCTCTCGCAGGCACGCTGTCTTGGGCATTCATGGCGGGAAAAAGCCTTCATGGACAAACGGTAATGAAGCGCAGGCCTTTCCCGCTTCCACCTGGGCTAGCATTTGCGTTGCAGGCCCCCGCATCCCAGGGGGCGCAACGTGAGCACAACCGCACCGCCATCCATGGGTATTTCTTGCCGTGGCCGCACCGACTGACGTGCTCGGCCCCACCGTCATCTGGAACTGCCTCATCGTCGAGGACGATGCCGACAACGCGCGCTACATCGCCGAAGGCTTCCGTTCGCTCGGCCATGTGGCGGTGATCAGCCGCGATGGCGCGGATGCGTTCGCGCGCGCGACGGGCGAGACGTGGGACCTCGTCATCCTCGACCGCATGCTGCCCAACGACGTGGACGGCCTGTCGATCCTCACCACGATGCGCGCCCTCGGCAAGAAGACGCCGGTGCTGGTGCTCAGCGCATTGAGCGCGCTCGACGAGCGCGTGCGCGGGCTCAAGGCCGGCGGCGATGACTACCTGGCCAAGCCCTTCACCTTTTCCGAACTCGCGGCGCGCGCCGAGGCGCTGGTGCGGCGCTCGCGCAGCGGGCCCGAGATCCGCACGCTGCAGCTGGCCGACCTCACGCTCGACCTGGCGCGCCGCCATGTGGAGCGCGGCGGCCGGCCCATCGCGCTGCAGCCGCGCGAGTTCAGGCTGCTGGCCTATCTCATGATGCATCCGGGGCAGGTGGTCACGCGCACCATGCTGCTCGAGGCCGTGTGGGACTACCAGTTCGATCCGCAGACCAACGTGATCGACGTGCAGGTGAGCCGCCTGCGCGGCAAGCTCGATGCGGGCGGCGCGCCGACGCTGATCCACACCGTGCGCGGCGTGGGCTACACGCTGGCCGCGCCGCAATGACCCGGGCCCTGCGCCAGCTGTGGCGCTCGGTCGGCTTCCGGCTCGCCTTCTACTACGGGCTGCTCGTGGCCATCACGATGCTGGCCGCGCTGGCCATCGTCTACATGCAGACCGTCGGCGTGCTGCAGCAGCGCATGGTGCGGCAGGTGGCCGCCAGCGTGCAGCAGCTGGTGGTGCGTTACGAAGCGCGCGGCGCCGAGGGCGTGGCGGGCGAGATCGCCCATGCGCTCTCCGACGGCCGCAACTCCGACAACGAGATCTACCTGCTCACCGACCGCGAGGGAAACAAGCGCGCGGGCAACCTCGACCAGATGCCCTCGCTGGCGCCCGATGCGGGCGACGGCGTGCACCGCCGCGTGGTGCGCGCGGGCCAGACCGTCATCGCCTACCTCGTGATGCGCCCGCTGCCCGACGGCGGCATGCTCGTGGTGGGGCACGACCTGCGCGACCAGGAGTCGATCGAATCATTGGTGGCGAGCGCCAGCGCGGCGGCGGGCATCGTGGCGGTGCTGCTGCTCATCGGCGGCACCTTCGTCTTCCGCCAGGAGCTGGAGCGCAGCGTGGGCGCGGTGCGGCGCACGGCCGCGCGCATCGCGGCGGGCGAGCTGCAGGAGCGCGTGGCGCCCTCGGGCCAGGAGGACGAGTTCGCGCTGCTGGAAGGCGACATCAACGCGATGCTCGACCGCATCCAGTCGCTGATGGACGGCGTGCGCCATGTGTCCAACACCATCGCGCACGACCTGCGCACGCCGCTCACGCGCGTGCTGGTGCGCCTGCGTGCGGTGGAGGCGGGGCTCGGCGAGGCCGGCCATCCACAGCGCGAGCCCGTGGCCACCGCCATCCGCGAGCTCGAGGAGCTGGCCGTGATGTTCGAGAAGCTGCTGCAGATCGCCGAGGTCGAGGCCGGCGCGCGGCGCCAGCAGTTCGCGCCGGTGGCGCTGCACGTCATCGCCGACGACGTGGCGGAGTTGTACGAGGCGGTGGCCGAGGTGCGGGGCATCGCGCTGCTGCGCGAGCCTGCCGACCGCGCCATCGCGCTCGGTGACCGCGACCTGCTCGCGGGCGCGGCGGCCAACCTGCTCGACAACGCGCTGAAGTACGGCGGGGCCGGCGCCACCGTGCGCATCGGCACGCACACGGTCGACGGGCGTGCGCAGCTGTTCGTGCAGGACGACGGCCCCGGCATTCCGAGCACGGAGTACGAGCGCCTGGGCGTGCGCTTCCATCGGCTGGACCACAGCACGCCGGGCCACGGCCTGGGGCTCGCGAGCGTGCAGGCGGTGGTGGCTCTGCACGGCGGTCGCCTGCAGTTCGGCGATGCCCGCCCGGGCCTGCGCGCCTGCATCGACCTGCCGACGGCGGACGCCTGAGCGGCGCCTTCTTCGCCTCGTCGCGCCTCGAACATTGCCGAATGGCAATGCTTTGTTCATACACACCGCGGCGCTGAATTCCTAGGATCGCTGACGCACATCCTGTGCCGATCAACGCAGTTCCAGGAGACATCAACGGTGAGAATCAAGAGTCAGAGAGACTTCTGCTCGGGCGTGCTTTTCAGCGCCTTCGGCGTGGCCTTCGCATGGGGCGCCACGACCTACAACGTGGGCACCGGCGCCCGCATGGGCCCCGGCTACTTTCCGCTCATCGTGGGCATCCTCATCGCGTGCATGGGCGTGCTGATCACGTTCAAGGCCCTCACGGTCGAGACCGCCGACGGCGAACCGGTGGGCCGCATTGCATGGAAGCCGCTGCTGTTCATCATCGGCGCCAACCTGGTGTTCGGCGTGCTGCTCGGCGGGCTGCCGAGCATCGGCTTGCCGTCGATGGGACTCATCGTCGCGATCTATGCGCTGACCTTCATCGCGAGCCTGGCGGGCGACAGCTTCGGCTGGAAGGGCGTGACCCTTCTGGCGACCGTGCTCGCGCTCGGCAGCTACCTGGCCTTCGTGGTGGCGCTGAAGCTGCAGTTCCAGGTGTGGCCCACCTTCATCGCCGGCTGACCCGCGCAGAACAACAAGAAATCCAAGAGAACAATGGACCTGATTACCAACCTCTCGATCGGCTTCGGCGTGGCCTTCACCGCGCAGAACCTTGTCTATGCCTTCGTCGGCTGCCTGCTGGGCACGCTGATCGGCGTGCTTCCGGGCATTGGCCCCGTGGCCACCATCGCGATGCTGCTGCCCGCCACCTACGCGCTGCCACCCGTGTCGGCGCTGATCATGCTGGCCGGCATCTATTACGGCGCGCAATACGGCGGCTCGACCACCGCCATTCTGGTCAACCTGCCGGGTGAATCGTCGTCGGTGGTGACCGTGATCGACGGTTACCAGATGGCGCGCAAGGGGAGGGCCGGGCCGGCGCTCGCCGCGGCGGGCCTGGGCTCGTTCTTCGCAGGCTGCGTCGGCACGCTCATTCTTGCCGCCTTCGCACCGCCGCTGACCGAGCTGGCCTTCAAGTTCGGCCCCGCCGAATACTTCTCGCTGATGATCCTGGGCCTGATCGGCGCCGTGGTGCTGGCCTCGGGTTCGCTGCTCAAGGCGATCACGATGATCCTGCTCGGACTGGCGCTGGGCCTCGTGGGCACCGACGTGAACTCGGGCGTGGCGCGCTACAGCTTCGACATCCCTGAACTCACCGACGGCATCGGCTTCATCGCGATCGCGATGGGCGTGTTCGGCTACGGCGAGATCATCGCCAACCTGGCCGTGCCCGAGCATGAGCGCGAGGTGTTCACCGCCAAGGTCAAGGGCCTGTGGCCCACCAAGGAAGACTTCCGACGCATGACGCCCGCCGTGCTGCGCGGCACCGCGCTGGGTTCTGCCCTGGGCATCCTGCCGGGCGGCGGCGCGCTGCTGTCGGCCTTCGCGGCCTACACGATCGAGAAGCGCATCAAGCTCAAGCAGGGCGAGGTGCCCTTCGGCAAGGGCAACATCCGCGGCGTGGCGGGGCCGGAGTCGGCCAACAACGCCGGTGCGCAAACGTCGTTCATTCCGCTGCTGACGCTGGGCATTCCGCCCAACGCCGTGATGGCGCTGATGGTCGGTGCCATGACGATCCACAACATCCAGCCGGGCCCGCAGGTGATGACCAGCAACCCCGAACTCTTCTGGGGCCTGATCGCCTCGATGTGGATCGGCAACCTGATGCTCATCGTGCTGAACCTGCCGATGATCGGCATCTGGATCAAACTGCTGACCATTCCCTACAAGTGGCTCTTTCCGTCGATCGTGCTGTTCTGCGCGGTGGGCGTGTACTCCGAGAACAACAACACCTTCGACGTGTGGATGGTGGCGATCTTCGGCATCGTGGGCTACCTGTTCCTCAAGCTCAAGTGCGAGCCCGCGCCGCTGCTGCTGGGCTTCATCCTCGGGCCGATGATGGAAGAGAACCTGCGCCGCGCGCTGCTGCTGTCGCGCGGCGACTGGAGCGTGTTCGTCATGCGTCCGCTGTCGGCGGGGCTGCTGGCCGCCGCGGCGCTGCTGCTCATCGTGGTGCTGCTGCCTTCGGTGAAGGCCAAGCGCGAAGAAGCCTTCGTCGAGGAGTGACGCGGCGGTGGCGCGGCGTCAGGGCCGCGTCACCCGCCGAACAGCCGCCGCATCCAGCCCATCTTGACCTGCCCCGCGGCGCCGCCTTGCTGCACCGCCTTGCGCACCTGCGCGTGGACCAGCACTTCCGCGGACGAATCCGTCGTGTGCAGGTGCGCTTTCACGGTCGGCACGTAGGCGCCGTCCTCATGGCGGATGTGGTTGAACAGCCAGCGCGAGAGCATGTCGTGCAGCTCGGCCAGCACCTCTTCGCCGTGCTCGAAGCGCGCGCGGAATTCGGTGACGCGGCGCACGAAGATCTCGTGCACCTTCCGGTGCGGGCCCGTGAAGGGGTAGCCCGCGTCCTCGATCATGGCCTCCTCGAACGCGAAGTGCGAGGCGGTGTAGTCGATGGTCTCCTCGATGATCCGGCCCACGACTTTGCGGTCGTTCGTGCGGCGGGCGTCGTCCAGCGCATTGATGTATTGCACGATGCGCTGGTGCTGCGTGTCGATCTCATGGATCCCCGTATTGAGCTCGGTCTTCCATACAAGGTGGGCCATGGTCTTCAGAACTTTGCAGGTGGATGTAAAAGTCCAGTATCGGCAGCCGAAAGCGGCGCGCGGTTGATCTGAATCAAGCGCGTCGGTGCGGTGAAAGAGAAAGAAAGACAATCGGCCCGTGACGCCCGCCGAAGACCCCCAGAACCCGCCCGCTGCCGTGGAGCCCCGGCCGTTGCCGCTGGTCGTGCGCTGGCTGCTGATGGTCTTCGCCGCGTTGTGCCTCGTGCTGGCCGCCATCGGCGTGGTCGCGCCGGGCATGCCGACCACGGTCTTCGTGCTGATGGCCGCCTGGGCCGCGGCGCGCAGCTCGCCGCGGCTGCACCGCTGGCTGCTCAACCACCGGCTCTTCGGCCCGCTGCTGCGCAACTGGGAAAACGGCCGCACCGTGAGTCGGCGCGCCAAGTGGAGCGCCACCGCGGCGATGGCGTTCTGCGCGGTCGTCATCGGGTTCACCGCGCACAAGCCGTGGCTCGCGGGCGTCGCCATCGGCTCGATGGCGGTCGTGCTGGCGTGGCTGTGGCGGCGGCCGGAGCCGCCGCAGGGCGGCTGATCAGCCCTTGGCCAGCTCCGCGCAGATCGCCGGGTTCCAGTGGAAGCTGCGCGCCTTGTAGGCCGTGTCGAAGATCACCTTGTAGCGGCAGCTCGTCGCACCGCCGCCCGAGCGGAAGTGAAAGACGTAGTCCCACTCGCGCACGGCGGCCATGCCTTCGTCGAAGTGCGGGCGGCCGATCAGGGCGTAGAGCTGGTCCTTGGTCGCGCCGGGGCCGACGGCGCGCAGGTTCTCGCGGTTCGGAAAGCTGCCTTCGGTCTGCCACGTTTGCTGCTGGTCGGCGCCGGGCCAGACGAGTTCGGTGGCCTTGCCGTCGCTGTCGATGCCGCGGCTCACGTACGAGGTGCAGCCGGCGAGGGTGAGCAGGGCCAGCAGCGCGGCGGTGGGCAGAAAAAAGGTGCGTGTCATGAAGGAGGAATGCGTGGGGCCTGGAGCGATGGCGGTTCTGGGGTTCATGCGGCTCACCACTGGTAGCCCGCACCGGCCGAGACGCCGACGCGGCCGCGCGAGTTGGCCGAGCCGGTGAACTTCATCACCCACTTGCCGTTGTCCGAGATGCTCGAGAAGCCGACCGCGAGCGCGCTCTGGCCCTCGTAGCCGGCGATGCCGGCCGCGATCATGTTCTTGCCCGGCATGTAAGCCTGCGGCATGCCGGCCATGGCCATCGCACCGGCGGTGCCGGCGTTGGCGTCGCGCTGGTTCACGCGAATGGCGTCGCGCCACTGCGCGCCCTGTGCGTTCAGCTGGTTGACGTTGACCGCATCCGTGCCGGCCACGCCGGGCGCCACGTTGGACACGGTGGTGCCGTTGGGTGCCTGTCCGTTGCCCAGCACGATCTGGTTGTGGTTCACGCTGCCGTCCACGTTGGTCACGTAGTTGACCGCGCCGGCCTGAACGGCCTGCAATTGGCGCACGTTGACCGCGTCGGTCGCCTGCGTGCCGCCCGCCACGTTCGTGATCTGCCGCTCGCCGCCCGCGCTGCCGACCGACACCGCGCCCTGCGTGGAGCCCACGGCGACGTTCGAGAAGCGCTCTTGCTGGCCGCTCATGCCCGCGCGATCGGCGACGGCGCCGGCGCCCAACGCCACGCCATTGACGGCGCTCGCCGTCGCGCCGGTGCCGATGGCGACGGCCGAGGCGGCCGATGCGGTGCTCTGGCGACCCACGGCCACGGCCGACTCGGCACCCGCGGTGGCGCGGTCGCCCACGGCCACGGCGCTGTCGGCCAGCGCCTGCGTGTTCGCGCCCAGCGCGGCGGCGTTGATGCCGTCGGCGATCGCCTTGTCGCCGGCCGCCAGGCTGCTCTTCTTGCGCGCCTGCGTGTTGGCGCCGAGCGCGGTCGAATTGATGTCGCTCGCGGTGGCGCGGTCGCCCACTGCGACGCTGCTGGTGGCCACGGCCGTGCTGTTGGCGCCGATGGCGGTGGCGTTGGTGCCGAAGGCCTGGGCCACGTTGCCCACGGCGGTGCTGCTGACGCCCGCGGCCACGGTGGTGGAGCCGATGGCGGTGGCGTAGGTTTCGGTGGCGCGTGCGTCGGAGCCCGCTGCCACGCTGCCGAAGCCGGTGGCCTTGGCAGCCGTGCCGCCGAGCAGCAGCGCGTCGCCGCCGAGGTTGCCGCTCACCATGCCTTGCAAGGCCGCGGCATCGGGGCCGCCGTTCACGGGATCGGTCGGCACGCCGGTGATGAGCGCGAAGCCGCCGCTGCCGTTGGGCACCTGGCAGGCCCACGTGGGACCGGCACCGCCCGAGCTGCAGACCGCGCCCGATCCGGTGGTGTAGCTGGCGCCGCCCAGGCTCACATCGGCCCAGGCCGACGGGCCTGCGAGGCCGGCGGCCAGTGCGAGCACGGCGCCCGCGATGCCTCGGGTTTTCTTCTTGCAGACGAATGCGGCGCGCGCACCGCCCCCCACGTGCTGTGTGACGTGTTCCATGGTTCTCTCTTCTCCCTGAGATGGCGCCTGATGGCGCGCTTGATGTGTGACGCTTCGACTGTATGAACCGCAGGGCGCGTGAACCTAGGACCTAATTCACAATAAATGTGAAGGTACCGAAAGCAAATGTTGCTTTCCATCGCGCATTCACACTTCAGGAGATCGCATGAAACCCCAGCCTATCGAGCACGCCGCCGCTTCCGACGAGGTCCGCGCGGTGTTTGACGACATCAAGGCCTCGCGCAACGTGCCCGACGTCAACAATTTCTGGAAGTACCTGGCCAACGACCCGGCCACGCTGAAGCGCACCTGGGCCAGCCTCAAGGAGGTGATGGCGCCGGGCGCGCTCGACCCGGTGGTCAAGGAAATGATCTATCTGGCGGTGAGCGTCACCAACAACTGCGGCTACTGCATCGCGAGCCACCACGCGGGCGCGGAAAAGGCCGGCATGACGCCGGCCATGTTCGCCGAGCTGATGGCCGTGGTCGGCATGGCGAACGAGACGAACCGGCTGGTGAACGGCTACCGCGTGCCGATCGATCCCGCATTCGATCGCTGAGCCCGCTCAACCGATCGTCATCAGGCTCGCATTGCCGCCGGCCGCGGCCGTGTTGACGCTGAGCGCGCGCTCCAGCACCAGGCTTTCGAGCGGGATGCCGGTGTCGCCGGGCGCGAAGCCGCGCACGCCGACGATGGGGCCGGGCCGCGCCGCCACTTGCTGCAGCACGCCGGCAAGGTGGCCGGCGTCGCCGTGGTGCAGCACGGCATCGAAGACCACGGTGGGCGCGCGCCAGTCGTTGGCGAGCACGACCGCGTGGCGCGCCTCGTCGGGCAGCGCGGCCAGCAGCGCGTGCGCGCCGGGCGCGTCGGCGGGCCAGATGGCGGTGCTGCCGACCGACAGCACGGCCGCCAGCTGCACGAGCCGGTCGGCTTCAGCATCGGCGAGGCACAGCACGGCTTCGCGCGGCTGCAGCGTGTAGACGTTGCGCTCGCCGGTCGGGCCGGCCAGCGTGCGTGCACGGCCCACGTGGGCCAGACCGGCGAAGCGGCGGCATTGCGCGGCCAGGGCGTCGCGGCCCGTGTCGCGCGCCCAGCCTTCGAGCGCCGCGAGGCCGCTGGCAGGTGCCACGGGTCGGTCTTCGGCCACGGCGCGCGCCAGCACATCGTCGGGCCGCGCCGACAGCAGGCGCGCCATGTACAGCGGCCCGCCGGCCTTCGGCCCGGTGCCCGACAGGCCTTCGCCGCCGAAGGGCTGCACGCCCACCACGGCGCCGACCATGTTGCGGTTCACGTACACGTTGCCGGCCTGCGCCTGCGCCACCACCTGCGCAATGGTCTCGTCGATGCGCGTGTGCACGCCCAGCGTGAGGCCGTAGCCGCTGCCGTTGATCTGGCCGATGAGCGCGCCCAGGTCGCGGCGGCGGTAGCGCAGCAGGTGCAGCACGGGGCCGAACACCTCGCGCTGCAGCTCGCCCAGGTGTTCCAGCTCGACCAGCGTGGGCAGCACGAAGGTGCCGTGGCGCGTGTCGTGGCCGAACTCGCGGCCCTGGCGGAACACGCGCCGGCCGCGCCCGCGCATGCCGGCGATGTGGCGCTCGATGCCGTCGCGCGCCTCGTCGTCGATGACGGGGCCCACGTCCACCGCGAGCCGCGCGGGGTTGCCGATGCAGCTCTCGGCCATCGCGCCCTGCAGCATCGCCACGAGGCGGTCGGCCGCTTCTTCCTGCACGCACAGCACGCGCAGCGCCGAGCAGCGCTGGCCCGCGCTGTCGAAGGCCGAGGCCATCACGTCGGCCACCACCTGCTCCACCAGCGCGGACGAGTCCACGATCATCGCGTTCTGCCCGCCGGTCTCGGCGATCAGCGGCACCGGCGCGCCGTGCGTACCCAGGCGCGTCGACAGCGTCTTCTGCAGCAGGCGCGCGACCTCGGTCGAGCCCGTGAACATCACGCCCTGCACGCGCGCGTCGCCGACCAGCGCGGCGCCGACGGTCTCGCCGCGGCCCGGCAGCAGCTGCACCGCCGCGCGCGGCACGCCGGCCTCCCACAGCACGCGCACCGCCTCGGCCGCGACCAGCGGCGTCTGCTCGGCCGGCTTGGCCAGCACCGGGTTGCCAGCCGCGAGCGCCGCGGCCACCTGGCCGGTGAAGATCGCGAGCGGAAAATTCCACGGGCTGATGCACACCACCGGCCCGAGCGGGCGGTGCGTGGCGTTGGCGAAGTCGGTGCGCGCCTGCGCCGCGTAGTAGCGCAGGAAGTCGACCGCCTCGCGCACTTCGGCGATGGCGTTGGCGCCGCTCTTGCCGGCCTCGCGCATCAACAGGCCGAGCAGGCGCGGCTGCTGCGCTTCGAGCAGGCCGGCGGCGCGCTCGAGCGCGGTAGCGCGCTCGGCGGGCGGCGTGGCGGCCCACGCGGCGGCGACGGCTTCGGCCTGCGCAATGGCCGAGGCCACGTCGCCCGGCACCGCGTCCTGCACCTGCCCGACGAGGTCGCGGCGGTCGGCGGGGTTGCGCACCTCGGCCCAGGTGCGACTGGCGTCGTCTTCGGCGCGCGGCGCAGCAAGCATCGGCGTCGCGCGCCAGGGCTCGCTCGCGCTGGCCTGCAGCGTGGCGGCGAGCGCATGCAGCGTGGCTTCGCTCGCGAGGTCCAGGCCCTGCGAGTTCGCACGCTGCGTGCCGTAGAGCGCGGCCGGCAGCGGAATGGCCGCGTGCGGCAAGCCCATCGCGCCTTCCTGCGCAGCCATGCGCTCGACCGTCGCGACCGGGTCTTCCACCAGCGTGTCGAGCGGAATCGACGCATCGGCGATGCGGTTCACGAACGAGGTGTTGGCGCCGTTCTCCAGCAGCCGCCGCACCAGGTAGGCCAGCAGCGTCTCGTGCGTGCCCACCGGCGCGTAGATGCGGCAGGGCCGCCCGAGCGGGCCCACCACCTGCTCGTACAGCGGCTCGCCCATGCCGTGCAGGCACTGGAACTCGTACTGGCCCGGCGTGTAGCGCGACGGGTCGGCCATCGTGTAGATCGCGGCCAGCGTGTGGGCGTTGTGCGTGGCGAACTGCGGGTACACCGCGTCGGGCGCATCGAGCAGGCGGCGCGCGCACGCGAGGTACGACACATCGGTGTAGGCCTTGCGCGTGTAGACCGGGTAGCCCGCCAGCCCGTCGAGCTGCGCGCGCTTGATCTCGCTGTCCCAGTAGGCGCCCTTCACGAGCCGCACCATGAGCCGGTGGCCGCTGCGGCGCGCGAGGTCGATCACCCAGTCGATCACGAAGGGGCAGCGCTTCTGGTAGCCCTGCACCACGAAGCCGATGCCCTGCCAGCCCGCCAGCGCGGGCTCGAAGCACAGGCGCTCCAGCAGGTCGAGCGAGAGTTCGAGCCGGTCGGCTTCTTCGGCGTCGATGTTCAGGCCGATGTCGTAGTGCAGCGCCAGCAGCGCCAGGTCGCGCAGCACCGGATACAGCTCGGCCATCACGCGCGTGTACTGCGCGCGGCTGTAGCGCGGGTGCAGCGCCGACAGCTTGATCGAGATGCCCGGCCCGCCGTACACGCCGCGCCCGTTCGAGGCGCGGCCGATGGCGTGGATCGCGTCTTCGTAGGCCGCGCGGTAGCGGCGCGCGTCGTCGGCCGTGAGCGCGGCCTCGCCGAGCATGTCGTACGAATAGCGAAAGCCCTGCGCCTCCAGCGTGCGCGCATGCGCCAGCGCCTGGGCGATGGTTTCGCCGGTGACGAACTGCTCGCCCATCATGCGCATCGCCATGTCCACGCCCTTGCGGATCAGCGGCTCGCCGCCCTTGCCGATCAGCCGCGTGAGCGTGGCCGACAGGCCCGTCTCGCTGTGCGTGGCCACCAGCTTTCCCGTAAGCAGCAGGCCCCAGGTGGCGGCGTTGACGAACACCGACGGGCTGTGCCCCGCGTGCGCCTGCCACTGGCCCTGCGCGATCTTGTCGCGGATGAGCGCGTCGCGCGTGTCGGCGTCGGGAATGCGCAGCAGCGCCTCGGCCAGGCACATCAGCGCCACACCTTCCTGCGACGACAGCGCGTACTCCTGCAGCAGGCCTTGCACCAGGCCCGAACGGCCGCCGCCATTTTTGCGCTGGCGCAGCTGGTGGGCGATGCGATGGGCGAGGGCGTGGGCTTCGGCGGCCTGGTCGGCCGGCAGCCGGGCTTGCGCGAGCAGCGGTGCCAGCGCCTCCGATTCGGGTGGCCGGCAGGTCGCCGTGATGCGGGTGCGCAGCGCGGACGGCGCGGCCGGGCCGTCGGCGAAGGTGACGAAGGTCGAGGGCAGGGGGGCGGGATCGTTGGCGCTCATGGTGCGTCGGTGGTGGTGATGTGTTGGATGATTTCAGCGAACGGCATGAATATTTCTCCAAAGAACAGTCACTTCGACGAGCAAGTCTCTGCGGACTAGACGGCCCGCTTCCAGCCCGGGGTTGACTGAATTTCTATTTCATTGGATATTTCATCCAATATGAAAGAAGAGTCAGCGTCATCCCCCAGCCTCAACGACCGCATCGCCCAGCGCGTGCGCGCCCTGCGCGCCGCGCGCGATCTCTCGCTCGACGCCCTGGCCACGCACTGCGGCGTCAGCCGCTCCATGATCTCTCTGATCGAGCGCGGCGAGAGCAGCCCGACGGCCGTGCTGCTCGAAAAACTTGCGACCGGCCTGGGCGTGCCGCTGGCCTCGCTGTTCGAGCCCGACGCGCCGGCCGCCAGCCCGGTGTCGCGCCGCGCCGACCAGCTCGAATGGCGCGATCCGCATTCGGGCTACCTGCGCCGCAACGTCTCGGCCGGCGGCGACGCCTCGCCGATCCAGATCGTCGAGGTGCTGTTTCCGCCCGGCGCGCGCGTGGCCTACGAAACCGGCGCGCGCGAGCCGCGCATCCACCAGCAGGTGTGGGTGCTCGAAGGCTGCATCGAACTCGCGGTCGGCGACCAGCAACACCGGCTCGAGGCCGGCGACTGCCTCGCGCTCGTGCTCGACCAGCCGACGAGCTACTTCAACCCCACCCGCGAGACGGCGCGCTACGCGGTCGTCATCACCAGCGCGCCCGCCCACGCATCCAACCGGAAATGACCATGACTGTCACCGCCACCCCGCGCCTGCGCGCCCTTTCTTCCGTCACCGAGGCCGAGCTGAACGCGCTGGCCGACGTGCTCATCGACTGCGTCGAGGGCGGCGCCTCGGTGAGCTTCATGCAGCCGCTCACGCCCGAGCGCGCACGGGCCTTCTGGCGCCACGTGGCCGACGGCGTGGCGCGCGGCGAGCGCGAGCTGCTCGTGGCCGAGGACGACGCAGGCATCGTCGGCACCGTGCAGCTGGTGCTGGCGCAGCCCGAGAACCAGCCGCACCGCGGCGAGGTCGCGAAGATGCTGGTGCACCGCCGCGCACGCCGCCACGGCCTCGGCGCGCTGCTGATGAAGGGCGCCGAACAGCGCGCGCGCGACCATGGCAAGACCCTGCTGGTGCTCGACACCTCCAGCCCCGAGGCCGAACGGCTGTACACCCGCTGCGGCTGGCTGCGCGTGGGCACCATCCCCGGCTACGCGCTGCTGCCCGACGGCACGCCGTGCGGCACCACCTACTTCTATCGCGCGCTCGGCGACTGACGGCCGTGCGGTCTACAGTCGGCCGGTCCGTTCATTTCCCGTCGCCATGAAACACCCCTTCGCCGAACTGATCGACCTGCACTGCGAGGAAGCCACCGCCGGCGCCAGCACCATGACGCTGGTCGTCGCGCCGCAGCATCTGAACCCGCACGAGGTGGTGCACGGCGCCGTGCTCTATGCGCTGGCCGACACGGGCATGGGCACGGCGCTGTACCCCACGCTCGAGGCGGGCGAGATCTGCGCCACCATCGAGATCAAGATGAACTACTTCAAGCCCGTGTTCGAAGGCCAGGTCGTCTGCAGGACCACGCTGCTCAACCGCGGGCGCACCGTCGCCAACCTGGAGTCGCGGCTGTACGTGGGCGAGGTGCTCGTGGGGATGGCGAACGGCAACTACGCGATCTTCCGGCGCAGCCGCGCCGAGGGCTGAGGTTCATGGCGTGACGCCGCAGGTGCGCTGACCTGGCGCCGGCACGCGAACCGGGGCCACCGGCGTCGCCGCCCGCTTCGCTGCCGCCACATGCAGCAGCAGCGCCACCACCACCATCGCCACGCCGACGATCTCGTGCGTCGCGGGCGGCTTGCCCAGCGCCACGCCCATCAGCAACGCCGACACCGGCACGAAGTTCAGGAAGGCCGTGCCCGTGACCGCACCGAGCGCGCGCACGCCGTGGTTGAAGGCCAGCACCGCGAGCGCCGACGGCACCAGCCCCACGTACAGCAGCACCTGCCACGACAGGCGCAGTCCCTGCGCGTCGGGCGCGGGCGAGGCGCCCAGCGCGGTCATGCCCACCGCCACGGCCAGCAGCAGCGGCCACGAGGCCAGCACCGTGAGCGCGGTGTAGTCCACCGTGTCCAGCGTCGGGAAGCGCGCCGCACCGCGCGTGTAGACGACCCAGCCCAGCGTGCCGACGAAGGCGATGGCGTCGCCGAGCAGCGTGTCGTGCGACAGGCCTGCGCCACCGGGCGACAGCAGCCCGGCCACCGTCGCCACGCCGGCCAGCGCCAGCGCGGCGGTCAGCAAGGTCGTGCGCGTCGGGCGCACGCCGTCGAGCCACCAGCGCAGCAGCTGCGTGGTGATCGGCGTGGTCGCAATCAGCACCGCGCCGTGCGAGGGCACCGAGTGCGACAGCCCGACGAACAGCAGGATGCTGAACACGCCGAAGCCCGCAAAGCCGTGCAGCGCCAGCGGCACCGCGTGCTGCCGCAGCTTGTGCCAGCCGCCGCTGCCGCGCAGGCCCAGCAGCGCGGCGAACACCAGCGCCGACAGCGTGTAGCGGATGAGCGTGAGCCACACCGGCGCCACGTGCTGCAGCACGCCCTTGCCGACGAGGAACAGGCTGCCCCAGCTGGCGGTGGCGAAGAGCAGGGCCGCGATGCCAGGCAGGCGTGAGGAAGGGGAGGACACGGGAAGGCCTTTCAAGAAAAAAGAGGGAGCGCGTGGCCTGAAGGATGGGGACGGGCCGCCGCGAAGGCCATTCGTTTCTTTGGACCGGGGCTTCCGAAAAAGCGAACGGACGACTGCGTCGCACGCGCTCACAATCCGCGGTCATGGAGCTGTACCAACTGAAGACCTTCGTCGCCATCGCGAAGGAGGGCAACCTGACCCGCGCCGCCGAGCGCGTGTTCACCAGCGCCCCGGCCGCCAGCGCCCAACTCAAGGCGCTCGAAGACGAGCTCGGCGTGCGCCTGTTCGAGCGCACGCCGCGCGGCATGTCGCCCACCGCGGCCGGCCGTCGCCTGCTCGAGGAGGCCGAGCGCACCCTGGCCTCGGCCATGCGCATGCAGTCGGCCGCCGACCAGCTGCGCGGCGCGGCGCAGGGCGTGGTGCGCTTCGGCACGGTGGTCGATCCGGTGGCGCTGCGCTTGGGCAGCGTGCTGGTCACGCTGGCGCAGCAGCATCCGCAGGTCACGCTGCAACTCAAGCAGGGGCTGTCGTACGAAACCCTGGCGGCCGTGCAGCGCGGCGAACTCGACTGCGCCTATGTGCTCAGCGATGCCGAGCGGCTCGAAGGCTTCGAGCTGCGGCGCCTGGGCGTGATCGACCTGGCCGTGGGCCTGCCGCTGGCGGTGGCGCAGGCGCACCCCGAGCTCACGCTCGAGCAGCTCACCGACCTGACCTGGGTCGGCACGCCGCCCTCGTGCATCCTGCGTGCGCACCTCGAGAAGCTGTTCGCCTCGGCCGGGCGCGACTACCGCCAGGGCGTCACCGCCGACGGCGAGAGCGCCATCCGCAGCATGGTCGCCAGCGGCATGGGCGCGGGCCTGATGCGGCTGGACCAGGCCGAGCAAGGCGAGCGCCAGGGCGAACTGAAGATCTGGAACGGTTGGCGCTCACACACCTGGCTGTGCTGGGTCGCGCCGGCTGGCGGCCAGCGATCGGCGGCGGTCGAGGCCGTGCGCGGCGCGGTGTTCGACGCCTGGGCGTGACCCGGGCCTGATCCGGGTCTGACGCCGCCCCGGATTTCCGCAGTGGCAGGCCGCGCCGGGGCCTGTCATCATTCGCGGCGCATGACTCACCAAGCTCCCGTCCCCCTCGCCGATCTGTTGAACCGCGCCAGGCAGGCCCTGGCCACCCCGGACGGGGCGCTGCCCCCGGCCCCGCCCGCCACCGACGAGGCCGGCTGCGTGGTGTTCCTCGCGATGGGCGAGGGCGAAAGCCGCGCCCGCGTCGTCATGGGCCGCGGCCCCGACACCGAAGCCGCGTGGCAGGCCGCCGCCGAGGCGCTGGCCGTGAAGGCGAAGCGTGCCGAGCGGCCCGCGCAGCGGCTGCGCGCGGAGATCGTCGAGCACGCTACGCCCATGACCTGGGGCGAACTGAAGGCGCGGCTGGCGCAGACCAAGCGCAACTACTTCAACGAAGGCATCGCGCTCGACGTGCGCTTCGAGACCGCGCTGCTCGCGCAGGAGATGCACGGCAGCGCCGTGCTCTACAACGGCACGGTCGACCACGCAGAGCCCAACAACGGCAACCTGCGCACGCACACCAAACGCCGCTTCGGCGACGAGCGCGACTTTCCCACCGACGACGCCGCGCCCGTGTGGTGCTTCACCACGCGCGCCGTGTATGTCGATGCCGACGGCGCCTGGCCGCTCACGGCCGAAGGACAAGCCGCGGGCTTTCGCACGCTCACCGACTGGAACGCAAAGCAGGTGCGCGCGCTGGTCGATTCGGCGAGCGACTACCTGGCCGAGCAGGTCAAGCCCACGGGCGAGTTCCACTACGGCTGGTTCCCCTGCTTCGACCGCGCGATTCCCACCTACAACACGCTGCGCCACGCCAGCTCCACCTACGCCATGCTCGAAGGCTGGGAGCTCACGCGCAGCGACGTGCAGAAGGCCGCCATCGACCGCGCGCTGGCCTTCCTGAGCCAGCGGCTGATCCGCCGCGCCACGCTGGCCGACGGCACGCAGGCCGCGTTCCTGGTCGACATCGGCAGCGAGATCAAGCTCGGCGGCAACGCCGTGTGCCTGCTGGCGCTGGTGAAGTACACCGAGCTCACCGGCGATGCGCAGTACCAGCCGCTGATGGAGCAGCTCGCGCTGGGCATCCGCTCCATGCAGGACCCCGAGACCGGGCGCTTCGTGCACGTGCTCAACCACCCGGGGCTCGACGTGAAGGAGCCCTACCGCATCATCTACTACGACGGCGAAGCGGCCTTCGGTTTGATGCGGCTGTACGGCCTCACGCGCGACGCGCGCTGGCTCGCGGTGGTCGAGAAGGCCTTCGAGCATTTCATCGCCGCGGGCCACTGGCGCGCGCACGACCACTGGCTGAGCTACTGCGTCAACGAACTCACGCGCTTCAAGCCCGAGACGCGCTACTACCAGTTCGGCCTGCAGAACATGGCGGGCCACCTGGACTTCGTGCTGGAGCGCATCACCACCTTCCCCACGCTGCTCGAGCTGATGATGGCCGCGCGCGAGATGGTGCTGCGGCTCGAAGCCGACCCGGCCCTGCGCCCGCTGCTCGCGGGGCTGGATCGCCACAAGTTCGACCGCGCGCTGGAGCACCGCGCGCGCTACCTCGCCAACGGCCACTTCTGGCCCGAGCTGGCGATGTTCTTCCGCCACCCCGATCGCATCGCGGGCGCGTTCTTCATCAAGCACCACAGCTTTCGCGTGCGCATCGACGACGTGGAGCATTACCTGTCGGGCTACGTGGCCTACCACCGGCTGCTCGAGGCGCGCGAGGCGCAGCAGCAGAGCGCGCAGCTCTCGCAAGCCGCCACCGAACCGGCTGCGCCGCGCGGCCTCGAAGGCACCGTGCTGTGGGGCGGCGACGTCAACCTGGGCCGGCGCCAGCACTACCGCATGCACGAGTTGGGCGGCCCCGCCCGCATGCTCGGCGACATCCCCGCGCTGCGCGAGGCCGACCTGCGCATCGTGAACCTCGAATGCGTGGTCGCCACCACGGGCGCGCAGGGCGTCGAGAAGGACGAGGGCGGCCCTTATTACTACCGCGCGCGGCCCGAGATGCTCGCGGTGCTGACCGAGGCCGGCATCGACATGGTCGCCACGGCCAACAACCACAGCGGCGACTACGGCCCCGAGGCGCTGCTGGAGCAGCACGGGCTGCTCAACGCCGCCGCCATCGCCTTTGCCGGCACCGGGCCCGACCTCGACTCGGCGCTGCGCCCCGCCTTCCGGCAAGCCGGTGGGCTGCGCGTCGCGCTGTTCTCGCTCGACGCCACGCAGCCGCGCTTCGCCGCCACCGCGCAGCGCCCCGGCGCGGCCTGGCTGTCGCTCGATGACCCGGCGGCCTGGCGCGCCACGCTCGCGCCGCGCATCGCCGCCGCGCGCCAGGAGGCCGACGTGGTGCTGGTGGCGGTGCACTGGGGCGAGAACCTGGAGACCGCGCCCTCGCGCGCCGAGATCGCCGTCGGCCATGCCATCGTCGAAGCCGGCGCCGACGCGGTGCTCGGCACCTCGGCCCACGTGCTGCAGGGCATCGAGGTCTACCAGGGCCGGCCGATCCTGCACGACGCGGGCGACCTGCTGTTCGACGCCATCCGCAACGACCTCGCGGACTCCGGCGTGTTCTCGCTGCGCCTGGGACCGCACGGCGTGGAAGAGGTGGTGTTCACGCCGGTGGGCGTGGGCTTCGGTTTCTCGCAGCAGCTCGCGGGTGAGGCAGCCGAAGCCGCCAGCGCGCGCTTCGCTGAACTGTGCCGCGCGCTCGGCACCGAGATGACGCAGCGGCCCGACGGGCGCTGCGCGCTGCAGCTGTCGCCGCCCGAACGCACCGCGCCGGCCGGGCGCCCGCCGCTGGCGCCGCTGTCGGCGTCGCGCCCGCCCGCGCTGGTCGGCCCCGTGCTCGCGCCCCGGCCCGAGTGGTCGGTCGATGCCGTGCCCGAGGACGCCAGGATGCGCCCGCTGCAGTTCGGCCCGCTGCGCCTCGTGGGCATCCGCCTCGCGCCGACGCAGATCATCGGGCGGCGCCTGCTGTGGGTCGAGTCGTTCTGGACCGCCGATGCGCCCGTGAGCGCCGACCTGCGCGTGCAGTTTCGCGCGCTGCCGATGCGCAGCGCCACCATGCCGGCCTGGGGCGAGGCCATGGACCACGACCCCTGCGACTGGATGTGGCCCACCAGCCGCTGGACGCCGGGACGCATCTACCGCGACCGCTACGGCCTGCGCGCGCCGCGCCTGGGCCTGCTCGAGAACGACGCGCTGCAGATCGAGGTGCGCGTGCGCGGCAGCATGCCCGACCTGCCGGGCGCGCGCCGGCTGCCCGTGTGGTGCGGCCTGCGCGTGCCGAAGTTTCCGACGCCGCTGCCCGAGCGCCCCGCGCCCGTGCTCGCGGCGCTGCGCCCCGGTGCAGCGCCGCAGGCGTCGCCCGTGTGGACCGCCGACGAACTGCAGCGCGTCACCGGCGGGCAGTGGCTGGTGCCGCCGCCTTCGGGCTGGTTCGTGAACGCGGTGGTGCGCGGACCGACGCACATGGCGCGGCTGCCGAAGCCGGCGCTGTTCATCGCGTCCGACTACCGCACGCTCGCCAAGCACGAGAACTACAGCAAGCCGCGCGCCGACAACCCCGACCGCCACGAAGACGTGCCCGTGCTGCAGCACGCGCTCGCGGGCGCCGTGGTCGCGCACCCGGTGGACGGTCTCGACCCGTCGTTCCCGCTGCTGCAGGTGGAGGACCCGATCCGCGCCATGATCGACCTGGGCATTGCCGCGCGTGCGCGCTTCAAGGGCCGCGTGGTGGGCGTGACCGGCACCGTCGGCAAGTCGTCCACCATCGCCATGCTGCGCGACCTGCTGCCCGAGGCGGCGCGCGTGCACACCACCATCGACAACTACAACTCGCGCGTGGGCGTGCCGGCGATGCTGGCCAACCTCGCGGCCGATGCCGACGTGTGCGTGCTCGAGATGGCGCAGAGCGCGCTGTGGATGGACCGCGGCCCGATCTCGCTCGTGGCGCGCCCGCACGTGGCCATCCTCACCGAGATCGGCCTGTCGCAGACCCGCCAGACCGCCACGCTCGAACAGACGGCCGAGTTCAAGTCGCGCATCTTCCTGGGGCTGGAGCCCGGCGGCGTGGCCATCGTGCCCGACCACATCCCCTGCCTGATGCAGGTGGTGCGGGCGGCCGCGCGCACCGCGGGCGCCATCTGGGTCGTGGGCAGCAGCCCCGACGCCAACATCCGCATCGTCGACACGCGGCCCGAGCGCGACGGCGGCTGCTGCGTGCGCATCGCGCTGCCGGGGCGCGCGGTCGAGTACCTGTTCCCGATCGCGAGCGCCGGGCTGGTGCGCAATTCGGCGCTGGCCTTCGCCGCGCTGCTGGCGCTGGGCTTCGATGCCGAGGCCGCGTGCGCGCGCATGCCTTTCGTGCGCCTGCCGGCTTCGGTGATGCAGCTGCGCCCGCTGCGCACGCAGGGCGGCGTGCAGGCCACGCTGATCGACGACAGCTGGAACGCCGAGGTCATGTCGATGCGCAACGCGATGGAGTTCGTGCGCACCTGCCAGCATGCGGCGCACGGGCCGGTGACGCGCAAGATCGGCGTGCTCGGGCGCATCATCAACCTCGACAAGGAAGCCGAAGCGATGCACCGCAGCCTGGCCGCGCCGCTGCTGGCCTCGGGCATCCAGCACCTCGTGACGCACGGCGCCGAGATGCGCTGGCTGCGCGAGGAGGTGCCGGCCGAGCTGCTCGGCCCGCACTTCGAGGACGCCGCGCAGCTCACCGGCTACCTCGGCGAATTCCTGCGCGACGGCGACCTGGTGCTGGTGAAGGGCGACCGCCAGCAGTCCGACTTCGGCCTCATCTCCGAACTGCTGCAGAAGCTATGAGCCCCCGCGCGCGCCTGGCCTGTGTGCTCCTTGCCCTCGTGCAGACGGCCTGCGCGCAGCGTGCCGATGCGCCGAAGGCCGCAGCGCCGCGCGAGCCGGCGGCCTCCGCGTCGGCCGAGGGCGCACTGCTGCACTGGAACCAGCCCGCCGTGCGCGCCAACTGCCCCGACCGCCCGGGCTTTCTCTGGGTGCAGGCGGTCGAGGGGCCGTCGTGCATCCGCTACTTCGCCAGCCGCGACATCGACGACGCGCGCATTGCCATCGTGCAGTTCTCGGGCGACCGCGACAGCGTGATGAACCTGTCGCCCACGCGCATCCCCGGCAACACCGAACCGCTGCGCACGCTCGACGCGCAGGCCGCGAGCGACCGCGCGGGCATGCCGTGGATCTTCATGGCGCGCCCCGGCACCTACGGCTCGTCGGGCGACCACCGCCAGCGGCGCGAGGCGGTGGAGTTCCATGCGCTCGATGCGGCGCTCGAAGCGCTGATGCAGCGCCACCGGCTGCAGCGCGTGGTGCTCTTCGGCCACAGCGGCGGCGCCACGGCCGGCGCCGCGCTGCTCACGCTCGGGCGCACGCGCGTGGCCTGCGCGGTGCTCACCTCGGGCGCCTTCGACCTGCTGGAGCGTGCGCGGCTGCTCGGCCGATCGAAGAACGGGCGCAGCGACACCACGGGCAGCATGCAGGTCTACGACCCGCTGGACCATGTGGCCGGCATCCCGCGCGACCCGCAGCGGCGCATCGTGCTCATCGGCAACCCCGGCGACCGCAACACGCCGTTCGCGCTGCAGCAGCGCTTTGCCGACGCGGTGGGCAAGGCGGGCCATCGCGTCGAGGTGATGACGCACGACGCCGAGCCACCGACCTTCCACGACCTGAAAGACCGCATCGGCCTGCGCACCGCATCGCAGTGCGCGCGCGAGGCGCTGCAGTCGCAAGCCCGATGATCGAACCCCTCACTTCGCGCCCCTTCGGCGCCATGCCCGACGGCCGCCCCGTCACCGAATACACGCTCGACAACGGCCACGGCCTGCGCCTGAGCGCCATCAACCTCGGTGGCATCGTCACCGCGCTGCACGTGCCCGACCGGCTGGGGCGCAGCGCGAACGTGGTGCTGGGCTTGCCGTCGCTGGCCGACTACCTGAAGCCGCACCCGCACTTCGGCACCATCGTCGGCCGCTACGCGAACCGCATCGCGGCGGGCCGCTTCACGCTCGATGGCACCGCTCACCAGCTGGGCCTGAACGACGGCGTGAACACGCTGCACGGCGGCGCCACCGGCTTCGGCAAGCGCTACTGGGAGATCGTGCCGGTGCCGCATGAACTCGCCCTCGAACTGCGCTACACCAGCGCCGACGGCGAAGAGGGCTACCCCGGCGAGGTGCAGCTGACGGTGCGCTACACCTTGAGTGCCACCGCCAACACCTGGCGCATCGACTACCGCGCCACCACCGACCGGCCCACGGTGCTCAACCTGAGCCACCACGACTACTTCAACCTTGCAGGCAGCGGCTCGGTGATGGACCATGTGCTGACGCTGCCCGCGAGCCGCTACTGCCCGGTGGATGCCACGCTCATTCCGCTCGGGCTGGGCGAGGTGGCCGGCACGCCTTTCGATTTCCGCACGCCGACGCGCATCGGCGCGCGCATCCGCGAAGGGCACGAGCAGCTGCTGCGCGCGCATGGCTACGACCACAACTGGGTGCTCGACCGCAGCGGCACGGGCCTGGCGTTTGCGGCGCGCCTCGCCCACGAGGCCTCGGGCCGCGTGATGGACGTGCACACCACCGAGCCCGGCGTGCAGTTCTATTCGGGCAACTTCCTCGACGGCAGCCTGCTCGGCAGCGCGGGCGCGAGCCTGCGCCAGGGCGACGGCCTGTGCCTGGAGACGCAGCACTTTCCCGACGCGCCGAACAGGCAGGAGTTCGCGTCGACCGTGCTGCGCCCCGGCGAGGTGTTCGCCAGCGCGACCGAGCACCGCTTCGGCATCGGCTGACCGCGGATCAGCGCTGCGGGCTCTGCACCGTCGCCGCGACGATCCGGCGCACCACCGGCAGCACCACGAGCAGCGACGGAAACGCGGCCAGCCACGACACACCCCATGCGGCCATCCACATCTGGAAGAGGCCCGAGGCCAGCCCCACGCTCTTGAGCGTGGAGATGCCCGCCACGATGCACGACATGAAGATCGACAGCAGGAAGGGCATGGCGATGCCCGCATAACGGGCCGGCAGTTTTCGGGTGGTCATGATTGGGCAAGCTCCTGGATGTGGTTGTTCAAGGTGCGCGGACGAGGTTGCAGCCCTTCTGCGCCGTCAGCGCCGTCGGCGCCGACCACCCGTACGGTGGGTCTGTGTCGTTGTTTCATGGAATGATTCCTTCGTTTGTGGCAATGCGGCCTGCGACCGCGAGGCCTCGAAGATACGAACGGCAGGCGCCATCGGGAAGCCACGCGCGCCGCCATAGACCTTCATCCAGACCGAGAGAATCCATGGACCAGATTCAGGACATCCGGGCCTTCGTGGCCATCGTCGACCACGGCAGCCAGAGCGCGGCGGCCCGGCACCTGGGGCGCTCGGTGCAATCGATCAGCCGCTCGCTGAGCGTGCTCGAGCGCAGCCTCGGCGTGCAGCTCCTTCGCCGCACCACGCGGCAGTCGTCGGTCACCGAAGTGGGGCTGGCCTACCACCGCCGCGTGCGGGCCGCGCTGGCGGAGTTCGATGCGGCGGCCGTCGAGGCCAGCAGCCAGCTCGACTCGCCGCGGGGGCTGCTGCGCGTGGCCGCGCCGGTGCAGTTCGCGCCGGCCTTCGTGGTGCCGCTGATCGGCGCGTTCATGCAGCGCTACCCGGACATGGAGGTCGAACTCACGGCCTCCGACCGTTTCGTGGACCTGATCGAAGGCGAGCTGGACCTGGCCATCCGCATCGGCGAGCTGCCCGATTCCGAACTGGCGGCCAAGCCGCTCGGCGAGCTGCGGCTGGTGGTGTTCGGCTCGCCGGCGTACTTCGCGCGGCACGGGCGACCGCAGCGGCCCGAAGACCTGGCCGACCACCAGTGCGTGGTGCGCACCACGCACGGCAGCGACGCGCACTGGCCCTTCACGGTCGACGGCACGCTGCAGCGCGTCAAGGTGACGGGGCGCTTCCGCGCCGACAACACCGCCGCGATCTATGCGGCCGTGCTGAGCGGGCTGGGCCTGTTCTTCACGCCGCTGTGGCAGATCCGTGACCTGCTCGACAGCGGGCAGGCCGAACTGGTGCTGACCGAGTTCGAGTCGCCGAGGATTCCGGTCCACGCGGTGTGGCCCTCGTCCCGTGGCAGCTTCGCGCGGGCCCGGCTGTTCGCCGATTTCGCGGCGGCGCACCTGCCGTCGCTGCAGCCGCGCGAGGGACCCGGGGCGGCCTAGCCCGCGAACAGTGCCGCCGGCACGCCCGGGCTGTCGATGCGCACCGAGAAGAGCCCACCGGCCAGCGGCTCGCTCTTCAGCTGTTCTTCGGTGCGGCTGTTGCGCGCCGTCGTGATGTAGAGCGTCTGCAGGTCAGCGCCGCCGAAGGCGCAGTCGGTCACGTTGCTCGCGGGCAGCGCGATGCGGCACAGCTCGGCGGCGCTCACCGGGTCGTGGCAGGTGACGCAGGCGCCGTCCCAGTGCGCGATCCACAGGCGGCCGGCCGCGTCGGTGGTCATGCCGTCGGGCAGGCCGTCACCCTTCGGGAAGCGGTGCCATACGCGCTTGTTCGACACCGCGCCGGCTTCCATGTCGAAGTCGTAGGCGTACATCGTGTTGATCGCCGTGTTGTTGAAGTACATGGTGCGGCCGTCGCCCGACCATGTCGGCCCGTTGGTCACCTCGAAGCCGTCGTCGTGCCGGGTGCATTGGCCGTCGGCGTCGAAGCGGTAGAGCGCGCCGGTGGGCGCCTTGCAGTCGAAGTCCATGCTGCCGGCCCAGAAGCGGCCGCGGCTGTCGCACTTGCCGTCGTTGAAGCGGTTGCCGGTGCGCTCGGGTTCGGGCTGGTGCAGGTAGTGCGGCTTCGTGGTGTCGCCGGGCGCGGTGGTGTCGAACAGCGCGAAGCCGCGGCGCAGCGTGAGGAACAGGCCCGGCGCCGACGCGCGCTCGGCGATGGCGGTGATCTCTTCGTCGAAATGCCAGGTGCGTTGCGCGCCCGTGGCCGGGTCGTAGCGGAACAGGCGCGGCTGCAGGATGTCGATCCAGTACAGCGCCTGCTCGCGCACCGACCACAGCGTGCCTTCGCCGAGGTCGGCGGCGGCGGGCCAGAGGCATTCGGGGGTGCCGAGCACGCGGGGCGCTGCGAGCGGCGAAGAAGGGGCGCTTGTCTCTTGCATGTTCATTTGTTCTTTCTGAATGTCATGTCGCCTTGACGCGGCGGATCGTATCAAGGCATATTGATAATAGAAATTGAAAATAACTGCATCGATTGATATGTGTTTTGCAATGTCATGAGATGCCCCCTGGAGACCTTTTCCTTGAATTCCCCTCAGCTTTCCATCCATCCCAGCCTGAAGGGCCGCACCGTGTTCGTCACCGGCGGCGGCAGCGGCATCGGCGCGGCCATCGTCGCTGCTTTCGCGGCGCAGGGCGCGCGCGTGGCCTTTGTCGATATTGCAGAAGCTGCCAGCGCGGCGCTCGCCGCGCAGATCGCCGAAGCCGGCCACGCCGCGCCGTGGTGGCGCGCCTGCGACGTGCGCGACATCGGCGCGCTGCAGCAGGCCGTGGCCGACGCGGCCGCCGAGCTCGGCGACTTCGCGGTGCTGGTCAACAACGTGGCCAGCGACGACCGCCACACGCTCGCATCGGTCACGCCCGACTACTACGACAACCGCATGGCCATCAACGAGCGGCCCGCGCTGTTCGCGATCCAGTCGGTGGTGCCGGGCATGAAGCGCCTGGGCTTCGGTTCGGTGATCAACCTCGGCTCCACGGGCTGGCAGACCAAGGGCTCGGGCTACCCCTGCTACGCGATCGCCAAGTCGTCGGTGAACGGCCTCACGCGCGGGCTCGCGGTGGAGCTGGGCCGCGACCGCATCCGCATCAACACCGTCTCGCCCGGCTGGGTGATGACCGAGCGGCAGGTGGCGTTGTGGCTCGACGAGGAGGGCGAGAAGGCGCTGCACCGCAACCAGTGCCTGCCCGACAAGCTGATGCCGGAAGACATCGCGCGCATGGTGCTGTTCCTCGCGTCGGACGACGCGAAGATGTGCACGGCACAAGAGTTCACCGTGGACGCCGGCTGGACCTGATCAGTCCATCTCGAGCTTGCGTCCGTAGACGCTCATGCTCGCGGTCTTCAGCGCCTTCATCATCACCTTCGCGGCCGGCGACAGCAGCCGGTCGGTGCGCGTGATGATGCCGAAGGCGTCCATGTGGCAGGGCATGTCCAGCGGCAGCAGCGACACGATGCCGTGCGACGCGTAGTAACGTGCCACGTCGGTCGCCAGCACCGCGACCATGTCGCTTTGCTGCAGCATGCGCGTGATGAACAGCAGCGCCGGGCTCTCGATGATGTTGCCCGGCGGCGCCAGGCCTTCCTCCTGGAACATCAGCTCGAAGCGATGGCGCAGCACGCTGCCCGCGGGCGGCACGATCCAGCCGGCGCCCACCACGTCGCGCAGCGTGAGCCCGCTCACGCCCAGCAGCGGATGGCCGGGGCGCACCAGCGCGCACACGGGCTCCTCGGTGAGCGCCTCGTAGCGCAGCTGCGACTTGTCGTGCTCGGCGAACAGCCGCGCCACGAGGATGTCGAGCTTGCCCTGCTCGAGCCGCTCGAGCAGCACCGGGCTGGTCTCGATCTCCAGTGACACACGCAGGTCGGGCTGCTCGCGCTTGACCATCGCCACGGCCGGCGGCATCAGCGTGAGGCCCGGCGCGGTGATGGCGCCCACGTTCACCTGGCCGAGGCGCCCGGCCTTCAGCGCGGTGAGCTCGTCGTGCGCCTGGTTCAGGCTGGCCAGTGCCACGCGGGCGTGGCGAATCATGGTCTCGCCGTACCAGGTGGGGCGCATGCCGCGCGGCAGGCGCTCGAACAGCGGCACCTCGAGCACGTCTTCCAGGTCCTTCAGCAATTTCGACGCGGCGGGCTGCGTCATGTTGAGCACCTGCGCCGCACGGTGGATGTTGCCTTCCTCGGCCAGCGCCACCAGCAACAGCAGCTGGCGGGTCTTGAGGCGGGCGCGGATGAACCAGTGGTTGTAGGTGTTCATGAAGAGGGTGCGAACGAAGGTCTGACGGGGTTTTCCAGAATCCACCGATTGATATGCATTTTGTCTAAAAAACGATTGGATCGATATCGAAATCGTTTCTAGACTTCCGCCCCAGTCCCATAACAACAGAGACAAGGCAACGCCACGGTGATCCACGGCGAGCTTCGGCAGAGCGTGCGCCAGTACATCAACGGCCGCTGGGAAACCAGCGCGACCACCGGTGTCAGCGTCAATCCATCGGACACCAGCGAAGTGGTGGCCGAGTACGCACGTGCCGACCGGCGCCAGGTCGAGCTGGCGATCCGCGCGGCCAGCGAGGCCTTCGTGCACTGGAGCCACAGCACGCCGCAGCGGCGCGCCGACGTGCTCGACCGCATCGGCGCCGAGTTGCTGGCCCGCAAGGACGAGCTGGGCCTGCTGCTGGCGCGCGAGGTCGGCAAGACACTGCCCGAGGCCGTGGCCGAGGTGGCGCGCGCGGGCCAGATCTTCAAGTTCTTCGCGGGGGAGGCCCTGCGCGGCGGCGGTGGCGAGAACGTGGCCTCGGTGCGCGCCGGCGTGCAGGTCGACGTGACGCGCGAACCGGTCGGCGTGGTGGGCCTCATCACGCCGTGGAACACGCCCTTCGCCGTGCCGGCCTCCAAGATCGCCGCGGCACTGGCGCACGGCAACAGCGTGGTCTTCAAGCCGGCCGAGCTGGTGCCGGCCTGCGGCTGGGCGCTCACAGACATCATCGGCCGCGCCACGCTGCCGGCCGGCGTGTTCAACCTCGTGATGGGCAGCGGGCGCGAAGCCGGCCAGGCGCTGGTCGACAGCCCGCTGGTCGATGCGCTGAGCTTCACCGGCTCGGCCGCCAATGGCGAACGCGTGCTGCAGGCCGCGGCCGCACGGCGCGCCAAGGTGCAGCTGGAGATGGGCGGCAAGAACGCGCTGGTGGTGCTGGCCGACGCCGACCTGGACCGCGCCGTCGACTGCGCGGTGCAGGGCGCCTACTTTTCCAACGGCCAGCGCTGCACCGCATCGAGCCGCCTCATCGTCGAAGCCGCTGTGCACGACGCCTTCGTGGCGCAGCTGCGCCAGCGCCTGAAGACGCTGAAGATCGGCCACGCGCTGGAGCGCGGCATCGACATCGGCCCCGTGGCCGACGAAGAGCGGCTGGCGCAGAACCTCGCGTGGATCGACATCGCGCGCGAAGAGGGCGCGGAGCACGTGTGGGGAGGCGAAGCGCTGCAGCGTGCCACCGCCGGCCACTACATGAGCCCCGCGCTCTTCCTGGCCCAACCCGGGCACCGCATCGCACGCGAAGAGATCTTCGGGCCGCTGGCCTGCGTGCTGCGCGCCGGCGACTACGACGAGGCGCTCGCGCTGTGCAACGACACGCCCTTCGGCCTGTGCGCGGGCATCTGCACCAATTCGCTGAAGCACGCGATGCACTTCAGGCGCCATGCCGTGGTCGGCATGACGATGGTCAATCTGCCGACCGCGGGGGTGGACTTTCACGTGCCCTTCGGCGGCCGCAAGGGGTCGGGCTACGGGCCGCGCGAACAAGGGCGCCACGCCGCGGAGTTCTACACGACGGTGAAGACCGGCTACATGCTGGCCTGACCGAACACATCACAGACTCATCAAGAAGGAGACAACCATGACCATGAATCGCCGCACCCTCAACACCGCGCTCGCCGCCGCAGCCCTGGGCAGCATGCTGCCCGTGTCCGCCCTCGCGCAGAAGAAACTCGTGCTCGGCTTCGCGCAGGTGGGCGCCGAGAGCGAATGGCGCACCGCCAACACCGAGTCGATCAAGTCCTCGGCCAAGGAGGCGGGCATCGAACTGAAGTTCTCCGACGCGCAGCAGAAGCAGGAAAACCAGATCAAGGCCATCCGCTCGTACATCGCGCAGAAGGTGGACGTGATCGCGTTCTCGCCCGTGGTCGAGTCGGGCTGGGAAACCGTGCTGCGCGAAGCCAAGGCCGCCAAGATCCCGGTCGTGCTGACCGACCGCTCCGTGAACACCAAGGACGACTCGCTCTACGTGACCTTCATGGGCTCCGACTTCACCGAGGAAGGCCGCAAGGCCGGCCGCTGGCTGGTCGAGAAGATGAAGGACCAGAAGGGCGAGGTGAACATCGTCGAGCTGCAGGGCACCGTGGGCTCGGCCCCCGCCATCGACCGCAAGAAGGGCTTCGAGGAAATCATCAAGGCCGACCCGAAGTTCAAGATCACCCGCTCGCAGACCGGCGACTTCACGCGCGCCAAGGGCAAGGAGGTGATGGAAGCCTTCCTCAAGGCCGAGGGCAAGAAGATCAACGTGCTCTACGCGCACAACGACGACATGGCCATCGGCGCGATCCAGGCGATCGAAGAGGCCGGCATGAAGCCCGCGAAGGACATCACCATCATCTCCATCGACGGGGTGAAGGGCGCCTTCGAAGCCATGATCGCCGGCAAGCTCAACGTGTCGGTGGAATGCAGCCCCCTGCTCGGGCCGCAGCTCATGAGCGCGGTGAAGGACATCAAGGCCGGCAAGACGCTGCCCAAGCGCATCGTCACGGAAGAAGGCATCTTCCCGATGGAAGTCGCGGCCAAAGAGTTTCCCAACCGCAAGTACTGAGGACCGACCGACATGAAACGCAACTTCCTCAAGGCCTCGCTCGCGGGCCTGGCCTTCGCCGTCGTCGGCTTCACGCCGTTGGCCCACGCGCAGGACAAGGGCCTCATCGCCATCTCGATGCCCACCAAGTCGTCGGCGCGCTGGATCGCCGACGGCGCCAACATGGTCAAGTACTTCAAGGACAAGGGCTACAAGACCGACCTGCAGTACGCGGACGACGACATTCCGAACCAGCTCGCGCAGATCGAGAACATGGTGACCAAGGGCTCCAAGGTGCTGGTCATCGCGGCCATCGACGGCACCACGCTGTCCGACGTGCTGCAAAAGGCTGCTGACAAGGGCGTGAAGGTCATCGCCTACGACCGGCTCATCAAGGGCTCGAAGAACGTCGACTACTACGCCACCTTCGACAACTTCCAGGTCGGCGTGCTGCAGGCGCAATCGATCGAGGCGGCGCTGGGCCTCAAGAGCGGCAAGGGCCCGTTCAACATCGAGCTGTTCGGCGGCTCGCCGGACGACAACAACGCCTTCTTCTTCTACAACGGCGCGATGTCGGTGCTCGACCCGTACATCAAGAGCGGCAAGCTCGTGGTGCGCAGCAAGCAGATGGGCATGGACAAGGTCGGCACGCTGCGCTGGGACGGCGCGGTGGCGCAGGCGCGCATGGACAACCTGCTGTCGGCCTACTACACGAAGGACCGCGTCGATGCGGTGCTGTCGCCGTACGACGGTCTTTCCATCGGCATCCTCTCGTCGCTCAAGGGCGTGGGCTACGGCTCGGGCTCGCAGCCGATGCCGGTGGTGTCGGGGCAGGACGCGGAGATTCCCTCGGTCAAGTCGATCCTGCGCAAGGAGCAAAGCTCCACCGTGTTCAAGGACACGCGCGAGCTGGCCAAGGTGACGGTCGCGATGGTCGACGCCATGCTCTCGGGCAAGACGCCCGAGGTGAACGACACCAAGACCTACAACAACGGCATCAAGGTCGTGCCCTCGTACCTGCTCAAGCCGGTGAGCGTGGACGCCTCGAACTGGAAACAGGTGCTGGTGGACAGCGGCTACTACAAGGAAAGCCAGGTCAAGTGAACGGCGGAGAACGCACGATCCTCGAGATGCGCGGGATCACCAAGACGTTTCCCGGGGTGAAGGCCCTGAGCAACGTCAACCTCGCGGTGCGCGCGGGGGAGATCCACGCGGTGGTCGGCGAGAACGGCGCGGGCAAGTCGACGCTCATGAAGGTGCTGAGCGGCGTCTACCCGTGCGACTCGTACACCGGGGAGATCCATTTCGAGGGCGAGCTGCGCCGCTTCAAGGGCATCGCCGACAGCGAGAAGCTGGGCATCATCATCATCCACCAGGAGCTCGCGCTGGTGCCGTTGCTCTCGATTGCCGAGAACATCTTCCTCGGCAACGAGATCGCGAGCGGCGGCGTGATCGACTGGTTCGCGGCCTATGCGAAGACGCGCGAGCTGCTTGCGAAGGTGGGCCTGAAGGAGCTGCCCACCACGCTGGTGACCGACCTCGGTGTCGGCAAGCAGCAGCTCGTGGAAATCGCCAAGGCGCTGGCGAAGGAAGTGAAGCTCCTGATCCTCGACGAGCCCACCGCGAGCCTGAACGAGAACGACAGCGATGCGCTGCTGATGCTTCTGCTGGAACTGAAGCGCCAGGGCATCGCGTCGATCCTCATCTCGCACAAGCTCAACGAGATCGCCAAGGTGGCTGATTCGATCACCGTGCTGCGCGACGGCGCGACGGTCGAAACCATCGACTGCCGCAGCGACCCGATCAGCGAAGACCGCATCATCCGCGGCATGGTGGGGCGCGACATGGAACACCGCTATCCGCAGCGCTCGCCCAAGATCGGCGAGACGGTGCTGGAGGTGCGCGACTGGCGCGTGCACCACGCGCTGCACGCCGACCGCGAGCAGATCAAGGGCGTGAACCTGCATGTGCGCCAGGGCGAGATCGTTGGCATTGCGGGCCTCATGGGCGCGGGGCGCACCGAGCTTGCGATGAGCGTGTTCGGCAAGTCGTACGGCCAGCGCATCAGCGGCTCGGTGCTGATGCACGGCAAGCCCGTGGACGTGAGCACGGTGCGCAAGGCCATCGACCACGGCATCGCCTATGTCACCGAAGACCGCAAGGGCCTCGGGCTGGTGCTGGAGGAAGGCATCCGCAAGAACATCAGCCTCGCGAACCTCGATGCGATTGCCGAGCGCGCGGTGATCGACGATGGCCGCGAGTTCAAGGTGGCCAATGACTTCAAGAAGGCATTGAACATCCGCTGCGCGGGCGTCGAGCAGCTGGTGGTCAATTTGTCGGGCGGCAACCAGCAGAAGGTGGTGCTGAGCAAGTGGCTCTTCGCCAAGCCGGAACTGCTGATATTGGACGAACCCACGCGCGGTATCGACGTGGGCGCCAAGTACGAGATCTACACCATCATCGACCAGCTCGCGAGCGAGGGCAAAGGCATTCTCATGATTTCTTCCGAACTGCCCGAGCTGCTCGGCATGTGCGACCGCATCTACGTGATGAACGAGGGCCGCTTCGTGGCCGAGTTCACGGCGGCCGAGGCGTCGCAGGAGCGCATCATGCATGCGATCGTGAGCGCAGGGAGCTCTGTCCATGTCGCTGCCTAAAGCCAACGCGGTGCAGAGCGCCGTACCTGCAGCACCGAAGCTCCATGTGGGCTTCCTGAAGAACAACCTGCGCGAATACGGCATGCTGATCTCGCTGGTCGCGATCATGGTGCTGTTCCAGGTGCTGACCGACGGCACGCTGCTGCGCCCGCTGAACCTCACCAACCTGCTGCTGCAGAACAGCTACGTGGTCATCATGGCGCTGGGCATGCTGCTGGTGATCGTGGCGGGGCACATCGACCTGTCGGTGGGCTCGGTCTGCGGCTTCATCGGCGCGCTCGCGGCGGTGCTGATGGTGGAGTACGAGTGGCACTTCGTGCCGACCGCGATCATCAGCATCGCGGCCGGCGCGGTGATCGGCGCCGCGCAGGGCTGGTTCGTCGCGTTCCGCAAGATCCCCTCGTTCATCGTCACGCTCGCGGGCATGCTGGTGTTCAAGGGGCTCACGCTGGCGCTGCTGGCGGGGCAGTCGGTGGGGCCGTTTCCGGTCGAGTTCCAGCGCCTGAGTTCGGGCTTCATTCCCGATCCGCTCGGCGGCGACACGGTGCGCACCACCTCTCTGATCGTGGGCGCGCTGGCGGCCGCGGCGCTGGTGTTCTTCAAGCTGCGCGGGCGCGCCAAGCTCAAGGCGCATGGCATGGAGCAGGAACCGTACGCCTTCTTCCTCGTGAAGAACCTGTTCTTCGCGGCGATCATTCTTTTCTTCAGCTACCTGCTCTCGACCTACAAGGGCTTGCCCAACGTGCTGGTGGTGATGGCGGTGCTGATCGTGGTGTACGACTTCGTCACCAACCGCACGACCATCGGCCGGCGCATCTATGCGCTGGGCGGCAACGAGAAGGCCGCGCGGCTGTCGGGCGTGAAGACGCAGCGGCTCGCGTTCCTCACCTTCGTGAACATGGGTGCGCTGGCCGCATTGGCGGGGCTCGTGTTCGCGGCGCGGCTCAACACGGCCACGCCCAAGGCGGGCCTGGGCTTCGAGCTCGATGTGATCGCGGCCTGCTTCATCGGCGGCGCCTCGGCCTCGGGCGGCGTGGGCCGGGTGATGGGCGCGGTGATCGGCGCCTTCATCATGGGCGTGATGAACAACGGCATGTCGATCCTCGGCATCGGCATCGACTACCAGCAGGTCATCAAGGGGCTGGTGCTGCTGGCGGCGGTGTTCATCGACGTCTACAACAAGAACAAGTAGCAGGCGCATGACCGACGGAACCGCCAGCCCGGTGCTCGAACTGCGGGGCATCCACAAGCAGTTCGGCGGCATCTCCGTGCTGAACGATGTGCAGCTCAGGCTCTACCCGGGCGAGATCCATGCGCTGATGGGGCAGAACGGCGCGGGCAAGTCGACGCTCATCAAGGTGCTCACGGGCGTGCTGCCATCGAGCGGCGGCGAGATGTTCCTCGGTGGCGAAGCCATCCGTCCCGCCTCGCCGCTGGAGGCGCAGAAGCTGGGCATCAGCACGGTCTACCAGGAGGTGAACCTGTGCCCGAACCTCTCGGTGGCGGAGAACGTGTTCGCGGGGCGCTATCCGCGCTGCGGTGCGATGCAGGGCTTTCGCATCGACTGGGCCGCGGTGAACCGCCGGGCAGAAGAACTGCTGGCGCGCATCGGGCTCGACATCGACGTGACGCGGCTCCTGTCGAGCTATTCGGTCGCGGTGCAGCAGATGGTGGCGATCGCGCGGGCACTCGGCGTGTCGTCGAAAGTGCTGATCCTCGACGAGCCGACTTCGAGCCTCGATGACGACGAAGTCGAGAAGCTGTTCGAGGTGCTGCGGCGCTTGCGCGGCGAAGGCCTGGCCATCGTCTTCGTGACGCACTTCCTGAACCAGATGTACGCGGTGTCCGACCGCATCACCGTGCTGCGCAACGGCAACTGGGTGGGCGAGTGGAAGGCCGCAGCGCTCGGCCCGCAGGCGCTGATCGCGGCGATGCTGGGTCGCGAGCTGGCTGCGCAGTCGGCACGACCTGCCGCGCTGCCTGCATTCGATGAGGCCGCACCGGCGTTGCTGCAGACCGAAGGGCTGGGGCAGGCGGGGCAGTTGCAGGCGACCGATTTGCGCGTGCGTGCCGGCGAGGTCGTCGGCATTGCCGGCCTGCTCGGCGCGGGCCGCACCGAACTTGCGCGCCTGTTGTTCGGCCTCGAATCGCCCGACCGTGGCGTGCTGAAGATCGACGGCCGCTCCGTCAGTTTTTCGAATCCGGCCGATGCGATCCGCGAAGGCCTCGCGCTGTGCCCCGAAGAGCGCAAGACCGACGGCATCGTGGCCGAGCTGTCGGTGCGCGAGAACATCGCGCTGGCGCTGCAGGCCCGCCTGGGCACGCGGAAATTTCTCTCGCACGCGGAGCAGACCGTGATGGCCGAGCGTTTCGTCGCCTCGCTGGGCATCAAGACGGCGAGCGTCGAAACGCCCATCGGCCTGCTCTCGGGCGGCAACCAGCAGAAAGCCATGATCGCGCGCTGGCTCGCGACCGAGCCGCGCCTCTTGATCCTGGACGAGCCCACGCGCGGCATCGACGTGGCTGCCAAGCAGGAAATCATGGAGGAGATCCTGCGGCTCGCGCGCGCCGGCATGGCGGTGATCTTCATCTCGTCGGAGATGAGCGAGGTGGTGCGCGTGGCGCATCGCATCGTGGTGCTGCGCGACCGGCAGAAGGTGGGCGAACTGCCGGGTGGTTCGACCGAGGACGAGGTCTACGAAATGATTGCTGCAGCATGAACCGCTTTTCGTCCCTCATGAGCCACCGGCTCGCCTGGCCCGTCATCACGCTGCTGTTGCTGCTCGCGATCAACACCGCGTTCAACGCCAGCTTCCTGCACCTCGAATGGCGCGAAGGCCATCTCTACGGCAGCCTCATCGACATCGTGAACCGCGCAGCGCCGCTGGTGCTGGTCTCGCTCGGCATGACGCTGGTGATCGCCACGCGCGGCATCGACATCTCGGTGGGCGCGGTGGTGGCCATCGCGGCGGCGGTCGCGGCCTGGATGATCGGCGGCTCGGTGTCCAGCGACGTGAGCCGCTTCCCGATGCCGCTTGCGATCCTCGCGGCGCTCGGTGTCGCGCTGCTGTGCGGCCTGTGGAACGGGTTGCTGGTCGCCAAGGTCGGCATGCAGCCGATCATCGCGACGCTGATCCTCATGGTGGCGGGGCGCGGCATCGCGCAGCTGGTCGCGGACGGGCAGATCATCACGATCTACTACAAGCCCTTCTTCTTCCTCGGCAGCGGCTACCTGCTCGGGCTGCCGTTCTCGCTGTTCATCGTGGCAGCGGTGTTCGCGCTGCTGTACCTGGCGATCACGCGCACGGCGCTCGGCCTGTTCATCCAGGCGGTGGGCATCAACCCGACGGCCGCGCGCGTGGCGGGCATCCAGGCGCGGCGGCTGGTCGTCGGCGCGTATGCGTTCTGCGGCGTGTGCGCGGGCGTGGCGGGCCTGTTGATCAGCTCGAACGTGAAGAGCGCGGACGGCAACAACGCCGGCCAGCTGCTGGAGCTCGATGCGATCCTCGCAGTCACGCTCGGCGGCACGGCGCTCACGGGCGGGCGCTTCAGCCTCGTGGGCAGCGTGATCGGCGCGCTCATCATCCAGACGCTGACCTACGCGATCTATTCGCTGGGCGTGCCGCCGGAGATCAATCTCGTGGTGAAGGCGGTGGTGGTGTTCGTGGTGATGCTGATGCAGTCGCCGGAGTTCAGGTCGGAGGTTCGCACGCTGGTGCAGCGGCCGGTGCATGACGGGAGCAGGGCATGAGCGCGGTGATCGAGGCGGCGCCCTCGGCCCCACCCGCTCCCGTGCGTGGGAGCAAGGCAAGGCTCAATCCGAAATACCTGCCGCTGACCGCGACCATCTCGCTGTTCGTGCTGATGGCGACGCTGGGCTCGGTGTTCTACGACGGCTTCTTCTCGGCGCAGGTGTTCCTCAACCTGCTGATCGACAACGCCTTCCTCATCGTCGTCGCGGTCGGCATGACCTTCGTGATCCTCTCGGGCGGCATCGACCTCTCGGTGGGTTCGGTGATCGCGCTCACGACGATGGTGTCGGCCTCGCTGGTCGAGAAGCACGGCTGGAGCCCAGCCATCGTGATTCCGCTGGTGCTGGCGATGGGCACGGCGTTCGGTGCGTTCATGGGGCTGCTCATCGAACGCTTCCGGCTGCAGCCCTTCATCGTCACGCTGGCGGGCATGTTCCTCGCGCGGGGGCTGTGCTACCTCATCAGCATCGACTCGATCAGCATCACCAACGCGTTCTATTCGGAGGTCTCGCAGATCCGCATTCCCATCTGGGGCGAGGCCTCGGTGTCGGTCAGCGCGGTGATCGCCATCGCTGTGCTGCTGGCCGCGATCTTCATCGCGCATTGCACGCCCTTCGGGCGCGCGGTGTACGCCATCGGCGGCAGCGAGCATTCGGCGATGCTCATGGGCCTGCCGGTGCGCCGCACGCTCGTGGGCGTGTACACGCTCTCGGGTTTCTGCTCGGCGCTGGCGGGCGTGATCTTCACCTTCTACATGCTCTCGGGCTACGGCCTGCATGCGCTCGGGCTGGAACTCGACGCCATCGCGGCGGTGGTGATCGGCGGCACGCTGCTCACCGGCGGCGTGGGTTACGTGGCGGGCACGCTCTTCGGCGTGCTGATGCTCGGGATCATCCAGACGCTGATTTCCTTCGACGGCACGCTGAGCTCGTGGTGGACGCGCATCGTGGTCGGCGCGCTGCTCTTCGTGTTCTGCCTGCTCCAACGCTTCTTCACCTCGCGCGCCCCGCGCCGCTGACCATTTCCCCATGACAAAGAAACTGCGCTCGACCGAATGGTTCGGCTCCGCCGACAAGAACGGCTTCATGTACCGCAGCTGGATGAAGAACCAGGGCATCCCGGACCACGAGTTCGACGGCCGCCCCATCGTCGGCATCTGCAACACCTGGTCGGAACTTACGCCCTGCAACGCGCACTTTCGCAAGATCGCCGAGCACGTGAAGCGCGGCATCTCGGAGGCGGGCGGCTTCCCGGTCGAGTTCCCGGTGTTCTCGAACGGCGAATCGAACCTGCGGCCCACCGCGATGCTCACGCGCAACCTCGCGAGCATGGACGTGGAAGAAGCCATTCGCGGCAACCCGGTGGATGCGGTGGTGCTGCTCACGGGCTGCGACAAGACCACGCCCGCGCTGCTGATGGGCGCGGCCAGCTGCGACATCCCGGCCATCGTGGTCACGGGCGGGCCGATGCTCAACGGCAAGCTCGACGGCAAGGACATCGGCTCGGGCACGGCCGTGTGGCAGCTGCACGAATCGCTGAAGGCGGGCGAGATCAACCTGCACCAGTTCCTCTCGGCCGAGGGCGGCATGTCGCGCTCGGCGGGCACCTGCAACACGATGGGCACGGCCTCCACCATGGCCTGCATGGCCGAGGCGCTGGGCACCTCGCTGCCGCACAACGCGGCGATTCCGGCGGTCGATGCGCGGCGCTACGTGCTGGCGCAGATGTCGGGTGCGCGCGCGGTGCAGATGGCCAAGGACGGACTCACGCTGTCGAAGATCCTCACGCGCGAGGCCTTCGAGAACGCGATCCGCGTGAACGCGGCCATCGGCGGATCGACCAATGCGGTGATCCACCTGAAGGCGATCGCGGGGCGTATCGGCGTCGAGCTCGAACTGGAAGACTGGACGCGCATCGGCAGCCACACGCCGACGATCGTCGACCTCATGCCTTCGGGGCGATTCCTCATGGAAGAGTTCTATTACGCAGGTGGCCTGCCTGCGGTGTTGCGCCGTCTCGGCGAGCACGGCCTGCTGCCGCACCCGGGTGCGCTCACCGTCAACGGCCAGTCGCTCTGGGACAACGTGCGCGAGGCGCCGAGCCTGAACGACGAGGTGATCCGCCCGCTCGACAACCCGCTCATCGCCGACGGCGGCATCCGCATCCTGCGCGGCAACCTGTCGCCGCGCGGCGCAGTGCTCAAGCCCTCGGCCGCCACGCCCGAGCTGCTGAAGCACCGGGGCCGCGCCGTCGTGTTCGAGAACCTGGAGCACTACAAGGCCCGCATCGTCGATGAAGACCTGGACATCGACGCGAGCTGCGTGATGGTGCTGAAGAACTGCGGCCCCAAGGGCTACCCCGGCATGGCCGAGGTGGGCAACATGGGCCTGCCGCCGAAGCTGCTGCGCCAGGGCGTGAAGGACATGGTGCGCATCTCCGACGCGCGCATGAGCGGCACGGCCTACGGCACGGTGGTGCTGCACGTCGCGCCCGAAGCGGCCGACGGCGGGCCGCTCGCGGCGGTGCGCGATGGCGACTGGATCGAGCTCGATTGCGATGCGGGGCGGTTGCACCTGGACATCAGCGACGAGGAGCTGGCGTCGCGGCTCGCTTCGTTGTCCGCATCCGATGCGCAACCCATGAGCACGCGCGGCGGCGGCTACCAGAAGCTCTACGTCAACCATGTGCTGCAGGCCGACGAAGGCTGCGACTTCGATTTCCTGGTCGGCTGCAGAGGCTCGGCCGTTCCCCGCCACTCCCACTGACCCCACACCATGACCCCCCGATACCGCGGCATCTTCCCGGTGGTGCCCACCACCTTCACCGAACAGGGCGCGCTCGATCTCGAAAGCCAGAAGCGCTGCGTCGATTTCATGATCGACGCGGGCTCCGACGGGCTGTGCATCCTCGCGAATTTCTCCGAGCAGTTCGTGCTGTCCGACGAAGAGCGCGAGGTGCTCACGCGCACCATCCTCGAGCACGTGAAGGGCCGCGTGCCGGTGATCGTGACCACCACGCACTACAGCACCCAGGTCTGCGCCGAGCGCAGCCGTCGCGCGCAGGACATGGGCGCGGCGATGCTGATGGTGATGCCGCCGTACCACGGCGCGACCTTCCGCGTGCCCGAGCCGCAGATCCACGAGTTCTACGCGCGGCTGTCGGATGCGGTGACGATTCCGATCATGATCCAGGACGCACCCGCCAGCGGCACGGTGCTGTCGGCGCCGTTCCTCGCGCGCATGGCGAAAGAGATCGAGCAGGTTGCGTATTTCAAGATCGAGACCGCCGGCGCCGCGTCGAAGCTGCGCGAGCTGATCCGTCTGGGTGGCGATGCCATCGAAGGGCCGTGGGACGGCGAAGAAGCGATCACGCTGATGTCGGACCTCGATGCCGGCGCGACCGGTGCGATGACCGGCGGCGGCTATCCCGACGGCATCCGCCCGATCATCGAGGCGCACCGTTCAGGCGACCGCGACCAGGCCTTCGCGCTGTACCAGCGGTGGCTGCCGCTCATCAACTGCGAGAACCGCCAGGCGGGCCTGCTGGCCTGCAAGGCGCTCATGAAGGAAGGCGGCGTGATCGCCTGCGAAGCGCCACGGCATCCGCTGCCCGCGCTGCATCCCGAGACGCGCGCGGGCCTCATCGAGACGGCGCGGCGGCTCGATCCGTTGGTGTTGCGCTGGGGGAAATGAAAACAGGCGGGCCCGGGTACGCCAGGTACCGGACCGCCATGGGACGGGCTCAGGAAGCGGCGCTGTTGCCCGCTTCGAGCTCGGTGACTTGCAGCGAGAGATCGAACAGCTTGGACTTGCTGGCGTAGTAGCGGTCCAGGCGCCACTCCTTCAGGATGTCCATCGCAAGCTGGAAGCTCTTGTAGTCGAGGCTGTAGAGCGTGATCAACTCGAAGCTGCGTTCGGCTTCGAGCGCCAGCACGAGTTGGGCAAGGATCTTGGCCGATTCGTTGGCCGGGTCCGTTTCAATGAATCGGCGAGCGACCTTGATGGCATTCATGGGAAAGTGTTCCTCGGTTGGCAGGGACCGGGAACTATAGCTAGCACATGCCTGTATTTTGTGACGATTTGATGACAAACGAGGGCATCGCCCGCGAACGTGTCGTCGGTGTTATCACCGAGGCGCATTCCGGGCGATGCGCACCGGGTCACTGCACCGGCACGGGGCGCGGCATGGGCATCGGCATCGGTTCCGCAGGCATCGGTGCCGGCATCGGGGCGGCCATCGGCGGCGGCAACGTGGCGGCCGGTATGTTCACGACGCGGGTCGAGACCGATTCGCGGATCACGCCGCCACCCATCACGCTGCCATCGACATTGCTGCGGATGTTGCCCGCGCTGCCCAGCACGCGGGCCTCGCAGTCGGCACGCTCGGCCGGGGGCTGCAGGCCGCAGCGGGCCACGGCGTTGGCGCGGTAGTCGGGCGCGGAGGTGAGGCCGCCGCGCGCCGCGGCCTGGCGCGCGGCGCCGGCTTCGCGGATGCAGGCGGCACGGTCCTGCTGGTTGTGGCCGCAGACCGCAATCTCCTGCTGGTAGGTGCTGCCGCCGCCGTCGCCACGGGCGGCCGTGGCGATGGTGGTGGTGGCCAGCCCGCTGAGTGCGAGCAGGGCAAAGATCATCGAACGCGCATTGTTTGGCATGGTGTGCTCCTTGTTGGCGTATCGGGGTGAAGGCCGGCCTCGCGCGATCAGCGCACCGGCTGCACGGGCTGTGGTGGCAGCGGGGTGACGGTTTCGCGGATCACGCCGCCGCCCATCACGCTGCCTTCGGTGGAGGTGCGCGCACCGCCGCGGATGCGCGCTTCGCAGTCGGCGCGGTCGGCCACGGGTTGTTCGCGGCAGCGTGCGAGCGCGTTGGCGTCTTCGCGTTCCGCACCGGGGGTGGTCAGGCCGTGGCGACCGGCTTCCTGGCGCGCGGCGCCGGCTTCGCGCAGGCAGGCCGCGCGGTCCTGTTGCACGCCGTCACAGGTGGCGCGTTCCTTTTGCATCCGCGCGTCGCTGCCGGGCGCCTGGGCCGAGGCCAGCGGCGCGCCGGCCATGAAGAAGCCACCGACGGCCACGAGGGCAGCGGTTGAAAGCGTGGAACGGAAGGTGTGGGTCGTCATCGGGGCTCCTGAAGGGGCGCGCCGTGCGAACAGAAAACAGAAACAAAAGAACGCAGGGCGCGACCGGTGACCCAGTGTGGGCCGGCCGGTGGCGCGGGGCTGTGGGACAAGCCGCACGCCGTGGAGCGGGCCGGACGCGCCCCTGCGTGTGGGACACGTCCGTCAGCGCAAGGAGGGCGGGCCTCCTGCGCTGCGGGGCGGGCGGATCAGCCCTGCGCGATGCGCTGCGCGAGGTGGGCCAGCGCCTCTTCGACCTGGTCGACGAGGATGAGCGACAGGTCGCCCGGCTGCAGCCGCGCCAGCGCGGCGTCGATGGCGACGAACTCGCCGCGGATCTCGTCGATCTGGCGCGTGCGCGAGGCGCCCTGCAGGCCCTGGCGCAGCAGCGCCATGACCTCGCCGTCGGCGCGGCCGCGCTGCGCCGCGTCCTGGTACAGGATCACGTCGTCGAAGGCCTGGCCGAGGATCGCGGTCTGGTCGCGGATGTCGGAGTCGCGCCGGTCGCCCGCGCCGCTGATGACCACCGAGCGCTTGTTGGCGGGCATGGTGTCCACGGCCGACACCAGCGCCTTCATGGCGTCGGTGTTGTGGCCGTAGTCGGCAATGACGGTGGCGCCGCGGTAGTCCATGACGTTGAAGCGCCCGGGCACGCCGGCCGCGTCGTTCATGAAGCTCGACAGGCCGCTGCGGATGGTGTCCCAATCGAGGCCCACGGCCCACGCGGCGGCCACCGAGGCCATCACGTTGTCGACCTGGAAGCCGATGGTGCCGCCGCGCGTGATCGGCACGTCGCGCAGCGCGATGCGTTCGCGCCACGAGCCTTCGGCGGCCACCAGCGTGTCCTGGTCGACGTACACGGTGCGCTTGCCTTGCGCGCGGTGCGTGGCCATCACCGGGTGCATGCGGTCGGCGGTGAAGAAGATCACGTTGCCAGGGCAGCCGGCCGCCATGGCGGCGACGTTCACGTCGGCTGCGTTGAGCACCGCGTAGCCGTCAGCGGCCACGTTGCGCACGATCACGCGCTTGAGCACCGCCAGGTCTTCCACCGTGGTGATGTAGTTCAGGCCCAGGTGGTCGCCACTGCCGATGTTGGTGACCACGGCCACCTCGCAGCGGTCGAAGCCCAGGCCCTCGCGCAGCACGCCGCCGCGGGCCACTTCGAACACGGCCGCGTCGACGTCGGGGTGCATCAGCACGTTGCGCGCGCTCTTGGGGCCGCTGCAGTCGCCGCTGTCGGTCTGGCGGCCGTTGACGTACACGCCGTCGGTGTTCGTCATGCCGGTGCGCAGGCCGCTGGAGGCAATGATGTGGTTGATCAGGCGCGCGGTGGTGGTCTTGCCGTTGGTGCCGGTGACGGCCACCACGGGAATGCGGCCGTCGTCGCCGGGGGCGAACAGCGTGTCCATCACCGCCTCGCCGACCGCGCGGCCGCGGCCAAACGAGGGCGAGATGTGCATGCGCAGGCCGGGCGCGGCGTTCACTTCGACCACGCCGCCGTGCTGTTCTTCGAGCGGGCGCAGCACGTTCTCGCAGACCATGTCGACGCCGCAGATGTGCAGGCCGACCATCTGCGCCGCATCGACCGCGCGCGCGGCCACTTCGGGGTGCACGGTGTCGGTGACGTCGGTGGCGGTGCCACCGGTCGAGAGGTTGGCGTTGTTGCGTAGCACGACGCGCTGGCCCAGCTCGGGCACGCTCTCGGGCGTGAGGCCCTGCGACTCGAGCCGGCCGATGGCGATGTCGTCCAGGCGGATCTTGGTGAGCGAGGTGGCGTGGCCCTCGCCGCGGCGCGGGTCGAGGTTCACGGTGTCGACCAGCTGGCGCACGGTGGAGCTGCCGTCGCCGATCACCTGCGGCGGATCGCGCCGCGCGGCGGCCACGAGGCGGTCGCCCACCACCAGCAGGCGGAAGTCGAAGCCGGGCAGGAATTTCTCGACCATCACCTCGCCGTACACGGCGGCCGAGTCGTAGGCCGAAGTGAGTTGCTCGCGCGTGGTGATGTTCACCGTCACGCCCTTGCCCTGGTTGCCGTCCTGCGGCTTGACCACGACCGGCAGGCCGATTTCTTCCGCAGCGGCCCAGCCGTCGTCGGCGCTGCTCACGGGGCGGCCCAGCGGCACCGGCACGCCGGCGGCGTTGAGCAACTGCTTGGTGAGTTCCTTGTCCTGCGCGATCGATTCGGCCACGCCGCTGGTGCTGTCGATTTCGGCGGCCTGGATGCGGCGCTGCTTGGAGCCCCAGCCGAACTGCACCAGGCTGCCGCTGGTGAGGCGGCGGTACGGAATGCCGCGCGCCACGGCGGCGTCGACGATGGAGCCGGTGCTCGGGCCCAGGCGCTCCGACTCGTCGAGGTCGCGCAGCTCGGTGATGGCGGCGTCGGCGTCGAAGGCGGTGTCGGCCAGCGCGGCCTGGATCAGTTCCTCGGCCAGCGCGAGGGCGCGGCGGCCCACGTCTTCCTCGGTGTACTGCACGGTGACCTGGTACACGCCTTCTTCGGTCGTGGGCGCGGTGTTGCCGAAGTTGACGGCGCAGCCGGCCTGGGCCTGCAGCGCCACGGCGGCGTTCTCGAGCACGTGGGCCAGCGCCAGCGGCTGGCCGAGCACCATCGGGTGCAGCTCGCCGATGGTCGGGAAGCGGGCGCGCAGACGGGCTTCGAACCCGTCGAGCTTGCCGACGGCGTTTTCGTCGCCTTCGCAGGCCACGACGGCCTCGATGGTGGTGTGGCGGCTCCAGAGATTGGGGCCGCGCAGGGCGCGGATGCGGGTGACTTTCATGGGGCTACGGCACGGGGCGCGCGGTTGCGGTGATCTTGCGGTGTGACCAGGGCGCCGGCCCCGCGGGTGGCGGGGCGGCGCATCGTGTCATGCCAGTTGTAGTTGGGGGGAGAGCGGCGAGGCTTGCGACAGCTGCAGCGAGGCCAGGGCCGCCTGCAGGTCGGCTTCGAAGGCTTCGACTCCGGCGCCGATCAGGTTGAGCGGAATGCCCATGGCCCAGGCGGCGGCCACGGCGGCCAGCAGGCTTTCGAGGCTCACGCCGACGTGGGTCGCGCGCCAGATGGTCAGGCGGCCCAGGCCGGGCAGGAACGATTCGCTCGTGCCGTTGGCCAGCACCACGCGGTCCTGGCGCACCAGCACGGCCTTGCCGCCTTCGGCCTGGTGCGCGGCGAGCGCGGCAGCCTGCGGGTCGGCCGCATAGAGGATGACGGCGCCATCGCACAGCGGCGCCAGCGCGGCGATGCGCGGCTCGTCGGCGTTGAGCACGGCCGTGCCTTCGCCCAGCACCACGTCGACCTGGGTGCGCAGCACCTTGACCATCTGGTCGCTCTCGGTGATGTCGTAGTCGGCCAGGGCTTCGCAGCCTTCGAGGTCGGTCACGATGCCGACTTCGCAGCGGTCGTAGGCCAGGCCGTCGCGCAGGATGGTTTCGGCACCGTTCTCGATCACCACGGCCTCGACGGCGCGGTTCACGAGCAGGCGGTGGCCGGCGTCCCAGTTGGCGCTGTCGCGTGCGTCGACGCGGCGGCGTTCCAGGAACAGGCCGTCGCGGCAGGCCAGGCCGGTGTGGCGCCCGCCGAGGTTGATGAGCCAGGCCACCAGCCGCGCGAGCACGGCGGTGTCGCGCGAACCGGCCACGCCCACCACGGGGATGCGGCCCGGCGCGTCGTTCGGGAACAGGTGGTCGCAGATGGCGCGGCCCACGGGGCGCGGCGAGCCGATGGCCGGCTTCAGGTGCATCAGCAGGCCGGGGCCGGCGTTCACCTCGACGATCGCGCCGCCCTGCGGGCCCAGCGGCTTGGAAATATCTTGCGCGACCATGTCGATGCCCGCGATGTCCAGGCCGACCACGCGCGCGGCGAGCACGGCGGCATGCGCCACCTCGGGGTGCACGAGGTCGGTGCAGTCGTAGGCCATGTTGCCGTTGCGCTGGATCGTCACCACGCGGCCGGCGGCCGGCACCGAGTTGCCGTCCAGTTCCTGGCGCTTGAGCTCCAGCTGCAGCTTGGCGTCGGTGGCCAGCACGATCACGTCGAGCGGAAATTCTTCTTCGGCGCCGCGGCGCGGGTCGCTGTTGAGCTGCTTGTCGATCAGCCCGGCCACGGTGCTGGTGCCGTCGCCGGTCACGGTGATGATCTCGCCGCGCGCGGCCGCCACCACCTCGCCGCCCACCACCAGCAGGCGATGTTCGTGGCCGCGGATGAAGCGCTCGACCATCACGTCGCTGCCCTCGGGCTCGGCGACCGCGAAGGCGGCCATGACTTCCTCGCGCGTGGTCAGTTCGAGCGACACGCCGCGGCCATGGTTGGCGTCCGACGGTTTCACGACCACGGGCAGGCCGATGTCCTCGGCGGCTTCCCAGGCTTCTTCGGGCGACTCGACCACCTGGCCGTGCGGCACGGGCACGCCGCAGCTGGCGAGCAGCGACTTGGTCAGTTCCTTGTCGCTGGCGATCGATTCGCCGATGGCGCTGGTGTAGTCGGTTTCCGCGGTCCAGATGCGCTGCTGGTTGGCGCCGTAGCCCAGCTGCACCAGGTTGCCGCTGTTCAGGCGCATGTGCGGAATGCCGCGGTCGGTGGCGGCGGACACGATGGCCGCAGTGCTCGGGCCGAGGTAGCAGTCCTCGACCTTGGCCTTGACCGCCTCGACGGCCGTCTGCACGTCGGCGGCAGTGAACGGGTCGTTGTTGATGGCCGCCATCAGCAGGCGGTGGCCTTCGGTGAGCGCCACGCGGGCGACCTGCTCGTCACGCGCGCGGAACACCATGCGGTACACGCCGTGCTCCGAGGTGCTGCGGGTTTGCCCGAAGCCGGTCGGCATGCCGGCCAGGTTCAGCAGTTCGATCACGACGTGCTCCAGCACGTGGCCCGACCAGGTGCCTTCGGTGAGGCGCTGGATGAAGCCACCGCGCTCGCCCACGCCGCAGTGGTGCTCGATGAGCGCCGGCAGCAGGGTGGTCAGCCGGTCGGTGAAACCGTCGATCTTGTTGGAGGGGAAGTCTTCCAGTTGGCCCAGGTCGAGCCAGACTTCGAGCACCGGACGGTAGGTCCAGAGGTTGGGACCGCGCAAATAGTTGATGCGCAGCAATTGGATGTCGTCGAAACGGGTCATGCAAACGTTCGATGTGCTTTGGCCGAGCACCACGGCGCCTTCAAGCGCACCCATGGCGATCGGTCAGAATCGGCGCCCGACCAAGGGCGCCATGACGCGGTCCCAGCGGCCCGCGACGGGCAAGAGTCAAATAAACACAATGCAACATCACGATCCAGTCGGCGCCCAGGCGGGCGAAACGGAGGCGGTCTCAGGCGTGCTGAAAAGCCGACTCGCAGGCGCTGAAAACGTTTCGGTAACACTTGCGGTTGACCTCGACGACCAACTTCGCTTCGCCACGGGCCTCGTTGCCTTGACCGACCAGCGGCTCATCGCCCTGGAACCCGGCGGCGAGTGGTGTGAGTGGCCACTCACCGATCAGGCCTTGGAAATGCGTCTTTCCGACCATGCCGGCGTCGGAACCCTCGACCTCATCGGCCCCGCCGGACAGCTCGCCCGCTGGCGCTACACCCTGGCCGGCCAGCCGGCGGCGCTCAAGCTGCTCAAGCTCTTCGGCCAGCGCGCCGCGCCCGCTGTCGCGAAGGCGACAGAAGAGACGCCCGAACTTCTCGACGTCGACGGCACCGACACCGAACTCCAGACCCCGCCCTCGACCTGGGTGCTGTTGCGCCTGGGCCGCTTCGCCGGGCCGTACCGCAAGCAGCTGATCCTCGGGTTTGTCCTGACCCTGATCTCCACCGCCGCCACGCTGGTGCCGCCGTACCTGACCATCCCGCTGATGGACGACATCCTGATCCCGTTCCAGAACGGGCAGAAGATCGACTCCGCCCGGGTCGGCCTCTACCTGGGCGGCCTGCTGATCGCGGCGCTGGTCGGCTGGGGGCTGGGCTGGGCGCGCACCTACCTGCTGGCGCTGGTGTCCGAACGCATCGGCGCCGACCTGCGCACGACCACCTACGAGCACCTGCTGACCCTGCCGCTGGACTACTTCGGCGGCAAGCGCACCGGCGACCTCATGGCGCGCATCGGCTCCGAAACCGACCGCATCAACGTCTTCCTGTCGCTGCACGCGCTCGATTTCGCCAACGACGTGCTGATGATCGTCATGACGGCGGCCATCCTGATCTCGATCAACCCGCTGCTGGCCGTGGTCACGCTGGTGCCGCTGCCCTTCATCGCCTGGATGATCCACGTCGTGCGCGACCGCCTGCGCACCGGCTTCGAGAAGATCGACCGCGTCTGGTCCGAAGTGACCAACGTGCTGGCCGACACCATCCCCGGCATCCGTGTGGTGAAAGCCTTCGCGCAGGAGCGCCGCGAGGCCGAGCGCTTCCGCGTCGCCAACGCCTACAACCTGCAGGTCAACGACAAGCTCAACCGCACCTGGTCGCTGTTCACGCCGACCGTGTCGCTGCTGACCGAAATCGGCCTGCTCGTGGTCTGGGCCTTCGGCATCTGGCAGGTGGCGCGCGGCAGCATCACGGTGGGTGTGCTCACCGCCTTCATCGCCTACATCGGCCGCTTCTACACGCGGCTCGACTCGATGAGCCGCATCGTCTCGGTCACGCAGAAGGCCGCGGCCGGCGCCAAGCGCATCTTCGACATCCTCGACCACGTGAGCAACGTGCCCGAGCCCGCCAACCCGGTGAAGGTGGAGCGCGTGCAGGGCCGCATCGAGATGAGCGGCCTCGGTTTCCGCTACGGCTCGCGCGCCGTGATCCACGACCTCGACCTGACCATCGAGCCCGGCGAGATGATCGGCCTCGTGGGCCACAGCGGCTCGGGCAAGAGCACGCTGGTCAACCTGATCTGCCGCTTCTACGACGTGACCGACGGCGCCATCAAGGTCGACGGCACCGACATCCGCCGCTTCGCCGTGGCCGACTACCGGCGCCACGTCGGCCTGGTGCTGCAGGAGCCGTTCCTGTTCTTCGGCACCATCGCGCAGAACATCGCCTACGGCAAGCCCGACGCCACGCGCGAAGAAGTCGTCGCGGCGGCCCGCGCGGCCCATGCGCACGACTTCATCCTGCGCCTGCCGCACGGCTACGACTCGCTGGTGGGCGAGCGCGGCCAGGGCCTGTCGGGCGGCGAGCGCCAGCGCATCAGCATCGCGCGCGCGCTGCTCATCGACCCGCGCATCCTGATCCTCGACGAGGCCACCTCGGCCGTCGACACCGAGACCGAAAAGGAAATCCAGAAGGCGCTCGACAACCTCGTGCAGGGCCGCACCACCATCGCCATCGCCCACCGCCTGTCCACGCTGCGCAAGGCCGACCGCCTCGTGGTCATGGACCGCGGCGAGGTGGTCGAGGTCGGGCCGCACGACGCGCTCATGGCCAAGCAGGGCGCCTACTGGCGCCTCTACCAGGCGCAGCTGCGCCAGGGCGACGAAGACGATGTGAGCGAAGGCGCCGCCGACGAGCGCGCCAACGCCCAGGCGCCGCTGGCCGTGAGCCACGCCGCCCATCCGGCAGGGGACGTGTGATGAGCAGCACCAATACCAACAACATGAGCTTTGAACTCGCCCGCGACACCTTCGGGCGCCTCGTGCTGACCGACGCGCAGGGCGAGCACCACGTGGGCGTGACACCCGTGCGCGCCTTTCCGCTCAGCGCGCCCAACGAGGGCGTGTCGCTGGTCGGCAGCGAAGGCCGCGAACTCGTATGGGTCGACCGCGTCGACCAGCTGCCCGCGCCCACCCAGGCGCTGCTGACCGAAGAACTCGCCGTGCGCGACTTCGCGCCCACCTTGCTGAAGCTGCACGGCGTGTCGAGCTTCGGCGTGCCCAGCACCTGGACCGTGAGCACCGACCGCGGCGACACCAGCTTCGTGCTCAAGGCCGAGGAAGACATCCGCCGTCTCGAAGGCGGCGCGCTGCTGATCGCGAGCGCGCACGGCGTGCAGTTCCGCATTCCCGATGCGAAGGCGCTGGATCGCGCCTCGCGCAAGCTGCTGGAGCGCTTTCTCTAGAAGCACCGCAGAACAGGGCGGCCCGCAGCATCGATCGGCTGCGAAAATCGCGCATTTGCACTACAACGGCCCCGCCGTTGACGGACATGCCCCTGCACACCACCGCCCTCGTTCTCTTCTCCGGCGGCCAGGACTCGGCCACCTGCCTGGCCGAGGCCCTGTCCAAGTACCAGCGTGTCGAAACGCTGGGCTTCGATTACGGCCAGCGCCACCGCGTCGAGCTCGACGTGCGCGGCACCGTGCTCGCGAAGATGCGCGAGCGCTTTCCCGAATGGGCGCCGCGCCTGGGCGAAGACCACGTGCTCACGCTGGCCGCGCTGGCGCAGCTCGGCGGCTCCTCGCTCACCGAAGAAGTCGCCTTCGCCATGCAGGCCGACGGCCTGCCCAACACCTTCGTGCCGGGGCGCAACCTGCTGTTCCTCACGCTGGCGGGCGCGCTGGCCTATCGGCGCGGGCTGCAGGTGATCGTGACCGGTGTCTGCGAAACCGACTTCTCGGGCTACCCCGACTGCCGCGACGACACCATGAAGGCGATGCAGCTCGCGCTGTCGCTCGGCCTGGAGCGCCGCCTCGTCATCGAGACGCCGCTCATGTGGATCGACAAGGCCGAGACCTGGGCGCTGGCCCACCGGCTGGGCGGCCAGCCGCTGGTCGACCTGATCGTGGAAGAAACCCACACCTGCTACCTCGGCGACCGCGAACACCGCCAGGCCTGGGGCTACGGCTGCGGCGAGTGCCCGGCCTGCGATCTGCGCAAGAAGGGCTGGGAGCGTTACGTTGCTGCGGCCTGAGCCGCTGTAGAGGTATCGAGCCGGTAGCGCGCGCCGCCGGTTGCACTTTCTTCTTGAGGCACCAGCGTCCAGCGCTGGCCATGGAAATCGCCCACGGCGGGGCGGTGCGCGATCGACACCATCGCACCGCCACCCGCGCGCACCGTGTCGGCCAGCCGTTGGTAGAGCACGGCTTCGGCCGGCGCATCGAGCGCGCTGGTCACCTCGTCGGCGAAGAGCCACGCCGGCTTCTTCAGCAGCACCCGCGCGATGGCCAGCCGCTGCTGCTCGCCGCCCGAGAGCTTCTGGCTCCAGGCGTCGCTGTCGTCGAGCCGGTTCACCAGGTCGGGCAGCAGCGCATCGGCCAGGGCCTGGCGCAGCTGGTCGTCGCTGAAGCCGGCGGCCGGGTGCGGGTAGGTCAGCGCCTCGCGCAGCTTGCCGTCGGGCAGGTAGGGGCGTTGCGGCATGAAGACCGCGTCGGCCGGGGCCTGCACCTTGCCGCGCGCGAACGGCCAGATGCCCGCGAAAGCGCGGAACAGCGTCGACTTGCCGCTGCCCGAAGGGCCTTGCAGCAACACGCTGTCGCCGGGGCGCACCGCCAGCGCGGCGCCGGCCAGCAGCTGCGTGCCGTTGGGCAGCGCGAGCGTGAGGTCGCTGGTGCCCAGCGCGGCGGCGCCTTCTTCGCGCTGCAGGGCATCTTCGCGCGCGGCGTGGGCGCGCATCGCGTCGTCGAAGCTGATCAGGCGGTCGGTGGTGGCGCGCCAGACGGCCACGCGGTCGTAGTTGGTCACGAACCAGCTCAGCGAATCCTGCACCTTTTCAAAAGCGGTCGAGATCTGGATCAGCGCGCCCAGCTGGATGGCCCCGCTGAAGAAACGCGGCGCCGACACGATGAACGGAAAGATCACCGACGCCTGCCCGAACATCGCGGTGAAGGTGACCAGGTTCTTCTGCTTCTTGATCAGGTGCAGGTAGTTGCGCAGCACGGCGCCGAAGCGCGTGTCGAGCTGGCCGCGCTCCACCGTCTCGCCGCGGTCGAGCGCGATGGCTTCGCTGTACTCGCGCACGCGCACCAGGTGGTGGCGGAAGTCGGCCTCGAAGCGCTGCTGGCGGAAGTTCAGGCCGATCAGCGGCCGGCCGATGAAGTGCGTGATGACCGTGCCGACCACGCAGTAGACCAGCGCCAGCCACACCATCGAGCCCGCGACCTGGTAGGTGCTGCCGCCCAGCGACAGGTCGAAGGTGCCCGACAGGCCCCACAGGATGCCGATGAAGCTCAGCAGCGTGACCACCGCGTTCAGGATCTCCATCGACAGCGTCATGGTCGCGTTGGTGAACATCTGCATGTCCTCCTGGATGCGCTGGTCGGGGTTGTCGGGCGTGGCGCCGTCGGCCTGCGCGTAGCGCGCCAGTTCCAGGTGATAGAAGGTGCGGTCGGCCATCCAGCGGCCGAGGTAGTGGCGGGTCATCCACGAACGCCAGCGCAGCTGCAGCAGCTGCGTCAGGTAGAACTTCGCCACCTGGATCGCGATGTTGAAGAAGGCCAGCCAGGCGAACACGCGGATCTCGCGCCAGAACACCACCGCGTCCTTGTTCTGCAGCCCGTCATAGAAGCGCCCGTACCACTGGTTGAAGAGCACCAGCGCGTACACGTACGCCAGGTTCAGCGCCACGATGCCCGCGAACATGAGGCGCGCCCGCCATTTTTCTTCGTCCGAACTGAAGTAGGGCGCCGCGAGCCGCAGCACGCGGCGCAGGACCTGGACGAACGCGCCGGCACGCGCCGCGATGGTGGGAGATGGAGCAGATGACATGCGGATTTCCTCGCAGGCGCAGGGGCGCCGGACCTCGTGAGGAAACCATCGTAGACAAATGTTTCTTAAACGGGGCTGAAAGTCGGCCCCCGTCCCTTCGTCCCGCCAGCCCTCAGCGCAGCATCACGCGCGCCGCCGTCGCCAGGAAATGCGCGAGCGGCGGCGTTCGCAGCCCCTCGGCCTTGGCCGCTTCGTCCCACAGCCGCAGCCGCACCGCGTCGCCCGACCACGGCAGGCCCGCAAAGCGCTGCGCCGCCTCGTCGTCCATCACGCCGCCTTGCAGCGCCAGGCTGCGCACCGAATCGGGCGAGAGCTTCGACACGTAGCCCGGTCGCGTCGCGCACAGGTAGCGCTTGGCGTCCACGTGCAGGCGGATCGGTTCGCGCACCGCCACGTCGAAGGCGCCGCGCAGCAGCGGCAGCGCGATGTACTGGTGGCGGTCGTCAATGCCCAGTTCGGTGGGCGAGCGCGACAGCGTCTGGTGCTCGGCGATCAGCAGGTGCCCCAGGTCGTGCAGCAATGCGGCCGTCACGAGCGTGTCGCCGGCGCCGGCCTGTTCGGCCAGCCAGGCGCATTGCAACGCGTGTTCGAGCTGCGACACCGGCTCGCCCGCGTACGCCAGGCCGCCACGTTCGGCGAACAGGCGAGCGATCTCGGCGAGGTCGAGTGTCATGGGATTGCAAAAGAACGGTGTGCGACAGCCTGTACAGGCTCGCGTCGCTTGATGACGGCCGTGTGACGAAAGTGCAAACGCCGCAGCGCGGGTACGGCCGTGTGACAAACCTTTGTCACATAGCGCTGCGAGCATCGCTGCGTTCACGGCCCCGGCCGTGTTTTCTTTTTGCGTACACCGCCAGTTCTTACCTCGAGGGAATCTCCCATGCTGCATCGTCGTCTGATGTGGGCCGCCGTGCCCGCCGCCTTGTTCTCGCTGGCCTTCGCCGCCTCGGCCCAAGGCCGCACCGAGCTGCTGGTCTACACCGCGCTCGAAGCCGACCAGGTGCAGGCCTACAAGGCCGCCTTCGAAAAGGAGAACCCGGCCATCGAGCTGAAGTTCGTGCGCGACTCCACCGGCATCGTCACCGCCAAGCTGCTGGCTGAAAAGGCCAACCCCCAGGCCGACGTGGTGTGGGGCCTGGCCGCCACCTCGCTGATGCTGCTCGACAAGGAAGGCATGCTCCAGCCCTACGCCCCCAAGGGCCTGGACGCCATCAAGCCCACCATGCGCGACACCGCCAACCCGCCCAAGTGGGTCGGCATGGACGTGTGGTCGTCGGCCATCTGCTTCAACACCGCCGAAGCCACGAAGAAGAACCTGCCCAAGCCCACCAGCTGGGCCGACCTGACCAACCCGGTCTACAAGGGCCAGATCACCATGCCCAACCCCGCGGCATCGGGCACCGGCTACCTCATGGTGTCGGGCTGGATCCAGATGATGGGCGAGGACAAGGCCTGGAAGTACATGGACGCGCTGCACCAGAACATCGGCGTGTACAGCCTCTCGGGCAGCAAGCCTTGCCGCCAGGCCGGCGCCGGCGAGTTCGCGCTGGGCATGTCCTTCGAATACCGCGCCAACAAGACCAAGCGCGACGGCGCCCCCATCGACATCGTGCTGCCCAAGGAAGGCCTGGGCTGGGACATGGAAGCCACCGGCATCATCAAGACCAGCAAGAAGCAGGACGCCGCCAAGGCCCTGGCCGACTGGGCCGTGACGAAGCAGGCCAACGAGCTGTACGCGAAGAACTTCGCCGTGCTCGCGCTGCCGGGCATCCAGGAAAAGCTGGAGTTCGTGCCGGGCGACGTCGAGAAGCTGCTCGCCAAGAACGACTTCAACTGGGCTGCCGCGAACCGCGACCGCATCCTGACGGAATGGTCGAAGCGCTACGACGCCAAGGCCGAGAAAAAGCCAATGTGATCGGGGTTTCGGGCAGCCGCACATGACCAGCTTTCTTTCTCTTCGCGGCATCGGCAAGTCCTTTGGCGCCACGCGCGTGCTCGACGGCATCGACCTGGACATCGAGCCCGGCGAGTTCGTCTGCCTGCTCGGTCCTTCGGGCTGCGGCAAGACCACGCTGCTGCGCATCGTGTGCGGCATCGAGCGCGCCGACAGCGGGCAAATTTTGCTCGGCGGCCAGGACATCGCGGGCCTGCCGCCCGCGGCACGCGGCTTCGGCGTGGTGTTCCAGTCGTATGCGCTGTTCCCCAACCTCACGGCGGCGCAGAACATCGCCTACGGCCTGCACCCCACGGGCGCGCTGGCGCGCGAGATGGCCAAGCGCTCGCGCGAAATGCTCGACCTCGTCGGCCTCGCCGCGCATGCCGACAAGTACCCCGTGCAGCTCTCGGGCGGCCAGCAACAGCGCATCGCGCTGGCGCGCGCGCTCGCACCCAACCCGCGCCTGCTGCTGCTCGACGAGCCGCTGTCCGCGCTCGACGCGCAGGTGCGCGCCACGCTGCGCAGCGAAATCCGCGCGCTGCAAAAGCGCCTGGGCATCGTCACCATCATGGTCACGCACGACCAGGAAGAAGCCCTCTCGATGGCCGACCGCGTGGTGCTGATGCACAACGGCCGCATCGAGCAGGCCGGCACGCCCGACGAGCTGTACCGCAAGCCGCGCACCCGCTTCGTGGCGGGCTTCGTGGGCCGCATGAACATGCTGCCCGCCACCGTGCTGGCCGACGGCAAGGTGCGCGTGCGCGACAGCGAACTGTTCTGCGCACCCGGCAGCCTCAGCGTCGGTTCGCAGGCCACCGTGGGCATCCGCCCCGAGCATGTGGTGGTGAAGCGCTTCGGCTCCGAACTCGGCACCAACAGCTTCGCCGCGCGCCTGCTCGACACCGAGTTCTTCGGCAACCGCACCTCGGCCCGCCTGGCCTGCGAGCCGCTGGGCATCGAGATCGAGGCCGAGCTGCCCGCCGATGCGCGCAGCGGCGGCGAAGAGCCGCTGGTGCCCAGCAGCATGGTGCACATCCAGCTGCCTTTGAACGCGCTGTCGGTCCTGGCGCAATGACATGACATCGCGTGTGCGAGGTCCTTGTCGCGTGGTGCGCAGTCCTTCGGGGCGCGCTCCCGCCGACGGGGTACCTTGCTCCGCGAATGTCCCCCGCCCTTCGGGCTCCTCCTTGATTTCGCTGCG